>NZ_JGVW01000111.1 GCF_000687455.2 Burkholderia sp. lig30
TTCATAATCTCGTTTCTCTGCTGCTGAAAACGCAGCGCTGCTGAGAAGAACGCTTCTCGCAGATGTGCTCTTTAAAAACTAACAGCCGATAAGTGTGGACGCTTGATGGCAGCGAACCGATCCTCGGATCGGGACAGCAAAAGTATCAAGAGTCTCACACTAAAGTAAGTCAGGTTTATGAAGCAATTCATATGACCTGTCAGCTTTGAGTGAGCGACCGGTTCGAGAGAACCGAAAAACAGTAACAGGTTTGAACTGAAGAGTTTGATCCTGGCTCAGATTGAACGCTGGCGGCATGCCTTACACATGCAAGTCGAACGGCAGCACGGGTGCTTGCACCTGGTGGCGAGTGGCGAACGGGTGAGTAATACATCGGAACATGTCCTGTAGTGGGGGATAGCCCGGCGAAAGCCGGATTAATACCGCATACGATCTGTGGATGAAAGCGGGGGACCTTCGGGCCTCGCGCTATAGGGTTGGCCGATGGCTGATTAGCTAGTTGGTGGGGTAAAGGCCTACCAAGGCGACGATCAGTAGCTGGTCTGAGAGGACGACCAGCCACACTGGGACTGAGACACGGCCCAGACTCCTACGGGAGGCAGCAGTGGGGAATTTTGGACAATGGGCGAAAGCCTGATCCAGCAATGCCGCGTGTGTGAAGAAGGCCTTCGGGTTGTAAAGCACTTTTGTCCGGAAAGAAATCCTTTGCCCTAATACGGCGGGGGGATGACGGTACCGGAAGAATAAGCACCGGCTAACTACGTGCCAGCAGCCGCGGTAATACGTAGGGTGCGAGCGTTAATCGGAATTACTGGGCGTAAAGCGTGCGCAGGCGGTTTGTTAAGACCGATGTGAAATCCCCGGGCTCAACCTGGGAACTGCATTGGTGACTGGCAAGCTAGAGTATGGCAGAGGGGGGTAGAATTCCACGTGTAGCAGTGAAATGCGTAGAGATGTGGAGGAATACCGATGGCGAAGGCAGCCCCCTGGGCCAATACTGACGCTCATGCACGAAAGCGTGGGGAGCAAACAGGATTAGATACCCTGGTAGTCCACGCCCTAAACGATGTCAACTAGTTGTTGGGGATTCATTTCCTTAGTAACGTAGCTAACGCGTGAAGTTGACCGCCTGGGGAGTACGGTCGCAAGATTAAAACTCAAAGGAATTGACGGGGACCCGCACAAGCGGTGGATGATGTGGATTAATTCGATGCAACGCGAAAAACCTTACCTACCCTTGACATGGTCGGAATCCTGCTGAGAGGCGGGAGTGCTCGAAAGAGAACCGGCGCACAGGTGCTGCATGGCTGTCGTCAGCTCGTGTCGTGAGATGTTGGGTTAAGTCCCGCAACGAGCGCAACCCTTGTCCTTAGTTGCTACGCAAGAGCACTCTAGGGAGACTGCCGGTGACAAACCGGAGGAAGGTGGGGATGACGTCAAGTCCTCATGGCCCTTATGGGTAGGGCTTCACACGTCATACAATGGTCGGAACAGAGGGTTGCCAACCCGCGAGGGGGAGCTAATCCCAGAAAACCGATCGTAGTCCGGATTGCACTCTGCAACTCGAGTGCATGAAGCTGGAATCGCTAGTAATCGCGGATCAGCATGCCGCGGTGAATACGTTCCCGGGTCTTGTACACACCGCCCGTCACACCATGGGAGTGGGTTTTACCAGAAGTGGCTAGTCTAACCGCAAGGAGGACGGTCACCACGGTAGGATTCATGACTGGGGTGAAGTCGTAACAAGGTAGCCGTATCGGAAGGTGCGGCTGGATCACCTCCTTTCCAGAGCTATCGCGAAAGTTGAGCGTTCACGCTTATCGGCTGTAAATTTAGACAGACTCAGGGGTCTGTAGCTCAGTCGGTTAGAGCACCGTCTTGATAAGGCGGGGGTCGTTGGTTCGAATCCAACCAGACCCACCAATTGTCTGGCACAGCACACCTGGGAAGTCTCTGTATGGGGGCATAGCTCAGCTGGGAGAGCACCTGCTTTGCAAGCAGGGGGTCGTCGGTTCGATCCCGTCTGCCTCCACCAATCTTCAATGACAAGCGTTCGACGTGGTCGAGTCTTTGTCATTGGCGATTGAGCCAGTCAGAGCGATATGAAAATATCGGCTGTCGTTCTTTAACAATCAGGAAGAAGTAAGTAATTTGGATAGCGGAAGCGTCTTTGAGATGGACGTGGAAACTATCCGGGTTGTGATTGTATCGATGTATCTCAAGATGATTCGAACTCTATGTTCGGCTCAATTGGAATACGGCACAACGCGAGAACTCAAACCTGTAGCGACCTGTTGTGAGACAGACTCGTTATAGGGTCAAGCGAACAAGTGCATGTGGTGGATGCCTTGGCGATCACAGGCGATGAAGGACGCGGTAGCCTGCGAAAAGCCCCGGGGAGCTGGCAAACAAGCTTTGATCCGGGGATGTCCGAATGGGGAAACCCACTCCTTCTGGAGTATCCATAGCTGAATACATAGGCTATGTGAAGCGAACGCGGTGAACTGAAACATCTAAGTAACCGCAGGAAAAGAAATCAACCGAGATTCCCAAAGTAGTGGCGAGCGAAATGGGAAGAGCCTGTACTCTTTATCTGTATTGTTAGTTGAACGCTCTGGAAAGTGCGGCCATAGCAGGTGATAGCCCTGTAGACGAAAACAGTGTGGAAGAACTAGGTGTACGACAAGTAGGGCGGGACACGTGAAATCCTGTCTGAAGATGGGGGGACCATCCTCCAAGGCTAAATACTCGTGATCGACCGATAGTGAACCAGTACCGTGAGGGAAAGGCGAAAAGAACCCCGGGAGGGGAGTGAAATAGATCCTGAAACCGCATGCATACAAACAGTCGGAGCCTCGTAAGGGGTGACGGCGTACCTTTTGTATAATGGGTCAGCGACTTACGTTCAGTAGCAAGCTTAACCGAATAGGGCAGGCGTAGCGAAAGCGAGTCCGAATAGGGCGTTCAGTTGCTGGGCGTAGACCCGAAACCAGGTGATCTATCCATGGCCAGGATGAAGGTGCGGTAACACGTACTGGAGGTCCGAACCCACTAACGTTGAAAAGTTAGGGGATGAGCTGTGGATAGGGGTGAAAGGCTAAACAAACCTGGAAATAGCTGGTTCTCTCCGAAAACTATTTAGGTAGTGCCTCGTGTCTCACCTTCGGGGGTAGAGCACTGTCATGGTTGGGGGGTCCATTGCGGATTACCCCGCCATAGCAAACTCCGAATACCGAAGAGTGCAATCACGGGAGACAGACATCGGGTGCTAACGTCCGGTGTCAAGAGGGAAACAACCCAGACCGCCAGCTAAGGTCCCCAAATATAGCTAAGTGGGAAACGAAGTGGGAAGGCTAAAACAGTCAGGAGGTTGGCTTAGAAGCAGCCACCCTTTAAAGAAAGCGTAATAGCTCACTGATCGAGTCGTCCTGCGCGGAAGATGTAACGGGGCTAAGCTATATACCGAAGCTGCGGATGCACATTTATGTGCATGGTAGGAGAGCGTTCCGTAAGCCTGCGAAGGTGCACTGGAAAGTGTGCTGGAGGTATCGGAAGTGCGAATGCTGACATGAGTAGCGATAAAGGGGGTGAAAGGCCCCCTCGCCGTAAGCCCAAGGTTTCCTACGCAACGTTCATCGGCGTAGGGTGAGTCGGCCCCTAAGGCGAGGCAGAAATGCGTAGCTGATGGGAAGCAGGTCAATATTCCTGCACCATTGTTAGATGCGATGGGGGGACGGATCGCGGAAGGTTGTCCGGGTGTTGGAAGTCCCGGTCGCTGCATTGGAGAAGGCGCTTAGGCAAATCCGGGCGCGGAATTCAAGGGTGTGGCGCGAGCGACTCAGGTCGCGAAGCAATTGGAAGTGGTTCCAAGAAAAGCCTCTAAGCTTCAGTCTAACGATGACCGTACCGCAAACCGACACAGGTGGGCGAGATGAGTATTCTAAGGCGCTTGAGAGAACTCGGGAGAAGGAACTCGGCAAATTGGTACCGTAACTTCGGGATAAGGTACGCCCTTGTAGCTTGACCCCCCTGCGGGGGAAGGGTGAAGGGGTTGCAATAAACTGGTGGCTGCGACTGTTTAATAAAAACACAGCACTCTGCAAACACGAAAGTGGACGTATAGGGTGTGACGCCTGCCCGGTGCCGGAAGATTAAATGATGGGGTGCAAGCTCTTGATTGAAGTCCCGGTAAACGGCGGCCGTAACTATAACGGTCCTAAGGTAGCGAAATTCCTTGTCGGGTAAGTTCCGACCTGCACGAATGGCGTAACGATGGCCACACTGTCTCCTCCCGAGACTCAGCGAAGTTGAAGTGTTTGTGATGATGCAATCTACCCGCGGCTAGACGGAAAGACCCCATGAACCTTTACTGTAGCTTTGCATTGGACTTTGAACCGATCTGTGTAGGATAGGTGGGAGGCTATGAAACCGGAACGCTAGTTTCGGTGGAGCCGTCCTTGAAATACCACCCTGGTTTGTTTGAGGTTCTAACCTTGGCCCGTGATCCGGGTCGGGGACAGTGCATGGTAGGCAGTTTGACTGGGGCGGTCTCCTCCCAAAGCGTAACGGAGGAGTACGAAGGTACGCTAGGTACGGTCGGAAATCGTGCTGATAGTGCAATGGCATAAGCGTGCTTAACTGCGAGACCGACAAGTCGAGCAGGTGCGAAAGCAGGTCATAGTGATCCGGTGGTTCTGTATGGAAGGGCCATCGCTCAACGGATAAAAGGTACTCTGGGGATAACAGGCTGATACCGCCCAAGAGTTCATATCGACGGCGGTGTTTGGCACCTCGATGTCGGCTCATCTCATCCTGGGGCTGTAGCCGGTCCCAAGGGTATGGCTGTTCGCCATTTAAAGAGGTACGTGAGCTGGGTTTAAAACGTCGTGAGACAGTTTGGTCCCTATCTGCCGTGGGCGTTGGATATTTGAAGGGGGCTGCTCCTAGTACGAGAGGACCGGAGTGGACGAACCTCTGGTGTACCGGTTGTCACGCCAGTGGCATCGCCGGGTAGCTATGTTCGGAAGAGATAACCGCTGAAAGCATCTAAGCGGGAAACTCGCCTTAAGATGAGATATCCCTGGGGACTAGATCCCCTTGAAGGGTCGTTCGAGACCAGGACGTTGATAGGTCGGGTGTGTAAGCGCAGTAATGCGTTCAGCTAACCGATACTAATTGCCCGTAAGGCTTGATCCTATAAC
>NZ_JGVW01000112.1 GCF_000687455.2 Burkholderia sp. lig30
CGAGTGAAGATCGTCGTCGGGAATCCCAATGCACGCGATCTTGCTCGCGATGCCGGTCCGCCCGCTGCAACGGATCCTTACGTCGCACAGGGAGCGCCGGACGAAGAATGGAATGACGCGTATCCGAACGGTGTGAAGCGAGGGTTAATGAAATGAACGTGAAATGGCCGGAACCGATGCCGGAAGGCGGGCGCCTGCAGAACCCGGAAGCGAACGACGCGTGGGCGACGGGCTATTGCAGCGTGGCCGATCCGAAACTGACGTGCCAGCAGACCCTGCACATCTCGCTGTTTTTTGATGGCACGAACAACAACGACGACAAAGACAATCCTAAATGGAGAGACTCGAATACTCAGCACCATACAAACGTGGCTCGGTTGTATAACGCAGCGCTGGACGAAAATGATCGAGGGATGTATTCATTTTATATTCCCGGCGTCGGCACGCCGTTCGAAAAGATCGGCGAGACAACGTATTCGCAAGATGGCAAGGTGCTCGCGAAGGGTTTCAACCAGCGATGTGTCTGGGCCTACACGCGTGTGCTCAATGCGGTGTATGGCGCGATTGTGAAAGATTCCCGGTGGGAATTGATTCCTGACGATGACGCCAAGGCGCTCAGCAACATCGGTGCCTTCTGCGACCAGCAAACGTTCGATCAATACTTCGAGCCTCGCCTGAGGCGACTCCAGATCGCGCATTCCGAGGCCAGCACCGAAAACACGGTCAAGAAGATCTGGATCAACGTGATCGGTTTCTCGCGCGGCGCGGCTGCGGCTCGCGCATTCGTGCACAAGCTCGTGAACGAATGGGCGCCGAACGGCACACTGGGCGACGCCCCTCGCTATCGCGCGCTGCCGTATCAGGTCAACTTCATGGGCCTGTTTGACACGGTCGCCTCGGTCGGCTTGCCGGATTCGTTTCGTACCGCGCTGAATCTGGATTTCCTCGACGGCCACGCGCACTTCGCCAGCAACGGGGGGCTCGCGATTCCAGATTCCGTTCGCGGTTGCGTGCATGCGTTCTCGATCCACGAACAGCGGATGAGCTTTCCGCTCGACTCGATCCGTCAGGGCGACCGTTATGCCGGCGGCGAGGTGCGGCGGGAGATTGCTTATCCGGGCGTGCATTCCGACGTCGGTGGCGGATACGGGCCGGGAGATCAGGGCAAGGGGTGCGACGGCGCCGGGGTGGGCGTGGACGAGCGGAAGCTCAGCCAGATCGCGCTGCACGACATGTACATTGCCGCGCTCGAGTATGGCGTGCCGCTGATGAAAGCGGATGCAATTTCGGAAAACGAATATCTTGCACCAGATTTCAAACTCCACCCCGACACCATCGCCGCCTTCAACGCCTGGCTCAAGACGACCCACACCGTCACCCGTCTGGAGGACGCGATGCGCTTCGGCATGGAGCAGATGCTGAGCTGGCGGGCACTGCGCGCGCAGCCCGCGGACGGCCGCTATCTCGCGAGGCAGAAATTCTTCGAGCGGGCCAGAGAAGACGGACTGACGCCGCGCAAGATGACGCAGGCGATGGAGAAGGCGGCACCGGAGGATCCGCAACTGCGGGAATTGAGCGCCCGACGCAACAAGGCGATGGCGGAAGTGTCGCGGGCGAAAGCGAGCCGGCCGTACCCGGAAAATGTTCCCGCGACCCAGGCGGCGGAGCAAGCGGTCAACGATGTCGATCGGGAGATCCGGAACCGGACGGAAGCGTTGTACGCGGAAGTCGCCTACGCTGGCGTGGCTGCCGACAAGCGGCCGCAATCCGGCCGTCCGGGAGAAACGGAGGGCGATATGACCGTCAACGACCGGAGCGATTTGCGACAGGGCGCGGAGGAAATGCGGCTGTTGCTGGCATATCTCCACCCCGGGGAGCGCGCAAGCCTGTCCGTCAAGGAGGCTGACGCGGCGCCACAGCCGCCGCATCACTCCACACACGGCCATTCCGCAAAGACGCTGCGGGTGGCTCGCGAGCAACCGGGCAGCGATACGCCGCACATGTCGCTGGTGGACGTCGGCGTCATCAAGTTTCACGCCCTGCGCACGTCGGTTGCGCAGGCCTACGATCCTGCCGACGACGTGTTGCCGAAGCCGGTTGCGGAGGTGGTTCCGTTCCTGAAGGAACACACCTCCCGGCAGAGGTTCGACGCGCTGCCCGACGAGGCAATCAGATTGTTCGACGACTACGTGCACGACAGCCGCTGCTGGTT
>NZ_JGVW01000113.1 GCF_000687455.2 Burkholderia sp. lig30
GAAGCGTCGGGTTCCGGCCAGTGCTACCGCTGCGAGGCGGACTTCACGGCGCAGCCGACCAGCGAGCCGTTCCGGCTGTTGCGCACGATCGCGAAGCCGCGCGTGAGTGGTGTCGAGTATGCGGTGGTGACGTGCCCGGAGAATCAGGAGATCTGGACCGATGCGTATGGCCGGGTGAAGCTGCAGTTTCTGTGGGACCGGCTCGGCAGGAACGACGAGCGTTCGAGCTGCTGGGTGCGCGTTGCCGGCGCATGGCACGGCGATCAGTTCGGCGGCATTTTTCTGCCGCGCCGGGGGCATGAGGTCGAAGTCTCGTTCGTCAATGGCGATCCGGATTTGCCGATCATCGTGGGCAGCGCGACCAATGCATTCAACATGCCGCCGTTCGATTTGCCGAAGAACCAGGCGCTGGCCGGCTATCGCAGCCGGGAGATCGGCGGCCGGCGTGCGAACACGCTCGCCTTCGACGATACGAACGGGAAGATCCAGGCGCATCTGTCGAGCGACGAAGGTGCGTCGCAGTTGAACCTGGGGTACATCACGCGTATCGCGGGCAATGCGGGGCGGCAGGACGAGCGTGGCCGGGGCTTCGAGTTGGCGACGAGTCTGTGGGGCGTGGTGCGATCGGCAATGGGCATGCTGATTACCACGCAGGGCAAGTCAGGGGCGCAGGGGCATGTGAAAGACATGGCCGTGACTCTTTCCCAGCTCGACGACGCGCAGCACCTGCACGACGCCATGAGCCGGGCGGCTCTGGAAGCGCAGGCGCAGGAAGCTGACGGCCAGCAGTCCGATATCGCCAGAACGATCGCCGCACAGAACGACCAGTTGCGTGGCGCGACGCACGATGGCAATCCGTTTCCGGAACTGGCCGAGCCGCATCTGGTGATCGCAGGCAAGGCCGGCGTGCAACTTGTCACACCCGCCACCGCGCACGTGGCGGCTCGGCAAGTTGCTGTGACCAGCGAAGGGCACGTTGGAATCGCGGGCGGTCGGGGTTTCTTCGCGAGCATACGCGACACCATTCGTTTTATCGCACAGAAAGGGCCGGTGAAATTCGTCGCTGCCGCTGGCGATATCGTGCTTCACGCCCTGACCCAATCAATCGTCGCACGTGCACAGAAGCAGATTCTGCTCGAAGCCGATGAAATCGTGCTGCGCGGAGCGCGATCCATCCGCCTGGAAACCAACGGCAGCTTCACGCAGATGGATTCCACCGGGATCGTGCACGGCACGACGGGCAAGTTCTTGGCGCATGCGTCGCTGCATCAGTTGCCCGGGCCGCTGAATCAGGTCGTCGGTCTCTCGCCGAAGAAGGTTTGTGTCGGATGCCTGACGAAGGCCGCGCGACGGGGATCGGCGATTGTATTGCGCTGACTTTTGACGGCACGAACAACCACGACAAAGGTGGCGAATGAACGTGAAACGATGGGCTGGCGTGGTGGCTGCCTGGGTGGTGTTGCTCGTGGGATGTACCGGTTTGCAGACGAATGCGGCCACGACGGTTGAGGTACCTCGACGGGTTGAGCTGAGTAGTGGCGGGACCAAGACGTTCAATTACACGCCGTGGTACATCCACACGTTTTCGATTTCCGGGCCGAAAGGGTCGCGTATCGGTGGTGGCGGGCCGAATGTGATGCCGGTACGTGAGGACGGGCGGCCCTCTGGCGGGGGGGCGGAATCTTGCTGCACGCGCTACCCGCGGGAATGGCAGCCGGACTTGAGGGTAACGGTGCGGTGGCTGGCATTTAAGGACGTGAAGCGACTTGGCGCGAAGGCCCCTGGATCTTGGTACAAAGCCGAGAACGTTCAGATTCCGCAGTATGACGGGAGCCGATCCGGTGGGGTATGGGCGATCTTTCTGCCGGGCGATCGAGTCAAGATCATGGTAGCCGACGGCAATGCGAGTGGACACAACTCGGTGGCGGTGCGTCCCGCGGACGACGATCCTTACGTCGCACAAGGTTCGCCGGATGAAGAGTGGAATGACGCATATCCGAACGGTGTGAGGCGAGGGCTTGTGAAATGAACGTGAAATGGCCGGAACCGATGCCGGAAGGCGGGCGCCTGCAGAACCCGGAAGCGAACGACGCGTGGGCGACGGGGTATTGCAGCGTGGCCGATCCGAAACTGACGTGCCAGCAGACCCTCCACGTCTCGCTGTTTTTTGACGGCACGAACAACCACGAAGGAGGGGGCGAATGAACGTGAAACGATGGGCTGGCGTGATGGCTGCCTTGGCGGTGTTTCTCGCCGGATGCACCGGTTTGCGGACGAATGCGTCCACGACGGTTGAGGTACCTCGGCGGGTCGAACTGAGCAGCGGCGATTCCAACTCGTTCAATTACACGCCGTGGTACATCCACACGTTTTCGATTTCCGGGCCGAAAGGGGCGCGTATCGGCGGGGGCGGCGGAAACATGAGGGCGATGGATGAAGATGGCAGTCCTGGTCAGGGAGGCGGGAAATGTTGCACGCGCTACCCGCGGGAATGG
>NZ_JGVW01000114.1 GCF_000687455.2 Burkholderia sp. lig30
AACCTCGTCACCGCTTGCGCGGGGGTTTTGGCCCGCTACACTGAAATCGAAAGGGTCTGATGTGGCGGCGCGCAAGCGGTGACGAGGTTGGTATGACGACGGCGATGGTGAAACAGGAACTGGCGGTGGCGTCGTTCAGCACGGTGTACGACCTGGAGCAAGTCGAGACGGCGCTGAACGATCTCAACGAGGGCGCGAGCGATGCGCTGCGCGCTACCTATGAAAAGATGCTCAAGGCCGGCAATCTCCGCTTTTGCGTGAAGCCGAACCGGATGCCGTCGTTCGACGCGCTGAACGATGCGCTGCCGAATTTCGCGGAGCCGCTCGACGACGTCCGCAAGCAGGTCGCGCTGTGCCTCGAGACCGACGACCGCCTCGAGCTGATGCCGCTTCTGCTGCTCGGGCCGCCGGGCATCGGCAAGACGCATTTCGCGAAGGCGCTCGCGCAACTGCTCGGCACGTCGTATCACTATGTGGCGATGAGTTCGCTGACGGCGGGCTGGGTGCTGTCGGGCGCGTCGTCCCAATGGAAGAACGCGAAGCCGGGCAAGGTGTTCGACGCGCTCGTCAACGGCAGCTATGCGAACCCGGTGATCGCGGTCGACGAGATCGACAAGGCGGGCAGCGACGCGCAGTACGACCCGCTCGGCGCGCTTTATGCGCTGCTCGAGCACGACACCGCGCGCGCGTTCGTCGACGAATTCGCCGAGGTGCCGATCGACGCGGGCAACGTGATCTGGATCGCGACCGCGAACGACGCGCACGCGATTCCGGAACCGATCCTGAACCGGATGAACGTCTACGAAATCGCGCCGCCCGACGCGGCCGGCGCGCGGCGCATCGCGCAGACGATCTACGACGAGATCCGCACGTCGCACGCGTGGGGCCGGCGTTTTCCGGAGACGCTCGGCGACGCGGCGCTCGACGTGCTCGCCGCGACGCCGCCGCGCACGATGCGCCGCGCGCTGCTGCACGCGTTCGGCGCGGCCCGGCTCGACGGGCGGGATGCGGTCGAGGCGCGTGACATCCGCGCCGACGAGGGCGTCGCGAAACGCCGTCCGATCGGCTTCTGACGCCGGTCGCGTGCGCTTTGGCCAAGAGGTACAATCGTCATCCATTCTCTCGATTCGAATGACCATGGAGCAAACGGATTGCGTAGTGATCGGCGCGGGCGTGGTCGGGCTCGCGATTGCCCGTGAACTGGCCGCGCGCGGCCGCGAGACGCTCGTGCTCGAGGCGGCTGACGCGATCGGCACCGGCATGAGTTCGCGCAACAGCGAGGTGATCCACGCCGGGCTCTACTACCCGAGCGGCTCGTTGAAGGCGCTTGCCTGCGTGCGGGGCCGGGACCTGCTCTACGAATTCTGCGAGACGCATCACGTCCCGCACCGCCGGGTCGGCAAGCTGCTCGTCGCGACCTCCGCGGCACAGGTGAAGCAACTGAAGGCGATCGCCGCGCGCGCCGAGGAAAACGGCGTGCTCGACTTGATGCCGATGTCGCGCGTCGAGGCGCAGACGCTCGAGCCGGCGCTCGAATGCGTCGAGGCGCTGTTCTCGCCGAGCACGGGCATCATCGACAGCCACCAGCTGATGCTCGCGCTGCTGGGCGACGCCGAGCGCGGCGGCGCAATGTGCGCGTTGAAATCGCCGGTCGAGTCGATCGAGGTGGTCGGTTGCGAGCGCTTCGTCGTGCGTACGGGCGGCGAAGCGCCGACCGAGATCGAGGCGAGGTGCGTGATCAACAGCGGGGGCCTCGGCGCGCAGGCGCTCGCGCGCCGTACGCGCGGGCTCGATCCGCGCTGGGTGCCGCCGCTGTATCTGGCGCGTGGCAATTATTTCAGCCTGTCCGGGCGCTCGCCGTTCAAGCATCTGGTCTACCCGATGCCCGACCGCGCCGGGCTCGGCGTGCACCTGACGCTCGACCTCGCCGGCCAGGCGCGCTTCGGCCCGGACGTCGAATGGATCGACACGCCGAATTACGACGTCGATCCGGCCCGCGCGCAAGGGTTCTACGCGTCGATCCGCGCATACTGGCCCGGCCTGCCGGACGACGCGCTGCAGCCCGCGTACGCGGGCATCCGGCCGAAGCTCGCCGGGCCCGGCGAGCCGGCCGCCGACTTCGTCCTGCAGGGTGCGGCGCAGCATGGCGTGCGCGGGCTGGTGAACCTGTTCGGCATCGAGTCGCCGGGGCTGACCGCGTCGCTCGCGCTCGCGCAGCGCGTCGGCGAGATGGTCTCGCGCAGCTGACGGCGGCGGCGCCCGCCGCCGCCGGTGCATCCCTCGCCTGTCTGCGGCCCGGATTGGCGTGAACAGGCCCTAGGGAATCTGGGGACGCGCATCCGCATGTCCGGGGCGTATGCTTTTGACAGGCTGCGTCGCGCGCAGCCTTCAACCCGATAACGTTGGAGCGAGTCCCCATGAAAACATCCCGTCGGAGTTTCCTGATCTCGAGCGTCGGCGTCGTATCGGCGCTGGCGCTGTCGCGTGACGCGCTGGCTGACGCACCGATGCTCTCGGAGAGCGATCCGGCCGCGCAGGCGCTCGGCTATCGGGCGGACGCCACGAAGGTCGACAAGGCCAAGTATCCGAAGTACGCCGCGGGGCAGGCGTGCGCGATGTGCATGCTGTACCAGGGCAAGCCGGGCGCGGCCTCGGGCCCGTGCGCCGCGTTTCCGGGCAAGCAGGTGTCGTCGAAGGGCTGGTGCAACGCGTTCACGAAAAAGGCGTGACGCGGGCGCCGCGTCGCGCAGGAACCGAGAGAACGCCTGCCGTCGATGGACGGCAGGCGTTTTTTATTGCCTGAAATCGGTTCGCGGGCTGTCTGCATTGGCATTTTCTTCAACTTGTTCCGTTGTCCAAAGCTCAAGTAATATCCGCGTACGCCGGCCCCCCGGGGCCGGTTCAGACCGGAGACCTGGAGGAAACATGGAACATCACCGTCTGTTGCGCGCCTTGCGTGTTACCGCCATCGCAGGCGTGGCAGCGGCCTCGCTCGGCATCACGGGCACTGCGTTCGCGCAGATCCCGAACAAGACGCTCGTCTACTGCTCAGAAGGCAGTCCGGCGGGCTTCGATTCCGCGCAGTACACCACCGGCGTCGATTTCACCGCCGCGACATTCACCGTCTATAACCGTCTCGTCGAATTCGAGCGCGGCGGCACGAAGGTCGAAGCGGGCCTCGCGCAGGCCTGGGACGTGTCGCCCGATGGCAAGGTCTACACCTTCCATCTGCGGCATGGCGTGAAATTCCACACGACCGACTTCTTCAAGCCGACGCGCGAATTCAACGCGGACGACGTCGTGTTCACGTTCGAGCGCATGCTCGATCCGAACCAGCCGTTCCGCAAGGCGTACCCGGTGTCGTTCCCGTACTTCACCGACATGGGCCTCGACAAGCTGATCGCGAAGATCGAGAAGGTCGATCCGTACACCGTGCGCTTCACGCTGTCCGAGCCGAACGCGCCGTTCATCCAGAACATGGCGATGGAATACGCATCGATCCTGTCGGCCGAATACGCGGACCAGCTGATGAAGGCGGGCAAGGCCGCCGACCTCAACCAGAAGCCGATCGGCACCGGCCCGTTCGTGTTCCGCAGCTACACGAAGGACGCGACGATCCGCTTCGACGGCAATCCCGACTACTGGAAGAAGGGCGAGGTGAAGCTGTCGAAGCTGATCTTCTCGATCACGCCCGATCCGGGCGTGCGCGTGCAGAAGATCAAGCGCAACGAGTGCCAGGTGATGAGCTACCCGCGTCCGGCGGACATCGCGACGCTGAAGGCCGATGGCGGCGTCGACATGCCGTCGCAGCCGGGCTTCAACCTCGGCTACCTCGCGTACAACGTCGAGCACAAGCCGCTCGAGAAGCTCGAGGTGCGCCAGGCGCTCGACATGGCGATCAACAAGAAGGCAATCATCGATTCCGTCTATCAGGGCGCGGGCCAGGCCGCGGCCGCGCCGATGCCGCCGACGCAATGGTCGTATGACAGGAACCTGAAGGCGGTGCCGAACGACCCCGCGAAGGCGAAGGCATTGCTGTCGAAGGCCGGCTTCCCGAACGGCTTCGAGATCACGCTGTGGGCGATGCCGGTGCAGCGCGCGTACAACCCGAACGCGCGCCTGATGGCCGAGATGATCCAGGCCGACTGGGCGAAGATCGGCGTGAAGGCGAAGATCGTCACGTACGAGTGGGGCGAGTACATGAAGCGCGCGCACGCGGGCGAGCAGGACACGATGCTGATCGGCTGGACCGGCGACAACGGCGACCCGGACAACTGGCTCGGCACGCTGCTCGGCTGCGAGGCCGTGAAGGGCAACAACTTCTCGAAGTGGTGCTACAAGCCGTTCGACGATCTGGTCCAGAAGGGCCGCACGACGACCGGCCAGGACGCGCGCACGAAGCTCTACACGCAGGCGCAGCAGATCTTCGCGCAGCAACTGCCGTTCTCGCCGATCGCGAACTCGACGGTCTACCAGCCGGTGCGCAAGAACGTCGTCGACATGCGCATCGAGCCGCTCGGCTATGCGCGCTTCGACGGTGTCGGCATGAAGTGACGAAGCAGGCGTAAGCTACTGCCGTTGAGAAGACCGGCCTGACACGATCCGGCGACGAGGGGCCATGCGCTCCTCGTCGCCGGTCGCACATTTCCCACCCGAATTCACGAGACGCACCATGTTCCGATTCGTGTTGCGCCGCGTGGGCATGGTGATCCCGACCTTCATCGGCATCACCATTCTCGCGTTCGCGCTGATTCATCTGATACCGGGCGACCCCATCGAAGTGATGATGGGCGAGCGCGGCGTCGATCCCGCAATGCACGCGGAGGCGATGAAACGCCTCGGGCTCGACCAGCCGCTGGCCGTGCAGTACGTCCATTACATCGGCCGCGCGCTGTCCGGCGACCTCGGCACGTCGATCATCACCAATACGAGCGTCGCGGGCGAGTTCTTCGCGCGCTTCCCGGCGACCGTCGAGCTGTCGATGTGCGCGCTGTTCTTCGCGCTCGCCGTCGGGCTGCCCGCCGGCGTGATCGCGGCGCTCAAGCGCGGCACCGTCGTCGATCACGGCGTGATGGGCACCGCGCTGACCGGCTACTCGATGCCGATCTTCTGGTGGGGCCTGATCCTCATCATGGTGTTCTCGTCGACGCTCGGCTGGACGCCCGTGTCCGGGCGCATCGCGGTCGAATACGAGATTCCGCACGTGACGGGCTTCATGCTGATCGACGCGCTGCTCGCGCCGGACGAAGGCGCGTTCAAGTCGGCGGTCAGCCACCTGATCCTGCCGGCGATCGTGCTCGGCACGATCCCGCTCGCGGTGATCGCGCGGATGACCCGCTCGTCGATGCTCGAAGTGCTGCGCGAGGACTACATCCGCACCGCGCGCGCGAAAGGGCTGTCGCCCGCGCGCGTGATCGTCGTGCACGCGCTGCGCAACGCGCTGATCCCGGTCGTCACCGTGATCGGCCTGCAGGTCGGCACGCTGCTCGCCGGCGCGGTGCTGACCGAGACGCTGTTCTCGTGGCCCGGCGTCGGCAAGTGGCTGATCGACGCGATCGGCCGGCGCGACTATCCGGTCGTCCAGGGCGGCATCCTGCTGATCGCGACGCTCGTGATCGTCGTGAACCTGGCCGTCGATCTGCTGTACGGCGTGCTGAATCCGCGCATCCGCCACACGAGGTAAATCATGAGCAACCTGCAAAACGCCATGCCGCGCGAGACCGCGCCGGTCGGCGGCCGCGCGCTCGCGCTGCGCGAATTCTGGGGCAACTTCTCGCGCAACCGCGGCGCGGTCGGCGCGGGCGCGGTCGTGCTCGCGCTGATCCTGGTCGCGCTGTTCGCGCCGCTCGTCGCGCCGCACAGCCCGATCGAGCAATACCGCGACTACGTGAAGATCCCGCCCGCCTGGCTCGAAGGCGGCAACTGGCGCTTCGTGCTCGGCACCGACGAAGCGGGCCGCGACATCCTTTCGCGCCTGATGTACGGCGCGCGGATGTCGTTCTGGATCGGCTTCGTGTCGGTCGTGCTCGCGCTGATTCCGGGCATCGTGCTCGGGCTCGTCGCCGCGTTCTTCCAGAAATGGGCGGACACGCCGGTGATGCGCGTGATGGACGTGCTGCTCGCGCTGCCGTCGCTGCTGCTCGCGGTCGCGGTGGTGGCGATCATCGGCCCGGGCCTCGCCAACACAATGTTCGCGATCGCGATCGTCGCGCTGCCGGGCTACGTGCGCCTCACCCGCGCGTCGGCGCTCGGCGAGCTGCAGAAGGAATACGTGCCGGCGTCGCGCGTCGCGGGCGCCGGCACGCCGCGCCTGATGTTCTCGCAGGTGCTGCCGAACTGCACGGCGCCGCTGATCGTGCAGGCGACGCTCGGCTTCTCGTCGGCGATCCTCGACGCGGCCGCGCTCGGCTTCCTCGGCCTTGGCGTGCAGCCGCCGACCGCGGAGTGGGGCGCGATGCTCGCGTCGGCGCGCGACTACATCGACAATGCGTGGTGGATCGTGACGATGCCGGGCCTGTCGATCCTGATCTCGGTGCTCGCGATCAACCTGCTCGGCGACGGGCTGCGCGACGCGCTCGATCCCAAACTGAAACGGATGGCGTAAATGAAACGATCCCCAATGCCCGCTGCCCCCCGAGGGGCCGTGAATCCGCGTGGGGCGGCCCGGCGAGGACACCTATGACCGACCTTCTGACCCTCCGCAATCTCGCGGTGGATTTCAACGGCCTGCCCGCCGTCGACGGGATCGACCTGTCGATCGCACCGGGCGAGGTGGTGGGCGTCGTCGGCGAATCGGGTTCCGGCAAGAGCGTGACGATGATGGCGCTGATGGGCCTGATCGACGCGCCGGGCATCGTGACCGCCGACGAGATCACGTTCGATGGCGTGGACCTGCTGAGCGCGTCGCCGAAGGCGCGGCGCAAGATTGTCGGCAAGGACATCGCGATGGTGTTCCAGGACGCGCTGACGAGCCTGAACCCGAGCTACACGGTCGGTTACCAGATCAAGGAGGTGCTGAAGCTGCACGAGGGGCTGCGCGGCGACGCGCTGAACCGCCGCGCGCTGGCGCTGCTCGACCAGGTCGGCATCCCCGACGCGAAGAACCGCATCGACACGTTCCCGCACCAGATGTCGGGCGGGATGAACCAGCGCGTGATGATCGCGATGGCGGTCGCGTGCAACCCGAAGCTGCTGATCGCGGACGAGCCGACCACCGCGCTCGACGTGACGATCCAGGCGCAGATCATGGACCTGCTCGTGACGCTGCAGAAGGAGCGCGGGATGGCGCTCGTGCTGATTTCGCACGATCTCGCCGTGGTGTCGGAGGTCGCGCAGCGCGTCGCGGTGATGTACGCGGGCGAGATCATCGAGACCAACCGCGTGCCGGATATTTTCGCGTCGCCGCATCATCCGTACACCGAAGCATTGCTTGCGGCGATCCCGGAGCACAACAAGGGGGCGCGGCGCCTTGCCGCATTGGCGGGCATGGTGCCGGGCCGCGATGATCGGCCGTCCGGCTGCCTGTTCGCGCCGCGCTGCAAGTATGCGGTCGACGCCTGCCGCGACGCGCGGCCGGCGCTCGCCGCGCTGGTGCCGGGCAACGACGCGATGCGCGCGCGCTGCATCATGCCGCTCAATCTGTCCAACCCTGACCCGACTGCTTTGCATGGGCGCGGCGCAAGCGTCAACGCGCCAGCGTCGCCCGACAGGAGGCCGCGATGAATGCTGTCCACGAAACGCCGCGCACGCCGCACGACGACGCGGTGCTGGTCGCCGACGCGCTGACCCGGCACTACGCCGTCAGGCGCGGCATGTTCGGCCAGGGCACGGTGAAGGCGCTCAATGGCGTGTCGTTCACGTTGAAGCGCGGCAGGACGCTCGCCGTCGTCGGCGAGTCGGGCTGCGGCAAGTCCACGCTCGCGCGCCAGCTGACGATGATCGAGACGCCGACGTCCGGCCATCTGACGATCGACGGCCGCGACGTCGCCCGCGCCGACCGGCAGACGCTGGCCGACTTGCGCCGCCGCGTGCAGATGGTGTTCCAGAACCCGTTCGCGTCGCTCAACCCGCGCAAGACTGTCGAGCAGACGCTCGCCGAGCCGCTCGCGATCAACACCAGGCTGGGCGCCGCCGAGCGCGCGGAGCGCATCGCGCAGATCATGCGCACGGTGGGCCTGCGCCCCGAGCACGCGAAACGCTATCCGCACATGTTCTCGGGCGGCCAGCGGCAGCGCGTCGCGATCGCGCGCGCGATGATCCTCGATCCGCAGATCGTCGTCGCCGACGAGCCGGTGTCCGCGCTCGACGTGTCGATCCAGGCGCAGATCCTCAACCTGTTCATGGACCTGCAGGAGCAGTTCGGCACGAGCTACGTGTTCATCTCGCACAATCTCGCGGTCGTCGAGCACGTCGCGGACGACGTGATGGTGATGTACTTCGGCAGCGTCGCCGAGCTGGGCGACAAGGCGACGATCTACGCGCGGCCGCGCCATCCGTACACGCGTGCGCTGATGTCCGCGACGCCCGCGATCTTCGAGGAAGACCGCCGCGTGCAGATCAAGCTGCAGGGCGAGATGCCGTCGCCGCTCAATCCGCCGTCGGGCTGCGCGTTCCATCAGCGCTGTCCGTATGCGGTCGAGCGCTGCCGTGTCGAGGAGCCGGTGCTGCGCGACGTCGACGGACGGCGCGTTGCCTGTCATCGCGCGGAGGAGGTGGGGGAGGCGAATGCCTGAAGGGTCGGCGGCGCGCGATTCGACGGCGCGCCGAGGGTGCTTCGGCGGTACGCGCATGCGCCGCGCGTATTGCAACGCTCGCCGCTGGGGCGTGCGCACCGTGACCGGCGCGGCGCTGGCCGGCGCGTGCGCGGCGGCCGGCGTGTGCATGCCCGCGCAGGCGGTGCGTGCGGAACGGAGCCCGCCGGCGACGGCGCCGCTCCATCCGGCGCAGATGCCCCAGCCCCGCGTCAGCCTGCCCGGCTTTCACGCATCGCCGGCCACGTCGAACGGCACGGTCGCGAGCGGCGCGGTGCGCGTGCAGCCTGCACGGATGCCGTTCTACGTCGCGACCAAGGGAAAGGTGACGCTCTATCTGCTCGGCACGTTGCACACCGGCGACCCGGCGGACTATCCGCCCGCGCAGCCGTTCCGCCCGCCGGTACTCGCCGCGCTGGCCGCGTCGCCGACGCTCGCGCTCGAACTGTCGCCGGACGACCTGCTCGAATCGCAGGACGACGTGTCGAAATACGGCATCTGCAATTACCCGTGCCTGCCGCGCCTGCTGCCGGCCGCGCTGTGGCAGCAGCTCGCGAACCGGCTGCGCGGCAATCCGGCGGCGCTCGCCGAGATCCGCAAGATGCGGCCGTGGCTTGCCGCGCTCGTCGTCGAAACCTACGATTCGCTGCTGGCCGGGCTGCAGACCGAGTACGGCACCGAGGCGCAATTGCAGAACGTGTTCCTGAAGAAGCGCGGCGGCAAGGTGGTGGGGCTCGAGACGCTCGCCGAGCAGATGCGCGCGTTCACCGGGCTCACGCTGGCCGAGCAGCGCGAAATGCTCGCGCAGGACATGGCGCAGACGCCCGCGCAGAACGCCGCCGACGTGAAGGCGCTGCACCGGCTGTGGCGCATCGGCGACGCCGACGCGCTCGCCGCGTGGGCGGCCGTGAAGGCCGAGCGCCTCGCGCGCTCGAAAGCGGTGTCCCATTCGATCGACAACAAGATCCTGTACGAGCGCAACCGCCGCTTCGTCGCGCGGATGACGGCGCTTGCCGCGCCGAACCGGCCGCTGTTCGTCGCGATCGGCGCGCTGCATCTCGGCGGCCGACGGGGCGTGCTCGAATTGTTACGGGAGCAAGGCTACAGGGTCGATGCGAGCTGACGGTGTGGCCCTTTCACCGTCTATAGATCGCTCCCCGTTTGATTGCCGGAACATGTGTTGCGTGCGCGCCGCACCGATGTACGTGTGGATCAGGAAAACCCGGGATTCGTCGGTAAGCAGTGTTTGAAACGATTGACATCCGGTTGGGGGCGAACCTATTCTTCATCCCACAAGTTTGAAAAATTGAAAACAAAGATTAAGTTCTACGGGGAAGCAAAAAAACAGCGCGGGGTTAGCGTTGCCGGCACGTGCATGACGTGCCGGCTGCGCGATAGCGGCATGCACGACGGGGCCAACCATCGTCGAACGTCCATCGCATGCGGGCAGACTTGCAGACCAGCACGACTTGCCGTCCAACCGGGGGAGCAGCATCGGGCGGCGGTGGACGTTTCTCGATCAGGAACCGGGTTTTCCGGTGCCGTCGCCAGACGGCTTCCATGTCGACGCGCCAGCCGTAGCGGTGGTGCGTCGGGTAGCGGAAGAAATCTACGGAAAAGCGCCTTTAGGGCGCTTTTTTCTTGTACGAAGCGTGATTGTCAGGACTGCGAGACGTCGCCGCAGTGGGGCGGCGCGATCACATCGACCCCCGCCGCCTCCAGCGCCGCGCGAATGCGCTGCGCGAATGCCACCGCATGGGGGCCGTCGCCATGCAGGCAGACGGTCTGCGCGTTGAGCGGTACCCACTCGCCGGTGACCGCGCGCACCCGCCGTTCGCGCACCATGTCGAGCGTGCGCGCGATGACCTCGCCCTCGTCGTCGACCAGCGCGCCGGGCTGGCTGCGCGGCACGAGCGAGCCGTCCGCGCGGTAGCCGCGATCGGCGAACACTTCCTCGACGGCAACCAGCCCCGCGCGCCGTGCAGCGTCGACGAGCACGCTGCTCGCGAGGCCGAACACCGCGAGCGACGGATCGAAATCGCGGATCGCAGCCACCACCGCTTCCGCGACGAGCGGATCGCGCGCGGCCTGGTTGTACAGCGCGCCGTGCGGCTTCACGTGCGCGACGCGGCCGCCCTCGGCCCGCGCGATCGCGGACAGCGCGCCGAGCTGATACAGCACGCCCGCGTAGATCTCGTCCGCCGGCAGCCGCATCTCCTGGCGCCCGAAATTCTCCGGGTCGTGAAAGCTCGGATGCGCGCCGATCGCCACCCCCTTCTGCACGGCCCAGCGTACGCACTCGCGCATCGTGCCCGCGCCGCCCGCGTGCCAGCCGCACGCAATGTTCGCCGACGTGACGAGACCGAGCAGCGCCTCGTCGGCGCCGCACCCTTCGCCGAGATCGGCATTCAGATCGATTTCCATGATGTACTCGTGCACATGTTGCGCGGCGCAGGCGGCGCCCGCCCGTTCCACGTCAGGCCGCCTGCGACTGCAAGCGCTGGCGCGCCTCCTCGCGCATCGCGATCGCGACGTCGATCTGCCGCAGGTAGGCGCGCTCGGCGGCGAGCGCGTCCCGTGCGATCTCCGGCGTCGCGCGCACGAAGTGGATCGGCAGGTTCAGGCGCGCCTGCGCGAGCTTCCACAGGTCGGCGCGGATCACGGTGCCGATCCTCGGATACCCGCCCGTGGTTTGCGCATCGTTCATCAGCACGATCGGCAGGCCGTTCGGCGGCACCTGGATCGTGCCGGGCAGCACCGCGTGCGACAGCAGCTCCACCGGCCGCTCGCGCATCAATTCGACGCCGGCGAGGCGATACCCCATCCGGTTGCTGTTCGCCGTCACGAGCCACTCCTCATCCCAGAAGGCCTGCTGCGACGCGGCGGAAAACGACGTGTAGTCGGGGCCGGGCAGCACCCGCACCGGCATCGTCCATGGCGCATGCGCGCTCCTGGGGCGGCGCGCCGGCTCGTCGACGCGCACGAACGCGCACCAGGCCGGCGCCTTGACGCCGAACTCGGGCGCATCGGGCGCGAGGCAGCGCGGCGCGCTCGCCGGCGGCACGCCGGCCGGCAGCCGGTCGCCGTCGCGCAGCGCGCGGCCGCCGAGCCCGCCGAAATGCGAGGCGAGATCGGTGCTGCGCGAGCCGAGCACCGGCAGCACGTCGATGCCGCCCGCGACGCACAGGTAGCCGCGCATCCCGCGCCGCGCGACCGACAGCGTCAGCGTCTGGCCGGCTTCGACGGGCAGGCTCCACCACGAATACACGGGCTTGCCGTCGAGCGCCGCGCCGAATTCGGTGCCGGTGATCGCGATGCGCGTCGCGCGCGGAAAACGGAACGCGGCGGGGCCGAGCGTGATCTCGACGGCCGCCGCGTCCGGGCGGTTGCCGACGAGCCGGTTGCCGACCTCGAGCGCGAGGCCGTCGAGCGCGCCGCCCTGGGCGACGCCGAGATGGCGCGAGCCGCGCCGCCCCGGATCCTGGACCGTCGACAACGGGCCGGCCCGCACCACCTCGATGCTGCCTGGCGCTTTGCAGTGGCTCATGACGCGTGGACTCCCGCAATGGTGAAACGCACCCGGTCGCCCGGCAGGAGCAGCGTCGGCGGTTGCCGGGCTGCGTCGAACAGCACGCTCGACGTGCGGCCGATCAACTGCCAGCCGCCAGGCGAGGCTGTCGGGTAGATGCCGGTCTGCGCGCCGCCGATGCCGACCGACCCGGCCGCCACCTCGAGGCGCGGCGCCGCGCGGCGCGGCACGTGCAGCGCGGCGTCGAGGCCGCCCAGATACGCGAAGCCCGGCTTGAAGCCGACGAAGAACACGATGTATTCGCCGGCCGCGTGGCGGGCGACCACCTCGTCGGCCGGCAGGCCGGTGTGCGCGGCGACGGCCTGCAGGTCGGGGCCGGCCTTGCCGCCGTATTCGACCGGGATCTCGACCTCGCGGCCGCCGGCGGCGTCGGCAGTGGTCGTCTCCCACGCGTCGAGCAGCGCGGGCGTCAACGCGTCGGCGGTGGTCGCGAGCGGATCGAACACGATCGTCAGGTTGTTCATGCCCGGCACGACGTCGACGACGTGCGGCCAGCCGCGCGCGACTGCCGCGACCGCCCAGACGCGGCGCTGGCAGTCGAGCGTGGCGGGCGGCGGCACTTCGCAGACGAGTGCGGATTCGCCAAACGGGTAGAGGCGTGGAGGCGTCATTGGTCGGAGTCGCGTCGCGGTGCAGTGGTGGCGTACATTGTCAATAAAATATCGATAATTTACCAATAAGCGTTTATGCCTAGCTGGCGGTCAGCGGCTTCTGACGTACACTTCGCTGACCCCGATTCCGATCCCGTGCCGCCTGTGCCATGAAGCCTCACCCGACTCGATTCGTTTCTTCCGAACATCTGGTTTCCGACGCGAGCGCCGAGCTGTCCGAGCTCGAATACGGGCTCATCATGGCGGGCAACGCGTTCAACCGCTGGATGGTCCGTTGCATGTCGGCGGCGGGCGCGAAGGACATGACGGCGGTCGAAGTCTCGCTGCTGCATCACGTCAGCCATCGCGAGCGCAAGAAGAAGCTCGCCGACATCTGCTTCGTGCTCAACATCGAGGATACGCACGTTGCGACTTACGCGTTGAAGAAGCTCGTAGCCAGAGGATATGTAAAGAGCGAAAAGACTGGCAAGGAAGTGTTCTTTTCCGCCACCCAGGCCGGGCGCGACCTGTGCCTGAAATACCGCGAGGTGCGCGAGCACTGCCTGATCGAGACGCTGAAGGACAGCGGCCTCACCAACGAACAGATCGGCGACGCGGCGCAACTGCTGCGCCATGCGTCCGGGCTGTACGACACGGCCGCGCGGGCGGCGGCGTCGCTGTAGTCCGCGATCCACGCATCGAAGTGTATCGCCGCAATTGCGGCGATTCCGTTACGGCGCAGCGGTAATCCGCCGAATTGCCCGGCGCGGCACGCTCAATTCGCGTGACCGGGGCGCGTGCCGATTCGGTAAGCTGCATGCCGCTTCTCCCCGCGCCCCATCCGACACCGACTCTCGTGGACACGAACCCCATCCAGCAAGCCGCGGCGCTCTGCCAAAGCGGACATTTTGCCGCCGCGCGCGCGATCGTCGCGCCGCTCCTCGACGCGGGCACGGCCGACCCGGCATTGCTCGGGCGGGCGTGGCACATCGCGGCAGTCTGCGCGCTCGGCCTGGACGAGCCCGCCCTGGCCGAATCGTGCTGGACGCACGCGATCGGCGCGGCGCCCGATTTCGACGAATCCTGGCAGGGACTGGGGGCATTGCTGATGTCGCAGTGGCGTTTCGCCGAAGCCGAGCGGATCTATCGCGCGCTGGTGGCGCACGATCCGGGCCGGGCGGTGCTTCACGACCTGCTCGGCGCGGTGCTTTACGATCTCGGCCGGCGCGCCGAGGCGCAGGCCGCGTTCCGGCAGGCGCTGGCGCTCGAGCCCGGCCACGCGGACGCGAACTATCACCTCGGCATCGCGCTGCAGGACGCGGGCCGGCTGGACGACGCGCAGGCGGCCTACCGGCAGGCGGTCGCGGCCCGCGCCGACCACGCGGACGCGCACCACCGGCTCGGCAACGTGCTCGAGGCGCTGGGCCGCCTCGACGATGCCGACGCGGCCTACCGCCAGGCGCTGACCATCCGGCCGCAGTTTCCGGAAGCGCTCGACAGCCTCGGCGGCGTGCTGAAGTCGCTCGGCCGGTTCGCCGAGGCCGAGCTCGCGTGCCGGCTCGCGCTGGCCATCCGCCCCGATTATGCGCAGGCGCACGCCAACCTCGGCGCGCTGCTGGTCGACCTCAAGCGTCTGTCCGAAGCGGAGGCGGCATGCCGGCAGGCGATCGCGCACAGCCCGGACCATCCCGAAGCGCACTACAACCTCGGCATCGCGCTGCACAACCTCGATCGCCTGGCGGAAGCGGAGGAGGCCTACCGGCACGCGATCCGCTGCCGCCCGGACCTCGTGCACGCGCACAACAACCTTGGCTGCGTGCTGCGCGCGCTCGGCCGCGAAGAAGACGCGCTGGCGAGCTTCGAGCACGCGCGCGCGCTGCGCCCGGCGCTGGCCGAGGCGCATTACAACCTCGGCGTGACGCTCGGGCTGCTCGGCCGCCAGCCCGAAGCGGAGGCCGCCTACCGGCAGGCGCTGGCGCTGCATCCCGATTACGGGGATGCGTGTTTCGGCCTCGCCGTGCTGCTGCTCGGCCTCGGCCGCTTCGACGAGGGATGGCGGCTCTACGAGTCGCGCTACGTGCAGCCCGCGTTCGTTCACATGACGACGCGCACGCTGCTGCATTGCCCGCAGTGGCAGGGCGAGGATCTCGCCGGCAAGTCGCTGCTGGTCTGGCAGGAGGACGGCCTCGGCGACATGCTGCAGTTCGGCCGCTATTTCGGGATGCTCAAGGCGCGGGGCGCGGCGCACGTCGCGTTCGCGTGTGCGCCGCCGCTGCGCCGCCTGATGAGCGGGGTGGCGGGCGTCGATGCGGTGCTGGATCATGACGATGCGATGGCCGGCTCGTCGCGGTTCGACTGCTGGACGAGCCTGCTCAGCGCGCCGCTGCATGTCGGCACGACCGTGGACACGATTCCGCCGCCGCTGCGGCTCGCTCCCGAGCCGGCGAGCGTCGCCCGCTGGCGCGCACGGCTCGACGCGCTGGCGCCGGGACCGAGGATCGGGCTCGTATGGAAGGGCAATCCGCTGCATCACAACGACGCGAACCGCTCGCTGCCTTCGCTGACGACGCTCGCGCCGCTCTGGAACGTGCCGGGCGCACGTTTCGTGAGCCTGCAGAAAGGGCAGGGCGAGGACGAGGCGCGCGACCCGCCGAACGGACTCCCGCTGCTTCACCTCGGATCGGAGGTGGAGGATTTCGCGGACACGGCCGCGATCGTCGCGCAACTGGATCTCGTCGTCTGCGTCGACACGTCGACCGCGCATCTGGCCGCGTCGCTCGGCACGCCGTGCTGGGTGCTCCTGCCGGACCGGGATGTCGACTGGCGCTGGATGCACGCGCGCGACGATTCGCCATGGTATCCGCAGACCGTCCGGGTGTTCCGCCGCGTGCGCGGCGAAAGCTGGCTCATGCTTGCCGAGCGCGTGCGCGGCGCATGCGCGGCGAGATTCGCGGCGCACGACGCCGCGCATGCGGGCGCAGCCGGCCGCTAGCGCCTGTTCACGCCAATAACGGGCTGGCGCCGGCCGCCAGAAGGGCCGGGCGCGAGGAATGCGCCGAAGCCGTCACACGCCTTGATGGATGCCTGCCTCGGTGACGACCCATCGCATCGCGAGGTCGTGTCCCTCGGCCGGCAGCGCATCCACCCGGCACGCCTCGTACGCGACCCCCACCGTGACCGGCGGCGTCTGCGCCGGCCATGCGGCGAGCGTGCGGTCGTAATACCCGCCGCCATACCCGAGCCTGAACAACCGGCGGTCGAAGCCGACACAGGGGATCAGCAGCAGGTCCGGCACGACGACCTTGCCGGACGCCGGCTCGGGAATGCCGTGATGCCCGTCGCGCATCGGCGTGGCGGCGTCCCACGCATGAAACTCGAGCGGCGTGCGCTGTTCGCGGATCACCGGCAGCGCCGCCTGCCGTCCATCGCCTCGCGCGCACCATGCGAGCACCGCCGGTCGCGCGTCGAATTCGCCCGGGAGCGGCCAGTAGAACCCCACCGTGCGGGGCGCGACGCGATCGAGCAAATCGCGTACGTGCGCGTCGAGCGCGGCGTTCGTGCCGGGCTGCGCCTGCGCGTCGCGGCGGGCTTGCGTGAGCGCACGGCGCAGCGCCTGCTTCCGTTCGGGCAAAGGGTTGCGTGCTATGCTTTCGCTCACTTCGTGCTCCATTCATAACGATGTCGAACAGCCTTTTTCGAGTATATCGCGCGGTCGCGCTGACGCTTTCCACGGCCGCGCTCGTCACGGGCACGGCGGCGTGCGCGGCGCCTGCCGACGACACGCTTTCCGGGGACGACCAGACCTTCATCCAGCTGCGCGAGGCCGCGCGCCGCAACGACGCGGCGAAGGCCGCGCAGCTCGCCGCGACGATCCCGAGCTACCCGGTGTCGTCGTATCTCGAGTATTTCCAGATCAAGCCGCAACTGTTCGATTCGAGCGGCCGCGCGCGCACCGACGCGCCGGACGCGCCGGTGCTGTCGTTCCTGCAGCGCTATGACGGCCAGGCGATCGCCGACCGCATGCGCAACGATTACCTGCTGGTGCTCGGCGCGCGCCACGACTGGCGCAATTTCGACGAGCAGTACAAGCGCTTCGTGCTCGACGACGATACGCAGGTGAAGTGCTATGCGCTCGAGTCGCGCGCCGCGCGCGGCGAGAACGTCGCCGACGCGGCCCGCGCGCTGCTGACCGAGCCGAAATACTACGGCGACGCGTGCGTCGACCTGGTCACCGCGCTGACGGTCAACCAGCAGTTCACGAGCGACGACGTCTGGCAGCAGGTGCGCGTCGCATTCGAGCAGAACTACACGACGCTCGGCGGCAAGATGCTCGATGCGCTCGGCCCGCGCCCGGCCGGCTTCGATCAGGCGACCGGCGCGCCGCCGCTCTACCTGGCGCGCGGCGTCGGCGCCGATGCCGCGTCGCATCAGCTCGCGCTGCTCGCGATCGGCCGCATCGCGCGCAACGATCCGGACATGGCCGCGTCGACCTTCGCGTCGGTCGCGCCGTCGCTGACCAAGACCGAGCAGGCGATCGGCTGGGGCATGATCGGCTATCAGGGCGCACTGAAGCGCTCGCCGCTCGCGTCGGTCTGGTATCAGAAATCGTCGAGCGCGCCGCTGTCCAGCGGCGCATACGAGTGGCGCACGCGCAGCGCGCTGCTGGTCGGCGACTGGCCGATGGTGCGCTGGTCGGTCGAGCAGATGCCGCCGTCGCTGCGCAACGACCCGGCATGGGTCTACTGGCATGCGCGCGCGCTCAAGCAGAGCGGCGACACGCTGCAGGCGAACCAGGAGTTCGAGCAGATCGCCGCCCAGTTCAATTTCTATGGCCAGCTCGCGGGCGAGGAGCTGGGGCAGCGCACGCGGGTGCCGCCGCGCACCGCGGTCACGGACGACGAGATCAACGCGATGGGCAAGGTGCCGGGCTTCGCGCTCGCGCAGCGCTTCTACGCGCTGAACCTGCGCCTCGAAGGCAACCGCGAGTGGAACTGGCCGCTGCGCGGGATGACCGATCGCCAGCTGCTCGCCGCCGCCGAATACGGCAAGCGCGTCGACCTGCTCGACCGCACGGTCAACACCGCCGACCGCACGAAGGCCGAGCACGATTTCTCGCTGCGCTATCCGTCGCCGTACCGCGACATCGTCGAGCGCTACGCGCAGTCGACCGGCCTCGACGTCGAATGGGCGTACGGGCTGATCCGCCAGGAGTCGCGCTTCGTCACCAACGCGCGCTCGTCGGTCGGCGCGGGCGGCCTGATGCAGCTGATGCCCGCCACCGCGCAGCTCGTCGCGAAGAGGCTCGGCCTCGGCACGATCTCGCGCGCGCAGATGCACGACATCGACACCAACATCCAGCTCGGCACCTGGTATCTGTCCGACACCTACCAGTCGCTCGGCGGTTCGGCGGTGCTCGCGACGGCCGGCTACAACGCCGGGCCGGGGCGTCCGCGCCAGTGGCGCAAGGTGTTGACGCAGCCGGTGGAAGGCGCGATCTTCGCAGAGACGATTCCGTTCAACGAAACGCGCGACTACGTGAAGAACGTGCTGTCGAACACCACCTATTACGCGGCGCTGTTCGAAGGCAAGCCGCAGTCGTTGAAGAAGCGCCTGGGCACCATCTCGCCCTGACCCGCAACCTGCACACTGCCGCGCGAGACGCGGCAGTGTCCTTTCGAGAGCCACGACCATGGACCGTCAGACCGTCGCGCTGTTGGGTGGCACCGGCTTCATCGGCAGCCGTCTCGTGAACGCGCTGATCGCCGCGGGCAAGCGCGTGCGGATCGGCACCCGGCGGCGCGACCATGCGCGCCACCTGGCGATGCTGCCGGTGGAGATCGTCGAGCTGGAGGGGTTCGACGCGCGCCACCTGGCCCGCTTCGTCGCGGGCGCGCACGCGGCGGTGAACCTCGTCGGCGTGCTGCACGACGGACATGGCACGCCGTACGGCGCGGGCTTCGAGCGGGCGCACGTCGCGCTGCCGGCCGCGCTCGCGAGCGCATGCGTCGAGGCGGGCGTGCCGCGCCTGTCGCACCTGAGCGCGCTCGGCGCGGATTCGCACGGCCCGAGCATGTACCAGCGCTCGAAGGGCGACGGCGAGGCCGCGCTGCACGCGGTCGCCGCGACGACGCCGCTCGGCGTGACGATCTTCCGGCCGTCGGTCGTGTTCGGCCCCGGCGACGCGTTCCTCAATACCTTCGCGAGCCTGCAGCTGGCGCTGCCGGTGCTGCCGCTCGCGATGCCCGACGCGCGGTTCCAGCCGGTGTTCGTCGGCGACGTCGCGCAGGCGATCGTCAACACGCTCGATCTCGCCGCCGCGCGCGGCAAGACCTACGAACTCGGCGGGCCGACGGTCTATACGCTCGAGGCGCTGGTGCGCTATTGCGGCGCGCTGGTCGGCCGCCAGGCGCGGATCGTCCGGTTGCCCGACGCGCTCGCGCGGCTGCAGGCGATCGTGTTCGAGCATCTGCCCGGCGAGCCCATGCTCACGCGCGACAATCTCGCGTCGATGTCGGTGCCGAACGTGCTGTCCGGCCCGCTCGCGCCGGAACTCGGCATCGAGCCGGCGAGCCTCGAGAGCATCGCGCCGGCGTATCTCGGCGACGCCGCGCAGCGGTCCCGCTTCGCCAGGTTCCGCGCGCGCCGCTGAGCCTGTTCCTCACCCTGGATCTTTTCGGAAATCCCGTCATGAAACTCGTCATTGGAGACAAGAACTACTCGTCGTGGTCGATGCGCCCGTGGGTGCTGATGACACACTTCGGCATTCCGTTCGAGGAGATCGTCGTCGAGCTGCATCGCGACGATACGAAGGCGCGCATTCTCGAACACTCGCCGTCGGGCAAGGTGCCGTGCCTGATCGACGATCACGGGCTGGCGATCTGGGATTCGCTCGCGATCGCCGAGACGCTCGCCGAGCGCCATCCGGAGTATCCGATGTGGCCGGCCGACGCGCTCGAGCGCGCGCATGCGCGCTGCGTCGCGGCGGAGATGCATGCCGGCTTCGCCGCGCTGCGCTCGGCGATGGGGATGAACGTGCGCGCATCGCTGCCGGGGCAGGGGGCGACGCCCGACGCGCTTGCCGACGTCGCGCGCATCGATGCGCTGTGGAGCGCGTGCCTCGAAGCGTCGGGCGGGCCGTTCCTGTTCGGCGAATTCGGCATCGCCGACGCGATGTATGCGCCCGTCGTGATGCGCTTCAACACCTATGCGCCCGGCCTGTCGCCGGAGGCGAGCGGCTACGTCGAGCGCGTGACCGCGCTGCCGGCCGTGCAGCAGTGGATCGACGGCGCGCGCCGCGAGACGCACGTGATCCCCGAATACGAGCCTACGCGATGAATGTCTACGCAGTCGGCGGCGCGATCCGCGACGCCTTGCTCGGCGTGCCGGTGCAGGACCGCGACTACGTCGTGGTCGGCGCGACGCCCGAGCAGATGGCCGCGCAGGGCTTCAAGCCGGTGGGCAAGGATTTTCCGGTGTTCCTGCATCCGGAGACCCACGAGGAATATGCGCTCGCGCGCACCGAGCGCAAGACGGCGGCCGGCTATCACGGCTTCCGGTTCCACTACGCGCCGGACGTCACGCTCGAGGACGATCTCGCGCGGCGCGACCTGACGGTCAACGCGATGGCGCGCGAGGTGAGCCCGGGCGGCGCGCTGATCGGGCCGGTGATCGATCCGTTCGACGGCCAGGCGGACCTGCGCGCGCGGCGTTTTCGCCACGTCAGCGACGCGTTCGTCGAAGATCCGGTACGAATCCTGCGGGTGGCGCGCTTTGCCGCGCGTTTCGCCGACTTCACCGTCGCCGACGAGACGAACACGCTGATGCGGCGCATGGTCGACGCGGGCGAGGCCGATGCGCTCGTCGCCGAGCGCGTCTGGCAGGAAGTCGCGCGCGGGCTGATGGAGGCGCGGCCGTCGCGGATGTTCGAGGTGCTGCGCGGATGCGGCGCGCTCGCGCGCATCCTGCCGGAGATCGACGCGCTGTTCGGCGTGCCGCAGCGGGCCGACTATCACCCGGAAGTCGATACGGGCGTTCACGTGATGATGGTCGTCGATCACGCGGCGAAGCAGGGCTATTCGCTGGCGGTGCGGTTCGCCGCGCTCACGCACGATCTCGGCAAGGCGACCACGCCGGCCGACGTGCTGCCGCGCCACATCGGCCACGAGGGGCGCAGCGTCGACCTGCTCAAGCCGCTGTGCGAGCGGCTGCGGGTGCCGAACGAGTGCCGCGACCTCGCGCTCGTCGTCGCGCGCGAGCATGGCAATCTGCATCGCGTGATGGAATTCGGGGCGGCGGCGCTGGTGCGCCTGTTCGAGCGCACCGACGCGCTGCGCAAGCCGGCGCGCTTCGCCGAGGTGGTGCAGGCGTGCGAAGCGGACGCGCGCGGCCGGCTCGGGTTTGCCGTGCAGCCGTATCCGCAGGCGGAGCGGTTGCGCGAGGCGCTCGTGGCGGCGCGCAGCGTCGATGCGGGCGCGATCGCGCGCACGCTCGGCGACGATCCGGCGCGCATCAAGGACGCGGTGCATCGCGCGCGGATTCAGGCCGTCGCGCTGGCGGCGGGCGTCAGCGACGAGTGAGGGGTGTGGCGGGAGGGGCGGTGGCGCGTGCGGGCGGCCGCCGCGTCAGCGCACGAGCGTCGCGACCCGGCCGTCCGGCCCGTAGAAGCCGACCTGCGCGGGCGCTGCGCGCAGCACCGCGAGCGCGCGTTCGTTGTAGTCCATCCGGATGCGGATCAGCATGCCGTTGTTTGCGTTGGCCTGGCGAGCCCGCTCGGCGGACTGTTGCAGCAGCTGCCAGTGGCTGGCGAGGCGGGCGTCGCGCTCGGCGGCCTGGTCCATGCCTTTCTTGCCGGCGGGGAAGCCGAGCTCGCCCAGTTGCGCGTCGCGCGTGCGCTCTAGATTCGCGAGCTTGTCGAGCAGCTCGGTCTTCTTCTCGACGATGCCGGGCAGCATTTCCAGCGGCTCGGGCGTCGTCAGCGCCTTCTCTTCATAGGCGAGCAGAGACGCGAAGGCTTCGACCGTCGCGTGTTCGTCATTGACCGTGGCCAGCAGCTCGTCTCTCATCGCTTCTCGCTCAATCCACCGGCGCGCGGACGATCCGCGCGCCGTCTATCGGTGCCTGCCGGCCCGATCGGGCCGGC
>NZ_JGVW01000115.1 GCF_000687455.2 Burkholderia sp. lig30
CGAGAGCGCGCTCTCGCGGTAGTGCTTCGCCGCCTTGTCGGTCTCGCCCAGATGCTCGAACAGGCGCGCAAGCGCGCGATGCGTGCGCACCTTCAGCGCGTCGTTGTCGGCCAGCTTGAGCGCCGACTCGAGGAACGACTGCGCCTTGCCCCACAGCTGCTGCTGCTGGCACAGGCGCCCCAGCGCGAACAGCAGGTCCGGGTCCTCCGGATGATCCTTCTTCCACGACTCGGCCTTCTGGATCAGCGGCAGCGCATCGGCGCCGGCCGTGTCCGGGTAGCGGCGCAGCAGCCGCGCGTCCCAATTGTGCGCGAGCGCGTCCTCGACGATGCGGCGCGCTTCCGGGCGGCGCTCCAGCGACACGAGCAGCTCGGCTGCGAGATCGGCGAGGCGCGGCGACTGCCGCTCGATGGCCGACAGCGACTGCCACACTTCGAGCAGCGCATCGGGATCGTGACGGCGCTCGCGCAGCAGGTTCTCGGCCGCCTGCTGGCGCAGCCGCACCGCCGCGGCCGGATGCAGCGCCTCGCGCTTTTCCAGCGCCTTCGCGAGCTTCAGCACCTCGGCCCAGTTCTTCAGTTGCTGCTGCGCACGCAGCGCGACCTGCTGCGCATGGATGCGCTTGCCACCCGACGCCTGCATCTCGGCCAGCGCGGCGAGCGCGCCATCGGCATCGCGCGCGTCCGCACGCATGTCGGCGGCCGCCAGCAGGCGCGCGTCCTGCCACTCCGGCGCGCCGACCTTCGCGAGCCATTCGTCGCGGCGCGCATATTCATGCATCCGGTGCGCGGCGGTGGCCGCGACGAGACTCGCCGCGCCCTGGTTCACGTCGACCGCGAGCGCATCGCGCGCGGCCTTCTCGGCGCGCGAGAAGCGCCCGGCGTACAGGTTCGCGATCGCGTCGCGCAGCGACGCCTGCGCCTTGTCGTTGCGCGAGCGGGCGCGGTACGCGGCGACCCGCTGCGGCATCTGCCAGATGTTGCGCACGATGCGCAGCAGCGCGTAGACGGCGATGAACAGCACGACGATGCCGACCACGAACAGGTTGAGCGACAGGTCGACCCGGTACGGCGGATAGACGAGCAGCACCTGCCCGGTATCGAAGCGGCCGACAGTCGCGAGCGCCGCGGCGATCGCGAACAGGATCGCGAGCCAAACGATTCCTCGAAGCGTCATCGTCACCCCCGGCTCTTGAACTGCTGAACGGCGTTCAGGCTGGTGTTGAGGTTCGGCACGGCGACCGCGACCGACGCGTGGTCGATCTCCTTGAGCAGCGCCTCGACGACTTGCGTGTCGTTCGCGGCCTGATCGAAGTACTTGCCGAGCGACGCCTGCGCGGCGTGCAGGTCGGCCTTCATCGCCGGCTCGTTGCGCGCGAGCAGCGACAGCCGCGCGGTCAACAGGCGCAGCTTGACGTTCTCGCGCACGAAATAGCCCTGATCCGGCGACGCGAGCATCGCGTCCGCGTTATCGATGCGGCGCACCTGCACGAGCCCCTGCAACTGCTGGCCGACGCCGGCCGAGAAGTCGTGCCACCAGACCTTCCAGCGCGGCTCGCCGGTCGCGGCGGCCGTCTTCGCGACGTCGGCGCGCGAGCTTGCCTTCGGCGCCGCATGCGGAACGATCGCCTCGCCGGCAAGCGGCAGCGCGTCGATCTTCGCGATCGCGTCGTCGAGCCTGATCGCGAGGCCCGTCAGGTCGACGGACGGCGCGGCCTTCAGCTTTTCGATGTCCTGCGCGAGCGCCTTCCGCACCGCGACGGCCTGCGGGCTCTGCGATGCCGCGAGGCGCGCGTCGGCGTTCTGCAGCGCGATCAGCCCGAGCTGCGTGTTGCCCGTCAGCTGCAGTTGCTGGCTCGCGGTCGACAGCATCTGGTCGACTTCCTCAAGCAGCCACGCGTCGCGGTTGCGCGCGAGATCCTGGTACTGCTGCTGCAGCGCCTGCTGCGCGTTCTGCGCATCGGCGAGCTTGCCCTCGAGCTGCGCGAGCTGCGAGTCGACCTGATGCGTGCTCGCGAGCGCCTGCTCGGTCTTCACGCGCGTTTCGGCCGCTTGCGCGTCGAGCACTTTCTGCCGTGCGGCCGCCGACGCGTCGAGCTGGTCGAGCTTGCGATTGAGCGCGTAGCCGCCGACGCCCCCCGCGCAGCCGAGCACGACGATGACGAACCACAGGACTGCGGTGCCGCCGCCGCGCCGCGCCTTCGGCTCAGGCGGCGAGTAAGGGCGATTGGGCGGCGGCGCGGATGCAGCGGCCGGCTGGGATGAGACGCTTTTGGAATCGTTGGTATCTGTCATGCGTGTAGTCACCGGTGCGGCGGTCGGTTGGACGGCCTCGTCGGCCATCGTTCGAAACGCGCGGACGATGCGCTCATCGCCCGCGCCGGTCAGCGTAATCCTATCAAAACCCAATGCGCGCGCGGTCTGCGCGATCCGCGGATGCGGCGTGACGAGCGGCGCATGCCGAAGCGCGTCGATCTCGGCCTCGGTCAGATGCGCCTGCGCGAGCTCGTGCAGGTTACGCACGCCCTCGGAACTGGTGACGAGCCACGCGTGCGGCGCGCCGCCGAGCAGCGCGTGCACGCGCTGCCATGCGCCGATGCGCGGTTCCGGCACGACGCGCCGGTACGCGGCCACGAGGCTCACCTCGGCGCCGGCGTCGCGCAACCGCTCGGCGAGCCATTCGCGCCCGCCGTCGCCGCGCACGATCAGCACGCGCTTGCCGGCGAGCGCGGCCGCGCCGCCGAACGCGGCGTCGATGCACGCGAACAGGCTTTCGGAATCGTAATGCGGCGCGCTGCCGTCGTCGGGCGCCTGCGGCGCGATCACGCGGTAGTCGGGCGCCGCGATGCCGTGGCGCGCCAGCGCCGCGACGCTGCCCGGGCCGACCACGCCGATCGGCAGCCCGTGCGGCCAGATCGCGCCGAATTGCGCGAGCGCGCGGTCGATCGCGTTCGGCGACACGAAGATCACGAGCGCGTAGTCCGCGAGCGCCGCGAACGCGGCGGCGAGCGGCGCGGGATCGTCCAGCGCCGCGATGTCGATCAGCGGGAATTCGAGAACGTCGCAACCCGCGCCGGCCAGTTGCGCCGCCAGTTCGGCCGACTGGCCGTCGGGCCGCGTCAGCACTGCGGTGAATGCGCGCGCGGCGCCCGCCATCAGGCGTTGCCCTTGTCGGCCTGCTGGCCGGCGAGCAGCGCGTGGACGATGTCGAGCGCGCCTTGCGCCTCCAGCTCGTCGGACACCGCGCGGCCGAGCGCGAGCGCGTCGGCGACGTTCATCACCGCCGCGCACGCCTCGGCGGTCACGATGCGCGTGCCGTCGGTCGTCGATACGCGCCCGGTCAGGTAGAGCTCGCCCGCGCGCCATACCGCATGCGCGGCGAGCGGTACCTCGCAGCTGCCGCCGAGCGCGCGCGACACCATCCGCTCGGCCTCGACCGCGAGCGCCGTCGGCGCGTCGTGCAGCGGCGCGAGCCACGCGGCGACGTCGTGGCGGTGCGACGCGATCTCGATGCCGAGCGCGCCCTGGCCTGCGGCGGGCGGGCTGTCCTCGACGTCGAGCAGCGCACGGATCCGCGCGCCGAGCCCGAGCCGCTTCAGGCCTGCGGCCGCGAGGATGATCGCCGCGTAATCGCCGCGGTCGAGCTTCGCGAGCCGGGTGTCGAGGTTGCCCCGCAGCGGTTGCACCTGCAGGTGCGGAAAGCGCGCGCGCAGCATCGCCTCGCGGCGCAGGCTCGAGGTGCCGACCAGGGCGCCCGCCGGCAGCGCGTCGAGCGACGCGTAGTCGTTCGACACGAGCGCGTCGCGCGGGTCTTCGCGGCTCATGATCGCGGCCAGCGAGAAGCCGTCGGGCAGCGCCATCGGCACGTCCTTCAGCGAATGCACGGCAAGATCCGCCCGGCCGTCGGCGAGCGCGCTTTCCAGTTCCTTGACGAACAGCCCCTTGCCGCCGACTTTCGACAGCGCGCGATCGAGAATTTGATCGCCGCGGGTCGTCATGCCGAGGATCTTTACGTCACAAGCTGGATATAATTTGCGCAGCGCATCACGCACATGTTCGGCTTGCCACATTGCCAGGCGGCTCTCGCGCGAGGCAATCGTCAGCGTCGCGGGCGACTGTGCTGGAAGGGTCTCGGAATTCATTGCAGGTGCATCGAAGGACGGGATTGAAGACCGAACAATGGTAGCACGCACGCTCGCGCCCGCCAGGGCGCGGGCGCCGGCCCGCATGCCGCCAGGCGCGGGGGGGGGCGTGGATGCGCGGAAGTGCCGCAGAAGTAGCTTGACCGCAGTTCCCCTGTTCACTCGTGCTTTCCCAAGGAAACCCCATCGTGAAGTCTTCCGGATCGGCGCGTACCGCGCGCCGCAATGCTGCCTTGCCCTCCTCCGACGCCCTGACGGGCACCGCCGCCGCCAACGGCCGCGCGAAACCGGCAACCAAACCGAAAGCCCCGATACGTCCGACGAAACGCACGACCAAGGCCGCGGCTGCCGCCGAAGCAGCCGCGGCCGTCAAGGCGCCCGGCGCCCGCACCCGCGAGGACAAGGACCGCCCGCTGTTCGAGGACATCCGCTTCCTCGGCCGGCTGCTCGGCGAGGTGTTGCGCGAACAGGAAGGCGACGCGGTGTTCGACGTCGTCGAGACGATCCGCCAGACCGCCGTCAAGTTCCACCGCGAGGACGACCGCGAAGCCGCGCAGACACTCGAGAAAAAGCTGCGCAAGCTGACGCCGGAGCAGACCGTGAGCGTCGTGCGCGCGTTCAGCTATTTCTCGCACCTCGCGAACATCGCCGAGGACCGCCATCACAACCGGCGCCGCCGCATCCACGCGCTCGCCGGCTCCGCGCCGCAGCCCGGCACCGTCGCGTTCGCGCTCGACCAGCTCAAGCAGACGGGCGGCGCGTCGGCCGACGTGCTGCAGCGCTTCTTCGACGCCGCGCTGATCGTGCCGGTGCTGACCGCGCACCCGACCGAAGTGCAGCGCAAGAGCATCCTCGACGCGCAGCACGACATCGCGCGCCTGCTCGCCGAGCACGACCAGCCGCTGACGGCGCGCGAGCACGCGCACAACGAGGCGATGCTGCGCGCGCGCGTCACGTCGCTGTGGCAGACGCGGATGCTGCGCGACGCGCGCCTGACCGTCGCCGACGAGATCGAGAACGCGCTGTCGTATTACCGCGCGACCTTCCTCGACGAGCTGCCCGCGCTGTACGGCGACATCGAGGCGGCACTCGCCGAGCACGGCCTGCCGGCCCGCGTGCCCGCGTTCTTCCAGATGGGCAGCTGGATCGGCGGCGACCGCGACGGCAACCCGAACGTGACCGCCGCGACGCTCGACGAGGCGATCAACCGCCAGTCGGCGGTGATCCTCGAGCACTATCTGGAGCAGGTGCACAAGCTCGGCGCCGAGCTGTCGGTGTCGAACCTGCTCGTCGGCGCAAGCGACGCGCTCAAGGCGCTCGCCGCCGCGTCGCCCGACCAGTCGCCGCACCGCGTCGACGAGCCGTACCGCCGCGCGCTGATCGGCGTGTATACGCGGCTCGCCGCGAGCGCGCGCGTGCGCGTCGGCGAAGGCACGGTGCCGGTGCGCAGCGCCGGCCGCGGCGCGACGCCGGTGCGCGCGACGCCGTACGCGGACGCCGAGGAATTCGTGCGCGACCTCAAGGTGCTGATGGATTCGCTCGCCGAGCATCACGGCGCGTCGCTCGCGGCGCCGCGCCTCGCGCCGCTGATGCGCGCGGCCGAAGTGTTCGGCTTCCACCTGGCAAGCATCGACCTGCGGCAAAGCTCCGACATCCACGAGGCGGTGATCGCCGAGCTGCTCGCCCGCGCCGGTGTCGAGCCGGATTACGCCGGGCTCGACGAGGACGACAAGCTGCGCGTGCTGCTCACCGCGCTCGGCGATCCGCGTCCGCTGCGCTCGCCGTACTTCGAATATTCGGCGCTCGCGCAAAGCGAGCTCGGCGTGCTCGAGAAGGCCCGCGAGGTCCGCGCGCAGTTCGGCCCGCGCGCGGTGCGCAACTACATCATCTCGCACACCGAGACGGTCAGCGACCTCGTCGAAGTGCTGCTGCTGCAGAAGGAAACGGGGCTGCTCGACGGCGCGTTCGGCGCGGCGCACGGCAGCGCGCGCAACGGCCTGATGGTGATCCCGCTGTTCGAGACGATCGCCGACCTGCGCCATGCCGCGCCGATCATGGGCGCGTACTTCGCGCTGCCGGGCGTCGGCACGCTGATCGCCCACCAGGGCGGCGAGCAAGAAGTGATGCTCGGCTACTCGGACAGCAACAAGGACGGCGGCTTCCTGACGTCGAACTGGGAGCTGTACCGCGCGGAACTGGCGCTCGTCGACCTGTTCCGCGAGCACGACATCACGCTGCGCCTGTTCCACGGCCGCGGCGGCACGGTCGGCCGCGGCGGCGGCCCGACCTATCAGGCGATCCTGTCGCAGCCGCCGGGCACGGTCAACGGCCACATCCGCCTGACCGAGCAGGGCGAGGTGATCGCGAGCAAGTTCGCGAACCCGGAGATCGGCCGGCGCAACCTGGAAACGGTGGTCGCCGCGACGCTCGAGGCGACGCTGCTGCCGCAGAGCGGCGCGCCCGCGCAGCTGCCGGCGTTCGAGGCCGCGATGCAGACGCTGTCCGACGACGCGATGGCCGCCTACCGCGCGCTCGTCTACGAGACGCCCGGCTTCACCGATTACTTCTTCTCGTCGACGCCGATCACCGAGATCGCCGAGCTGAACATCGGCAGCCGTCCCGCGTCGCGCAAGCTGCAGGACCCGAAGCAGCGCAAGATCGAGGACCTGCGCGCGATTCCGTGGGGCTTCTCGTGGGGCCAGTGCCGGCTGCTGCTGACGGGCTGGTACGGCTTCGGCAGCGCGGTGGCCTCCTATCTCGACGGCGCACCGAGCGCGGCCGAGCGCGGCCGGCGGCTCACGCTCCTGAAGAAGATGAACAAGACCTGGCCGTTCTTCGCGAACCTGATGTCGAACATGGACATGGTGCTCGCGAAGACGGACCTGGCGGTCGCGTCGCGCTACGCGCAGCTCGTCGCCGACAGGAAGCTGCGCAAGCACGTGTTCGAGCGGATCGTCGCCGAGTGGGAGCGCACGTCGCACGCGCTGTCCGAGATCACCGGCCATACGGGCCGTCTCGCGACGAACCCGCTGCTCGCGCGCTCGATCAAGAACCGCTTCCCGTACCTCGATCCGCTCAACCACCTGCAGGTGGAGCTGATCAAGCGGCACCGCGCCGGCGACACCAACGCGCGGCTGCGGCGCGGGATTCACCTGACCATCAACGGCATCGCGGCCGGCCTGCGCAACACCGGCTGATCCGCGACGGCGGCCGGGCGCGGCATCCTGCGCGCCCTGCCGGCACCGCATGGGCCGCGACCCGCAGCGATGCGCGTCGCGGCTTTTTCATCGGCGGCGCGCCCGCGCTCAACGCGCGTCGATCATCAGCGCATCGTGCTCGAACGAGCCGTCCGCCTGCACGGCGTAATGGCTGCGCACCTCGTCGGGCGCATGCGCACCCCGGCCGACAGCGTGACCGGCATCCGCGCGCTGTGGGCGCATGCGCCCGACGAGGTG
>NZ_JGVW01000116.1 GCF_000687455.2 Burkholderia sp. lig30
GCGGCCGATCGGCCCTGCGGTCTTCAGCCAGCCGTTGAAGGCTTCGATCGTGCCGGGAGATAACGCGAAATCCGCTCGCATTTGCGCGCTGTCCAGAATCTCGTCGCCCTTCATCATCGGCACGCCGTATTTGAGCGCGTGAACGTACATGTCGTGCAACGCAATCTGGCTGAGCTTGCCGCCATCGCCCTGGCCGGGATCACGCCCCTTGCCCTGTTCGTTCGGCGCATAACCGCCGCCGACATCCGAATGCACGCCGGGGTACGCGATTTCATGGCGGATGCCGAGCGGATAAGCGCCCCCTGCTTCGCGGATCGAATCGACCGGAAAGCTCATGCGCTGCTCGTGGATCGAGAACGCGTGAACGCAGTAACGGACCGAATCGGGAATGCGCATCGCGCCGTCGCTGGCAAAGGCGAAGTGTCCGTCGAACGAACCGATGTCGACGGTCGCGCGGGTAAAATCGGGCGGCCCAACGGAAGCGACCGTATCGAACAGTCCCATGAAGTTCACCTGGTATGGCAGCGCATACTGGCCACCGAACTTGACGAGATTGCCGCCTGCCGCCCAATGGCTCACCAGCTTGTGCACGAATGCGCGGGCGCCCGCGGCGCCGCGCGAGAAGCCGATCACGTTGATCCAGATCTTCCGGATCGTGCCGGGCGGATGACGGGCATCGACCGCAAGCTTGTGGGTCACGCCCAATGTCTGGAGCGGTTCATCGAACCCGCTCATGTCGCCGTTTGCGGCGGCGTCGCATAGCAATCTGGCCTTTTCGAACGAAATAAGGTCCAAGGTTTTGTCCGGCGCAATGGCGTGATAGACGGCATTCAACACCCGAACGTAGCCCAGCGCGCAGCGCGCGTTGAAGCCCTTGGCCATCGCCTTGCCCATCTGCAGGTAGGTCTCTTCGCCGATCTCGGGCAGCGGCGTGCCGACGCCCGGGATGTAGAA
>NZ_JGVW01000117.1 GCF_000687455.2 Burkholderia sp. lig30
GCGGCCGATCGGCCCTGCGGTTTTCAGCCAGCCGTTGAAGGCTTCGATCGTGCCGGGAGATAACGCGAAATCCGCTCGCATTTGCGCGCTGTCCAGAATCTCGTCGCCCTTCATCATCGGCACGCCGTATTTGAGCGCGTGAACGTACATGTCGTGCAACGCAATCTGGCTGAGCTTGCCGCCATCGCCCTGGCCGGGATCACGCCCCTTGCCCTGTTCGTTCGGCGCATAACCGCCGCCGACATCCGAATGCACGCCGGGATACGCGATTTCATGGCGGATGCCGAGCGGATAAGCGCCCCCCGCTTCACGGATCGAATCGACCGGAAAACTCATGCGCTGCTCGTGGATCGAGAACGCGTGAACGCAGTAGCGAACCGACTCGGGAATGCGCATCGCGCCGCCGCTGGCAAAGGCGAAGTGCCCGTCGAACGAGCCGATGTCGACGGTCGCGCGGGTGAAATCGGGCGGCCCGACGGAAGCGACCGTATCGAACAGCCCCATGAAGTTCACCTGGTATGGCAGTGCATACTGACCACCGAACTTGACGAGATTGCCGCCTAGCGCCCAGTGGTTCACCAGCTTGTGGACGAATGCGCGGGCGCCCGCGGCACCGCGTGAGAAACCGATCACGTTGATCCAGATCTTCCGGATCGTGCCGGGCGGATGACGGGCATCGACCGCAAGCTTGTGGGTCACGCCCAATGTCTGGAGCGGTTCATCGAACCCGCTCATGTCGCCGTTTGCGGCGGCGTCGCATAGCGTTTTCGCCTTGTCGCGCGAGATCAAAGGCAAGGTTTTGTCCGGCGCAATCGCGTAGTAGACGGCATTCAGCACGCGGACATAGCCCAGCAGACAGCGCGCATTGAAGCCCTTGGCCATCGCCTTGCCCATCTGCAGGTAGGTCTCTTCGCCGATCTCGGGCAGCGGCGTACCGACACCCGGGATGTAGAAGGCGAACACCCCTTGATCGTTCTTATCCAATGCGACGTTAAATAATCGAGCGACATTGGTATGGGTTCGCGTTTTCGAGTCGCGCAGGGGGTTATCCGCCGCATCGTTGTTGTTCGTGCCGTCAAAGAACAGGCTGATCTGCAACGTCTGCCGGCACGACCGGGTTTCGTCATGCATCCGCAACGCGCCCAGCTTGAACGCGTCTTCGCTTTGCGATAGCGGCAGCCGGCCGCCCTCCGGCATCGCTTCTGGCCATCGAATCGTCACTGTCTTCCTCCCTTGTCAGTCGTGAGCCGGTGGATAGCGCCGGTTCCATTCTTCGTCGAGCACACCTTGGGCGATGTACGGATCGTTATCCGCCGGTCGGGCGTTCGGATTGTTGCCGCCGTCGCGATTGCCATCGGTCAGCATGATGCGAACCCGGTCTCCCGGCAGGAAGATGCCCCATGCGTCACCGGTATTCCCGCTGCTGTACGGCGCAATCCGCACGTTTTCCGCCTTGTACCAGTAGCCCCATTTCTTTCCGTCCGGCCGCTTCTTCGTCACCAGCCACCGCACCGTCAGCTTCAGCTCCGGCTGCCATTCGGCGGGCAGGCTCGTGCAACAGACCGCCTTACCGCCGCCGGACGGCTTGCCATTTTTTTCGATCGGCATCACGTTCGGCCCCCCGCCACGGATACCGCTCCCAGGCGGCCCCACCATCGAAAACGTGTGGATGTACCACGGCGTGTAGTTCAAGGCCTTGGCATCCCCCGACAGCAGTGGAACTCGGTGAGGCACCTCGACTGGCACTGCCGTCCCCGTCGGCTGTCCGACCGCGCACGCTGCCAGCGACAGACAGAGCGCCGACAGCACGCCGGTCACCGCCACTCGCGATTGATTCGTCACTGCATGCCTCCCTTTCCGTACAGCCGGTTCCATCCTTCGTCGATCACGCCCTGCGCGATGTACTCCGCCTTGAAATCCGCCCTGAACAGAATCTCGTCGCCCTTCATCATCGGCACGCCGTATTTGAGCGCGTGAACGTACATGTCGTGCAGCGCAATCTGGCTGAGCTTGCCGCCGTCGCCCTGGTCGGGATCGCGTCCCTTGCCCTGTTCATTCGGCGCATAGCCGCCGCCGACATCCGAATGCACGCCGGGATACGCGATTTCATGGCGGATGCCGAGCGGATAAGCGCCCCCCGCTTCACGGATCGAATCGACCGGAAAGCTCATGCGCTGCTCGTGGATCGAGAACGCGTGAACGCAGTAGCGAACCGACTCGGGAATGCGCATCGCGCCGCCGCTGGCAAAGGCGAAGTGCCCGTCGAACGAGCCGATGTCGACGGTCGCGCGGGTAAAATCGGGCGGTCCGACGGAAGCGACCGTATCGAACAGCCCCATGAAGTTCACCTGGTATGGCAGCGCATACTGGCCACCGAACCTGACGAGATTGCCGCCCGGCGCCCAGTGGTTCACCAGCTTGTGCACGAATGCGCGGGCGCCCGCGGCACCGCGCGAGAAGCCGACCACGTTGATCCAGATCTTCCGGATCGTGCCGGGCGGATGACGGGCATCGACCGCAAGCTTGTGGGTCACGCCCAACGTCTGGAGCGGTTCATCGAACCCGCTCATGTCGCCGTTTGCGGCGGCGTCGCATAGCGTTTTCGCCTTGTCGGGCGAGATCAGGGCCAGCGTCTTGTCCGGCGCAATCGCGCGATAGACAGCATTCAGCACGCGGACATAGCCCAGCAGACAGCGCGCATTGAAGCCCTTGGCCATCGCCTTGCCCATCTGCAGGTAGGTCTCTTCGCCGATCTCGGGCAGCGGCGTGCCGACGCCCGGGATGTAGAACTTGGAAATGCCGTTTTCGGGATCATGAATAGCGACATTGAAGAGCCGCGCGACATTGGTATGGGTCCGCTTGTTCGAGTCGCGCAGCAGGTTATCCGCCGCATCGTTGTTGTTCGTGCCGTCAAAGAACAGGCTGATCTGCAACGTCTGCCGGCACGACCGGGTTTCGTCATGCATCCGCAACGCGCCCAGCTTGAACGCGTCTTCGCTTTGCGATAGCGGCAGCCGGCCGCCCTCCGGCATCGCTTCTGGCCATCGAATCGTCACTGTCTTCCTCCCTTGTCAGTCGTGAGCCGGTGGATAGCGCCGGTTCCATTCTTCGTCGAGCACACCTTGGGCGATGTACGGATCGTTATCCGCCGGACGGTTGTTCGGATTGTTGCCGCCGTCGCGATTACCATCCGTCAGCATGATGCGAACCCGGTCTCCCGGCAGGAAGATGCCCCATGCGTCACCGGTATTCCCGCTGCTGTACGGCGCAATCCGCACGTTTTCCGCCTTGTACCAGTAGCCCCATTTCTTTCCGTCCGGCCTCTTTTTTTCCACCAGCCACCGCACCGTCAGCTTCAGCTCCGGCTGCCATTCGGCGGGCAGGCTCGTGCAACAGACCGCCTTACCGCCACCGGACGGCTTGCCACTTTTTTCGATCGGCATCACGTTCGGCCCCCCGCCACGGATACCGCTCCCAGGCGGCCCCACCATCGAAAACGTGTGGATGTACCACGGCGTATAGTTCAAGGCCTTGGTGTCCCCCGACAGCAGTGGGACTCGGTGAGGCACCTCGACTGGCGCTGCCGTCCGATTCGGCTGTCCACCTGCGCACGCAGCCAGCGACAGACAGAGCACCGACAGCACGCCGGTGACCGCCACTCGCGATTGATTCGTCACTGCATGCCTCCCTTTCTGTACAGCCGGTTCCGTTCTTCGTCGATCATGCCTTGGGCGATGTACTCCACCTTGAAATCCGCCCTGGACAGAATCTCGTCGCCCTTCATCATCGGCACGCCGTATTTGAGCGCGTGAAGGTACATGTCGTGCAGCGCAATCTGGCTGAGCTTGCCGCCGTCGCCCTGGTCGGGATCACGCCCCTTGCCCTGTTCGTTCGGCGCATAGCCGCCGCCGACATCCGAATGCGCGTCGGGGTACGCGACTTCATGGCGGATGCAGAGCGGATACACGATCGAACGCGCCTTTTCCCACACGATCGCCGCATCGGTGACGACGCCGGTGATCTCGCGCGTGTCCGCGCCGATATTCGCCATCCCGGCATCGCCGGCCAGACCGGGGATGAAATGCCCTTTGCCCTCGAGCTGGATCGATACGGTCACTTCCGTGCCGATCAGCTTGTCGAGATCGACGTTCGCCGCGACGCACTGCGAGAACCCGAGCGCATCGGGTGCCTTCAGCTCGAGCGTGTACTCGAACAGCTCGCCGATTGTTTCGCCGCCGGCGAGCTTCAGCGGTGTAAGAATCGGGTGGTCGCCGTGCATCGGCAAGGCCGCGCCGGAAACCGACAGCGTCCGCAGTGCGTCAAACAAGGCCATCTTTATCTCTCCATGACTCGCGCGCTCGCATGCACGGCAACGCGGATCGAGACAGACGAAAGTGCGTATTGCGAGGCAGAGGCACCGACCTATGGCTCAGGCAGCCATAGCAGCACATGTGATTGATAAAGCGGTTAGCCCATGTGCGTTCAACGGCGACGAGTGCGCCATCCGCAAGCGGCCGGCACGACAAGATCCGAATTATTAACGCGAATTTCCGCCCAACTCAACAGCAATATCCAGATTTAAATAAAGACAAGAAATCTCAAAATATATCACCCCGCAATAATTAAGATAAACTCCTCATTTCCACCGAAAAATCAGATAAACCCTATATAAAATCAGACAGATCCAATACCCGTCACGCCCATCGCCGGAAGTGGTCAAATCATTCTTTTCGGAAGTCATGAGCCTGACGGATAAGCAGCGCCTGCTGGCGCGGGATCACTTCTCGGCGGCAGGCACGCTGATTCAGGCGTGGGCCTGCCACAAGAGTTTCCGTCCTAAGGACGGCTCGGACGATCCGCCGACCAGCGTCGGACGCAACGCCAACACCGACTGGAAAGGCAAGCGGCGCAGTAATGAGACGCATGAGTCGAGCACGGATCCGGACGCACGGCTGTTCAAGAAGAGCAAGGGCACGCCATCCGTCCTGTGTTACCACGGCCATAACCAGCCCCGCGCAAGTGTGTCGGGGACGATCACTGCCCTGCCGCCCACCTCACATCAACCGGGGCTTCAGGATCGTCATGGCGAACGACCGAGCCACGCAGCACGTCAAGCGGATTGCGGTCAATGCTGCGGTACGGGCGGACTTCCAGTGCCGGCTTGCCGTGATCGGTCACAACCACGCTTTCGCCCGACGCCTCGACCTGCCGGAAATATTCAAGCGCCTTTGCCTTGAATTCCGACTTTGATACCACGGTTCCTTCCATGACCTTCTCCGAAAGTCATATGGCCATAGTCACCGCAATTGGCTCATGGTGACCACGTTCATAAGTCGTATTCGTCGACACTGGAGCATCGATGCAGCACGTGCCGGGCGGCGAGGAACTGAACCCTGCATGAGGAGCCTCTCCGCCACACAAAATCCCCCCGACATCCGTCACTCAACCGCCCCCTCAAACGCCCACGTCCCGTCGACATCAATCTCCGTCCGCACGGAATTCGCCAGAAAGCACGCCTCGTGCGCCGCATGATGCAGCGCCGCCACGTCCTCATCCGACGGCGCGAGCGCGCCGCCGAACGTCACGGCGGGCTTCAGCACGACGCGCGTCATCACCTCCTTGCCGGCGTCGTTCTTCGCCATCGTGCCTTCCGCCGCGTCGCGATAGCGCGTGACGACGAAGCGCTTTTCCGCCGCCAGCGACAGGAACCACAGCATGTGGCAACTCGACAGCGCCGCGACGAATGCCTCCTCGGGATCGACCGCCGTCGGATCGGAAAACGGCACGCGCACGACGTGCGGCGAGCTCGATGCGGGCACCGTCACGCCGCCGTCGAAGCGCCATGTGTGCTTGCGGCTGTAGCGGTTGTCGGTAAAACGCTCTTCCGGCTGAGCCTGCCATTCGATTTCGGCGAAATAAGTCGACATTGATGCTCCTCGGGTGAAAACGTCCTTTCGGGATCGGGCGCGCAACCGGCCCAGTGTAGCAACGTAGCGATGCATACGACCGGGCAAGGGTTATCCCCACGCCACCGATCGGCACACAGTTTGCCAAAGCCCGCCCACTCAAGTAAGTTTCCCTAAGCCTCGACGTACACCCCCTATTTCCCGCCGATCGCAGGAGGTTGCCCCGATGAAGCTCGCCTTGCCCGCCCGCTTGCCGGGCGCCGCGTTCGCCGTTGCCGTTGCCGTCGCCATCGCGGCGTCCGGCGCGCATGCCGCCGATGCCGTCGTGGTGGCGTCGAAGATCGACACCGAAGGCAACCTGCTCGGCAACATCATCGCGCAGGTGCTGAAGGCGCACAGCATTCCCGTCACCGAAAAGATCGCGCTCGGCGCGACGCCGATCGTGCGCCGCGCGCTCACCAGCGGCGAAATCGACATCTACCCGGAATACACCGGCAACGCGGCGTTCTTCTTCAACAAGGCCGACGATCCGGTATGGAAGGATGCCGCGCAGGGCTACGACACCGCGCGCAAGCTCGACTTCGCGGCCAACCGCATCGTCTGGCTGACGCCATCGCCGGCGAACAACACGTGGGGCGTCGCGGTGCGCGCGCCGCTCGCGCAGGCCCAACACCTGAAGACGTTCTCCGATTTCGGCAAGTGGGTCGCCGGCGGCGGCAGCGTCAAGCTCGCGGCGTCCGCCGAATTCGTCAACAGCGCGTCGGCGCTGCCGTCGTTCGAGAAGGCGTACGGATTCAAGCTGAAACCCGCGCAGCTCGTCGTGCTGTCCGGCGGCGACACCGCCGCCACCATCAAGGCCGCGGCGAACCAGACCGACGGCGTGAACGCGGCGATGGTCTACGGCACCGACGGCGGCATCGCGGCCAGCGGCCTCACGGTGCTCGACGACGACCGGCACGTGCAGCCGGTCTACGCGCCGGCGCCGATCATCCGCGAAGTCGTGCTGAACGCGCATCCGCAGATCGCCGGCTACCTGAAACCCGTGTTCGCGAGCCTCGATCTCAAGACGCTGCAAACGCTCAACAGCCGCATCCAGATCAACGGCGAGCCGGCGGCGGGCGTCGCCGCGCAATACCTGAAAGCGAAGGGCTTCGTGAAATGACCGCGCGCGCAGCGGCCCGGGCGCGTCGCATCGCGCTCGACAAGCTCGGCGTGCCGGTCGGCCTGCTCGCGATCGCCGCGGTGTGGCTCGCGCCGTTCGTCGTGCTGCGGCCGAACCGGATCGCGGCCGGCGAAGGGCTGTCGCTGTTCCACGCGCTGCCGGCCATGCAGGCGGGCGCGCTCGCGGCGCTGTGGATCGCGAGCGCGTTATGGACGATGACCGCGAGCCGCGCGCGATGGCGGCTCGCCGCCGGCTGCGCGCTGCTCGCGACACTGGCCTTCGCGACCGGCGCGGCCGCCACGCATCTCGTCGCGCCGGACGACGCGCTCGCGCGCGTGTCGCCCGCCGCCGGCGTCTGGCTGCTGCTGTTCGCGTGGGCCGTGCTCGTCGCGGACGCGCTCGCGCGGGTCGCATTCGGGCCGTGGCGGCAACTCGCCGCGCTCGCGGTCGCGGCGGCGCTGCTCGCGCTGCTGCTGAAGAGCGGCTGGTGGGATGGCCTGTCCGTGATGCGCGAATACGCGGTGCGCAGCGACAGCTTCTGGCAGGAAGGCGGGCGGCATCTCGCGCTCGCCGGCGGATCGGTCGCGGCGGCGCTCGCGGCCGGCGTGCCGCTCGGCATCGCGTGCGCGCGCGTCGCCGCGCTGCGCGGCGTCGTCATGCCGCTGCTCGACATCGTGCAGACCATCCCGAGCATCGCGATGTACGGACTCCTGATGGTTCCGCTCGGCCTGCTTTCCGCGCACGTGCCGCTCGCGGCGGCGCTCGGCATCCGCGGCATCGGCGTCGCGCCCGCGTCGCTCGCGCTGTTCCTGTATGCGCTGCTGCCGATCGCATCGAGCGTCATGGTCGGGCTGCAGCAAGTGCCGCCGCAGGTCGCCGAGGCGGCCGCCGCGATGGGCATGACCCGCCTGCAGTGCCTCGTGCAGGTCGATCTCGCGCTGGCGCTGCCGGTGATCCTGAGCGGCGTGCGCATCGTGCTCGTGCAGAACATCGGTCTCACTGCCGTCGCCGCGCTGATCGGCGGCGGCGGCTTCGGCACCTTCATCTTCCAGGGCATCGGGCAGTCCGCCGCCGATCTCGTGCTGCTCGGCGCGATCCCGACGATTGCGCTCGCGCTCGTCGCGGCCGTCGTCTTCGAGGCCGCGGCCGCGCTCGCGAAAGGACGCGCCGCATGATCGACCTCGAACGGCTCGGCAAGCGCTTCGGCGACGTCGCCGCCGTCGACGACGTGTCGCTGACGATGCGTCGCGGCACGATCACCGCGCTCGTCGGCGCGTCGGGCAGCGGCAAGTCGACGCTGCTGCGGATGATCAACCGCCTGATCGCGCCGACCTCGGGCACGGTCCGCATCGACGGCGTGGACACCGCGACCGTGCCGCCCGAGCAGTTGCGCCGCCGCATCGGCTATGTGATCCAGGGCTACGGCCTGTTCCCGCACTGGAGCGTCGCGCGCAACATCGCGACGGTGCCGCGCCTGCTCGGCTGGCCGCCGGCGCGGATCGACGCGCGCGTGCGCGAACTGCTCGCGCTCTTCAATCTCGCGCCCGACGCGTTCGCGGACAAGCTGCCGCATGAACTGTCGGGCGGCCAGCAGCAGCGCGTCGGCGTCGCGCGCGCGCTCGCGGCCGAACCGGCGATGCTGCTGATGGACGAGCCGTTCGGCGCGCTCGACCCGATCATTCGCGGCAAGGCCCAGGACGAGCTGCTGGCGTTGCAGCGCAGGCTCGGCATCACGGTCGTGCTCGTCACGCACGACATCGAGGAAGCGCTGCGACTCGGCGACAGCATCGCGGTGATGGATCGCGGCCGGCTGCTGCAGGCCGCGACGCCCGCGGAGATTCTCTGCCGGCCGGCGGCCGGCATCGTCGAGCAACTGGTCGCCAGCGTCGACCGGCCGCTGCGGCTGCTCGCGCTGACGCCGGTCGACGCGGTGGCGGAGCCCGGCCATGCCGACGGGACGCCGATCCTGGCGACGCGCACGCTGCGCGACGCCATGTCCGAGCTGCTGTGGCGCGGCACCGACGCGTTGCCGGTCGAAGACGCCGACGGCAGCGTCACGCGCCGCATCTCGCTCGATGCGATCCGCGCGCACGCGAGGAAGCCGTCATGACGGTACGGCCTGCCGCACACGTCGCGCGCGGCGCGGCGCTCGCGCTGCTGCTGGTGCTGCTGTGGCGGCCTGTCTGGCTGCAATGGATGTTCGCGCCGTTCGCGGAGCATGGCGCAAGCGTCATCTACGACCGCGCGAGCCTCTTCGACCTGACGCTCGCGCATCTCGGCATCGTCGCCGTGTCGAGCGCGATCGGCACCGCGCTCGCCATCGCGGCGGGCATCGCCGTCACGCGGCCGGCGGGCGCGGATTTCCTGCCGGTGGCGCGCAGCATCGTGAACATCGGCCAGACCTTTCCGCCCGTGGCCGTGCTCGCGCTCGCCGTGCCGGCGGCCGGCTTCGGCGCGAAGCCGGTGCTGCTCGCGCTCGTGCTGTACGGCCTGCTGCCGGTGTTCGAGAGCACGCTCGCGGGCATCGGCGACGTGCCGCGCGACGTCGTCGACGCCGCGCGCGGGATGGGGATGAGCGGCTGGCAGCAATTGACGTCGGTGGAGCTGCCGCTCGCGTTGCCGGTGATCCTGAACGGCGTCCGGCTCTCCGTCGTCATCAATCTCGGCACCGCGACGATCGGCTCGACGGTCGCGGCCAGCGGGCTCGGCGACGTGATCATCGCCGGCCTGCAGACCGCGAATACCGCCTTCGTGCTGCAGGGCGGCATGATCGTCGGGCTGCTCGCGGTGCTGATCGGCGACGCGATCGGCAGCGCCGCGCGGGCGGCGAGCCGGCGCCGACGCGCCGCATCCGATGCGGCGGCACGGTAAGCGGCATGCGGGCCGCGAACGGGACCGGAGGCATCGGCGCGCATGCGCGCCGCATGACGTTCGGAGAACGAAAACCTACACGAAGCTTTCATGCGATGCACGCATTCCGCGCAGCCAGGCGCGATGGCCGATATACTATGACCCTTCATCCACCCAAGGCGCCCCGACCATGCGAAGGTTACTTTGTCTGATCGTGTTATCGCTTGGCCTTGCACAACAAGCGTTCGCGCAGCAAAACGACGGCAGCATCGACACCAGCAACAGTACCAGCACCAACAACACCAACAACACCAACACGAACAACAGCACCAGCAACAACGCCACCGCCAACCCCGGCACCAGCCACGACACGCGCATCGCCGCGTATCTGACACAGAAATTCGGCGTGGCGAAGGAAAAGGCCGCGCAGCTCGCCGACATCGTCAACGTGACGGCGACCAAGTACGCGCTGCCGCCGGCGATGGTGTACGCGATCATTTCGATCGAGTCGCGCTTCAAGGAAAAGGCGCACGGCGCCGGCGGCGCGACCGGGTTGATGCAGGTCGTGCCCGGCGCGCATCGCGGCCTGCTGCGGAACGTGAAGGACCTGACCGAGCCGACCGCGAACGTCGACGTGGGCTCGAAAATCCTGTCCGGCTACGTGAAGTCGGCCGGCGGCGACATGAGCGCCGCGTTGAAGAGCTACGGCGGCTCGCACGCCTATGCGCACAAGGTCATGGACCGGGTCGAGGCGTTCAAGCACCTGCTGGAACCGCGCAGCGCGATGGCCGCCCCCGCTCCCGCCCCCGGCGAATTGACGCCCGTCGGCGCGCAGGCGATGCCGGCGCCGACGCCCGCGCAGGCATCGTCCGCGCTCAGCACTCAGTAACGGCGGGCGGCGCCGCGAGCGTACCGTTCATCGCGTCAGACAGCATGCCCGCTACCCGTTGCGGCGCGCCGGCCTGCATGGCGCGCGAACGACGGTATGCGGCGCGAGCGCATGACGCGACGCACACGCATTGCGCTCGCACGGCTCAACGGCGCTACATCGCGCCGCTCCACGCCAGATAATCGCCGCGCGTCCACTCGAGCGCCACGCCGACACGCTTCGTCCCGGGGCGGATCTTCGGCTTGTGCGCCGCGAGCGTCAGCGTCTCCAGCGCGGGCCATTCACGAAACGACAGCACCGCGATGTCGGCCACGAGCGTCTCCAGCAGGCGCGTATGCGGCTTGCGCGCGAGGAACGCGGCGACGCGCGCGCAATAGCCGTCGTAGTCGATCCACGCGTTCGCCTCGTTCGGCGCGCAGCGATAACCGAGCCGCACATCGATCACGATCGGCTGCGGCGCCTCGTGCTCGTGCGGATGAATGCCGATCCGCGCGGGCACGCTCAGCGCATCGACGAACACGCTCCAGCCGCGCCCTCGCAGGCGCGGCGCGTCGGGCACGCCAACCGGTTCGCCAATCGCTCCGCCGAACGACTCGCCGAAAAATTCGCCGAGCGGCGTATCGAACGCGTTGCCGAGCGGCTTGCCGAACAGCTCCTCGACGGGCTTCATGACGTCAGCGGCACGGCCGCATCGAGCATGATGCGGCAGAAGTAATCGGCAAAGCTGCGCCGCACCACGAGCTCGAACGTGTCGTCGCCGGTCGCCACCAGCACGATCGACGCCTTGAAGTAATGGCTCTGCGCGCACTGCCCCGGCTTGAACGCGCCCGGATGCAGGTCCAGCGGACAGCCGCGCGACAGCACCTCGCGCACGCGCTCGCCGCTGATCTCGACGACGGTATAGCCGCTGCCGACGTCCACCGCCGCCGCAAATGCGCCCTGCATCGCGTCGGCGAGCGCCGCCTCGAGCGCGCCCGCCTGCACCGGGCCGTTCGAGCGGACGAGCCACTCGTCGGGGCCGAGCCACAGCACGTCGTGCGCCGTGCCGCGCGCGACCGTGTTGGGCACGGCCGGCGGACGGCAGCCGACCACCCGCTCGAACGCGTCGACGAACGCGGGCTCGCTCAACGCGCCCCGCACGTTGACGAGATCGAGAAAGGCCCGCTCGCGCATCACGAACTTCTTCGATGCGCGCGCCGGTTGCGCGTTGATCAGATCCGCCGCGCCGACGAACGGCGACTCGAGCCGCACGCCGCCCGCGCGCGCATCGGCCGCGGGGGTCTGGTTTCTCGTTTCATTCCACATGCTGACGCACCCCTTCGGTATCGTAGAAAACCGGGCTCGAGATCGTCGCGGTCACGCGCTTGCCATTGGCGAGCGGAATCGCGACGGTGTCGCCCATCTTGCCCAGGCCGCCCTTCACGACGGCCAGCGCGATCGAGCGCTTGAGGATCGGGCTGTAATAGCTCGACGTGACGTGGCCGATCATCGGCGTCGTCCCGGTCGCCGACACATGCGCGTCCGGCGGCACAATCTGCGCGCCCTCGGGCAGCACGACCTGGCTGTCGTCGGTCAGCAGTCCGACAAATTGCTTGCGCCCGTCCTTCGCCGTATCGGAACGCGTGAGCGAGCGCCTGCCGAGGAAGTCCTTCGACTTCGCGACGAGCCCGCCCATGCCGAGGTCATGCGGCGTGACCGAGCCATCGGTGTCCTGCCCGACGATGATGTAGCCCTTCTCCGCGCGCAGCACGTGCATCGTCTCGGTGCCGTACGGCGTGATGTCGAACTCCGCGCCCGCGGCCATCAGCGCTTCCCACACCGCGCGGCCCGCGTTCGCCGGCACGTTCACTTCATAGGCCAGCTCGCCCGAGAAGCTGATCCGCATCACGCGCGCCTTCACGCCCGCGACGGTGCCGTTGCGATAACTCATGAACGGGAACGCGTCGTTGCCGAAGTCGATGTCCCGGCACACCTTCTGCACGACCTTGCGGCTCTTCGGGCCGACGACCGCGAACGTCGCCCAGTGATCGGTCACCGACGCGAGCCGCACCTTCAGGTCCGGCCACTCGGTCTGCAGCCAGCGCTCGAGCCAGGTCAGCACGCGCGCCGCGCCGCCCGTGGTGGTGGTCATCATGAAGTGCTGGTCGGCGAGGCGCACCGTCACGCCGTCGTCGAACACCATGCCGTTCTCGTCGAGCATCAGCCCGTAGCGGCACTTGCCGACTTCGAGCTTGTTCCACGGGTTCGTATAGACCCAGTTGAGCAGCTTGACCGCGTCCGGCCCCTGGATGTCGATCTTGCCGAGCGTCGACGCATCGAGGATGCCGACGCCGTTGCGCACCGCGAGGCACTCGCGCCGCACCGCCGCGTGCAGGTCCTCGCCCTGGTTCGGGAAATACCACGGGCGCTTCCAGTTGCCGACGTCCTCGAACATCGCGCCGTGCTCGACGTGCCATTCGTGGACGCAGGTCTTGCGGACCGGATCGAGGAAATCGCCCAGTTCGCGGCCCGCGAACGCGCCGAACGTGACCGGCGTGTAGTTGGGCCGGAACGTGGTCGTGCCGGTCTCGGGAATCGTCTTGCCGAGCGCCTGCGCGAGAATCGCCATGCCGTTGATGTTGCCGAGCTTGCCCTGATCGGTACCGAAGCCCATCGCCGTGTAGCGCTTCACGTGCTCGACCGACTCGAAGCCTTCGCGCGCGGCGAGCAGGATGTCGGCCGCCGACACGTCGTTCTGGAAGTCGACGAACTGCTTGGGCCCGCGCGCGGCCGCGTCGCGGCTGCCGACGAGCCACACCGGCAGCAGCGCGCCCTCCACCGTTTCCGCGACCTGCGGCGCCGCCGGGCGTTGCGCGGCCGCGAAACCGGCCGCCTTCGCCGCCTCGGCGCCCGCATCGACCGCGAGCCGCAGCGCGCGCGCCAGGCCGAATTCGCCCGCCGCCGCGCCGACGCTCGCTTCGGGCTGCATGCCCTTGCCGGGCACGAAGCAGACTTTCTCGTCGTTCCAGTGCGCCTTGCCGCCCGACTGCGCGAACAGGTGCAGCACCGGGCTGAAGCCGCCCGACATCGCGACGAGGTCGCACGGCAGCGTCTTGAGCGTGCCGCCCGCCTGGCCGTTCGCGTACGACGCGACGTCCACCGACGCGACGCGCCACTTGCCCGCCGCGGCCGTCACGACCGCGCCGCTCATCACCGTCACGCCCTGCCGCTTCGCCGCCGCGGGCAGCGCGCCGCTCGCGGATTCGCGCGCGTCGACCACCGTCACCTTCGCGCCGCAGGCCTTCAGGTCGAGCGCGGCCTGGTAGCCGCGGTCGTTGTTGGTGAACACGACCGCGTCGCGGCCCGGCAGCACGCCGTAGCGGTGGATGTAGGTCGACACCGCCGACGCGAGCATCACGCCCGGCAGGTCGTTGTTGCCGAACACGATCGGACGCTCGTGCGCGCCGGTCGCGAGGATCACGCGCTTCGCGCGCACCTTCCACAGCAGCTCGCGCGTGCCCTTGCGCATCGACACCGGCTGATGATCGGTCAGGCGCTGCACGACCGTCACGAGATTGTGGTCCTGATAGCCGAACGCCGTGCTGCGCGACAGGATCGTCACGTCGGGCCGCTTGCGCAGGTCCGTCTCGATCTGCTCGACCCACTGCATCGCGGGCTTGCCGTCGATGTCCGTGCGCCCTGACAACAGGCTGCCGCCCAGCTCGCGCTGGTCGTCGACGAGCATCACGCGCGCGCCCGTCGCTGCCGCCGCGTGCGCGGCCGCGAGGCCCGTCGGGCCACCGCCGACGACGAGCACGTCGCAGTGCGCGTAACACTTGTCGTAGCGGTCGGCGTCGAGCGTGTCGGGCGCCTTGCCGAGGCCGGCCGCCTCGCGGATCTTCTCCTCGTAGGTCGGCCACATCTTGCGCGGCCACATGAAGGTCTTGTAGTAGAAGCCGGCAGGCAGGAAGCGCGACAGCTTCTGGTTGACCGCGTAGCGGTCATGCTCGAGCGACGGCTCCGCGTTCACGCTGGTCGCGACGAGGCCCTGGTACAGCTCGACCTCGGTCGCGCGCGCGTTCGGCACGCTGTACGCGCCGGATTCGAGCTGCACGACGGCATTCGGCTCCTCGACGCCCGCCGTCACGATCCCGCGCGGGCGGTGATACTTGAAGCTGCGCGCGACGAAGTGCACGCCGTTCGCGAGCAGCGCGGACGCGAGCGTGTCGCCCTGGAAACCCTGGTACGTGCGTCCGTTGAACGTGAAGGTCAGCGGAATCGCGCGATTGATGCGGCCCCCGGTGCCGAGACGGTCTTTCTGGCTCATTTGCTCGTACCCTCTTCGTGTGCGTTGGCGTCGGGCTGGCCGATCTTCTCGTAGCCCTGGAATGCGTAGGTGACGGTGTCGCGCGTCGCGACGAACCAGCGCCGGCAGCCCTGCGTGTGCAGCCACTGCTCGCGGTGCACGCCGCGCGGGTTCTTGCGCATGAACAGGTAGTCGCCCCATTCGCGGTCGGACAGCGCGTCGGTGTCGAGCGGGCGGGCGATGTCGGCCTCGCCGCCGCAGTTGAATTCCGATTCGGCGCGCGGGCCGCACCATGGACATTCGATCAGCAACATGTTTCCTTCTCCTCTGTCGACCAGAGTTAGCGCTTTAGCGCTTACGCTGGTCCCATGCAAAGCTGTCGACCAGAGTTGGCGCTTTAGCGCTTACGCTGGTCCCATGCAAAGCTGTCGACCCGAGTTGGCGCTTTAGCGCCTACTCTGGTCCCATACACGTCAGTGCGGGCGTTCAGTGCGCGACGGCGGCGGCGCCGTGCTCGTCGATCATGTGGCCGGTGTAGAAGCGCTCCAGCGAGAACGGCGCATTCAGCGGATGCGGCTCGTCGCGGGCGATCGTGTGCGCGTACACCCAGCCCGAGCCGGGCGTCGCCTTGAAGCCGCCCGTGCCCCATCCGCAGTTGAAATACAGCCCCTTCACGTCGGTCTTCGTGATGATCGGGCACGCATCCGGCGTCACGTCGACGATGCCGCCCCACTGGCGGTTCATCCGCACGCGCGAGAACACCGGGAACATCTCGATGATCGCCTGCAGCGTGCCCTCGATGACCTGGAAGCTGCCGCGCTGGCCGAAGCCCGCGTACTGGTCGATGCCCGCGCCGATCACCAGGTCGCCCTTGTCGGACTGGCTGATGTAAGCGTGCACCGCGTTCGACATGATCACCGAGTTGACGACCGGCTTGATCGGCTCCGACACCAGCGCCTGCAGCGGGTGGCTTTCGAGCGGCAGCCGCACGCCGGCCATGTCGGCCAGCGTCGTCGTGTTGCCCGCGGCGACCACCGCGACCTTCTTCGCCTTGATGAAGCCCTTCACCGTGTCGACGCCCGTGACCGCGCCGCCTTCGCGGCGGATCCCGGTCACCTGGCAGTTCTGGATGATGTCGACGCCCGCGCGATCCGCGCCGCGCGCGAAGCCCCATGCGACCGCGTCGTGCCGCGCGCAGCCCGCGCGCCGCTGGATCGACGCGCCGAGCACCGGATAGCGGCTGTCCAGGTTGATCGTCGGCTCGATCTGCTTGATCTGTTCCCGCGTCAGGTATTCCGCGTCGATGCCGTTCAGGACGTTCGCCTGCACGCGCCGCTCGGTGTCGCGCACTTCCTGCAGCGTGTGCGCGAGAATCATCACGCCGCGCTGGCTGAACATCACGTTGTAGTTCAGGTCCTGCGACAGCCCTTCCCACAGCTTCATCGCCTTCTCGTACAGCGCGGCGGATTCGTCCCACAGGTAGTTCGAGCGGACGATCGTGGTGTTGCGCGCGGTGTTGCCGCCGCCGATCCAGCCCTTCTCGAGCACCGCGACGTTCGTGATGCCGTGCTCCTTCGCGAGGTAATACGCGGTCGCGAGGCCATGCCCGCCGCCGCCGACGATCACGACGTCGTACTCACGCTTCGGCTCCGGGCTCTTCCACTGCTTCTCCCAGTTCTCGTGATACGAGAGGCCGTTGCGAAACAGGCTGAATATCGAATAGCGGCTCATGTGATGGACCCTTCGTTAGCATTCAATGACGTTCACGGCCAGACCGCCCCGCGACGTTTCCTTGTATTTCGTCTTCATGTCGGCGCCCGTCTCGCGCATCGTCTTGATCACCGAGTCGAGCGACACGTAGTGCTGGCCGTTGCCCTTCAGTGCCATCCGCGATGCGTTCAGCGCCTTGATCGCGCCCATCGCGTTGCGCTCGATGCACGGAATCTGCACGAGGCCGCCGACCGGGTCGCAGGTCATCCCGAGGTTGTGCTCCATGCCGATCTCGGCGGCGTTCTCGACCTGGCCGGGCGTGCCGCCCATCACCGCCGCGAGCGCGGCGGCGGCCATCGAGCACGCGACGCCGACCTCGCCCTGGCAGCCGACTTCCGCGCCGGAGATCGACGCGGTTTCCTTGTAGATGATCCCGATCGCCGCGGCGGTCAGCAGGAATTCGACGATGCCGTCGTCGTTCGAGCCCGGCACGAATTTCACGTAGTAGTGCAGCACCGCCGGAATCACGCCGGCCGCGCCGTTGGTGGGCGCGGTGACGACACGGCCGCCCGCCGCGTTCTCCTCGTTGACGGCCATCGCGTACAGATTGACCCAGTCGAGCATCGACAGCGGATCGCGCAACGATTCCTCCGAGCGCGCGCGCAGCTGGCCGTTCAGCTCGGCCGCGCGGCGCTTCACGCGCATCGGCCCGGGCAGCTCGCCCTCGGCGCGGCAGCCGCGTTCGACACACGCGGCCATCGTGCGCCAGATCGCCAGCAGGCTCGCGCGCACGTCGGCGGCCGGGCGCAGCGCGCACTCGTTGCGCCACATCAGCGCGGCGATCGACAGGCCGCTGTCGCGGCACGCGCGCATCAGGTCGTCGCCGGTACGGAACGGATACGGCACCTCGACCGCCGCGCGCACGCCGTTGACGCGGTCGCCGTCGCGGTTGACGACGAAGCCGCCACCGACCGAGTAATACTCCTTCTCGACCAGCAGCTGGCCGTGCTCGTCGAACGCCTGGAAGCGCATGCCGTTCGGATGGACGACGCTCGTGCCCCCCATCAGCTTGCGATAGAAGCCGATGTGCGCCTTCTCGTCGAAGCGGACCGGCTGCCGGCCGAGCAGCGACAGCGACTTGCCCGCGCGGATCGCGGCGAGGCGCGGCTCGATCAGGTCCGGATCGATCGTGTCGGGCAGATGGCCCTCGAGGCCAAGCAGCACCGCCTTATCGGTGCCGTGGCCCTTGCCGGTCGCGCCGAGCGAGCCGTACAGCTCGACCCGCACGCGCCGCACGAAGCCGAGCAGGTTCGCGTCCTCGACGTGCGACGCGAAGCGGCACGCGGCGATCATCGGGCCGACCGTATGCGAGCTGGACGGGCCGATGCCGATCTTGAACAGGTCGAAGACGCTGACGTTCATCTGGGGTACCTTTGCGTTCGTACGCGAGGAATCACGTTGGACGTCAGTACATCAAAGCGTAAAATCCGCCGATAGAACAAAAACGGCATCGATGTGGGACACTGCCGCCACGCGCTTCGCCCGGTGCGCCGAAAGTGCGCGTCGACGATGATTCGCGACGGAAAAACGCAAGTCCGCGCGCGGCCGTTCGGCGACGCTGGCGACCTGGGCGCCGCTCGCCGGGCCGAACCCGACACCCGAGATCCGCCCGCTTCGGCGAGCCCGACATGACATTTGCCGCCATGACACCCGACGTTCCCGCTTCTTCCGCCGCCGAGCCGGCGCCGCGGCGCATCCGCTTCGGCATCGTGCTGCTGCCGAACTTCACGCTGACCGCGTTCTCCGGGTTCGTCGACATGCTGCGGCTGTCCGCCGACGACGGCGACTACAGCAAGCCGGTGCGCTGCGCGTGGAGCGTGATCGGCGACACGCTCGCGCCGGTGCGCGCGAGCTGCGGCATCCAGATCACGCCGTGGGAGACCTTCGACACCGCCGAGCCGTTCGACTACGTCGTCGTGGTCGGCGGGCTGCTGCACTCCGGGCCGCAGGCGGGGCCGGAGACGCTCGACTTCGTCCGCCGCGCGGCCGCCGGCGGCGCGACGATCGTCGGCATCTGCACCGGCGTGTTCGCGCTGATGCGCGCGGGCGTGCTCGACGCGCACCGGATCTGCGTGAGCTGGTTCCACTATTGGGATTTCATCGAGCGCTTCCCGTCGGTCGATCCGGACCTGCTGATCGCCGACCGCCTGTTCGTGATCGACCGGCGCCGCATCACCTGCTCGGGCGGGCGCGCGTCGATCGACGTCGCCGCCGCGATCCTGTTGCGCCACTTCGACCACTCGACCGTGCAGAAGGCGCTGCGCATCCTGCTGGTCGGCGAAATGCAGAAGGGCAACGCGCCGCAGCCGCATCCGCCGGGGCTGGAGCCGGCGACGCACCCGAAGGTCAAGCGCGCGATCCTGCTGATGGAGCAGAACGTCGGCCGCGCGCTGCCGCTCGACGAGCTGGCGTGCAAGCTCGACCTGTCCACGCGGCAGCTCGAACGGCTGTTCAAGGCGGAAACCGGCAAGAGCCCGCAGGCGTTCGCAAAGCAGGTGCGACTGCGCACCGCCGCGTGGCTGCTGACGAGTTCGGACCGCACCGTCGCCGACATCGCGTCGAGCTGCGGGTTCGCGGACGCGTCGCACCTCGGACGGGAATTCCGCAAGCAGTTCGGCGTGCCGCCGGCGGCCTACCGCGAGCGGGGCGGCGCGACAGGCGGCGACGAAGCCGGTGCGATCGGCTCAATCGACGAAGATAGCGAAAATTCGGCTGTGATCGACTGACGTTCAGCCCGAGCCGGCCGGCGCGCGTTCTGGTTCCGGCCCCGTCGCCTACCCGCCGTTCGCCGGTTGCCGGGTGCCGGGTGCCGCGCGATTCACGCGGAAACGGCATACTGCCGCGATACCCAGCGTTCCCCCCCTTTTCGATTCAGGACGTGCCGCCATGCCGCGCTTCGCCGCCAACCTCACGATGATGTACAACGAGCATGCGTTCCTCGAGCGCTTCGCCGCCGCCGCGCGCGACGGCTTCCGCGCGGTCGAATACCTGTTCCCGTACGATTTCTCCGCCGATGCGATCCGCACGCAACTCGACGCGCACGGCCTCGTGCAGGCGCTGTTCAACGCGCCGCCCGGCGACTGGGCGGCGGGCGAGCGCGGTATCGCGTCGCTGCCCGGCCGCGAAGACGAATTCAGGCGCGGCCTCGACACGGCGCTCGACTACACGCGCGCGCTCGGCAACACGAAACTGCACGTGATGGCGGGCGTGATCGCGCCCGGCCAGGATCGCGCCCGGCATCGCGCCACCTATCTGGCGAATCTCGCGCAGGCCGCGCAGGCCGCCGCCGCGCACGGCGTCACGATCCTGATCGAGCCGATCAACCCGCGCGACATGCCCGGCTACTTCCTGAACCGCCAGGACGACGCGCAGGCGATCTGCGCCGAGGTCGGCGCGCCGAACCTGAAGGTGCAGTTCGACTGCTATCACTGCCAGATCGTCGAAGGCGACCTCACGAAGAAACTCGAGCGCGACATCGCGGGCATCGGCCACATCCAGATCGCAGGCGTGCCGGAGCGCCACGAGCCGGACATCGGCGAACTCAACTATCCGTACCTGTTCGAGCGGATCGACGCGCTCGGCTACGACGGCTGGATCGGCTGCGAATACCGGCCGAAGGCCGGCACGTCGGCGGGGCTCGGCTGGCTTCAGCCTTACCTGTGACGCCCCGGACGCCCGCGACCGCGATCACGGCCCGCTCGAGCCGCCGCCGCGCGCGGCCGGCGTGCCGGCAGGCAGCGCGACGCGAACCAGCAATCCGCCGCCCGGATGATTGGTCACGTCGCAGCGGCCGCCGCGATCGCGCGTCAGGCGCGACACGATCGCCAGCCCGAGCCCGCAGTGGCCCTCCCCGCCGCGCGCCGCATCGAGCCGGACGAACGGCTTCATCGCGGCGGCGATCTTGTCCTCGGGAATGCCGGGGCCATGATCGCGCACGCTCAGGACCCAGTCGCCCCCTTCCCGTGCCGTGTCGATCCGCACCGGCGCCGCGCCGTGCTCGAGCGCGTTGTCGACGAGATTGGTGACGAGCCGGTCGAGCAGCACGCCCGGCAGCGTGAACGCCGGGCCGGCCCGCAGGCCGAGCTCGAACAACGCGCCTTCCGCTCCTTCCGCTCCT
>NZ_JGVW01000118.1 GCF_000687455.2 Burkholderia sp. lig30
CGGCCGCGCGCGCGGCCGAGCATGGCCGCATCGACCGGTCGCGTCGCGACCGCGCACGCGAGTTCGCGGCTCGCTTCCGGCATCGCGTACGGCACGCGCAGCGCGTGTTCGAGCAACGCGGCCGCGCCGGCGGACGCGTCGGCATCGACGAAGCGCAGCGGCACGCCGAGCGCATGCGCCGCGTCGCCCAGCACCGCATCCGCGATGCGCGCGGCCGGCGCGACCACCGCGGCGAGCGCCTGCGGCGCCAGTCCGTGCGCGGCCAGCAGGTCGCGCACTCGCGCGTCGAGCGGCGTGGCGTCGGCATCGACATCGGTGTCGACCTTGGCCTCGGTGTCGGCATCGGCGCCGCCCTCGGCATCGTGTGCGCCGATCGCAATCACGACGCTGCGCGGATGGATCACCAGCTCGTCGCGCGCGCCGTTCCACGCGAGCGGCGTCACGCGGATCGCGTGCGCGGCGCTGTCGTCGCGCGGCAGCGCGACCTCGTCGAGCCACGGCGCGGCGCCGTCGACGCGGGTCGTCGCGCCCGCGAGCAGGTCGGACACGAAGCGCTTGCCCTGCGTGAGATCGGCGAGCGCATAGCCGTCGGGCGGATTGAGCACGCACGCGCCGAAGCGCAGCTCGCCGCTCGTCGTGATCGCCGCCGGCACGCCGAGCCATTCGCCCAGCTCGCGCGCGATCGCATTGACGCCCGTGAGGCCGCCGAGCAGCGGCACGACGGCCGAGCCGTCTTCCGCGACCGCCAGCACCGGCGGCTCGACGCCCTTGTCGGTCAGCGCGGGCGCGACGCAGCGGATCACGATGCCGGCCGCGCACAGCGCGACGATCGGCAGGCCGCGCGCATATAGCTCGCGCAGATGCGCGCCCAGCTCGTCGAACGCGACATCGGCCTCGACGCGCGCGCGCAGGCCGTGCACCTGCGCGCCCGGATAGCGGGCCTGGATGCGCCGCGCGGTGTCGAGCGCGCCCGCGCCGAGGATCACGATCGCGGGCGGCGTGGTCATCCTTGCCATTTTTCCCCCGGCACGACGAGCAATGAAAAATACGGCGACGCCATCGGATCGACCTCGTCGAGCGGCACGATGCGCTGGCTCGCCATGGTCGCGCGCTCGACGTACAGCGCGCGGCTCGCGAGGCCGAGCTCGTCGAGCACGCGCCGCACCTTGTCGAAATTGCGGCCGAGCTTCATCACGACGGCCGCGTCGGCGCGCGCGAGCCGTTCGCGCAATTCGTGTTCCGGCAGCACGCCGGACAGTACCGACAGGCTCTGGTTGCGATAGACGAGCGGCGCGCCGAGCACCGCCGTGCTGCCGAGCATCGAGCACACGCCCGGCACGACTTCGGTGTCGTAGCGCGGCGCGAGACGGTCGTGCAGGTACATGTACGAGCCGTAGAAAAACGGGTCGCCTTCGCAGATCACCGCGACATCGCGTCCGGCGTCGAGATGCGCGGCGACGCTGCCGGCCGCCGTGTCGTAGAAGTCGGCGATCACCGTCTCGTAGCACAGCGGAGGCGGCAGCGCCTCGGTCGTCACCGGGTAGACGAGCGGCAGGTGGATCTGCGCGTCGCTCAGGTGCGCTTCGACGATGCCGAACGCATTGCCTTTCTTGCCCTTCGCGACGAAATACGCGACGACCGGCGCCGCCTGCAGCAGGCGCAGCGCCTTGAGCGTCATCAGTTCGGGATCGCCCGGGCCGACGCCGAGGCCGAACAGGCGTCCGCGGGCGGCCGTCATTCGACCTCCGTCGCGAGCGCGTTCACGGCGGCGGCCGCCATCGCGCTGCCGCCGCGCCGGCCGAGCAGCGCGACGAACGGCACGCCGCGGCTGTCCGCGGCCAGCAGCGCCTTCGATTCGGCCGCGCCGATGAAGCCGACCGGAAAGCCGAGGATCAGCGCGGGGCGGGGCGCGCCCGCGTCGAGCAGGTCGAGCAGGTGAAACAGCGCGGTCGGCGCGTTGCCGATCACGACGACGCTGCCCGCGAGGTGCGGCCGCCACAGTTCGAGCGCGGCGGCCGAGCGGGTGTTGCCGAGATCGCGGGCCAGCTCGGGCACCTCCGGCTCGCCGAGCGTGCACAGCACGCGATTGGCGGCCGGCAGCCGCGCGCGGGTGATGCCTTCGGCCACCATTTTCGCGTCACAGAGGATCGGTGCGCCGGCCGCGAGCGCCGTGCGGCCGGCCGCGCCCGCGCCTTCTGAACAACGCAGGTCGTCGACGACGTCGACCATCCCGCACGCATGGATCACGCGCACCGCCAGTTTCTCGAGGTCGGGCGGCACGCGCGACAAGTCGGCTTCGGCGCGGATCGTCGCGAACGACTGGCGGTAGATTTCCTGCCCGTCGCGAATGTAGTCAAGCATCGGTCGTTTCCTGGCTTTGCCGCGCATCGCCCAGTCGGGCCGCGGCTTGGTCGATCGTCAGATGGCGCGCGAGCGCGGTGCCGAGGCCCGCGGCGTCGCTGCGCCGGTAAAGGTCATAGTGTGCCGGCGCGACCGCGACGAGCGTGTGCGCGGCGGGGTGCGGCAGCGCGCAGTGGCGTTCGCAGCCGGTCAGGTGCGCGTCGAGCGGGCGGCCGACGTGCGCGGCCAGCGCCAGCGCGTCGCGCTTGGTGTCGGCGCGCGCCTTCGCGCAGCCGGCGCTGCCCGCGCACGCGACCAGCCGCGACAGCGGATGGTCCGGCGTGCAGACGAGGCCGAGCGCGGCCAGTTCGGCCAGCAGCGCGGGCGCGTTCGCCGGCGCAACGCCGTGGGCGAACACGCCTTGCCACGGCGTGACGGAGAACGTGCCGTCGCCGAAGGTATCGGCGAGCGCCGCGAGCCGTTCGAGCAGCGTCGCGTCGAGGCGGCCGAGCGCGAACTGCGCGCCGACGCTGCAATGCCGGCCGTCGGCGTCCGGGTGTGCGCCGAAGCGCAGCGCGGCGTCGGACGGCGCGCGCCGCCAGCCGGCGAGCGCGGGTGCGGCATCGAGCGCAAAGGGCACGCAGGTCCGCGCGCGGTCGAGCAGCGTGCGCGCCGTGCACGTCGTCAACAGCGCGCGCATGCGCGTCACGTCGGGCGGCGCCAGATCGAGGAACGCGAGCAGCAGTGCGCGCGTGAGCGCGACCGCCTGGTCGGGGCGCACGTCGACGAGCGCGGGCGGATCGCCCGGCGCGACCGGCGGGCAGCCGGCGAGGCCCGCGGCGACGCGGGTCTCGCCGTCGTCGCGGGTCCATGCCGACAGCCAGATGTCGTGCGGATGATCGAGCGCTGCGACGGATTCGCCGCCGTCGAGCTGGATCGCGAATTTCGGCGACAGTTCACCACGGCGCGGCTCGCGCGCCAGCATCGCGAGCATCGGCGCGGCCAGCGCGCGGCTGTCGACGACGGCGGCCGGATCGCGGCCGGCGAGCGGGCTGAGCATCAGGTTGCGCGCGTCGTCGCTCGCGGCGAGCGATGCGGCATCGGCGTCGCGCTCGACCAGCGGGCCGAGGCCGGCGTCGAGCAGCGTGCGGCTGAGCGCGCCGGCTTCGCCGTCGCGGATGCCGCGCACCTGCAGGTTCGCGCGGTTGGTCGCTTCGATCACGCCGGAGCCGTGCGCGCGCGCGGCGGCGGCGATCGCGCGCGCCTGGCGCGCATCGAGCAGGCCGCCGGGCAGCTTGATGCGGCACAGCCCGCCGTCGGCGGCCGGCACGACGCGCACGAGCCCCGGGCAAGCGGACAGGCGCACGGCGGGCGACGCGGGAGAGGAAGGGGAGGCGGAACTCAACGGGGCACCGGATCAGTGTCGCGCAGCGGCCGTGGCATCGGTACACCCCGCCCGATGCCGGCTGGCACGCACGCACTTTCTGGCCGGCAGGTCTCCTGGCTGGCAGGTCGGCGCCCGCTCCGGGCCTTCCCGGACAAGCCAGTGGCGCGATGCGGAGGCGGGCTCGCTGCTTACAGTTGCGGGGGCAGCCACAGTAGCGCGGCATGCGCCCTGTGTTCCCTCTTCGGCCCCGAGGGGCACCGGCGAACGAACGCTGTATTATGCCTTTTTTTGCAACGCAGACCTACGTGCAGCCGCCCGGCGGCCGCACGCGGCGACGGGACGGATCGAACGATGAGGATGGGTGCATGACGGCGTGGCTGACGATAGTGGGCATCGGCGACGACGGTTTCGCGGGGCTTGGGCGCAGCGCGCGGCGCGCGCTGCTCGACGCGCAGCGCGTGATCGGCGCGCAGCGGCATCTCGACATGCTGCCCGCGCGGCTGGCGGCCGCGCGCGAGGCATGGCCGTCGCCGTTCGACCTCGGCGGGCTGATCGCGCGCCGCGATACGCCGGTCTGCGTGCTCGCGAGCGGCGACCCGATGCTGTTCGGCGTCGGCGCGACGCTCGCGCGACAGCTGTCGCCCGGCGAGTGGCGGGTGTTGCCCGCGCCGTCGTCGCTGTCGCTCGCCGCGGCGCGCCTCGGCTGGCCGCTGCAGGACGTCGGCGCGGTGTCGCTGGTCGGCCGCCCGCTTGCGTCGCTCGCGCGGCATCTGCTGCCGGGGCGGCGGCTGCTGGCGCTGAGCGCGGACGGCCGCACGCCGGCGAGCATCGCGGCGGAGCTGACCGCGCGCGGTTTCGGCCCGAGCCGGATCAGCGTGTTCGAGCATCTGGGCGGCCCGCTCGAGCGGCGCATCGACGGGCTCGCGCAGGACTTTTCGGTGGCGGAAACCGCCGCGCTGAACCTGGTCGCGCTCGATTGCCGCGCGCTGCCCGACGCACCGCGCCGCGCGCTGACGCCCGGCCTGCCGGACGATGCTTATCGCCATGACGGGCAACTGACGAAACGCGACATGCGCGCGCTGACGCTCGCGCGCCTCGCGCCCGCGCCGGACGAGCTGATGTGGGACGTCGGCGCGGGCTGCGGGTCGATCGGCATCGAATGGATGCGCGCGCATCCGTCGTGCCAGGCGATCGCGATCGAAGCGCATGCGGAGCGCCAGCGCTTCATCGAGCACAACCGCGACGCGCTCGGCGTGCCGGGGCTGCAACTCGTCGCGGGCCGCGCGCCCGATGCGCTCGCGGGCCTCGCTGCGCCGGACGCGATCTTCATCGGTGGCGGCGTGACGGCTGGCGGCGTGCTCGACGCGTGCTGGGCGCGGCTCAAGCCGGGCGGGCGGCTCGTCGCGAATGCGGTGACGCTGCAAGGCGAGATCGCGCTCGCCGCGTGGCGGGACACGCACGGCGGCACGCTGACGCGCGTGTCGCTCGCGCAGGCCGAGCCGCTCGGCCGCTTCGATACCTGGCGCCACGCATTGCCGGTCACGCTGTACGAAGCGCGCAAGCCAGTGCCCGCCGATTCCGGTTCCGATTCAGGCGCCGCCGCATGACGCGCGACGAAACCGCCGAGCAGCCCGCGCCGCTGCGCTTCGGCTATACGACCGGCAGCTGCGCGACGGCGACGTCGCTCGCGGCCGCGCGGCTGTTGCTGACCGGCCACGCGGGCGACGCGGTCGAGATCGTGCTGCCGAAAGGCCAGCACGTGATGATGCGGCTCGCGTTCTGCCGGATCACGGCCGACGGCGCCGAGGCCGGCGTCGTCAAGGATGCCGGCGACGATCCCGACGTGACGCATGGCGCGCTGGTGTTCGCGCGCGTCGCGCTCGCGGCCGCGCCGGGCGTGCGGTTTCACGCGGGGCCGGGCGTCGGCACCGTCACGCGCGCGGGGCTCACGCTGCCGGTCGGCGAGCCGGCGATCAACCCGGTGCCGCGCCGGATGATGACGGAACACCTGGATGCGCTCGCGGCGCGGCATGGCCATGCGGGCGGCTTCGAGGTCACGATCGGCGTCGAGAACGGCGAAACGCTCGCGCTGAAGACGATGAACCCGCGGCTGGGCATCGTCGGCGGGCTGTCGATTCTCGGCACGACCGGCATCGTGCGGCCGTTCTCGTGCTCCGCGTATATCGCGTCGATCCATCAGGGCATCGACGTCGCGCGCGCGAACGGCATCGCGCACATCGCCGCGTGCACCGGCAACGCGAGCGAGGACGCGATGCGCGCGCATTACCGGCTGCCGGACATGGCGCTGATCGAGATGGGCGATTTCGCGGGCGCGGTGCTCAAGCACCTGCGGCGCGCGCCGGTCGAACGGCTCAGCATGTGCGGCGGGTTCGGCAAGCTCAGCAAGCTCGCGGCCGGCCATCTCGACCTGCACAGCCGCCATTCGAGCATCGACCTGCCGCTGCTCGCGCAGTGGGCGGCGCAGGCGGGCGCGGGCGACGCGCTGCAGGCGGCGATGCGCGCGGCGAACACGAGCCAGGAGGCGCTCGCGCTCGCGCTGGCCGACGGGGTGCCGCTCGGCGACATCGTCTGCGCGCATGCGCGGCGCGTCGCGCTCGCGATCGTGCCGCCGTCGGTCGCGGTCGAGATGTTCGCGATCGACCGGCAAGGCCGTTTCGTCGGAGCGGCGGCATGAGCGCGGCGGCACCCCGCATCCTGCTGCTCGGCGGCACCGGCGACGCGCTGCGGATCGCGCGTGCGCTCGGCGCGCGGCACGTGTACAGTCTCGCCGGGCTCGGCAAGGTGCCGGAAGACCTCGCGTGCGAGGTGCGCGTCGGCGGCTTCGGCGGCGCGGCGGGGCTGGCCGCGTATCTGCGCGACGCGGGCATCGGCCTCGTCATCGACGCGACCCATCCGTATGCAGCGCAGATCAGCGCGAACGCGGCCCGCGCCGCCCGCGACGCGGGCGTGCCGGTCTGGGCGTTGCGCCGCGCGCCGTGGCAGCCGCGCGACGGCGACGACTGGCGGATGGTCGACGATTGGGCCGGCATCGAAGCGGCGCTCGCGCCGTTCCGCCGGCCGCTGTTTACGCTCGGGCGCGAGCCGCTCGCGCATCTGGATGCGATTCCGCCGCACCAGTTCTGGCTCGTGCGCTGCCTCGATCCGCATCCGGGCAACGCGCGCGCGCAGATCGTCGCGGCGCGCGGGCCGTTTTCGCTCGAAGGGGAGCGCGCGCTGTTCGCGCTCGCGGGGATCGACGTCGTCGTCAGCAAGAACAGCGGCGGCGCGGCGACCGAGGCGAAGCTCGACGTCGCGCGCGAGCGCGGCTTGCCGGTCGTGATGCCGCGCCGGCCGCCGCTGCCCGACGCCGACCGCGCGTTCGAATCCGCGGCCGCGCTGCTCGACGCGCTCGGCGACGCGGCCCGCTAATTGATGGAGTGTTTGCAATGACGGTGTATTTCATCGGCGCGGGTCCGGGTGACCCCGAGCTGATTACGGTAAAGGGGCAGCGTCTCGTGCGCAGCTGCCCGGTGATTCTGTACGCGGGCTCGCTCGTGCCTGAAGCGGTGCTCGACGGGCACCGTGCGGAGCGGGTGGTCAACACGGCGGAACTCGATCTCGACGCGATCGTCGCGCTGCTCGCCGACGCGCATGCGAAAGGGCAGGACGTCGCGCGCGTGCATTCGGGCGACCCGTCGCTGTTCGGCGCGATCGGCGAGCAGATCCGTCGCCTGAACGCGCTCGGGATTCCTTACGAGATCGTGCCGGGCGTGACCGCCACCGCCGCGTGCGCGGCGACGCTAGGCTGCGAGCTGACGCTGCCCGGCATCGCGCAGACGGTGATCCTGACGCGTTTTGCCGGCAAGACGACGATGCCGGCCGGCGAGTCGCTCGGCTCGCTCGCCGCGCATCGCGCGACGCTCGCGATCCATCTGGGCGTGCGGCATCTCGCGCGGATCGTCGACGAAGTGCTGCCGCACTATGGCCCGGACTGCCCGGTCGCGGTCGTCTATCGCGCGAGCTGGCCGGATGAGACGCGTGTGACCGGCACGCTGGCCGACATCGTCGGCAAGGTGCAGGGCACGGCGATCGAGCGTACCGCGCTGATCCTGATCGGCCGCGTGCTGGATGCGGAAGGTTTTGCGGATTCGACGCTGTACGCGAGCGCGGGCTGATCTCATGCGCGCGCCGCGGCGTGTGCGGCGCGAAGCCGGCTGCCAGTGCGAACAGGACCGCGCGCCGCCGCTAACGAGGCATCGCGTGACCGACGTAGAAATAGAACCCCAGGACGGTAATGACGGGAAAGATCAGTAGCTGGGTGAGAAGCAAGATCCTGAACAGCGTGGTCCGCCAGACACGCCCCGATAGTCCGCAGACGAACGTCACTAGACCGAGTAGGGAAACGACGTATAAAAAGCCGCTTGGATCGTCATTCAGGACGCCGAGAATTTCCTTGAATTCACCGCTCATGTTTTTCATTCCCCGGTCTAGGCTATTGGGCGAATGGCATAGTAAAAGGCCAGGGCCGTAACGACAGGAAAGACCAGAAGCTGGGTAAGCGCGAAAATGCGGAATCGCATGGACTGCCAGACACGTTTCCGCAGTCCATATCCGAACGTCAGCAGATTGACTGCGGACACGATCCACAGAAACCCGCTCGGATCACGGACGAGAATCGCCAGCATTTCCCCCAGGACAGCGTTCATTCGTTAAACCTCAGGAAGTTCCACCTGTAAAGGTCGAAATATTTCATGTAGTCACGCTGTGCGTTTCCGGTCGTGTTGTTCGTGTAGTCCCACCCCGTTCCAGAGCGGATAAATTTCCCTGTCTCGACTGGCAGGCCGGCATAGACAGATTGCTGCGGGTCGGCAGCGTTGCGACCCAGGATCTTGTTAACCCACGTGATCGGCCAATGAATGGTGCTGTCTGAATTGCCCTGGTAGATTTCGATGGTGGAGGGCGAAACTTTCGTCACGAGCTGGATATGATGTGCCCTTCCGCCCGTCCTGCGCCCCTTGAAATCGTGCGCCAGCGCAAGAATGTCTCCGGGTTTCAATGCCTCCGGGCTGTTCACACGAGCGGTGTTGACGTTCACCCGCTGCACGTCCGGCGCGCCAAACGTCATTGCGACCATGTCCGCGAAGCCGTACATGGTCGACTCGTAGCGAGGGTGCTCCGGCAGACCGTGCTTTTCAACGTTTCGATACGTGCGAACGCCGGTGGCAAGCCGTAGCGGCAGGCCACGCGATGCGGCAAACTGAACCAATACGCGTATTGCGAAATCCTCACACGTGAACCGGTTGCTGCTGTCGGCGCCTTGATGATTCCAGTACCATTCGGTGCGGACCTGTTCCACCAATTGTGGAACGGCATCCTGGTATGCGCGAATGTCGGCCCCGGTCCATCTTTTCTGCATCGTCTTCCAGAATACCTTGAGCCTGGCTGTTACCGGCTTGGGTGTCGTGTCGCCGGTCGGGGTGGTCGTCATCGTTGCGGCGTGGTGATACCGCGTTCCGTCCGGGCCGATATGGATCGATTCAGGCATGCCTATTTCCCTACGTAGATGTCGATGGTCTCGGCGAAGGCGACCGCGGCGAGCACATGCGTGTGCCCCGCGCCATCCGTTTCGCCATACTCGAAGCTGCCGGACTCTCGCTGCACGGCATAGGCGGTATGCGGTAACGCCTGCCCATTGGCACTTCGCAGGACGAACCTGTCGTCATACGCAGCGGTAGCGGGGACGGTCATGGCGGTCATTGCTGCGGCTGCTGCGGGCGCGCTTCCGGGGATCACGTTGCCCGGACCGCTATCGACATCAACGATCATCGAGGTCCGTCCGTAAACCGCAATGACTTGCGGGTGTTGTTCGCATTTGCAGATGACAAGATCTCCACCGAGAGCCTCCTGGCCTTGATAATCGGCAAAGTTAAAGCGCTCACGAAGCGTATCGGGTGAACCCGGGGCGGGCACGATGATGCCAACCGACTTGCACGCGTCACACCATGCTTTCTGGCCGACAAGCGTCTGACTCCTCAGCCGCCTATCCGGGCCTTCTATCGTGGAATGCGGCACGCCCTCCATGACCTGGCTATTCCCGCCGCTTGTCAGCGGGTCGCCTTCTACGACAGCGTAATAGATCGACATGGTGTTATCCCGTCAAAGCGCGGTGTCCAACTGTCGGGCGAGCCCTTCGTCGCCCCAAGACACGTAATGGTTTTCCGGGGGGCAGCAAAGATGCACGGCAGGCGCCCGAGGTGTCCAGCCACCATTGCAGGGTCCGGCATCTTTGATGCTGCCCGCTCGAAAAGCGAAAGCATTGCTTTTACCTGCACGTGGTATCGATTGCAATGAAAATGTAATGTTTGCCGTATCAACTTCGGACGTCTATCGATGTCGCAAGAGATGCCGTTGAACTTTGCCGACATCAAGTCCGATACGATTCGTGGCTACACACGGGCGCAGAGCGGTCCGGTCTTTGGACTTTCACCTGTTTGCGATATCAATCCGGCGCGATCATCGAGCAGATCCGCCGCCTGAACGCACTCTGGATTCCTTAAAAGATTGTGTCGGGCGTGACCGCCACTTCCGCATGCGCGGCGACGCGCGCGATCAATCGGGGCGTACGGCACCTTGTGCGGATCGTCGGCGCTGTACGCGAGCGCCGGCTGATCTCATGCGCGCGCTGCGGCGTGCGCCTCTCGCGGCGCGAAGCCGGCCGCGAGTGCGAACAGGACCGCGCAGAGCAGCGCCATCGCGACCCACGCGGGTGTCAGGTCCGCGAGCCGCTGCCGCACGATACCCGCCGCGAACGGGAAGAGGGCGGCGATCAGATAGCCGACGCCTTGCACAAAACCGGTCAGCGACGCCGCGTCGGCAGGCGTCGCCGCCCGGTCGACCGTGACGATCAGCGACAGCGGAAAGAGCGCGCCGATGCCGGTGCCCATCAGGAGTGCCGCCGGCAGCGCGAGGCGTTCGGGCGCGGCGATCATCAGCGCGAGGCCGGCGAGAAGCGCCGCGATCGCGGCGAACAGCGCGGGGCGGCGGTCCGGCATGCGATCAATGGCTGCTGACACCGCGAGTCCGGCGGCGACTTCCGCGAGCGTGACACCCCCCAGCAACCCGCCTGCCGCGGCGGGCGACCAGCCGAGCCGCACGTAGAACGGCGGCAGCCACGCGAGCACGAGCGTATAGGCGCCCGTCGCGATTCCGAAGAACGCCGCGAGCCGCCACGCGTTCGCCGTCTGAGCCGTCTGAGCCGGATGCGACGGATGCGACGCGGCGGCCGGAGCGGCGGCGGTCGCCATGCCGCCCGGGCTCGCGAACGGCCACGCCACCGCTGCGGCCAGCGCCGGTACGGCCCACCCCGCGAGCGCGGCAAGCCAGCCCCAGCGGGCCGCGACGAGCGGCGCGGCGACGCTCGCCAGTACGGCGCCGCCCATGATCGCGGTCGAATACACGCCCATCGCGCGACCGATGCGCGCGGCGAAATTCGCCTTGATGAACGCGGGCAGGAGCGCCTGCACCATCGCGATGCCCAATCCCGCGCAGCACGCGCTCGCGAGCAGCACCCACGCCCGTTGCCCACCAACGCGCGCCGCACAGGCGAGCGCGGTCAATGCGATGCCGAGCCATACGCCACGGCCGATACCCGCCGTGTGCTGCAGCCGCCGTGCGCAGAGCGCGCCGAGCCCCATCAGCAGGATCGGGATCGTCGTCAGGAGGCTCGCAGTGCTGTCGTCGATGCCGGTCGCGCGCTGGATCGCGTTGAGCAGCGGGCCGACGGCGGCGAGCGCGGGACGCAGGTTCAGTCCGACCAGCACGACGGCGGCCAGCCGCCATCCGGCGGAATTCTTTTGGTTCATGTCCGGCTCTCGGTATGCGGCGCGATACCGTCACCCGGCATCGGCCCGCTTCGTGTAAAGTATCTTGGCGTCAAGATAAATGCTGAATTATCTCGACGTCAAGATAACTGGTTTGAAAGGAGGGTTAATGGATCGGGCAGAGCATGCGGTCGCGCAATGGCGCGACGAACGTCCGGATCTCGACGTGACGTCGATGCTGGTGATGGGGCGGCTGCACGAGGCGGCGCACGTGATCGCGCGCGACCGGTTGAACCCGCTGTTCGAGCGCTACGGGCTGCAGCCGGGGGAATTCGACGTGCTGGCGACGCTGCGGCGCAGCGGTGCGCCGTTCGCGCTGACGCCGACCGCGCTGTACGACGCGATGATGATGTCGTCGGGCGGCATGACCGCGCGTATCGACCGGTTGCAGAAGGCGGGGTGGGTCGAGCGGCAGCCGAACCCGGGCGACGGCCGTGGCACGCTGGTCGCGCTCACGCCGTCGGGCCGGGCGCTGATCGACGACGCGGTGGCCGCGCATGTCGAGAACCAGCGTGCGGTGCTCGCGCCGCTCAGCAGCGCCGAGCAGGCCACGCTGGCGCAACTGCTCGCGAAGCTCCTGGCCGGCCAGGCCGCGTGACGTGTAACGCGTGATGCGTGCGCGGCGCGTGCCGTTCGACAGGCGATGCGCGACGAGCGATGAGCAATACGCCGCCCGCGCCCGCCGCACACGCGCGTCAGCCGCGCGCCGGGATCTCGAGGCCGCGCGCGACGGCCGGGCGGGCGACGAACGCGTCGAGCGCACGCTTGACGTGCGGGAAGTCGCCGAAGCCGACCAGCTCGCCGGCCTCGTAGAAGCCGACCAGGTTGCGCACCCACGGGAAGATCGCGATGTCGGCGATCGTGTAGGTGTCGCCCATCACCCACTTGCGATGCGCGAGGCGCGCGTCGAGCACGGCGAGCAGACGCCGCGACTCGGCGACGTAGCGGTCGCTTGTCCTCGTATTCGCGCCCGGCGAACTTGTGGAAGAAGCCGAGCTGGCCGAACATCGGGCCGACGCCGCCCATCTGGAACATCACCCACTGGATGGTCTCGTAGCGGCCGGCCGGATCCTTCGGGATCAGCTTGCCGGTCTTGTCGGCGAGATACAGCAGGATCGCGCCGGATTCGAACAGCGCGAGCGGCTGGCCGTCCGGGCCGTCAGGATCGATGATCGCGGGGATCTTGTTGTTCGGGTTCAGCGACAGGAACGCGGGCGTGAACTGGTCGTTGGTGTCGAAGCGCACGAGATGCGCCTCGTAGGGCAGGCCGGTTTCCTCGAGCACGATCGACACCTTGACGCCGTTCGGCGTCGGCAGCGAGTAGAGCTGGATGCGGTCGGGATGCTGGGCGGGCCACTTTTCAGTGATCGGGAAATTCGACAGGTCGGACATGACGGATTCGTTCATCGAGATGGGAAACCGCGCGATCCGCCCGCCATGCGCTGCGGCCCGGCCTCCGCTCGGGGCGGGCACGCGCGGCGCGACGGCGGGCGCGGCATACGCGCGCCGAAGCGTCCACTGTAGCCGATTCGCGGCAACGCCGCAGAAGGCCGGCGCATGGCCTCGCGCCGTGGCGGCCGCCACGCCGGCGCCGGGGAATCCGTCGCTCGCGGCCCGCGGCACTGTAGCGCCGGGGCACGCGGCCGGGCCGGAAGGTCAGAAGTTGTGGCGGATGCCGAGCATCGCGGCGGTGGTGCCGACGCCCGGCGCGACCGGCTGGCCGTAGACGAGCATCTGGCCCATCGTGCCGCGGTTGTTCACGTGGCCGACCTGCGCATACAGCAGCGTACTCTTCGACAGGTTGTAGTCTGCCGCCAGCACGACCGACGTCGACTTGTTCGCCGAGTTGTTCTTGTCCTTCAGGTAATAGACGGCCGACGTGACCTGCAGCGTGGGCGTGAAGCGGTAGCCGACGCCCGCCGACAGCATGTCGAAGTTCGCCTTGTCGGAGTGAGCTGGGTTCTTGCCGTTGCCGTACGACGCCGACACCGAGAAATCGTGCAGCGTGTATTTCGCGCCGACATAGTAGAAGCGGTTGTTGTCGACGCCGGTGGGTGTCGAGCCGGGCGCCGGATTCGTGTCGTGGCCGTTGTAGTAGACGGCGGCCAGGTTCAGCCCGTAGTTCGAGTATTTGAGCACGGCGGACTCGCGCGTGCCGCCCTGGAAGTGGCCGGCGACGCCGCCCGGCGCGAATTCGAGCGCGATCGACGCACCGCCGAACGACGGCGACTGGTAGACCAGCGCATTGCTGTCGTACAGCGCGCCGATCGCGGCGTTGGTGCTGGTGCCGGGCCAGCCGGCGGCGGTGTTCAGGCCGAGCCACGCGATCAGGATGCTGCCGAAGAACTCGGCGGAACGCACGTCGGTGTCGGCCATCGCGTAGATCATCGGCACGACCTGCCGGCCGGCGGTGAAGGTGCCGAACGGGCCGGACACGCCGACCGACGCGATCTGGTTGAAGACGGCCGGCACGCCCGGCGTGTCGCTCAGCTGCATCCTGCCGGTGCTGCTGTCGAACGAGCCCTGCAGCTTGAAGTTGATCTTGTAGCCGCCGCCGATGTCCTCGCTGCCCTTGAGACCCCAGAAACTCGAGTAGATGCCGCCGTCCTTCATCCGGAACACCTTGCCGGTGTTCGGCGCGGTGGGGCTGAACGTGGCGGCCGACGTGCTCTGGTACAGCATGCCGGAGTCGATCACGCCGTACAGCGTGACGGAGGATTGCGCGTGGGCGAGCGCCGGGCAGGCGGCGAGCGCGGCAAGCGCGGCCAGTTTCATCTTCATCAAAGTCTCCAGGGTCGTGTTATGACCGGACGGGATCGAGCCCGCCCGGGGTATTGCGAGAGAAACCGGTCAGGCGATGCGCTCGCGCAGGCGCCGTTTGTCGAGCTTGCCGACGCTCGTCTTCGGCAGCGCATCGGCGAACACGATGCGCTCCGCCTCGGGCACCGCATAGCGGCTGATGCGGTTCGCGTCGGCATGGCCGAGCAGGTGCGCGCGCACCGCGTCCGCGCTCAGCGACGCGCCGTCGCGCGGCACGATCACCGCGAGCGGGCGTTCGCCCCATTTCGCGTCCGGCACGCCGATCACCGCGCATTCGCGCACTTCAGGCAACTCGGCGATGCGCGCCTCGACGTCGATCGACGACACCCATTCGCCGCCCGTCTTGATCACGTCCTTCAGGCGGTCGACGATCTGCACGTAGCCGTCCGGCCCGATCACCGCGACATCCTGCGTATGCAGGTAGCCGCCCGCCCACAGCGCGTCGGAGTCGGCCGGCTTGCCGCGATAGCCCTGCGTGAGCGACGGCCCGCGCAGCACGATCTCGCCCTGCGCGCGGCCGTCGCGCGGCAGGTCGCGCGCGGCGTCGTCGACGATGCGCAGCTCGACGAGCGGCACCGGGCGGCCGGTCCTGCAGCGCAGCCGCACGCTGTCGTCGGGCGCCGGCTGCGCGCCCGGCGGCAGTTGCGCGAGCGCGACGATCGGGCCGGTCTCGGACATGCCGTAGCCGGCGAACACGTCGATGCCGCGCGCGAGCGCGGCGCCGCACAGCGCGGGCGACAGCGCCGAGCCGCCGATCAGGATGGTCCAGCCGGACAGGTCCGCCACCTGCGCGTCGGCCGCGTCGAGCAGCATCTGCAGCACGGTCGGCACGCAATGCGAGAAGGTCACGCGCTCGCTGCGCTTCAGCGCCAGCAGGCGCTCCGGCAGGTAGCGGCCGGGCAGCACGATCTTCAGGCCGAGCATCACCGCGAGGTACGGCATGCCCCATGCAAGCACATGGAACATCGGCGTGACCGGCATGTAGACATCCTCACGATCGAGCCGCTGGCCGGCGCGCGGCGAGCACAGCGCCGACGCGGACATCAGCGCGTGCAGCACGATCTGCCGGTGGCTGTAGAACACGCCTTTCGGGTCGCCGGTCGTGCCGGTCGTGTAGAACGTCGCGGCACGCGTGCGCTCGTCGAATTCGGGGAAATCGAACTGCGTCGCGGCCTGCGCCATCAGCGCCTCGTATTCGCCGGCGACGTCGAGCGTCGTCTCGACCGGGCCGCCATCGTCCTCGGCGACGACGATCGTGCGCAGATGCGGCAGCGTGCCGCGAATCTGTTCGAGCATCGGCACGAAATCCCGGTGCACGATCGCGATCGGCGCGGCGGAGTCGTTGAGCGTGTACGCGATCTGCTGCGGCGACAGCCGCACGTTGACCGTCATCATCGTCGCGCCCATCATCGGCACCGCGAAATAGGCTTCGAGGTAGCGGTGGCTGTCCCAGTCGAGGATCGCGACCGGCGTGCCGCGCGTCGCGCCGAGCGAGGCGAGCGTGTTGGCGAGCTGCGCGATGCGCTCGCGCAGCCGCGCATAGGTGTAGCGCACGCGGCCCTGATAGGTGATCTCCTGCGCGCCGTTGACGGCGAGCGCCTGCGTCAGCAGGCGGCCGACGAGCAGCGGGTACGCATGGGCCTCGGTGGCCGCGTCGGCGGCGGGGTCGAATTCCTGCACGGATAGGCTCCCTCGAAAGGACGTCGTGGGCGACGTCGGGTTGCGTCATGCGACAAATGTACGCAACGAGGGGCACGCATTCCCCCCCACTCGCGGGGGGCAGGGTTGTGGAGGGTCGGGGGAGGTTATTGCCCGTTTTCGAGCAGGCCGAGCAGCAGCGCGCGGCGCACCGCGTGCTTGCGCGAACTGGCGTCGAGCTTGCCGAACAGGTTCTTCAGGTGCCACTTCACGGTTTCCTCGCCGACCGCCATCGCCACCGCGATTTCCTTGTTCGACAGGTTGCGGGCGAGCAGCTCGAGGATCGAGCGTTCCTTCGGGGTCAGCACGACGCTCGGCACCGCGCGCGGCCCGCCCGCGGTGCGGGGCGCGGGCGGCACGACGCGCGGCGGGGGCAGCGCGTGGCGCGGGTGGCCAGTGCCGGCGGCTTCCTCGTCGCTGACGCGCCGCGCCCAGTCGGCGACGGCCGGATGCGTGTCGGCGAGCGTGCGCGTGAGCTGGAACATGTCGGCGAGATTGATCGCCTCGACCAGCAGCGCGCGGCCGTTCCCGCCCGACTGCTCGAGCGCGAACGCCTTGAGCGCCATGATCTCGATGCGCGCGCGCCCGACGCTCATCTCGCGGGCGAGCGCGGCGGCCTCGTCGAGCGTCGCGCACGCGTTGTCCCAGCGCCGCGCCGCGAGCGCGGCGCCGGCGTGCGCCATCGCCTGCAGCAGCACGACCGGCCGCCGCCACAGCGGGCCATGGCGGGGAAACTCGGCGGCCGCGATCGCGTCGATGCGCTCGACGAGCGCGTGACAGGTCGCCTCGCGGTAGCGCGCGGCATGAATCCGCACCTGCTCGGCGAGGCTCGCGATCGACAGGCGCGGCAGCCGGCGCGCGGCGCCGAGCGCGTCCATCGATTCGAGCAGGTCGATCGCGCGGTGCTCGGCGCCGCGCACGGCGGCGATCCGCGCGGCGGTGCGGTAGCCGAGCAGCACCGTGTCGGGGGTGCCCGCGTGTTCGAGCACGTCGAGCCGGTTCGCGAGCAGCGCGGCCGCGTGGTCGACGCGGTCGGCCTCGTACGCGAGCGCCGCGCACAGCGCCGCGAACATGCAGGTCAGCGGATGGCGGCGGCCGAGGTCGGCTTCGGCGCGCGCCAGCGCCGGCGCGAGCACGTCGTCGGCGAGCTGCAGCTGGCCTTCCCACAGATAGCTCAGGCCGACGATCAGCTCGCCCCAGCGCGCGACGTAGCCGAAGCCGGCCGCCGTTTCGCCGCGTGGCGCGGCGAGCTGGAAGCGCCGCGCCTGCGCCGGCTCGCCGACGATGATCGCGCGCGCCGACAGCCGGTTCGCGTGCATCTGCGCGAGCCACGACGTCGCGGGCGGCGTCATCTGCGCCCATGGCTCGAACAGCTCGATGAAACGGTCGATTTCGTCGGCGTAATACGCGGCCGCGCTCAGGATCAGCGCGCACTCGTAGCGCAGCGCGGTGTCGGTGTCGGGCGCCGCGAGGATGCCGGCGATCTGGCGCTCCGCCTCGACGTGCCGCTCGCCGAGCGCGAGCGCCCACGCGGCGGCGACCCGCAGCTGGGGCAGCTTGTCGAGTTCCGCGTCGGGCAGGCGGTCGAGCCAGTCCAGCACGTCGTTGATGCGGCCCGCCTTGATCGCGTCGCCGAGGCAGCGCTGCGCGAGCGCGTACGCGGTCTCGACCTGGCCTGCCGCATACGCGTGCCGCGCGGCTTCCTCGATCATCCCCTGCGCGCTGAACCACTGCGCGGCGCGCGTGTGCAGGCCGTCGCGCACGGCGGCCGGCTGCGCGGCGAGCCGGTCGCGCAGCGCGTCGCGCACGAGCGGGTGCAGGCGGCACCACGCGCTGTCGTCCGACGCGATGAACAGCGGCGTGTCGCGCACCAGGCGGGCGAGGCGCGCGCTCGCGTCCGGCTCGTCCGTCAACGCTTCGCACAGCGACGGATGCAGCAGGTCCACGAGGCTGATGCGCGCGAGAAACGCGGTGTCGTCGCCGGACAGGTTGGCGAGCAGCAGATCGACGAGATGGTCGCGCAGCGCGCCGGAGCGCGCGGCGAGCGCCTCGACCGCCCGGCGCGGGTCGGCGGCGCTCGCCATCGCGGCCATCGCGAGCTGCAGCCCGAGCGGCCAGCCGTCGGTCAGCTCGAACAGGCGCGCACACGCGTCGGCGTCGACGCGCTGCGCGAAGCGCGCGGTGACGAGCGCGATCGTCTCGTCGAGCGTGAAGCGCAGCCATTCGGGGCCGACCAGCACGCATTGCCCGTACGCGAGCAGATCGGCGCCGGCGTGATCGAGCCCGCGTCGCGCGGCGACCACGATCCGCAGGTTCTGCGGCGCGTTGTGCAGCACGTAGGTCAGCGCGTCCATGCCGCCGGGGGGGAGCCGCTCGGCCTCGTCGACGATCAGGAGCGCATCGAGCGACAGCTGCGCGACTTCGGCGAGCCACGCGGTCACGCCTTCGAGCGCGCGCGCCGCGTCCATCGCGCCGCCCGCCAGCAGGCGGCCGAAGCCGGGCCGCGCGCAGCCGGTGCGGACCGCCTGGACGAGCCCTTGCAGCAGCCGCTGCGCGTCGTCGCGCTCGTCCGCCGACAGCCAGACGACCGCGTGGCCTTGCGCCAGATACTCGCGGCGCCATTGCGCGAGCAGCGACGTCTTGCCGTAGCCGGCCGGCGCCTGCACGAGCGTGACCTGGCGGTCGCGGAACTGCGCGTCGCCCGCGCCCAGCCGGGCACGGGCGAGGAGTTGCGCGGACACGCGCGGCGCGATCGTCTTGAGCACGAGCTCGGTGGGGGGCGTGTCGGCGCGAGTCGGTATGGTGGCCATTGGGGGGGAAGAGGTCGGAATCCCGGCGGTGCCGTGCGGGCCAGCGTCCGGTGCGGATCGTGGCGCAAGGATCGGACGAACCCCCACCACGCGTCAACCCCCCCGCGCCGAGTGGGGTTTCGCGCTCGCCGTATCACTAGCATTGGACTCGACGAATCACACGAGGAGCGCCCCATGACGACTGCGAATTCCGGTACTGGCGCGAACGCGCCGCTGGGCAGGTGAGCGTCGCCATGTATCGACATCTGCTCGTCACCGTCGACGACACCCCCGGCGGCATCGACGCGGTCGGCCATGCGCTCGAGCTGGCCCGTTCGCTCGGCGCACGCGTCACGTTCGTGCTTTCCGGCGACGCGTCCCACCGGTATTTACCCGAAGCGCAGGCGTCGGAGCACGGTGCGAAAGTGGAAGCGGCGGCCCGTGCGCAGGGCGTGTCGTACGCGATTGCGTCCGGAAGCAGCGCATCGCTTGCCGACACGGCGCGTGAACTGGGCTGCGACCTGATCTGCGTGGCCGCGCAAGCAGCCGGCGCGGCGCGCGAAGGCCGCGGGCTCGACGCGAGCGCGGTGCCGGTGCTGGTGTGTCCGGCGTCGGAAGCGTCCGCCGCGGGGCGCGCAATCACGCGCTGTCTCGACGCGCACCGCGCGGTGACGGGCGTCCTGCATGCGCTGCTGCGGCACGGCACCGCGCGCGGCACGCCGGCCGGCGACGCCGGCGTACTGCGCCGCGTGCTCGCGGATCTGGCCGGGCTGCAGGCGCTGCGCCGTGAAGACGGCCCCGAGCCGTCGCTGTTCGCGATGCTGCGCGTGCGGACCGAAACCGTCGACGCCGAGCTGGACGAACTCGACCGCCAGCAGCGCCGCGACACGCATGCGCTCGACGAACTGGCGCGCATGACGCAACAGACGATGCCGTCCGCCGGGTTCGATGCCGCGCTCGCGGCCTATGCACGCGGCGTGTTCGAGCAGATGGGACGGGAAGAGGGCGTGATATTTCCGGCGGCGCGCCGTTATCTGAGCGAAGCCGACTGGATCGAACTTGAGAGCAAGGCCGAGGAGGGCGCGGACGCGCCGCTTCCGGCCACGGATGAACCCGAGGGCGCGCCGCGCGCGTCCGACTGACAAGCAACGGAGAACACGATGGCACATGCAGTGCGATTCTACGAAACCGGCGGCCCGGATGTGCTGCGCTGGGAAACGGTCGAGGTCGGCGAGCCCGGCCCGGGCGAGGTGCGCGTCAGGCACGCGGCGGTCGGCCTCAACTTCGCGGACATCTACTTCCGCACCGGCCTGTATCCGGCGAAGCTGCCGTCCGGCATCGGCATGGAAGGCGCGGGTACCGTCGAAGCGGTCGGCGACGGCGTGACGGGGTTCGCGGTCGGCGACCGCGTGACCTATACCGGCAGCCCGCTCGGCGCGTACAGCACCGAGCGCGTGATGCCGGCCGCGTGCCTGATCAAGCTGCCCGACGCGATCGGCTTCGACACGGCCGCCGCGATGACGATGCGCGGCCTGACCTCCGCTTACCTGATGCGCCGCATCTACCCATGGAAGGCGGGCGACACGTTCCTGCTGCATGCGGCGGCGGGCGGCGTCGGGCTGATCGTCAGCCAGTGGGCGAAGCTGCTCGGGCTGAACGTGATCGGCACGGTGTCCAGCGAGGAGAAGGCGGAAATCGCCCGCGCGCACGGCTGCGATCACATCATCTACTACCGCCGCGAGGATGTCGCCGCGCGGGTGCGCGAGCTGACGGGCGGCGTCGGCGTGCCGGTGGTGATCGACAGCATCGGCAAGGACACCTTCAACGCGTCGCTCGATTCGCTGAAGCGCCGCGGCCTGCTGGTCGGCGTCGGCACGGCGTCCGGCGCGTTCCCGCCGATCGACGCGATGCAGCTCGCGATCAAGGGCTCGCTGTTCTTCACGCGCCCGGCGCTCGCCGACTACATCGCCGATCCGGCCGAGCGGGCGGAGCTGGCGGGCGAGCTGTTCGGCCACGTCGCGGCCGGCCGCATCAGGATCGAGATCAACCAGCGCTACGCACTCGAGGACGCAGTGCGCGCGCATCGCGATCTGGAGGCGGGCAAGACCACCGGTTCATCGGTTTTCGACGTTTGAGGAGGCAGCCATGCGAGTCGAACAACTGACCTGCGCGATCGGCGCGGAACTGTCGGGCCTGAACCTGGCCGACGCGGTACACGACGACGGCCTGTTCGCGGAGATCCGCGCGCTGCTGCTCAGGCACCGCGTGCTGTTCCTGCGCGACCAGACCATCACGCGCGCCGAGCACGTCGCGTTCGCGCGGCGCTTCGGCGAGCTGGAGGATCATCCGGTCGCCGGCAGCGATCCGGAGCATCCCGGCCTCGTGCGGATCTACAAGTCGGCCGACCAGCCGAACGACCGTTACGAGAACGCGTGGCACACCGACGCGACCTGGCGCGCCGCGCCGCCGCTCGGCTGCGTGCTGCGCTGCGTCGAATGCCCACCGGTGGGCGGCGACACGATGTGGGCGAACATGGCGCTCGCCTACGAGAACCTGCCCGCGCACGTGAAGGCGCAGATCGAAGGCTTGCGCGCGCGCCACAGCATCGAGGCGAGCTTCGGCGCGGCGATGCCGATCGACAAGCGCCTCGCGCTGAAGGCGCAGTATCCGGACGCCGAGCATCCGGTCGTGCGCACGCATCCCGAGACCGGCGAGAAGGTGCTGTTCGTCAACGCGTTCACGACGCACTTCACCAACTATCACACGCCGGAGCGGGTGCGCGTCGGACAGGACGCGAATCCGGGCGCGGGCCTGCTGCTCAACTATCTGGTGAGCCAGGCCTATATCCCCGAATACCAGGTGCGCTGGCGCTGGAGCAGGAACGCCATCGCGATCTGGGACAACCGCAGCACTCAGCACTACGCAGTGATGGACTATCCGCCTTGCGAACGCAAGATGGAACGCGCCGGGATCATCGGCGACGTGCCGTTCTGATTTTCATCGCATCACACGAGACGACACGCCACGCAACGATGCGGCGTGCGCCACGATTCCATCTGGAGGAAGACATGCAATTTCTTGACGATTCGCTGCACCCCGAGAACCAGGACAAGGTAGTCATCACGGTCGCGCCGTATGGGCCGGAATGGATGCCGGCCGACTTTCCGGAAGACATTCCGGTGACGATGGACGAGCAGGTGCAGAAGGCCGTCGACTGCTACAACGCGGGCGCGACGGTGCTGCACGTGCACGTGCGCGAACTGGACGGCAAGGGCAGCAAGCGCCTGTCGAAGTTCAACGAGCTGCTCGCCGGGCTGCGCGAGGCGGTGCCCGACATGATCCTGCAGGTCGGCGGCTCGATCTCGTTCGCGCCGGAAGGCGACGGCGCCGAGGCCAAGTGGCTGTCCGACGACACCCGCCACATGCTCGCCGAACTGACCCCGAAGCCCGACCAGGTCACGATCGCGATCAACACGGTGCAGATGAACATCACCGAGCTGATGAACCGCGCCGAAGTCGCCGACACGTCGCTCAACGACGCCGCGTACTGGGAAGCGTATCGCGAGATGACCGTGCCGGCCGGCCCGGGCTGGGTCGAGGAGCACCTGAAGCGCCTGCAGGCGGCGAACATCCAGCCACATTTCCAGCTGACCGGCATGCATGCGCTGGAGACGCTCGAACGTCTGGTCCGCCGCGGCGTCTACCGTGGCCCGCTGAACGTCACGTGGGTCGGCATCGGCGGCGGCTTCGACGGCCCGAGCCCGTACAACTTCATGGAATTCATCCGCCGCTGCCCGGACGGCTCGTGCATCACGCTCGAATCGCTGATGAAGAACGTGCTGCCGATCAACACGATGGCGATGGCGATGGGCCTGCATCCGCGCTGCGGGATCGAGGACACGCTCATCGACCAGAAGGGCAACCGGATGACGTCGGTGCAGCAGGTCGAGCAACTCGCGCGGATCGCACGCGAGCTGGGCCGCGAGGTCGCGACCGGCAAGGAGGCCAAGGCGATCTACCGGATCGGCGTACAGTACGACAGCGTCGACGAGACGCTCGCGCAGCTCGGCATGACGCCGAACCGCCGGCCGGGCCAGGTGAACGTGCCGCTGCGGGCCGCCTGACGCTTTGCGCAACCGGGCGGCGGCCCTGACCGGCCGCCGCCCGCCGATCGAACACTCCGTGGCGCATCCACGACCCCGGCAAACGGGGCGGGATAACCCGGCGGCGTCGAAGAACGCCGTCGCGCCAGTGACTGGAGGAGACACCATGCTCATTCACCATGCCGAGCCGACGATGGCCGACATGCCCGCCGAGCGCAGCCGCGCGTCCACGTTCGCGTGGGTCGTGTTCGGGCTGACCGTCGGCCTGCTGTTGTCCGATTACATGTCGCGGCAAGTGCTCAATGCCGTGTTTCCGCTGCTCAAGCACGCGTGGGCGTTGTCCGACACCCAGCTCGGCTCGCTGAGCGGCGTCGTCGCGCTGCTGGTCGGCGTGCTGACCTTCCCGCTGTCGGTGATCGCCGACCGCTTCGGCCGCGTGCGCAGCATCGTGCTGATGGCCGCGCTATGGAGTCTCGCGACGCTCGGCTGCGCGCTGTCAACCAACTACACCGAAATGCTCGTGTCGCGCGGGCTGGTCGGTCTCGGCGAGGCGGCGTACGGCAGCGTCGGCGTCGCGCTGATCCTCAGCATCTTTCCGTCGCACTTGCGCGCGACGCTCACCGGCGCGTTCATGGCGGGCGGCGCCTTCGGCTCCGTGTTCGGCATGGCGCTCGGCGGCGTGGTCGGCGCGCACCTCGGCTGGCGCTGGGCGTTCGGCGTGATGGCCGTGTTCGGGATGGTGCTGCTGGTCGCATACCGCACCGTCGTCACCGAGGCGCGGCTGGCGGCTTACCGTCCGGACGTGTGCCGGCGCACGCCGCGCGGCGTGCGCGGCAGCCTGCGCGTGCTGATGACGGGCCTGTTCTCGTCGCGCTCGGTGATCTGCGCGTACGTCGGCAGCGGCCTGCACCTGTTCGTGCCCGGCGCGATGTTCGCGTGGCTGCCGAGCTACCTGAACCGCTACTACGCGATGACGCCAGACCGCGCGGCGGTCTCGGCGGCCGGCTTCGTGCTGTTGAGCGGCATCGGCATGGTCGTGTGCGGGATCGTCACCGACCGGGTCGCGAAGGCGGACGCGTCGCGCAAGTGGCTCACCGCGATCGCGTATTGCCTGCTCGCGTTCACCAGCCTCGCGCTCGCGTTCCGCCTGCCGCCGGGGCCGCTGCAGCTCGCGCTGATCGGGGTCGGGATGCTGGTCGGCGCGGGCGCGTCCGGCCCGTCCGGCGCGATGGTCGCGAACCTGACGCCCGCGGCGATCCATGCGTCGGCATTCGCGACGCTGACGCTCGCGAACAACCTGCTCGGCATGGCGCCGGGGCCGCTCATGACTGGCTGGATCGCCGATCACGTCGGGCTCGTCGGCGCGCTGCGATGGATCCCCGTCGTGCCGCTCGCCGCCGCGCTGACGTTCGTGCTCGGGCGCGCGAGCTACCGCGCCGATCTCGCGCGCCTCGACGCGCTGCGGCGCGCGCCCACTCATTCCTGACCCTTGCTGGAGACTGCATGACCCACGCGAATCCACCCACCCTCCTGATCGTGCCCGGCTTGCGCGATCACGTCGAAGACCACTGGCAGACGCATCTCGAACGGCGCTGGCCCGGTGCGCGCTCGGTGGCGCCGCTGGAGCACGACAAGCTGAGCCGCGACGCGCGCGTCGCGGCGCTCGACGCGGCGCTCGCAGAGATCGACGGGCCGGTGATCCTCGCCGCGCACAGCGCCGGCGTGATGATCACGGTCCACTGGGCGCAACAGGCGACGCGCCCGATTCACGGCGCGCTGCTCGCGGCGCCAGCGGACCTCGAACGGCCGATGCCGGCCGGCTACCCGGCGCTCGACGCGTTGCAGGCGCACGGCTGGACGCCGGTTCCGCGTAGGCGGCTGCCGTTCCCGAGCATCGTGGCCGCGAGCCGCAACGATCCGCTCGGCGATTACGCGCGCATCGAGGCGTTCGCCGCCGACTGGGGCAGCCGCGTCGTCGATCTGGGGGAGGTCGGGCATCTGAACCCGGCGTCCGGCTTCGGCAACTGGCCGGGCGCCGACGCGCTGATCGCGCAGCTTCAGGGGCAGGTCGCGCAGTAGAGTTGGCGTGCGCCGGCTGTCGAAAAAACGGGGCCGCGTGGCATAATCTCGCCGCCTTCGATTTCCGCCGGCGTCGCCGCGTGGCTCCATGAACCGTTTCCATCAGAAGATTGCAAGCCTGCTCGGATTGCTCGCGATCCTGATGGCGACGTTCGCCCCGACGATTTCGCATACGCTCGCGGCGCGCGCCGCGAGCGATGATTTCGCGCCGGTGCTCTGTTCGCTGCACGGCGCTCCCGACGGCGGCGCGCAGGACGACGCCGATCCGCATTCGCTCGCCGCACACTGGCACGCGTGCGGCTATTGCAGCCTGCTCGCGCACGCGCCGGTGCTGCCGGTGTCCGCCGTGGTGCTCGCGATCGCCGCGGCGGCCGTCGAACAGCAGGCGGCCGTCCGCTTCGAGACGCTGCGCCGCGTCTTTGTCCATACCGCGGCCCAGCCGCGCGCCCCACCGGTCCGTTTCCTGATTTGAGGCTCATGTTCCGCGATGCCGCTTCGGCGTCGCGGGTTGGCGCGCGCACGCGCGCGCAACGTGGCTCGGCCACGCCCCGATCCAGGATTCACCCGATGAAAACCCCTACCACGCCGCGCGCGCTGCCGCTGCGCGCGATGGCCTGCGCATGCGCGGCCGCCTTCTCCCTGTTCGCACCGCTCGCGGCGCGTGCGCACTCGATCGCGGGCGACCGCGTGTTCCCGTCGACGCTCGCGGTCGACGATCCCGGCGTCGGCGACGAGCTGAACCTGCTGTACGGCCACCAGCGCGTGTCGTCGGACAATGGCGACCAGAGCATCAATACCGTCGATTTCGAGTGGGACAAGCTGATCACGTCGAGCCTCGCGCTGTCGATGGCCGGCAGCTACGTGATGCAGAACAACCCGACCACGCGCGGCTTCGACAACTTCTCGGTCGGGCTGAAGTACCGGCTGTACGTCAACGAGCGCCACGAGTTCATGACGTCGATCGGCGTCAACGCCGAACTGGGCGGCACCGGCAGCCATGCGATCTCGAGCAGCTTCTCGACGATCTCGCCGACCCTCTATGTCGGCAAGGGCTTCGGCGATCTGCCCGACGCGCTCGCGTACCTGCGCCCGATCGCGATCACGGCGACCGCCGCGCCCGCGCTGACGACCGGCGCGGGCCAGCCCGACGCGTTCAACATGGGGTTCACGATGCAATACAGCCTGCCGTATCTGCAGCAGCATGTCCGCGACGTCGGGCTGCCGCAGCCGATCGCGAGCCTCGTGCCGGTGGTCGAGGTGCCGCTGTCGCGCAGCCAGGGCCAGACGACCGGCACGATCAATCCGGGCCTGATCTGGATGAACCGTTACGGCCAGTTCGGCATCGAGGCGCAGATTCCGATCAATCACGCCAGCGGCTCGCACACCGGCATTCTCGTGCAGGCGCACGTATTCTTCGACGATCTCGCGCCGACGACGCTCGGCCGGCCGTTATTCCATTGATGGAGGGGGAGAGATGACTCGACTGCATAGACTGATGCCGCGCGCCGCGCGGGTCGCCGCCGGGTTCGCGCTGACGCTCGCGCTGAGCGTCCCGGCGCTTGCGCACGTGTTCCCGCAGAAGCAGGAGCCGGGCGCGGGCACCACGGTCGCCCCGCCCGCGAAGGTGCGGATCGCGTTCGACGGCAACCTCGAGCCGGCGTTCAGCTCGCTGACCGTCACCGATGCGGCCGGCAAGCCGGTCGGCGCCGCGAAGGCGGCCGTCGATCCGCAGCACCCGGACGTGATCGAGCTGGCGCTGCCGCCGCTTGCGGCCGGCAAGTACACGGTCGAGTGGGTGGCCGTTGCCGCCGATGGGCATCGCACCCACGGCGACTACACGTTTACCGTCAAGCCCTGACGGTACCGGCCGCTGAACGGCTCCGCACGCCGGGCTTCACGGCGGCGGGGTCGCGGGGATGACGGCGCGGCTTGGCGTGGCCAGGCTGCGCAATGCGCCGCCTGGCTCAGAACGCCCGCTTCTTGAGCGTGTAGGCATAAAGCGCATATTGCGAATTGGTTTCGCGATCGAACCAGCCACCCTGACTGATTCCGTCATCGACGTCGCTCCAGGATTTGCCGAACTCGCTGCTGTAGAACGTGATGTCATGCGGCGCACCTGCGCGCTGGTCATCGCTCGCATAGACGAGCAGCACCCCGCGCTTCCCGATGTCCAGGCCCTCCAGCGTGTAACGCGCGTCGAACGTGTGCAGTTGCGTAACCGGCGGCATCTGGTAATTGGCCCACGTCGAAATCGCGCCGGTGCGTACGCCCTTGTCGTTCTGGTCGTTCCAGTCGCGCGGGAGGCCCAGTTGCGACAGCGCGTAGATCGAGTAGGTATAACCCGGCGGCTCGTCGGTCGAGCCCAGCTGGACGACGACCTGATCCGGCAGCACGACATCCTGCTCGAATTGCGCCGCCTCCCAGCGCAGCCGGTACACCACGCTGGACAGCTGGACCTTGCCGAGCATCGGCACGAAGTAGGCAACGCGCAGCGTGCCGTCCGGGCCGAGGTCCACCGCGTCAAACGTCTTGCGTGGCTTGCTGGCATCGGTGACCATCGGCGGCGGCGGGATTTCCTGCCACGACCGGCCGCCGTCGGCGGTGCGCCAGACGTGCGGCCCCCAGCCGATCGCGTAGCCGCGCTGCGAATCGAGAAACAGCAGATCGTTGATGTTGCGATCCTTCGGCCAATTCAGCTGTGTCCAGGTCTTGCCGCCGTCCCCCGAGCGCCAGAGCTTGGCAATATGCGGCGACAGTCCGTTCTCCGGTTCGGGGATCTTGTAGTCCATCCAGTCAGTCGCGACGTAGATCGTGCTCCAGTCCTTCGAATACCACCATGCGGTGCCTTGGGCGGGTTGCTGGAATGAGCGGGTCATCCCCCCTTCCAGCGTGCCCCGCAGGAAATTCACCGTATAACGGTTGAGTCTTTCGTGGGAGTTGTTCATCCACGGTTCGGTCGGCTCCGCGACAAGAGGATCTTTTAGCTCTTCTTCCGGTTTGAATGTGATTATTGGACCGGCCAGCTTGAGCGTCATGACGTCATTGCCGCGCAGAGCGAACGCGCCACCGCCATAGGGCTGATCCGCTTTCATGAATTCCGTCGAGATCGTGCTCCAGCCTGGTGTCGTCATGATCCGGTATCCATAAATCGTTACGGTGGCCAAGGTCAGCCCGGCCAGCCATGTCTTCCAGAAGGATTGACGCATGTCACTTGTTCATCAGCCGGTTCAATACCCGATTCACGAGTTCGCTCGATTCATCGCTGATTGCGCCGCCATAGTTCTTCAAGGCCCCCCACATGCTTGACCCGACCTGCTTGTAAGTGTCCACGTCCCCCCATTCCTCGGCGGCGGGGCCGCTCAGAATCAAGGCCATATCGACCGGATTCAACCAGGCCAGGCCACCGTCCAGATAGGCAAGGGGATGCGTCCTGAACGCAAACTTCTTGAAATTCTCCTCGCTGACTTCCAACTGGTACTGCGGCATCTCCATCCTGAAGCTGCCATTGCGGGGATTCTGGCTGGTCAGTTCGATCACGTCCCTCCGCATGTTTTGACTCAGCCCATCTTCCATATAATTTTGCAGCGCCCACCTTGCCTTCCGTAACCAAGCCCTCCCGGCCGAACTCAGGCGAGGATATAGATCTGCTCCATAGTTCGAGCAGTAGTAGTACCCATAGCTGATGTAATACGACGGCGGCTTATGTCCACAGCCGATGTGGCGCATCATGAAATTGCTGTGGCGCGACCAGTCGGAATCCGTGCAGTTCGGCGGAATCAGCTTGTCGCGGCGCTTCAAGAGGCGTTCGATGACCTCGACGTCTTTCCAGGGATTGAAATCGCGTGCAAATACCTTTATCGCGGCAAACGCGGCCGCAGAAGAGGCATTCGAGAGCTTGATTTTTTCGACGGTCTCGGTGTAGCCGCAATTCAGCGGGCGATAGTAGTACTCGCACTGTCCGATGATCGAATCAGCCGCGGGCGGCACGTTGAGGTTGCACCGGCCCGTTTCGGCTTCGGCCCGTTGCGTGTAGCCTGCTGGCGTCATGTAGGAATGGAAGACGCCGATCACCTTCGGATTTTTGTTCTCGGCCATTTTCAATCGCCCAGAAGCTTGAGCACCGCATCCTGTGGCACGTGACTGTTGGCCAGCGAAGTCTTGCTCTTTTCGCCGGTTATCCCTTCTGCGATCAGCTTTCCCTCGTCCAGAACGAACGAAAAAACGGAAACCGGCGACAGCAGCGTCGCGATTTCGAGATGGAAAGGCTGGATGACGACTGCGCTCCGGTGCTGGAGCACATCCTGAATCGTTCGCATGGCGCCGTTGTCGTTAGGTTTCCAAATCGGCACGACCGCCCGCGTTGCAACTACGGACGAGATGCCGGCAGATGCGCACGAGTTAAGCAAATCATCAGGTAAATGTCGATCGGACAGGTCCTAAATTTGCAGCGGGGTATCGACAGATCACCATCCGCACATGAGCCGGGATGGGCGATTTATTCGTCGTGGCGGTGACAAACGACCACGCGCTCGCAGGTCTTCCGGAATCGCTTGGCGCTCAAGCGTGGTAACGTGAAAAGCGGCCGCCACGATGCGGATCCGAGCGGATGCCGATCCAGACGACACAAGCATGGTCGCGGTGATCAAGCTGATCCGCTCAGAACACGCAGGGAATGACCCGGTGCCGCACGGCCTTGCGATACGCGCGGTACGCCGCCTCCTCGGACAGGATGCGCTTCTCGCATCCAGCACGGTCACGATCAACGTGATGCGGGCGGGGTGCGTCCGCCATTGTAGGAACGCCGCATAGGCGACATAGCTAAGCGCCGAGGCGGCGAATACGCGCGGCAGCAACTCGTCGGCGGCACGCCGCGCCGGGCAGCGCGTATTTCGGTTACAAATGGATACCCCGCGCGCGCGATCGACGCCGCAGACTACGCGCGAGCGCCCGGACGCCGTCCGGACGAAAACAAGCGCGGCGCGTCGCCGCCCGGTGCCGCACGCTGCCGGGCAACACGCGCGCGGCGCCTCACGTCACAATCCTGCCGACACACTCGAGAGTCATGAAGTTTCGAACGCTATGCTTACTGGGAATGTCGTCGACCCTGCTGGCGGCATGCGGCTGGTTCCACGACGGGCCGTCCGGGCGCGACATCGATGCCGCCGTGCGGCGGTCGCTCGATGCGGAGAATCACGGGCCGCTCAACACGCTGCTCGGGCAGCCGATGCCGGTGTCGGCCGACGTCGCGTCGGTCACGCGCGACGGCGATTGCGTGAAGGCGGCCGAGCGGACGTATGCGTGCAACGTGATCATCGTGCTGCGGGAAGCCGGCCAGCCGGCCGGCGGCGACACGGGTAGGCGCGTGGCGCTGTCGTTCGTGCAGGATAACGACGGCGCGTGGCAGACGTCGAATGTTGACACGGCGCTCGCCACGTCCGCCGCGAAATCGCTGATCGACCAGATCGGCCGCGCGTTCCAGGACGGTCCGGCATCGGCCCCGGCGTCGGCGCCGCAATGACGCGGCGCGCTTGACGCGCACAGGCAGGAGCAGGGGAACCGGCGACACGGGGGTTTCCGGTTGACCGCGCCCGGGTCGGCCAATCCGCATGACGATGCCGCAGCCGTCGTGGCGTGCCGCCACCGCACGCGAACGCGCTGCGTGCGGCGCCGCCGGTCAGTACGAACGCTCGTCGCCGCGCCGCGAGTCGTCCCGGCGATTCCCGTCGCGGCGATCCCCGTCGCGGTGGTCTCCGCCGCGGTAGTCTTCGCGGTCACGCCGGTAATCGCCGCCACGGGGCGGGTGATCCCGTTCCCACTCGGCCCGTTGCCAATAGCGTTGACCGTCCCAGTAGCGATCGCCGTGCCATCCGACGCTCACGTCGACGCCGACCCCGGGCTGCGCCGGATACGGATAGACCGCGCATCCCGCGAGCGCGACGCTCGCCAGCAGCGGCAACAGCAACATGCGCTTGTTCATGTGGAACTCCCTTTTTTCGTTGTGTACGCACGCTGAATCATAGAGTCGCGGCCGGGGGCTTCTGTAAGCGATTGCAACGGGCGATGACGGCGCCGGCCCATCAGGCGCCCGCCGCACCCGCGCCACGCCGGGCTCCGGCACGGCCCGGCCGTCCGGCGGCTGTTATGGCCCGTAATATGCGAACGCGCTCCGGGTCTGCCTGCGCGCGCAGGCGCCGCGGCGGCGCAACAGCCTGCGACGCGTTCAGCCGTGCCGATGCCATCCGCCGGGCCGGCGCCTGCCGCCCGGCACGCATGCGCACCCCGTCACGGAAAAGCGGGAATGGTGGGGTCGGTGCCTTCGATGTGGGACTGCGGATGGTGGAGCTTGATCAGGTCCTCGATTTCGCCGACCCGATCCTTGGGCACGTCGACCAGCATCAGCAGCTCGCCGCGTTCGACCGCGTCCTTGAAATGCTTCAGGCGCGGGCTCGGCACGCTGATCCCGATCATCGCGCCGACCCACGCGCCGAAGCTCGCGCCCGCGGCGGCGAACACCAGCACCGCGCCACCGGCGATCGTCAGCCCGACCGGCGGGAACGCGAGCGCGGCCAGTCCGGCGAGCATGCCCGTGACGCCGCCGGCCGTGCCGCCGCGCGCGAGCGCCAGCAACAGGTCGCTGCTTTGCGCGATCGACGCCTGCGGCAGATCCTGCAGCGGGACCTTGTCGTTTGCGACGACGTGGATATGTCGCCACGCGATGCGTTTCACCAGCAACTCGTCGACGACCGCCTTTGCTACCCCCACGTCGGGCAGCAGCACATAGATGCGCCTCATAACGACCTCTCTCGGCATTCGCCCCGGCCATGGGTGGAGCCGGGACACCTGATGGCGTGCCGCCCCTCGGGCGGCGCGCCGGACAGCGTTGCGATCCGGGCCTGACCGGCAGGCATCCGTGCGGACGGGCGGCCTGGAGGCGATCCGCGCCGCTCCCGCGCGACGGGTTCGCCCGCCCGGCGGAGTGCCGCCGCTGCGCCGGAACCGGTTCCGCCCGAATGCGGGCGGCTGGCGCCCGCCGACATCCGTCGGAACCGGAACGTCAACGCTCAAATTCAGCATATTGGCCAGATAAGCGGTGCGCAAGGCGATCGCGCGCCGGATTCACGACGGCGAGGACGTGCGGTTGGCGGTGGGGTGCAGCGGTGCGGTGCCGCCTGGCGCGGCCAGGCTTCGTGGTAAGCCGCAGCCCTCAGAACGCCCGCTTCTTGAGCGTATAGGCATAAAGCGCATATTGCGTATTGGTTTCGCGATCGAACCAGCCCCCCTGACTGATCCCGTCATCGACGTCGTTCCACGATTTGCCGAAGTCGCTGCTATAGAACGTGATGTCATGCGACGCGCCTGCGCGATTGTCGTCGCTCGCATAGACGAGCAGCACCCCACGCTTCCCGATCTCCAGGCCCTCCAGCGTGTAACGCTCGTCGAACGTGTGCCGTTGCGTGACCGGCGGCGTCTGGTAATTGGCCCACGTCGAAATCGCGCCGGTGCGTACGCCCTCGTCGTTCTGGTCGTTCCAGTCGTTCCAGTCGCGCGGGAGGCCCAGTTGCGACAGCGCATAAATCGAATAGGTATAGCCGGGCGGCTCGTCGGTCGAGCCCAGCTGGACGACAACCTGATCCGGCAGCACGACATCCTGCTCGAATTGCGCCGCTTCCCAGCGCAGCCGGTACACCACGCTGGACAACTGGATCTTGCCGAGCATCGGCACGTAGTAGGCGACGCGCAGCGTGCCGTCCGGGCCGAGGTCCACCGCGTCAAACATCTTGCGTGGCTTGCTGGCATCGGTGGCCATCGGCGGCGGCGGGATTTCCTGCCACGACCGGCCGCCGTCGGCTGTGCGCCAGACGTGCGGCCCCCAGCCGATCGCATAACCGCGCTGCGAATCGAGAAACAGCAGATCGTTGATGTTGTGATCTTCCGGCCAATTCAGCTGTGCCCAGGTCTTACCGCCGTCCCCCGAGCGCCAGAGCCTGGCAATGTGCGGCGACAGTCCGTTCTCCGGTTCGGGAATCTTATAGTCCATCCAGTCAGTGGCTACATAGATCGTGCTCCAGTCCTTCGAATACCACCATGCGGTGCCTTGGGCGGGCTGCTGGAAATAGTTGGTCATCGCACCATCAACGTCGCTTCGGAGGAAATTCGCTGTCGAACGATTGAGTAGCTCGGATGTGTCTTTCATCCAAGGTTCTACCGGTTCTGCTACGTCGGAAACTATACGTTCGCTGCGAGGCTTGAATGTCACGACTGGATGGGCAAGTTTGAGCGTCATGACTTCATTGCCGCGCAGAACGAACGCGCCACCGCCATAGGGCTGATCTGCCTTCATGAATTCCGTCGAGAGGGTGCTCCAGCCTGGTGTCGTCATGATTCGGTATCCATAAATCGTTACGGCGGCCAGGGTCAGCCCGGCCAGCAATGTCTTCCAGAAGAATGGGCGCATGTCACTTGTTCATCAGCCGGTTCAATACCCGATTCACCAGTTCGCTCGATTCATCGCCGATTGCGCCACCATAGTTCTTCAAGGCCCCCCACATGGTCGACCCGACCTGTTTGTAGGTGTCCACGTCCCCCCATTCCTCAGCGGCGGGGCCGCTCAGAATCAAAGCCATATCAATCGGATTCAACCAGGCCAGGCCACCGTCCAGATAGGCAAGGGGGTGTGTCTTGAACGCAAATTTCTTGAAATTCTCCTCGCTGACTTCCAGCTGGTACTGTGGCACCGTCATCTTGAAGCTGCCATTGCGGGGATTTTGGCTGGCCAGTTCGATCACACCCCTCCGCATGTTTTGTTTAATTCCAAGCTCCATGTATATTTGCAGCCACCACTTGGCGTTATCCAGCCACTCCTTTCCTTTCTCGCTCAAACGGGGCTTCAGGTTCGCACCGTAGTTCGAGCAGTAGTAATACCCATAGCTGATGTAATACGACGGCGGCTTATGTCCACAGCCGATGTGCCGCATCATGAAATTGCTGTGGCGCGACCAGTCGGAATCCGTGCAGTTCGGCGGAATCAGCTTGTCGCGGCGCTTCAAGAGGCGTTCGATGACCTCGACGTCTTTCCAGGGATTGAAATCGCGTGCAAATACCTTTATCGCGGCAAACGCGGCCGCAGAAGATGCATTCGAGAGTTTGATTTTTTCGACGGTCTCGATGTAGCCGCAATTCAGCGGGCGATAGTAGTACTCGCACTTTCCGATGATCGAATCAGCCGCGGGCGGCACGTTGAGGTTGCACCGGCCCGTTTCGGCTTCGGCCCGTTGCGTGTAGCCTGCTGGCGTCATGTAGGAATGGAAGACGCCGATTACTTTCGGATTATCGTTTTCAGCCATTTTCAATCGCCCAGAAGCTTGAGCACCGCATCCTGGGGCACGTGACTGTTGGCCAGCGAAGTCTTGCTCTTTTCGCCGGTTATCCCTTCTGCGATCAGCTTTCCCTCGTCCAGAACGAACGAAAAAACGGAAACCGGCGACAGCAGCGTCGCGATTTCGAGATGGAAAGGCTGGGTGACGACTGCGCTCCGGTGCTGGAGCACATCCTGAATCGTTCGCATGGCGCCGTTGTCGTTAGGTTTCCAAATCGGCACGACCGCCCGCGTTGCAACTACGGACGAGATGCCGGCAGATGCGCACGAGTTAAGCAAATCATCAGGTAAATGTCGATCGGACAGGTCCTAAATTTGCAGCGGGGTATCGACAGATCACCATCCGCACATGAGCCGGGATGGGCGAATTCTTCGTCGTAGCGGTAACAAATATTGAGGCCGGACAGGTGGTGCGTAAGGCGGCTGCGCGACGCGCGTGAAGCCGTCCTGGGGCGCGCCGCGCGACAGCCCGACGGGCGTTTTCCGGCCGCAGACGGTCGGCAGGGCCGAGATCGTCACGACGTCGCTGCTGCCGTTCGATTTCGCACGATTGCGCGACCTGAAAGACGCTTGCTTCGGTATCCTCGGATGACGCGGAAGAGCAGGGCTGCCGTGCCCGAAGACGCCTACGCGCCCGACGTCGGCGCGCCCCCGCCCACGCTCGACAACTCGACGATCTCGGCGGTGATCTGTTCCTGCCGCAGACGCTGAAACGTCTGCGTCAGCGCCTGCGCCGTATCGTCGATGTTGCGCCGCGCGGCGATCATCGCGCGCATGCGCGCCTCGTTTTCCGCCGCGAACGACAGCACGACTGCCTCGCACAGCTGCGTGTAGACGTACTCTTCGGCGAGCCTTTCCTGAAGCAGCCGCGCGGGCAGCGTCACGCGCGGCGGGAACGGGCGGGGCGCGGCCGCGAAGCGCGCGAAATCGAACGGCAGCAGCGACGTCGTGACGATGTCGGCCCCGCCGGCCGTCTGCGGCGCGCCGTGCACCAGCGTGACGCGCGACACGGTGCCGTCCCCGAGGTGGCCGTACAGCGCGCTCACGATCCTGCCCGCCACCTCGGGTACCGCGTCGGCGTGCGCGGCCATCTCGGTGGACCACGCGATCGGCAGGCCGATTTCGGTGGCGACGAGCCGGCCCCGATCGCCGATGACGAAATAGTCGACCGAGCCGGTCGCGGCAGCTTGTGCCGACTGCATGATGCGATGGTTGAAGGTGCCGACGAAACCCTGCTCGGCGCCGATCGCGACGACGACATGCGCGCGGCCGGCGGGCGCGGGCGGCACGGGCGGGGCGCCGGCAGGCACGTCGAGGGTCATCGCGTCCGCGATGGCGGCGCCGATCAGCTCCGCGCACGCGCGTATCCCCGGCAGCCGTTCGAGCGCCTCGCGCGTGCGCGCGGCCGCGATGCTGCGCATCGCGTTCACGACCGACGACAGCTCCCGGACGGTGCCGAGCCGCGCCTCGACGTCGGACAGCCGCTCGCTCATGACCCGCTCCGGTCGTCGGCCGCATCGGGCGCGAGCGCGCGCACGATGCGCACGAGCGCGTCCCGCGCGTCCTGCGGCAGCTCGCCCGTCGCCTGCAGCGCGGCGTGCACCTGCGCCGCGACGCCCGCGGCGTCGAGCCGCCCGGGCAGCGCGTCGCGCACCGCCGCGATCGCGGCGACCGGACACGCATCGAATACGCCGTCGGCGAGCGCGACCAGCAACGCGATCTGGTCGACGGGACGCAGCGCCGCGAAGCGCGGCTGCGCGATCAGCGCGCGAATCCGCTCGCCGCGGACGATCTGCGCCTTCACCCGCGCATCGCTCAGGCCGCCGAAGCGCGTGAACATCTCGAGCTCGAGGAACTGCGCGTAATCGAGCCGCAGCCGTCCCGACACCGCGTGCAGCGCGGGCAGCTGCGCCTTGCCGCCGACCCGGCTGACGCTCAGCCCGACATCGACGGCCGGGCGCTGGTTCGCGGCGAACAGCCGCGCGTCGAGGACGATCTGGCCGTCGGTGATCGAAATCAGGTTGGTCGGGATGTACGCGGCGAGGTTGCCCGCATCGGTCTCGGCGATCGGCAGCGCCGTCAGCGATCCGCCGCCGAGCTCGGGCGCGAGCTTCGCCGCGCGCTCCAGCAGGCGCGCGTGCAGATAGAAGATGTCGCCCGGATAGGCCTCGCGGCCGGGCGGCTCGCGCGTCAGCAGCGCCAGCTCGCGGTGCGTCGCGGCGTGCTTGGTCAGATCGTCGACGACGACCAGCGCGTGCTGGCCGCGATCCCGGAAGAACTCGGCGATGCTGAACGCGGCGAACGGCGCGATCCATTGCAGGCCGGGCGGATCGGCCGCCGACGCGACCACGAAGATGCAGCGCCCGGGCGCGCCGTGCTCGCGCACCGCGTCGACCACGCGCGCGACCGCCGTCGCGCGCTGGCCGATCGCCACGTACACGCAGATCACGTCCGAGTGCTTCTGGTTGACGATCGCATCGACCGCGATCGACGTCTTGCCGGTCGCGCGGTCGCCGATGATCAGTTCGCGCTGGCCGCGGCCGATCGCGAACAGCGCGTCGATCAGCAGGATGCCCGTCTCGACCGGCTGCGACACGAGCGCGCGCTCGATGATCGCCGGCGCGGGGCGCTCGACCGGCAGCGACAGCTCGCAACGGGGCGCCGCGTCGCCGTCGAGCGGCCGGCCGAGCGGGTCGACCACGCGGCCGAGCAGCGCCGGGCCGACCGGCACCTCGACGACCCGTCCAGTGCCCGATACGCGCGTGCCGGCGGCGATCCCCTCGCCGTTGTCGAGCAGCACGCAGCCGAGGCTGTCGGCGTCGAGCGTGAGCGCGAAGCCGAACTGCCCGCCTTCGAAGTGCAGCAATTCGTTCAGCCGGACGTGCGGCAGCCCGCTGACCCGCGCGATGCCGTCCGCGACCTGCTCGACGCGGCCGACCGCCTCGGCTTGCGGCGCGAAGCGGGTGCGCGCGAGCGCGGCGCGGCTGGCGGCGAGCCAGCTGTCGCCGCTGGCGTCAGGCACGTCGTTCGGGTTCGTCATGAGCGGTCAGTTCGGTCTTGAGGGTCGCCAGGTCGTGGCGAAAACTGTTGCGCACGATCGCATGCTGCGCTTCGAGCTCGAGGCCGGCGATCAGCGCCGGATCGACGTCGACCTGCAGCGTCGCGTCGTGTCCCAGCACCGCGGCAAGCGCGGCGCGGCAGCGCGCGGACTCGTCGCCGGACAGCGCGCGCGGCGCGATCAGGCGCAGGGGTTCGTCCTGCCGGCCGATCTGCTCGCGCACCTCGTCCGGCAACGCGCGCACCGCGTTCGCAAGCGGTTCGACGAAGCCGTCGACGCGGGCGCCCGGCGGCAGCCGGTCGAGCAGCCGCGCGGCGACCTCGAGCGCGAAGCCCGCCGCGCGCGCGGCATCCGCGCGCGATGCGTCGCGCCGCATCGCGTCGATCTCGCCGGCGGCTGCGGCACGCAGCGCGTCGGCGTCGGCACGCGCGGCGGCAAGCAGCGACGCCTTCAGGCGATCCGCGTCGGCCGTCGCGTTCGCCAGGCGTGTCGCGCGCTCGGCATCGAGCGCCGCGACGGCCTCGGCGGCCTGCGTCCGGTCGCGCTCGGCGCTCGCGCGCGCGTTCGCGGCGTCCCGCATCAGCGCGGCCGCCTGCTGCTGGCGGTCCGCGATGATCTGCGCGACCGGCTTGAACAGGAAGCGCGAAAGCAGCCACACGAGCACCAGCACGTTGACGGTCTGGAAACCCAGTGTCCACCAGTCGATTCGCATGAGCGCGCGCCTACTTGACGAAGGGGTTGGCGAACAGCACGAGCAGCGCGACGACGAGGCAGTAGATCGCCATCGTCTCGATCATCGCGAGGCCGACGAACAGGGTGCGCGAAATCGTGCCGGCCGATTCCGGCTGGCGCGCGAGCGCGTCCATCGCGGCGGCCACCGCGCGCCCTTCGGCGAGCGCGGGGCCGATCGCGCCGAATGAGACGGCGAGCGCCGCCGCGATGATGCTGATTACCTCGATCAGGTTGGTCATGTTGTTCCTTGCGGGGGATGGGAGGCCGGCGCGGCTTCGCCGCCGAGCGCCGCACCGATGAAGACGGCGGCCAGCACCGTGAAGATGTAGGCCTGCACCGCGCCGGTCAGCAGGTCGAGCGCCATCAGCGGGATCGGCACCAGCAGCCCGGCCAGCGACAGCACGATGCCGATCACGAAGACGCCGCTCATCACGTTGCCGAACAGCCGCACCACCAGCGAGAAGGTGCGGGTGATCTGCTCGACCAGGTTGAGCGGAATCATGACCCACGTCGGTTCCGCGAACGACGCCAGGTAACGGACCAGCCCGCGCGCGCGGATGCCGTAGTAGATGGTCGCGAAGAACACCACGCCGGCCAGCGCCGCGTCGGTCTCGATGTGCGCGGTGGGCGGCTCGATGCCGGGAACGATGCTCGACCAGTTGCAGCCCAGGATGAACACGAACAGCGTGCCGATCAGCGAGCGGTACGGCGCGGGGTCGACCTGCATCGTGTCGCGGATCTGGCCGTCGAGCGACGCCACCATCATCTCCACCACGGCCTGCAGCCGGCCCGGCGCGATCGACAGGCGCTGCCGCACCGCGACGACCGCGACGCACACGCACGCCATCAGCGCCCAGGTCACGACGACGGGCGCGGAAACCTGCACGATACCGATCCGGAACAGCGGCTCCGTCGCGAGCGGCGCGTGCATCATCGCGGCGCTCCCTGCGTCCGGACGACGGCGTGGCGCGCGGCCACGATGCCGGCCAGCCCGCCCAGCAGCGCGGGCGCGCCGAGCCGCGCGAGCCCGTAGAGCACCGCGCCGAGCAGCGCGAAGCGCAGCAGCTGGACGGCGAGCGCCGCGCCGATCGCGCCGCGCGCGTACCAGCGGGTGTTCGCGAGCAGCGCGGTGAAATACGCCGCTCCCGCGGCGCCGCCGGCGATAAGCCCGGCGGCGACCCGCAGCGCGGGAGAGAGCAGGGGCGTCAGGGTCATCATTCATTTCCTCGTGGTTTGACGGTGCATCCATTTCCACGCGCACCACAGGCCGGCGGCGGCGCCGATCATCAGCAGCGGCGCGGAGAAGAACACACCGGTCCGGAAGCGGCGGTCGAGCCAGTGGCCGAACCACAGCGCGAGCAGGGTTGGGACGACGATCGTCCAGCCCAGAATGCCGATCTGGCCGAGCCGGGCGCCGAGCGACGGCTCCGGTTCCGCTTGCGCGTCGCGGTCGCGGCGCACCGCCTGCCGTGCGGCCTGCTCGAGCGCCGCCTCGTCGTCCCGTTCACGTGCCTGACGATCACCGTCGCTCATGGCCGGCCCCTCCACTGTCCGCATCGCCTTCGCCGTCCGCGCGGCCGTCGGCGTCCGCCGCGCCCGGCCGCAGGTATCGCAGCACCTGGCGGATCGCCTGCGCATTCAGGCGCGTCTGCTCGACCCGCGCGCGCCGCACCGCGTCGCGGCGGGCGTCGCGCGCCGCGCGCGCCCGCGCCTCGAGCGTGTCGAGGGCGTCGCCGAGCGCGCCGTCGCGGCACGCGACGCTGATGCGCGCGCCGTCCACGACGCGCAGCATGCCGCCGCCGACCGCGCAGAAACGCTGCTCGCCGCCGCGCGTGCGCCAGCGCAGCACGCACGGCGCCAGCACGGTCAGGAAATCCGCATGGCCCGGCAGGATGCCGAAGCTGCCGGTCGCATCCTCCGCGCGAAACGCGACGACGTCGTCGCTGTCGACCAGCAGCCCGGCCGGCATCGCGATCGTCAGCCGCAACGCCGCGCTCATGACGCGCTCCGTTCCCGCTCGCGCGCTTCGTCGAGCGTGCCGACCATGTACAGCGACTTTTCGTGCCAGTCGTCGCATTCGCCGTCGAGGATCGCCTTGCAGCCGGCCAGCGTGTCGGCAATCGTGACGCTGCGCCCGGCGACCCCGGTGAACGCTTCGGTGACCGCGAACGGCTGGGTCAGGAAACGCTGCAGGCGGCGCGCGCGGCCGACGATGCGCCGGTCGTCCGTGCCGAGCTCCTCGACGCCGAGCAGCGAGATCACGTCCTGCAGCTCGCGGTAGTGTTCGATCGTGCGGCGGACCTCGGTGGCGACCGCGACGTGCGCGTCGCCGACGACGAGCGGATCGAGCAGGATCGACGACGACGCAATCGGGTCGATCGCCGGATACATGCCTTCGGCCGCCATCGCGCGGGACAGCACGACGGTGCTGTCGACGTGCGCGGCGATCGTCGTGACGGCCGGGTCGGTGAAATCGTCCGCCGGCACGTAGACCGCCTCGATCGCGGTGATCGACACGCCGCCGACCGACACGATGCGCTCCTGCAGCGCCGCCACCTCGGTGGCCAGCGTCGGCTGGTAGCCGACCCGCGACGGCAGCCGCCCGAGCAGCCCGGACACCTCGGCGCCGGCCTGGACGAAGCGGAACACGTTGTCCATCAGCAGCAGCACGTTCTGGCGATGCGCGTCGCGGAAATGCTCCGCGATCGTCAACGCGGTCAGCGGCACGCGCCAGCGCGCGCCGGGCGGCTCGTTCATCTGGCCGTACACGAGCACGGTTCTCGGCAGCACGCCCGATTGCTGCATGTCCTGCAGCATCTCGTGCCCTTCGCGCGAGCGCTCGCCGACCCCGGCGAACACCGACACCCCCTTGTAGCGCTCGACCATCGCGTGGATCAGCTCCATCACGAGCACCGTCTTGCCGACGCCGGCGCCGCCGAACATCGCGGCCTTGCCGCCGCGCGCGAGCGGCGCGAGCAGGTCGATGACCTTGATGCCGGTCGAGAAGATGCCGGTCGCGCTGTCCTGCTCGGCGAATTTCGGCGCGAGGCGGTGGATCGGCAGGCGCGGCGCGTCGGCCGGGAGCGGCCCGCCGCGGTCGCCCGGGGCGCCCATCACGTCGATCAGCCGCCCGAGCACCGCGTCGCCGACCGGCACGTCGAGCGGCCGGCCCGACGCCTGCGCGGACGCGCCGCGCGGCAGGCCGTTGGTCGACTGCAGCGCGAGGGCACGCACCGTGCACGCATCCAGGTGCGCCTGCACCTCGGCGACGATCGTGCGTCCGTCGTCGGCGTCGATGGCGATCGCGGTGTCGATGGGCGGAAGCTCGCCCGCATGGAACGTCAGGTCGACGACCGCGCCGCGGACGGCGACGACGCGTCCGGCCAGCGGGCCGTCGGGCGGGATACGAGAATCGGATTCACTATGCATGAGCAGCAAGCCCGCCGGTCGAGGCGGCCCGTCAGCGGCCGGCCGCCCGATCGGATCGCGCGGCCGGCCGGGAATGTCCAGTCGTGCCCGTTTCGTGCCGGGCAAAAGCCATAGGGAACTATTTATCGCGACGGCGGCGCTGCGCGCTTGATCGCGATCAAGCCGGCGGGATTCGGCGAAAAACAGCAACCGGATCGCGGATGAAACGTTTTCTACATTGCCGCGCGGTGGCGTGCCGACGCTCTTTTGCATCGGGAAAAGGCCGAATATCCACGGCGAACGAGCGTTTGACTACCGTAACGAGATAGTTCGGGACGAATGACCCGGCCAGAAGTGAAACGTTTCGAACGCGTGACGCGGAAACTTGGAAGTCAATGCAAGATTTTGAATTAAAACGATTTTCTGGTTTCTCGCCGAGCCCTTCGGAAGGTATTACCGAGCCACATGTTTCAAACATGAAACCAAAAGCGCTCGTAAAAACCCGAATGGCAGGCGCCCGATATTCAAGAGGCGACATTGGCCTTTGTATTCAAGCGCTTTGCACCGATGGCATCGTCAATGCGTGACGGCGTGCCGGATTGGTGCAGTCGGCCAAGCCGGCCCTCATTATTACCGGGAGCATCACATGCGCAAAACCTTACTGGCGTCCGCTGCAGTCCTCGCCTTGGGATTCAGCGGCTACGCGATGGCAAACCCCTGCGCCGACGGCACATCGTCGTGCACGCAGAAATCCAGAGGCGGATCGAACTCAATCTCCAACTCCGTCACATCGTCTCAGACAAGCACCACCGGGTCGAATGCGAATGAAATCGCACCCGGAGCGACTGTCAATCAGGACGCATACAACCAGACCAAGGTCGTCGCGTTGAGCAAGCTCGACGGAGTGGTGACGAACGTCCAGGTGTACGGCATCGGCAATCATGCGAACAACTGGGGCAGCGCCAACGGTGGCGGGGGCGGCAAGGGCGGCACCGGCTTCGGCGTGGGCGGCGTCGGCGGAAACGGCGGCGCAGGCGGAAGCGGCGGTGCGGGCGGCAGTGGCGGCAACGCGCACAACGGTAGCGCCACGGCAGGCAAGGCCAGCAACGGCAGCGCGACGGCCGGTGACGGCTATGGCGGAGACGGTGGCGCCGGCGGCACGGCGACCGCCAGCGGTGGGAAAGGCGGCTTATCCGCTGCCGCGGGCGGCAAGGGCGTAGGCAAGGGCGGCGGCGCGCTCGCGGCATCGGTCGGGGTCGGCGGCGACGGCAAGGGCGGCGGCGCAGGCTGGGGCGGTGGCAGCAGCGGCGGGCATACCCATGTGTCGAATAGCGGCAGCGGCTCCGCGACAGGAAACAGCACCGCAGGCTCCAGCACAGGCACCGGCACGGGTACCGGCACCGGAGGCGGAGCATTGGCGGGCGCGGCGACGGCGACGGGCGGCCAAGGCTCGGGGACGGGAGGCTTGGCCGGATCCCAGGGCGGCGCGGGCGGCACGGCAACGGCCACCTCGGGCAATGGCGGCACGGGTGGTGTCGGCACGGGCGGCAGCGCGACGAACGGCGGCGCGTCGACGTCGGCCAGCAACGGCAACGCGACGGCGGGTAACGGCGCGCTCGGCGCGGTCGGCGCGGCAGGCGGCAATGGTGGCACCGGCGCAGGCGGCACCGGCAACGGTGCGGTCGGCGGCGCGGGTGGCGCAGGCGGAACCAACACGGTCGACGCGGGGACGTTCAACATGTCCAACGCAATGGCGAGCGTTGGTCAAAGCGCTGCGGGCATCATGATTGCCAACCAGAACAGCGGGATGGCGTCGCTCGTGCAACAGGCAGTGACCGTGCAGTCGAACCTGACCGTCGGACGTTAGGACGGCCGGTCGGCTTCGGCATGTCGTGCAACATGCCATGGCGCGTAGGCCGCGCCATGGCTTTCATTCCATCGCCGGACGGGCAGGACGGACGGCAGGGCGAGGCGGCCGAATGGCCAGCCTCGCCTTCGCCGTCGGGTTTCGTCCTGGTTCCCGTTGGTCGACGGTCACGCAGTTTCCGCTCCCGCGCGTGCGGGCCGAGCAGGGCCGCGCCGGGCACAAGGAGACAACCATGCGAGCGCGAAAGGCATTTCCGCTGGTGATATTGCCTGCTGTGCTTTTGCTGCCGGGCCTGACGGCTTGGGCAGCGCCTGACGCATCATCGTCCGTCGCGGCGGACGCCCTCGTGCAAGCGGCGCCGGGTTCCGTCCGGCCCGCGCCGGCCGCGGTTGCCGTGGCGTCTGCGGCAGCCGCCGCACCCGCGCAGGCGGACGGTTTCGGGATCGCGATGTCCGCCGAGCAGCTCGACGCGCATCGCGGCGGCGATGCGCTGATCGGCCAGAACTATCTGAATGGCACGGTTTCCGACAACATCGCGAGCCGGGTGTCGACGGGCTCGAATGCGATTACCGAAGGCTCGTTCGCCAATTCGAGCGGCTTGCCGACGGTCATTCAGAACACCGGCGCCAACGTGCTGATCCAGAACGCGACGGTGCTGAACGTGCGCTTCGGGAACTGAGCGATGAGACATTCCGCCGCGTTGTGGGTGGCAATGGTGGCGTGTGCCTTGTCTGGCCCGGCCGCGCATGCGGACGAGATCACGGTCGTCGATCCGGCGGGCGCCGGCTATGCGATGCACGTGACGAGTCTCAAGGAGGCGCGCTTCAAGCGAACCGTCAGGCAGCAATTCGACTTCAGCTGCGGGTCGGCCGCCGTCGCGACGCTGCTGACCTATCAGTACAACTATCCGATGGACGAGCAGACTGCGTTCGCGCAGATGTGGGAGAACGGCAACCAGGAAAAGATTCGCCACCAGGGATTTTCGCTGCTCGACATCCGGCGCTTCCTCGAGGCGCACGGGTTCGTCGCGGACGGCTACGAACTGCCGCTGCAGACGCTCGCGAAGACGAATACGCCGGCCATCGTGCTGATCACCGAGAACGGCTATCACCACTTCGTGGTCGTCAAGGGGATGCGCAACGGGCGGGTGCTCGTCGGCGACCCGGCCACCGGCACGCGGCCGGTCACGCAGGCGAGCTTCGAGCAGAAATGGGAGGACCACGTGCTGTTCGTGATTCACAACAAGCCCGGGCTCGCGGCGTTCAACGATCCGCGCGACTGGCGCGTCGCGCCGAGCGCGCCGCTCGACACCGGCATCAGTCGGGACGGCCTGTACTTCGTGACGATGCCCAAGCACGGCCCGGGCGATTTTTGAGAACCGACATGAGATCCGATACCAGAAAGATCATCGGCATCGCGACGGTTGTCTGCGGCGGGATGGTGCCGATCGGCGCGGTGGCGATGCAGAGTGGTGCGGCGGCGGCGACCGACGGGCGCGTCGCGTCGGCGGCGGACGCGTTCGCGGTATCCGGGGTGACGACGGAGGCCGACATCGCACCCGTAACACGGCGGGTCGAAGCCGAGCCGGTCACGTATGCGGTGCCGATCGCGACCCGCGAGCGACAGGCCGGCCCCGCCGCATCGAAGCCCGCTGACGCGACGGAAGACCGGCGCTGGCCGGCGGGCGGCGCGGTCGCGCTCAGCGACGAACGCCTGGATGCGATGCGCGGCGGCTTCGATCTGCCGGGCGGCCTGACGGTGTCGTTCGGCATGTCGCGTGTCGCGTTCGTGAACGGTCATCTGGTCACGACGACCAGCTTCGACATTCCGGACGTGAGCCGGATCACCGCGCAACAGGCCCAGGCGCTCGCGGCCGCGAACGTGGGCGCGCTGATCCAGAACGGCCCCGGCAACGCCGTGCAGCCCGGCGCGCTGCCGGCGCTGACGGGCGCGTTGATCCAGAACACGCTGAACAATCAGCACATCCAGGCCGTGACCACGATCGACATGTCCGTCAACACGCTGTCGATGTTCAAGGCGCTGAACGTCATGTCGACGCTCAACCAGGCGCTCACGCGCGCATTGCCGGGCAGGTGAGCGAACAGACGGGCGAACGGGCGAACGGGCGAACGGGCGAGTGGGCGAACCGAAGAACCGAAGAACCGACGAACGGGCGAGTGGGCTGCCGCGCCATTGCCGGGCCGGGAGGCGGCGCGCCGTCCGCCAGTCCGCCGGCGGCGCGCGGCGGTCAGAACGCAATCGGCACGCGCAGCGTGAACGTCACGTCCGGCGTGTCGCGCGTGAGGCCCGCGCCGATCGACAGGTTCAACGTGGTCTTCGGCGTCAACCGGTACGAGTAGCCGACGAGCAGCGTGGCGAGGATCACGCGCACCGAAGTTGGCACGGTCTGGCCGTTCTGCGTGGTGGGCAGCACGATGCTCTGGTCGTAGCCGAGGCTCACCGACGCCTTCTCGTTCAGCGCGAGGCCCATGCCGATGTTGAAGCCCCAGATGTCGCCGGGCTGCACGCTGCCGATGAAGCTCTTTTGTCCGTCGCGGATCGTGAGGCTGAGGTTGTCGCGCCCGAAGCTGTGCAGGTAGCTGAAGTTGCCGAAGAACACGACCGGGTCGCTCGGAAACAGCCAGGTGAGGCCCGGCTGGATCGCGTAGAAGCCGGAGCCGGTCGGCTGCTCGAGCGGCAGGCCGGTGCCGGTGGTGTTGCCGATGCAGCGCGTCACGCAGTCGGTGACGACGTCGAACGGGCTCTTGCCGGTCGCGGTCTTGAAGCGGAGCCAGCCGATGTAGTAGAACTTGTCCGGCCCGCCGTCGTTGAACTGGTAGCGCAACGTCATTTCGACGTCGCCGAGCGCATGGCCGTGGCTGTTGAACACGTTGTCCTGCGCGGTGCCGGTGAAGATCTCGCGGCTGATCGTGTCGCTCGTCGAGTACACGTAGGGCACGCGGACTTCCAGTTCCATCCGGTTGGTGATCCCGTAGCGCGCCGCGATCGCGCTCGTCAGTATCGTCGTCTTGACTTCCCGCACGTCGACCAGGCCGATCAGGAGCGCCGGGATGATCGTGTAGCCGACCAGTGCGACACGGTCGGACGACGAATAGCCGAACTGGAACGACGGCTCGATGACGAACTTGTGCTTCGGCGTCAGCACGCCGGGCTGATCGAAGATCGGCGCGACGGCGGGCGGCGCGGTCTCCGGCACGGGCGCCTGGCCGACCGGCTGGCCCGGCGGCGGCGATGGCGCGGCTGCAGTTGCGGGTTGCACGTTGCCGGCGCCGCCTGCCGTTGCCGCGGCGGCCCCTGCCGGGGACGCGCCCGCGGGGGCCGTGTCGGCCGGCGGTGTCGCGCCGCTGGCGTCGCCGGGCCCGGTGCCACGCTTGTTCGCGAGCACCCCCGCGTCCAGCGCGCGACTCAGGCGCGCGAGATTCGCTTCTTCGTCGGCGAGCTTGCGCTTGAGCGCCTGCAACTCCTTGAGATGACTATCGACTTCCTGGCGTAGCGCGGAGATGTTCTCCTGCGCCGACTGAGCTTCCAGCGACTGCGCTTGCACTTCCGCATGAAACAGCCACAGGGCTGCATAGGCGATGCTGCGGATGTGACGAGATGGCATGCGCTTCACGGTACGTCTCCATGATCAGGCTTGCAGATTCACCCCCGCTCGACTTCGACAACAGGCCGGCACGCACGTCGCGCGCCGCTTCGGATCGCTTATATGAATGTCATGTCGACCCGTCACCACGGTGTCATGTCCCGACACGCGAAAGCGCCGGGACAGACTTCAAAAGGCTAGTGCAGCACCCGTCGAAAGCCAACCCGGCAAACCCCGATTGTGTTCGGCGCGCCACACCGGGGGGTGACCGGAACCCGTTCCACCGGGAAATCCACGCAAACGGAATGCAGGTTTCGCGCCTGCGGAACGCCACCGTCCCTGGTTCGTGCCGGTCGTTGCTTCCGCGTGCCGCACGCATGCTCGCGGCCGGCATATAGTTGAAACTTGCAGTCATACGCCGCCGATTGACGGCGCCGGCGTGCGGCCCGTTCGCGGCATGCACGGCGCAACGATACAAAGGAGGAGTCTTCCATGTCGAAACTGATCGAAACGATGGCGTCTTCCATCGACGCGCTCGTGCCCGAGCTTGAAGCGATCTACAAGGATCTGCATCGGCATCCGGAGCTGTCGATGCAGGAAGTCCGCACCGCGTCGATCGTGGCGGACTACGTCGAGAGGCTCGGCTACGAGGTGACGCGCCACGTCGGCGACACGGGCGTCGTCGCCGTGCTGCGCAACGGCGACGGCCCCACGGTGATGTTGCGCGCCGACATGGACGCGCTGCCGATGGAGGAGGCCACCGGGCTGCCGTATGCGAGCACGGCCAGGATGACCGACGAGGACGGTGTCGAGGTCGGCGTCGCGCACACCTGCGGGCATGACCTGCACGTCACGTGGCTGCTGGGCGTGGCCCGTCTGATGGCCGAGCGTCCCGCCGCGTGGCGCGGCACGCTGCTCGCCGTGTTCCAGCCGGGCGAGGAAGTGGGGCGCGGCGCGCGCGCGATGCTCGACGACGGCATGATGTCCCGTTTTCCGAAACCCGACGTCATTCTGGGGCAGCACGTGATGGTCGGGCCGGCCGGCACGGTGGGCTATCGCGCCGGCACGATCCTGTCGGCCGGCGACAGCCTGAAGATCCGGCTGTTCGGGCGCGGCTCGCACGGCTCGCAGCCGCAGACGTCGATCGATCCCGTGATCATGGCCGCGTCGACCACGTTGCGGCTGCAGACGATCGTATCGCGCGAGATCGCGCCGCGGGACAGCGCGGTGCTGACGGTCGGCGCGCTGCAGGCCGGCACCAAGGAGAACATCATTCCCGACGATGCGACGCTCAAGCTCAACGTGCGCACCTTCGACGAGGACGTGCGCGAGTACATGCTCGGCGCGATTCGCCGCATCTGCTGCGCCGAGTGCATGGCGTCGAATGCGCCGCGCGAGCCGGAGTTCACGACGCTCAGCAGCTACCCGCTGACCGTGAACGACGACGCGACCACGCAACGCCTGCGGGACGCATTTGGCGCGTGGTTCGGCGAGCGGGCCTACGAGACGCAGCCCGCCGCCGCGAGCGAGGACTTCAGCGTGTTCGGCCGCGAATGGAACGTGCCGTATGCGTTCTGGTTCGTCGGCGGCACCGACGCCGAGGTCTATGCGAAAGCGAAAGCCGACAAGAAGCTCAACACGCTGCCGAGCAACCATTCGCCGCAGTTCGCGCCGACGCTCCACCCGACGCTGCGCACCGGCCTCGAAGCGATGCTGTGCGCGGCCGGCGAATGGCTCGGCCCGCGAGACACGTTATCGTGAATGCCCGCGCGGCCGATGTCGTTGCCGATTCGATGCGGCGCGTTCGCGCTTGCCGTCAGCGGCGCGGTGGCCGCGCGGCAGCGGCGGCTCGATCTGTTCGGCATCGCGTCGGTCGCGTTCATGGTGGCATGCGGCTCGGCTCGGCTCGCTGCGCTTCGGTTGGCGATTGCGGGTGTTTCAGCAGCGGCTGGACGACGCCAGGTAAAACCATGAAGAATGCGAAATCGCTATCATGGCGACCGGCTCAGCAACGCGAACCCCGAACCCGACATCCGATGAACATCCAGGTCACTCCCATCACAGCCGGCAACACCGCGTGCGCGGTGGACGCCCTGCGCCTGCTCTGGCCACGTTACGCGCCCGCGGAAATGGTCCGCGTCATCGATCAGGAACTGCGGCCGAACGGATACCATCTGGCCGGCATATGGGGCGACGACTCGCCGATGGCCGCCTCGGTGCTCGGCTACCGCATTCAGCATTCGCTGTGGCTGGGCAAGTCGCTCTATATCGTGGACATCGCGACGCTGCCCGAATGGCGCGGCCGCGGCTTCGGCGACCGGCTGCTGGAATGGGTGGAGGCCGAAGCCGCGAGCCTCGGTTGCTCGGCGGTGCATCTGGACTCGGGCGTCGGCAACGATCGTGCCGCGGCCCACCGCCTGTACATGCGCCATCACTACCGGATCGGCTGCCATCACTTCGTCAAGGTGCTTGACGGGGAGTGAGGCAGACTGATCGCCTGCCATCTTGCGGATCGACGGCAGTTTCACGCCGCTGCTCACGTGGCTCAAGAGCCTCAAGAGCCTCGGCGCGTGCTATCTGATGGGCGGCGCGTTCAAGAACCGGCCATCAGGTAGCGACGCCCTGGGCATCGAAAAGTCCTTCGAACAGGACCGTGCTCAGATATCGCTCGCCGGAGTCGGGCAACACGACGACGATGGTCTTGCCCGCGTTCTCCGGTCGCTGCGCGAGCCGCGCCGCAACCGCGACGGCGGCGCCGGACGAGATGCCCGAGATGATCCCTTCTTCCCTCGCGAGACGTTGCGCATAAAGAATCGCGTCCTCGTTGGAGACCTGCTCGATGTCGTCGACGAGCGAGAGATCGAGGACATCCGGAACGAACCCGGCGCCGATGCCCTGAATCTTGTGCGGACCCGGTTTCAGCGGCTCGCCCGCGCGCACCTGCGTCAGGATCGGGCTCGCGGCGGGCTCGACCGCGACGGACCGAATCGACTTTCCCTTGACGCGCTTGATGAACCGGGACACGCCCGTGATCGTGCCGCCCGTGCCCACGCCCGACACGAAGATGTCGACGGCGCCGTCGGTGTCGTCCCAGATTTCCGGGCCCGTGGTCTGTTCGTGGATGGCAGGGTTCGCGGGATTGCGGAATTGCTGAAGCAGCACGTAGCGCTCGGGGTTGGCGGCGGCGATTTCCTCGGCCTTCGCGATCGCGCCGGCCATGCCGCGCGCGCCCTCCGTCAGCACCAGCTTCGCGCCGAAGGCGACCAGCAGCTTGCGCCTTTCGACACTCATCGTCTCCGGCATCGTGAGCGTCAGCGCGATACCGCGCGCCGCCGCGACATAGGCGAGGGCAATCCCCGTGTTGCCGCTGGTCGGTTCGACGATCTCCTTGCCCGGGCCAAGCAGGCCGCGTTTTTCCGCATCCCAGATCATCGACGCGCCGATTCGGCACTTCACCGAGTAGGCCGGATTTCGGCCCTCGATTTTCGCCAGCACGGTTGCCGGCGCGCCGTCCGTGACGTGATTGAGGCGCACCAGCGGCGTGTGACCGATGGAGCGCGAATTATCTTCAAACCAACGAGCCATAGTGGTGCCCTTGTCATCCGTCGAATTAATGGACGAATTGTAAAGGGGTGGTTCCGCCAGTCAAGCCGGCACCGCGACGGAATGCCGGCGCGATCAAGGATGCGACGGAGCCGCTCCAGCGGGCGCGCCATGCCACGGGCGGGGTGTCCGCGGCGCCGTGCCGCGGCACACGTGCTTCGATTTTTTATTGAGAAGCTTATTGTCGATTTTTATAAGGACCGATCGTGACATGCATTTTCCGGTTCTTTCCAAACGGCGAGTCAGGCAGGCAAGCCCCCGCCCGTCGGGCCGTCAGAGCCGCCGGGCCGCCTCGAGGAACGGCTGCGCCAGCGGATCGCTCACCGCTGCGACGTTGACGCGTACCCACGGCGTCGCCTCTCCGTTCGGCCGATAGTCGCATCCTGGCGCGAGATCGAGCCCGTGCATGCGCGCGGTCTCGACGAGCCGTACGGAATCGTCGACGCCCGGCACGCGCGCCCACAGGAACATCCCGCCGCTCGGCTTCTCGTACACCTCCCAGCCCGACTGCCGCAGCCGTGCGGCCGCGTCGGCCGACGCCTGCGCGAGCCGCCTGCGCAGCCGTTCCATATGCTTGCGGTGCATGCCGCGCTCGAGCAAGGTCGCGACCACGCTCTCGGCGAGGCGCGTGCCGCCCGTGCTGGTGAGCGCCTTTACGTCGACCAGATGCTTGAGCAGGTCGTGCCGCGCGGCCAGGTAGCCGATCCGCAGCGACGACGACAACGTCTTCGAGAATCCGCCGAGATAGATCACGCGGTCGAGCTGGTCGAGCGTCGCGAGCCGTTGCGATGGCGTCGCCTCGAAATCCGCATAGACGTCGTCCTCGACGATCGAGAAGCCGTGCTGCTGCGCGAGCTGCAGCAATCGGAACGCGACCTGCGGCGCGACGTTCGTCGCGGTCGGGTTGTGAAATACGGTGTTGACGAAGAACAGCTTCGGATGGTGTTCGCGCAGCAGCGCCTCGGCAACCTCGACGTCCGGCCCCGTTGCGCGGCGCGGCACGCCGACGAGCTTCACGCCGTGCAGCCTAAGCAGTCCGAACAGGTTGAAATAGCCGGGATCTTCGACGAACACGGTATCGCCCGGCTTCAGCATCAGCCGCACGACGAGATCGAGCGCCTGGCTCGCGCTATGCGTGACGAGGATCTGATGTGGCTGCGCGTCGACGCCGAGCGGCGCGAGATGCCGGCACAGCTGCTGGCGCAGCAGCGGATCGCCCTGCGGATGCGCGTAGTCGACGAGGCTCGCCGTGTCGCTGCGCGCGATGTGACGCACCGCCTGCGCGATGCCGTCGACGTCGCGCCATGCCGCCGGCACGAAGCCGCTCGACAGCCTCACGCGGTCGCCGGCCGGTGCGAACTGCTCGAGGATATGGCTCGACGCCTCCTCGGCGATGCGCGAATCCACGCCGCCGGGCCGCGCGTCGGCGTCGAGCCGGTCGGTCACGTAGAAGCCGGAGCCGTGGCGGGGCTGAATCAGGCCACGCGCGGCGAGCCGGTCGTATGCCTCGATCACCGGGAAGCGGCTGATCTGCTGATCGGCCGCCATCTTGCGAATCGACGGCAGCTTCACGCCGCTGCGCAAATGCCGCGAACGGATCATCTGTTCGATCTGGCTGGCCAGTTGCTCGGTCAGCGGAATGCCGACCGTCGTGTCGAGCGCAAGTTTCATCGGACGCCGCCCTGAAAGTGTTCGGTCGAAATGGCTGAACAGTTTGACGGTGATTGTTCGGTACTGTTCATTCCTTCGGCGAAATTCTAGACGAATAATCGGTGAGATGACTCTCACTTATTTCTCCAATTTCGGCGTCGCGTTCGCCGCTTACCTGATCGGCACGGCGATGCCCGGCCCGGGCAACCTGTCGATCGCAACCGCGTCGCTGAACCACGGACGCGCGCACGGCCTCGCGATGGCAGCCGGCGTGATTTCCGGCTCGCTCTGCTGGGGCGTGACGGCGGCGGCCGGCATGTCCGCGCTGATGCTGTCGAGCCAGCCGCTGCTCGCGTGGCTCAAGATCCTCGGCGCGTGCTATCTGATGTGGCTGGCGGTCAAGGTGACGCGCTCGGCATTCTCGTCGCACGATCCGCTGACGGCCGGCACGCAGGTGCGCCGCGGCAGCCTCGCGCTGTTCTATCTGCAGGGGCTCGGCATCCACCTGACCAACCCGAAGGCGATCCTCTCGTGGCTGACCGTCACGACGCTCGGGCTTTCCACCGGCTCGCCGCCGTGGACGGGCTTCGTGCTCGTCGCCTGCTGCTGGGTGCTGGGCCTCGGCGTGTTCTCGGCGTACGCGCTCGCATTCTCGTCGCGCTCCGCGGGGCCGTTCTTCGCGCGCACGCGCAAGCCGTTCGGGCTGGTTTGCGGGCTGTGCTATTGCGTGCTCGCGGCGGGGTTTCTGCACTCGCTCGCGTAGCGGGTTGGCGCATCGACGCGGATATTCCTGGGCCATTCGCTTCTCGATCACGTCGCGCCATATCTGGACACATCCCGACGTGACAGGCGGGAAGCGATAGCCGGCGTCGATCCAGGTGAGTGCACGACGCAGTGCCGACAATGCGCTGATGGGCAAAGAGGACTTCGCAGGTCTTGACGCAAATCCCCGTTGCGGATATTAGATTTCTCTTATTGTATTAGGCGCCGGCGGGCCAATATCAAGAAAGGAAAATCCCCAGATGACCGTGACGTATTTGACGCTCGATCAGACAATCGAAGAACGCGTGGCGACGAAAGCTGCTGGCGCGCCGGGCAAGGAGGCCATGGGCCTGCCCGTGCGCGATCGCAATGGGCGTTGCTGCGCAGCCATGCCTGGAATGACGATAGCCGGGGTACGATGAACGTCCTGTCGTCAAACGGCCGTGAATGCGACTATCGCATTCCGGTGGGCGATCTGCCTGTACCTGTCATTTGCTATGACGCGACTGGCCAGCGGCTTTGCATGAATGCGGCGGCCATCGCGATGATGAGCGATCCCTCGGGCGATTCAGGGTGTCCGCGCAGTGAATCGGAACTGCTTTCCCGGCCTGCTCTGCGGCGCTACCTGAGTGCCATCGGCGAAGTCGCTGCAACGGGTGTGCCGACCACGCTCGAACTGGCATTCGATGCTGTTCCTGTCACCGAATGCCGGCATTACCGTGTTCAGCTCGCGACTACGCCCGCTCCGGATGGCGGCGTGAACGTCGTTGCCGTTTGCTTCGACGTCACAGCCAGCAAACAGGCCAAAGCGCAACTTCGGGAGCGCGAAGCCTTTCTTGAAACGTTGCTCGAGATGATCCCCGTGCCGGTCTTTTCCAAGAACCGGGAGGGGCGCTACCTCTATCTGAACAAGGCTTTCGAAGAATTCCTGGGGCGGGATAAAGCGCACTTCATCGGCAAGACCGTGTTCGAAGCACACCAGCACGAGCTCGCCAGCACCTACCACGCCAATGACGATGCGCTCTTTCGCGAGGGCGGGGTGCAGCGATATGAGTCAAGGGTGAGAAACGCGTCGGATCATGTGCGTGAGGTCGAGTTCACCAAATCCGTGTTTCGCGACAGAGAGGGCACGCCCGCGGGTTTGATCGGCGCGATACTCGATGTCACCGAGCGACAGCAAGCCGCGGCGGAGCGGCGGGCTCAGTACGAGCACATGCTGCAGCTCAACCAGCGTCTCGAGGGAAAAGCGGGGGAGCTGGAGGACGCGCGTTCGCACCTGCTTGGCGTGCTGCAAACCATCCCCGACTTTGTGTGGCTGAAGGATACGGAAGGCGTCTATCTTTTCTGCAACCCTGCGTACGAGCGGCTGATCGGCAAGCCGGAAGCCGACATCGTCGGGAAATCGGATTGCGACTTTTACAGTGAGGAGGAGGCCGCCTTTTGCCGGGAGAAAGACCTGCAGGCCATCGAGGCGGGCCGGATCTGCATCAACGAGGAGTGGGTGACGTATCCGGACACAGGCCGGCGCGCATTGCTGGAAACACGCAAGGTGCCGATGCGTGCTGCCGACGGCCGCGTGAAAGGTGTGCTGGGCGTCGCGCGCGACATCACGGAGCGGAAGCGGTTCGAGGATACGCTTCATCGGATGGCCTATTACGACCCGCTCACGTCGTTGCCGAACCGGACCTTGTTCAACGAGCGTCTGCGGCAAACCGTCGCCGATGCCTTGCCCGACAGGCGCCCGTTGAGCGGCGTGGTAATGCTCGACATGGATCGCTTCAAGGATGTCAACGACACCTTCGGACATGCGGCGGGCGACGAACTGCTGCGCGAGGCGGCGAAGCGCTTGCTGCCGTGTGTGCGCCCCGGCGATACCGTGGCGCGTCTGGGCGGTGACGAGTTCGCCATTTTGCTGCCGGACGTGCGCGAGCGGCGCACGCTGGAAAACATCGCGAAAACGATCCTCCGGCAGTTCGACGCGCCCTTCGAGCTGGACGGGAAAGGTGTGTTCGTCTCGTGCAGCATCGGCATCGCGCTTTATCCGAACGACAGCGCCGAAGCGGGCGACCTCCTGAAATATGCCGACTCGGCGATGTATTTCGCCAAGCAATCGGGCCGTCGCAACTATCGCTTCTACTCGAAAGAGCTGACCGTCCATGCCGCCAAGCGTCTTGCGGTCGAGTCGGAACTGCGCGGCGCCATCGAGCGCGGGGAGTTCGAACTTCACTACCAGCCCAAGGTGTCGCTGGACAGTAACGAAGTGATCGGCTCGGAAGCATTGCTGAGGTGGAACCGCCCGGGCATGGGGCTCGTGCCGCCGGACGAGTTCATTCCGGTCGCCGAGGAAACGGGGCTGATCGGGGATTTGGGCACGTGGGTGCTACGTGAGGCTTGCCGTGCAGCCGTCGAATGGAACGCGAATGGCAGGGGGTGTCACACCGTGGCGGTCAACCTGTCGGCCCGCCAGTTCCAGTTTCAGGATCTGGCTTCCACAGTCGAGGAGATACTTGTCGAGACCGGCTGCCATCCCGAATGGCTTGGCCTCGAGATTACCGAAAGCGTGCTGCTGGAGGAGGACGACGCGATCCTCGCTGCGCTTTGGACGTTCAAGACCATGGGCCTGTCAATCGCCGTCGACGATTTCGGTACCGGCTACTCGGCATTGAGCTATCTGGCGCGCTTTCCGATCGACGTGCTGAAAATCGACCGCTCGTTCGTGCAGAAGGTGACGACCGATCGGCGCCATGCGGAGCTCGTCAAGGCGATCCTCTCGATCGCGCGGTGCCTGGGGCAGCAGGTCGTCGCCGAGGGCGTCGAAACCGACGCGCAGGCGGCGTTTCTCTTGGCGAACGGCTGTCAGGTCGCACAGGGCTTTCTCTACAGCAAGCCGCTGCCGAAGGGGAGGATGACTTCGTTGCCGAGGCGGCTTGGCGGGGTTTTGAGACTGGATGCGTGATTAGCACAGCGCGACATGCGCGAGGCGATAGGCGCGATTGATCCTAGGGAGTGACGGGCGCTGTTTTGCCATTGCCTTCACAGCCTCCTTACCTCAAAGTAACGAGCATTGGAGGGTAACCAATTAGCGAGCTGCGCTACACCGTACGAGAAGTGGGCTCGCAAACCAGGACAGTCGGATAAGTGGAACGGCCGGGGCTTGAGCCAACGATAATGCGGGCAGAGGAACCGGGGACTCGACGTTGCCGCATTCGATGCAACGGCTGACGACCGGACCAACGATGAACGTGGTTATCCGGAACGACAGGAGCCAACCGGAAACTTCGGGCTAGTGCCGGCGCATTCCGCCAGCTCCACTCATTCCGCCGAATCGATGCACGCCACCCAACCCGCGCCTCCCGCCGATGGGGATCGGCCCACGGTGCGCACCCGCGCCGATCGGCATGCCAAAGCGGCGGTGATCCATGCGATTGAAATCGCCGAAATGATCAAAGCGATGGAAATGATGGAAGCGATGGAATCGGTCGACGAAGATGAAGCTGACGCCCGCGCCAACGAAAAGCGGCGGCCGCCAGTACCAACGGTCGGGATACGGGTAAGCCGCAAGCGGATACCACAGGACGCTACCGTCAGGGCTTTGCATGATCTGCCACGTTCCGTCGCTTTGCAGATATGCACGCCCCACGACCTGCTGCGGCGTGTCGTCGATTTCTGCTTGCCCCAGAACCGCACGGCAATTGGTATCGTCATTTGACACATCGTCATACATCTGTGCAACGGTCGGCCCGGAAAAGAGGACAAAGGCGAGACCGATCCCGAAATGAAGCAAGTTGCGCATAATCGGCTCCCGTACTGATCCCGATCACTTGACGAACGGTGCATTGCCGAGGGTCTCCCGCGTATTGGTTTGCTTGTGTAGTTGCACGGCACGGTGGCAGCAGCGGCCTGATGCTTTGCCTGCCTGCGCCTGACGAGTAAACGATGCGACGCACGGAGTTATTCCATGCGGGTTATGGAAATCGGCGCGCGACCGGGCGGGAAGGCAGAACTGCGCAACCGAGGCTGGCCCAATTAGCGCATGTATCGCGCCAGCCATCCCGTCTCGGGAATAAGCGGCCCGCTGCACGCGTTAACTGTGCGTACCGCTCGCCGCAGAATGAATTCATGCCGTCACCCGTGCAGGCGAGTTCGTGTGTTTGACGAACTCGCGCACGGTTGTCCCTCGACACTCGGCGAGCATGACGTTCGATACAAAGGGGGCCGTCATGCGCATCGATTACAGAATCGCAATCCTGGTCAGTGTGTTCGCGCTCGGCATGTCGTCGCATGCCAGTCGGGCTCAACAGACCGTCAAGGCAACACTGCGGTCAGACTCGATCCAGCTCGCGACGCACAGCGTGAAGCCGGGTCGCATCACGCTCGACGTCAGGAATGCGGCGGACAACAACATGAAGCACGAACTCGTCGTGCTGAAGACAGACCTTGCCGACAACGCGCTGCCCATCAGCAAAGGGCAGGTGCTGGAGCGCAGGCTGAATAAGATCGGGGAAGTCGAGGACATTGCGCCGGGCAAGAGCAAGCGCGTGTCGTTAAAGCTCGCACCCGGCCATTACGCGCTGATCTGCAACAAACCGGGACACTATGAGGCCGGTATGCATACGGCGCTTGTCGTGGCACCGTGACCCGCAAGACGGGCACGATCGCGCCGCGACTCGCGACAAGCCGCCAATTCGGGTGAGTGGTCCATCCGTTGCTCTGCCACTGAGCGCACATTTCCGGGAGCCAGAATGACCGAAATATCAGACTGGCAAGATAACTTTTCTTATCACAACAACCCGATATTTGTGCCAAACTGGCGGGCATGAAAACGCACCTGCCACCGTCCCCCGATCACGAAACGCTCCCCGCCGGCTTTCCCGACGCCGACGAACTGGCCGCGCTGCGCGCGTGGTATGCGGGGATGCCCGTCCGCAAGGCGGTCGAGCGCTATCTGCCGGAGCGCGTCGGAGCAGGGCAGTCCGCACGCGGGATCCTCGGCGGCATCCGCCGCCGGCTGGCGCGCGCCGCGCGGCACATCGGCCGGCCCGATCTGGCCGAACTGCTCGCGCATCCCGACGGCGAGCGGCTTCAGGAAGCGAAGGCAGTCGCGGCGGCGATCGAAACCGTGCGGCATACCCGCGCGCCGGCCCCGCAAATCAGCGACGACATCGGCGCCTGGCTGCCCGCGCGCGCGGTGGCCAGCCTGCGCGCGCGCGGCATCGATACGCTCGCGGATCTCACCGTGCGGATTCCGCGCCGGCGCCAGTGGTGGAAGGCGATTCCCGGCCTCGGCCCGGCCAGCGCGCGCCGCATCGAGGCGTTCTTCGCCGCGCATCCGGCGCTGACGCAGCGGGCGAGGGCGCTGATCGCGGCCGCGCCGCCGAGCGGCATCGTGCCGTGGGAGCACCTGCGGCTGCCGCGCGAGGTCGACGGCTCGGCCGGCACCTTCCGCGCGCCGCGCGCGACCTGCACGCTCGACGCGGACGACGATTACCGCGCCGTTCACGCATGGCTGTCGCTGCACGAATCCGCCGCGACGCAGCGCGCGTACCGCAAGGAAGCCGAGCGGCTGATCCTGTGGGCGATCGTCGAGCGCGGGCGCGCGCTGTCGTCGCTGACCACCGAAGACGCGGTCGCGTACCGCGCGTTCCTGCGCCGTCCGACGCCAAGCGAGCGCTGGGTCGGGCCGGTGCGGCCGCGCGGCACGGCCGACTGGCGCCCGTTCTCCGGCGGCCTGTCGGCGCGTTCGGCCGCGTATGCGCTATCGGTGCTCGGCGCGCTGTTCCGCTGGCTGATCGAGCAGCGCTATCTGCTGGCGAACCCGTTTGCCGGCGTCAAGGTGCGCGACACGCGCCGCTCGGCCGCGCTCGACACGTCGCGCGCATTCACCGAAGGGGAATGGATGCTCGTGCGGACGATCGCCGACGGGCTGGAGTGGTCGTACGGCTGGGAGCCGAAGGCGGCGCAGCGCGTGCGCTTCATCCTGGATTTCGCGTACGCGACGGGCCTGCGCGCGAGCGAACTGGTCGGCGCGACGCTCGGCGACGTCGAGACCGACGCGCACGGCGACCACTGGATCAAGGTCGTCGGCAAGGGACGCAAGGCGGGCCGGGTGGCGCTGCCGCCGCTCGCCCGCACGGCGCTCGACCGTCATCTGGTCGAACGCCAGCTTCCCGTCACGCCGAGCCGCTGGCGCCCGGACACGCCGCTGATCCCCAATCTCGACGACGAAGGCGCGGCCCGCATCACCAGCGTGCGGCTCTGGAAGGTGCTGCAGCGGTTCTTCGCGAATACGGCCGCGATCGTCGAAGCCGACCACGCGGCGCTCGCGGAAAAACTGCGGCAGGCGAGCCCGCACTGGATGCGGCATACCCACGCAACCCATGCGCTCGCGCGCGGCGCCGAGCTGACCACCGTGCGCGACAACCTCCGTCACGCATCGATCTCGACGACGTCGATCTACCTGCACGGCGACGACGTGAAGCGGGCACGGCAGATCGCGGGGGGCGTTCGACAGCAAGTGAACGGGAGCGTCCGGCGTGGCAGCAGCCACCCCGGACGGGGTTCCGCTTGCCCGGCGAGCCGCGTCCCGCCTGTCGCTCAAGGTCTGGTGACGCCAGAAGCGGGCCTTGGCCTGTCTGCGGGTGCTGCCGCATCGCACTGAGCGGTGCGGCAGGGCAAGCGCGCCTCAGCGTCAGAACCGGTGTCGCAGACCGGCGGAGACGACGACCTGGGTATTGGTCGCGGACGGCGCGAGGCTGTACGTCGACGCGTTGAACGCCGTGATGCCGTTGCCGCCGTTCACGCGCTTGTACGCGCCTTCGACGTACACGTCGGTGCGCTTCGTAAACGCGTAGTCGCCCTGCAGCACGACCTGGTTCCACTTCGGCCGGGCGGACTGCTTGCCGGCGTCGAAGCGGCCGTCGGTGAACGTGTAGGCGACGGCGGCGCTCAGCGCCGGCGTGAAGAAGTAGCGGCCGTCGATCGAGTAGTTGTCGAGCGTCAGCGTCCGGCCGCTCAGCCCGACGGTTTTGCCGCCCTGCCAGACG
>NZ_JGVW01000119.1 GCF_000687455.2 Burkholderia sp. lig30
GCCGACGCCCGGGATGTAGAACCTGGAAATGCCATTGTCGGGATCATGGATTGCGACATTGAAGAGCCGCGCGACATTGGTATGGGTCCGCTTGTTCGAGTCACGCAGGGGATTATCCGACGCGTCGTTGTTGTTCGTGCCGTCAAAGAACAGGCTGATCTGCAACGTCTGCCGGCACGACCGGGTTTCGTCATGCATCCGCAGCGCGCCCAGCTTGAATGCGTCTTCGCTTTGCGATAGCGGCAGCCGGCCGCCCTCCGGCATCGCTTCTGGCCATCGAATCGTCACTGTCTTCCTCCCTTGTCAGTCGTGAGCCGGTGGATAGCGCCGGTTCCACTCTTCGTCGAGCACGCCCTGCGCGATGTACGGATCGTCATCCGCCGGGCGGTTGTTCGGATTGTTGCCGCCCTCTCGATTGCCGTCGGTAATCATCACGCGAACCCGATCGCCGGGCAGGAAGATGCCCCACGCCTCGTTCGCATTGGCGCCGTTGTATGGCGCAATCCGCACGTTCTCCGCCTTGTACCAGTAGCCCCATTTCTTTCCGTCGGGCCTCTTTTTTCAACCAGCCACCGCACCGTCAGCTTCAGCTCCGGTTGCCATTCAAAGGGATAGCGTATGCAACACATCCCACCGCTCTCGGATGGCCGGCCATTCGTCTTGATCGGCATCACGTTCGCCCCCCCACCACCAATACCGCTTCCCGACGGACCGGTCATCGCGAACTTGTGGATGTACCAAGGGGTGTAGTTCAATGCATCTACATCCATGCCCCCTCCGAGCTTTACCGGGTGAGGCACGTGCACCGGCACCGTTGCATTCGGCTGTCCGCCTGCGCATGCTGCCAGCGACAGACAGAACGCCGACAGCACACCGGTCACCGCCACTCGCGATTGATCCGTCACTGCATGCCTCCCTTTCTGTACAGCCGGCTCCATCCTTCGTCGATCACGTCTTGGGCGATGTACTCCGTCTTGAAATCCGCCCTGTCCAGAATCTCGTCGCCCTTCATCATCGGCACACCGTATTTGAGCGCGTGAAGGTACATGTCGTGCAACGCAATCTGGCTGAGCTTGCTGCCATCGCCCTGGTCGGGATCGCGTCCCTTGCCCTGTTCGTTCGGCGCATAGCCGCCGCCGACATCCGAATGCACGCCGGGATAGGCGATTTCATGGCGGATGCCCGCGGGATAGCCACCGCCCTCCTCGCGGATCGAATCGACCGGAAAGCTCATGCGCTGCTCGTGGATCGAGAACGCGTGAACGCAGTAGCGAACCGACTCGGGAATGCGCATCGCGCCGTCGCTGGCAAAGGCGAAGTGCTCGTCGAACGAACCGATGTCAACGGTCGCGCGGGTAAAATCGGGCGGCCCAACGGAAGCGACCGTATCGAACAGCCCCATGAAGTTCACCTGGTATGGCAGCGCATACTGGCCACCGAACTGGACGAGATTGCCGCCCGGCGCCCAGTGGTTCACCAGCTTGTGCACGAACGCGCGGGCGCCCGCAGCGCCGCGCGAGAAGCCGATCACGTTGATCCAGATCTTCCGGATCGTGCCGGGCGGATGATGGGCATCGACCGCAAGCTTGTGGGTCACGCCCAACGTCTGGAGCGGTTCATCGAACC
>NZ_JGVW01000120.1 GCF_000687455.2 Burkholderia sp. lig30
GTAAGCGTTCGGCAAACCCATCTTGAGTTGCCTTGAAGGACTTGGGAGTATCGTGTCCACTAAAAATAGGTGGACACGTGAACACTATCGAAGAACAAGCACCGGCTGGCCGGCGTCGCCGCCGCCGTTACAGCCGCGAATTCAAGGCTCAGGCGGTTGCAGCGTGCCAGGGGTCAGGCGTGTCGATTGCGGCGATCGCGTTGCATCATCAACTCAACGCGAATTTGCTTCGACGCTGGGTGGAACAAGCCGAAGGCAAGATGCGGGAGCAAGACCCGAGTCATGCAGTGGCCGTGCAGTCAATGGCGCCGCCGGCGTTTGTTCCAGTGCCGCTCGAGACGAGGACTGCGCGTCCGACAGAGATTCGCATTGAGGTGCGTCGCGCGGACCAGTCGATCACGGTCAGTTGGCCGACCACGGAAGCCGCCCAATGTGCCGCATGGCTGCGTGAGTGGCTCCGGTGATCCGCATCGATGAAGTGTGGCTGGCTGTCGAGCCGCTGGACATGCGAGCCGGTTTCGATACCGCGCTGGCCCGGGTGGTCAAGGTGTTCGGCGCAGCCCATCCGCACCACGCGTACCTGTTCGCCAATCGCCGGGCCAACCGCATGAAGGTATTGGTTCACGACGGCATCGGCATCTGGCTGGCTTCCCGCCGATTGAATCAAGGGCAGTTCGCGTGGCCGAGCCGCGGCGAGCCCAAACAGTACGCGCTCACCCACGAGCAACTGGCGGGCCTGGTCGTCGGCCTGCCGTGGCAACGCATTGGCGAAGGCGGCGTAATCCGTGTCGTATGACGTGAGCGCAGGCAATCGGTGAGCGTGCCCATGTCCTGCCGAGGAGCGATACGGCAGAATGGCCAGATGGTCGATCACGCACAACTCCAGGACATGAGCGCAGAGCAACTGCGGGCGCTCGCCATGGAGTTGATGT
>NZ_JGVW01000121.1 GCF_000687455.2 Burkholderia sp. lig30
CCGCTGCCGGCCCGGCCGGCACGCCGCCTTCTTCCTCCGATCCCGCCCGCGCGCAAGCGCCGTCCGCGCCTGGCGCGCAGCCCACCCCCGGCGTGCAGGTGAGTGCGTTTGCGGCACAGGTCGCGGCCGCGCAGGAGGCCGCCGACGCGGGGCCGCCGCCGGTCACGCCGGCGGCCGAACAGGGCGCACAGGGGGCATCGGGCGGCGCGGCGCCGGGAACCGGCAAGCCGGGCGCTCCGCCGCCCGGCTTCGGCGCGCAGCCCGATTTCGACACGCCGCGGCCGCCGCCCGCGCCCGCGCACGCGCCGGCGCCCGCGTATCTGAAGCAGAGCGACACGCCCTGGTCGGTATTCGGCCGGATCATCGCGGCGCGCGCGCGCCGCCTGTTCGACCGGGCCGGGCAGCGCATCACGCAGCGCACGCTGCGCATCGGCGTGTCGGCGCGCATCTTCCATCCAGAACCGGGCGCGCCGGGGCTGCGCGGCAAGACGCTGCAATATCTGGAGGAGTCGATCGCGCACTGGGTGATGTCGCGCGACGTGCTGGTGTTCATGATTCCGACGGTCGGCCATCAGGGCATGCTGCACCCGAGCAACATTCGCTTGCGCGACTACGCGAAGCATCTCGACGGCCTGCTGCTGCAAGGCGGCGCGGACGTGTCGCCGCAGACCTACGCGGCGTCGGACGCGCGGCCGGAATGGCCGGGCGACCGCGTGCGCGACATGTACGAGCTGGAGCTGCTGCACGAGTTCGTCGAATCCGGCAAGCCGGTGCTCGGCGTGTGCCGGGGCTGCCAGCTGATCAACGTCGCGTTCGGCGGCTCGCTGTATCAGGATATCGCGACCGACGTGCCGACCGCGCACGCGCACGTGAGCGAGCATTACGACCAGCATCGCCACGCGGTCCGCTTCCCCGAAGGCTCGACACTCGCAGGCATGTTCCCCGGGCGGCACGAGGCGATCGTCAACTCGATCCACCATCAGGCGATCCGCGACCTCGGCCGCGACCTGAGCATCGAGGCCGTGTCTTCCGCGGACGGGATCATCGAGGGGATTCGCTACCGGCGCGCGCCTTTTGTCGTGGGCGTGCAATGGCACCCGGAGTTCCACCGCGCCGGCGGTCCGGAACTGCTCGACTGCACGCCGCTGCTCGACACGTTTCTGCGCGCGGCGCGAGAGACGCGGCTATAGCGCGGGCGCGCGCCGTCAGGTGTCGCCGCATCGCGATTGAAATCAAGATGCGGCGAAAGCGTTTTCGACGATAATCGTTTGTTACCGATTCGATCGCCGGAGTCAGACGTTGGCCTTCCGAACCCTATCCCTCTCGGCCCGCCGCGCAATGTGCGCGGTCGCCGTCGCGGCATGTACGCATGCCGGCGCCGTGTGGTGCGCCGATGAGACCGCCCCTGTAGCCGGCACGCGTCCGGCCGTGACCAGTTTGAGCGGCGACGCCGCGCCCGCCCCGAATGACCCGAACGGCGACACGCAAGGCAATGTCGCCGAGCTGACGCAGATGCTGCGCGACGGCAAGATCGTCGAAATGCGGACGACCTACAACGGCAGCTACGGTTCGAGCCTGATGTTCTATCCGCAGGAAATGACGTACTACGTCACGCTGTTCCAGGACAGGCACCTGTGGCGCGTGATCAAGTCGCAGGACAAGGCCCGAGCGGAAATGGTATATGCGAACTTCGCACAGCAGACCGTTCAGCTGTCCGACATCGAGATCCGCCGCACCGAGCTGCAAGCGCAAAAGGCGTTTCTCGAGCGCGTGATTGCGCTGTCGGCCGAACGCGCGCAGCGGCTGCAGGCGGACCTGAACATCGCCCGCACGCAGCGGGCCGAGGTCGACGCGCGGCAGAAGGCGGAGCAGGCTCAGGCGCAGGCGCTGCAGGTGGAGAAGCGCGCGGCGCAGGCGCAGTTGCGCGCGTTGCAGGAGCAGGTGCAGCAGCTGCAGCGTCAGACGGAGATGGGGTTGCCCGCGCACAAGTAGCGATGCGCGGCATCGCGTTCTGTCGAGAAGCCCGGCGATTGACGTGAACTACGCCCCAAAGGTTGGATCTGGGTCCAGCTTTTGGGAGGAAGTTCAGACGTTCGCCGGGCTTTTTTGTGACGTGGCGCTCAACGCGCGAAGGCGTCCGGCGCGTCGGTGAGGCGCCGGTGGGTCAGCCTGGCCGACCAATCGGCATCCGTGCCGGACGACGGTGCGGCGCGCGTGAGCGCGGGACGCTCGGCACGCAATGCGTCGGCCATCGCGATCAACGTGCGCGGATCGTCGAGCGCACCGTCGTGGGCAGGCGGCTCGGCAGGGATCGCGGCGCGGACCGCGGGTGGCGCCGGCCGTGGCCGCGTGGCGACGCGCTCGGCTTCGCCAGCCGGCGGGGCGGCCGGGGAGGCGACACGCCGCGTCGGCGCTGGCTGACGCTCCGCCGCCGGCGGGTGTGGCGGCGGCTCGGCGCGCGGCTTCGCGTTGCGTGCCGGTGCGGTGTCGTACCTGTCGGCGTCGGCCGGCAGATGGGCGTTGACAGGCGGTGCCGGCGTGGCATCTTGCGATGGTGTGGGGGCGATCGTTGCGGCTCTGATGCGTCCTGTCACGGTGTGTTGCTCCACCGGCTGCGTGGTACGGGCTGGTATCGCGAACGGCAAGCGCGCGGCATCCGGCGCCGCGCTGGCGGCCGATTGCGCTTCCCGGACCGGCGCGACCAGCCTGGCCGGCGGTTCATGTGCGACGATGAGCCAGCCGATGAGCGTGAGCGCGCCAACCGTCCAGCAGGTGGCGTACGTGCCGCGATGCGCGCGCGCCTCGAATGGGCGTGGCGCTGCCGCGCGCAGTGCCGTGGCTGGCGGTGTCGCCGCTGCGGCGGCCGGCGAATCGAGCGGCATCCAGCGACACGCGCGATGCGGCGCCTTGACGTCGATGCACGATGTCACCAGTTCGGCGAGATAGGCTTTGCCGGATCGCGCGCCGGGCACGCTGCGAAACGTCCACTCGCGGCCGAATGGAACGCCCTTGAGCGGCATGAGCCTCGGGCGGGCAAGCTCGCCTTCGACAGGAACGAATGACGATGGATTCATGGAGAAGCGCCGGGCGGTCGTGACCGTTGGTCGTGCGCGCCAACGACGTCGATATTAACGACAGCATTTTGACCGGCGGGGTATCTCACGTCGATCAGACTGGTCCGAAAGTTCGTGAGCGTCCCCGGTCGGCCGTCACGCCGCGGCGCGCCTTGCCCGGCGGCCGTGTCATGAAGCGTGGGGCGCGCGCCATCATCGGCGGACGATGCCGGCGACGCGCGTCGCCGGCCGCACGCATGGGCCGCTCACGCGCCGCGCAACGCGTCGGCGATCGCGTTCACGACGGCCTCCCATTGCCCCGGCGCGGGCTGCCGCACGAGCCGCGCCTGCGGATACCACGGAGATTCCGGCCCGGTGAACCATCGCCAGTCGGCCGCGAACGGCAGCATCAGCCACAGCGGCTTGCCGAGCGCGCCTGCGAGGTGCGCGACCGCGGTATCGACCGCGACGACGCCGTCGAGCCGTTCGATCAGTGCCGCCGTCTCGGCGAAATCGGTGAGCCTGCCGTCGAGGTGGTGCAGGCGCGGATGCGCGGCGAACCGCGCGCGATCGGCGTCGTCGACGGACGGCTGCAGCACGATCCAGTCGATGTCCGGCAGCGCGAGCAGCGGGTCGAGCGCCGCGAGCGGCATCGAGCGGTTGTCCCGGGCCTGCCGCCGGCCGGACCAGACGATGCCGAACTTGCGTTTCGCGTGCCCGCCGAGCGAGCCGCGAAAACGTCGGCGCGTCGCGTCGGGCGCGCCGACGTAACGCGTGTCGGGCGGGATGTCGCGTGCGCCCAGCCCGAGCGCGAACGGCAGGCTCAACAACGTGCATGCGACATCCGCGGCGGGCGGCTTTGCGTCGCCCTGCGCGACGAGCGACACCCGCCAGCGGGCGGCGGCCGGCGCGAGCAGCGCGACGAGCTCGGGTTGCACCTCGAGGACGACGTGCGCGCATCGCGCGCGGGCGAGCGGCACGAAGCGGACGAACTGCAGCGTGTCGCCGAAGCCCTGCTCCGCGCGGATCAGCAGCGTGTGCGACGGGATCGGTTCGCCATGCCAGCGCGGCAGGCCGCCGAGCTGCGTTGCGCCGGGCGTCTCGTGACGCGCCTCGTAGGCCGGCAGGCCGCGCGCGAAGTCGCGCAACGTCAGCAGCGTGACCGCGCGGTGCAGCTGCGCGAGCTTCAGGTCCGGCGCGACGCGCAGCGCCTGGTCGAACGCGCGCAACGCCATCTCGTGCGCGCCGAGCGCGTGATGCGCGGTGCCCAGATTGAGCCAGGCGAGGCCGAACGCCGGATCGAGGCCGACCGCGCGCTCGTAGCAGAGCAGAGCGTCGCGGTGCCGATCCTGTGCGCAGAGCGCGTTCGCGAGGCCGAACAGCGCGAGCGGAAAGGGCGGGTGCAGCGCGAGTGCGGCCTCGAACGCCGCGGCCGCTTCCGCGTGACGGCCGATCGCGTCCAGTGTGTTGCCGAGATTGAAGTGCGCGGCGACGAAGCGCGGCTGCGCGTCGATCGCCGCGCGAAAATGCGCGACGGCTTCGTCCGCGCGGCCCATCGCGCTCAACGCCATCGCGAGATTGTTATGCGCGCCCGCGTGGCCCGGCCGCAGTTCGAGCGCGCGATGGAACGCGGCCAGCGCGTCGTCGTGGCGGCCGATCGCGTTCAGCGCGTTGCCGAGATTGTTGTGGATCGATGCGTCGTCGGGCGTGAGCCGCAGCGCGCGCTCGAACGCGGCGGCCGCGTCGTGGTGGCGCTGCAGCGCCGCATACGCGTTGCCGAGGTTGTAATGGGCGGGCGGAAACTCGGGCGCGAGCGTGAGCGCGTTGCGAAAACGCTCGATCGCCTCGTCCAGGCGGCCGAGCGCCCGCAGCGCGTTGCCGAGATTCAGTTGCAGCGCGGCATCGTCCGGACGCAGCGCGACCGCGCGGCCGACGAGGTCGGCCGCTTCGGCATGCTGCCCTTGCTGATGCCGCAGCACGCCGAACAGATGCAGCGCGTCGGCGTCGGCGGGATTGGCGGCGAGCGCGGCGCGGTAGCCGTGCTCGGCGTCGGCGTGGCGGCCGGCGCGGTGCGCGGCGTACGCTCGGTCGAAAGCGGAATCCATGACGCGAAAACAAACGGGAAAGCCGTATTTTCCCATACCCGCGGACGATATCGGATCGGCCGTCCGTCCGGCATATGGCCCCCTCACGCGGAGCGGCGTAGACTTGCATCGTCGCCTGTCATCGAGGTGCTCATGGTCGACGAACTGCCCGCCATCCCGCCCGTGCTGATCGTCGGCGCGGGGCCGACCGGCCTCGCGGCCGCGATGAGCCTTGCGCGCGCGCACGTGCCGCTGCGCATCATCGACATGGCCGAGCGCCCCGCGCCCTGTTCGCGGGCGATCGGCATCCAGGCGCGCACGCTCGAGTTGCTGGAGCAGCACCGCGCCGTCGAGCCGTTTCTCGCGCGCGGGCACCGCGCGCATGCGGCGAGCCTGCACGCGGACGGCCGCGTGATCGCGCGGCTCGATTTCGATCCGCTGCAAACGCGCTATCCGTATCTGCTGCTTCTCGATCAAAGCGTGACGGAAGGGTTGCTGGCCGAGCACCTCGCGGGGCTCGGCGTGACGGTCGAGCGCGGCGTGACGCTGACCGCGTGCAACGTCGACGGCAGCGTGCTGCTCGACGTGACGCTCCGCGACAGCCACGGCGCAGAGGAGAAACTCGCGCCGCCGTACCTGATCGCTGCCGACGGCGCGCACAGCGCGGTGCGTCACCTGCTCGGCGTCGGCTTCGTGGGCCGGCCGTTCGAGCAGACGTTCCTGCTCGCCGATCTCGCGGCGACGCCCGACTGGCCGGACGACGAGATCCATCTGTTCTCGACGGCCGACGGCATCGCCGGCCTGTTTCCGATGGGCGGCGGGCGCTACCGGCTGGTGGCGGACCGGCCGCCCGACAACGGCGTGCTGCCGGGCGAGCATGGCCCGTCGCTCGCGCAATGCAGGGAGATCGTGCGTGCGCGCCTGAGGGCGGAGGTCGATCTGAGCGACCTCACGTGGTCGTCCTATTTCCATCTGCACAGCCGCATGGTGGAGCACCTGCGGCACGGCCGGGTGTTCTTCGCGGGAGATGCCGCGCATGTCCACAGCCCGGCGGGCGCGCAGGGGATGAACACCGGCATTCAGGAAGCGTTCAATCTCGGCTGGAAGCTCGCGCGGGTGCTCGGCGCACACGCGCCGGAGCGCCTGCTCGATACGTACCATGTCGAGCGTCACCCGATCGAGCGCGACGTGCTGCGACAGGCGAGCGTCCTGACGCAGATCGTCGAAGCGGATCGCGGGCCGCTGAAGCTGCTGCGCGATCACGTCGTGCCGTTGCTCGCGTCGTTCGGGCCGATGCGTGATGCGATGCGCCGGAGCGTCAGCGAACTGGCGGTCCAGTACCGCAAGAGCCCGCTGACCCTCGAGCGCGTGCTCGACGGCGGCCCGCGCGCGGGCGAACGCGCACCCGATGCGCTCGTTCACGTTGTCGACGGTCCGCTCGGCAAGGCGCCCGGCGTCGCGCGGCTGTTCGACCTGCACGAGCCGGCGAGCTTCACGCTGCTGCTGCTGGAAGAACCGGCGCCGGACGACGCGCCGCCGCCCGGCACGGCGGACGCGCAAGCGCTCGCGCAGGCGCTCGAACGGATCATGCCGGGCGCCGTGCGGGTGTGGCGCATCACCGATACCGATGGCAACGGCGCGCCCGGGCTCGCGGACACCTACGGCCGTTCGCGCCCGTCGTTCTATCTGCTGCGGCCCGACGGCTACGTCGCCGCGCGCGGTCGACCGGCGTCCGACGCGAATGCGTTGCTGCGGCACTGCGAGACGTGGCTTTCCGGGCCGCCGCCGGCCGCGTAGCGGGGCGCGATCAGGCGGGCGAGTCTGCCGGCGCGAGCGTGTCGCGGTAGGCCGCGATCGCCTCGCGGACGATCGGCGACGCGCGTTGCGCCGCGTCGCCGGCCGGATCCGCGAGCGCCGCGAGCAGCGCGCGGCGCATGCGCGGCTCCCAGAAACGCCGGATATGGTCGGCGATGCCGGCGAGCGCTTCGTCGTGGTCGGGCATCGACGCGAAGAACGCGCCGATCTGGTTGGCCATGTCGATCAGGTGTTCGGCGTTCATCGCGACCTCACTTGCCGGTCGCCGGCGCGCTTGCCCGGCGCTGCAGCAGATCGAGCTGCTCCGCGTTGAAGCGGGCGTACGCGCGCTGCCAGTCCGACGGTTGCGCGACCGGCATCACCTGCACCGCCGTCACCTTGTACTCGGGGCAGTTGGTCGCCCAGTCGGAGCTGTCGGTCGTGATCACGTTCGCACCTGATTCGGGGAAGTGGAACGTCGTATACACGACGCCCGGCTGCATCCGCCCGGTCACGAGCGCGCGCATCACCGTGTGCCCGGCGCGCGACTCGATGCCGACCCAGTCGTCGTGGCGGATGCCGCGTTCCTGCGCGTCGTGCGGATGGATTTCCAGACGGTCCTCCTGATGCCACTGAACGTTGTCGGTGCGGCGCGTCTGCGCGCCGACGTTGTATTGCGACAGGATGCGCCCCGTCGTCAGGATCAGCGGATAGCGCTGCGTGACCTTTTCCGGCGACGGGATGAACTGCGTGATCACGAACTTGCCCTTGCCGCGCACGAACCCGTCCGTGTGCATGGTCGGCGTGCCTTCCGGCGCGTGTGCATTGCACGGCCACTGGATGCTGCCGAGCGCCTCGAGCTTCGCATACGACACGCCCGAGAAGGTGGGCGTGAGCCGCGCGATCTCGTCCATGATCTCGGACGGATGCGCGTAATGCATCTCGTAGCCGAGCGCGCGGGCGAGCATCAGCGTCACCTCCCAGTCGGCGTAGCCGGCGAGCGGCGGCATCACCTTGCGCACGCGCGAGATGCGGCGCTCGGCGTTCGTGAACGTGCCGTCCTTCTCCAGGAACGACGCGCCCGGCAGGAACACGTGCGCGTACTTGGCCGTCTCGTTCAGGAAGATGTCCTGCACGACGATGCATTCCATCGCCGACAGCGCCGCCGCGACGTGCTGCGTGTTCGGGTCGGACTGGACGATGTCTTCGCCCTGGCAGTAGAGCCCCTTGAAGCTGCCGTCGAGCGCGGCGTCGAACATGTTGGGGATGCGCAGGCCGGGTTCCGGCTGGAGCTTCGCCGACCATGCCGCTTCGAACAGCGCGCGCACGCTCGCGTCGCCGATGTGGCGGTAGCCGGGCAGCTCGTGCGGGAACGAGCCCATGTCGCACGAGCCCTGCACGTTGTTCTGGCCGCGCAGCGGATTGACGCCGACGCCTTCGCGGCCGATGTTGCCGGTCGCCATCGCGAGGTTCGCGATGCCCATCACCGTCGTCGAGCCCTGCGCGTGCTCGGTCACGCCGAGCCCGTAGTAAATCGCCGCGCGCCCCCTGGACGTTCCGGCGGGATGGCCGCCTGTCGCGTACAGGCGCGCCGCCGCGCGCACCGTCTCGGCGCTCACGCCAGTCATGGCGGCGGTTGCTTCCGGCGAATTCTCGGCGCGCGAGACGAACGCGCGCCACTGCTCGAACGCGCGCGTCTCGCAGCGCTCGGCGACGAACGCGTCGTCGACGAGCCCTTCGGTGACGATCACATGCGCGAGCGCGTTGACGATCGCGACATTGGTGCCAGGGCGCAGCTGCAGGTGATGCACGGCTTTCACGTGCGGGCCGTCGACCAGGTCGATGCGGCGCGGGTCGATGACGATCAGCTTCGCGCCTTCGCGCACGCGGCGCTTCAGGCGCGATGCGAACACCGGGTGGCCGTCGGTGGGGTTCGCGCCGATCACGACGATCACGTCGGCCTGGCCGATCGACGCGAAGGTCTGCGTGCCCGCCGATTCGCCGAGCGTCGTCTTGAGCCCGTAGCCGGTCGGCGAATGGCATACGCGCGCGCAGGTGTCGACGTTGTTGTTGCCGAACGCCGCGCGCACGAGCTTCTGCACGAGATAGGTCTCTTCGTTCGTGCAGCGCGACGACGTGATGCCGCCGATCGAGTCGCGGCCGTACTGCGCCTGCAGGCGGCGGAATTGCGCGGCGGCGTAGGCGATCGCCTCGTCCCAGCCGACCTCGCGCCACGGATCGGTGATCCGCTCGCGGATCATCGGCTTCGTGATGCGGTCCTTGTGCGTCGCATAGCCCCACGCGAAGCGCCCCTTCACGCACGCGTGGCCCTCGTTCGCCTGTCCGTTCCGGTGCGGCGTCATGCGCACGACCTGCGTGCCTTTCATCTCCGCCTTCAGCGAGCAGCCGACGCCGCAGTACGCGCAGGTCGTCACGACCGCATGCTCCGGCTGGCCGAGCCGTACGACCGACTTCTCCTGAAGCGTCGCGGTCGGGCAGGCCGCGACGCAGGCGCCGCACGACACGCACTCGGATGCCATGAACGGCTCGCTTTCGCCGGCGGCGACGCGCGACGCGAAGCCGCGCGACGCGATTGTCAGCGCGAACGTGCCTTGCGTTTCCTCGCACGCGCGCACGCAGCGGTTGCAGACGATGCATTTCGACGGGTCGTACGTGAAATACGGATTCGACGCGTCCGGCGCGTCGTGCAGATGATTCGCGCCGTCGAAGCCGTAACGCACCTCGCGCAGGCCGACGACGCCCGCCATGTCCTGCAGCTCGCAGTCGCCGTTGGCGGGGCAGGTCAGGCAGTCGAGCGGATGATCGGAGATGTACAGCTCCATTACGTTGCGGCGCAGCGACTGCAGCCGGTCGGATTGCGTGCGCACCTTCATGCCCGCTTCGGCGGGCGTCGTGCACGACGCCGGATAGCCGCGCCGGCCCTCGATCTCGACCAGGCACAGCCGGCACGATCCGAACGGTTCGAGCGAATCGGTCGCGCAGAGCTTCGGCACGTTGACGCCGGCCTCGATCGCCGCACGCATCACCGACGTGCCGGCCGGCACCGTCACCGGGCGGCCGTCGATCTCGAGCGTGACGTCGACGTCGGCGTGACTCGGCGGCGTGCCGTAATCCGTGTCGTCGAACGGATCGCGCCGGCTGGCCGACGCGGCTTGTTTGCACGCGCATTGGCCCGAGCCGCAGCCGCCTTGGGGGGAATTCGACTTACCGAGGGACATGCAAGGCTCCTTCGTGGTCAGGCAGCTGCCTGAGCCGGGCTGGACGCGGCGCGCTGGCCGTCGGCGAGCCCGAAATCTTCGGGAAAGTGTTCGAGCGCGGACAGCACCGGGTAGGGCGTCATGCCACCCATCGCGCAGAGCGAGCCGGCGACCATCGTGTCGCACAGATCGCGCAACAGTGTGACCTGTCGTTCGGACGTGTCGCCGTGGCGGATGCGCGCGATGGTCTCGACGCCGCGCGTCGAGCCGATCCGGCACGGCGTGCACTTGCCGCACGATTCGAGCGCGCAGAACTTCATCGCGTATTCGGCGAGCTCGGCGAGGTTCGACGTATCGTCGTGCAGCACGATGCCGCCGTGGCCCACCACGGCGCCGATCGCCGCATAGGCCTCGTAGTCGAGCGGCACGTCCCATTGATGCTCGGGCAGGTAGGTGCCGAGCGGGCCGCCGACCTGCGCGGCGCGCGCCGGGCGCCCGCTCGCGGTGCCGCCGCCGAAGTCGAACAGCAGTTCGCGCAGCGTGACGCCGAACGCCAGTTCGACGAGACCGCCGTGCCGGATGTTGCCGGCGAGCTGGAACGGCAGCGTGCCGCGCGAGCGGCCCATGCCGAAGTCGCGGTAGAACGCTGCGCCGCGCGCGAAGATCACCGGCGCGGTCGCGAGCGTGATCGCGTTGTTGACGACGGTCGGCTGGCCGAACAGGCCCGCGAGCGCGGGCAGCGGCGGCTTCGCGCGCACGATGCCGCGCTTGCCTTCGAGCGATTCGAGCAGCGCGGTTTCCTCGCCGCAGACGTACGAGCCCGCGCCCTTCGCGACGTGCAGCTCGAACGCGTGCGCGGAGCCGAGCACGTGTTCGCCGAGCCAGCCAGCGTCGCGTGCCCGCGCGATCGCCGCTTCGAGCGTCGCGATCGCGTGCGGGTATTCGCTGCGCACGTAAATGTGTCCAATCGTTGCGCCGGTCGCGATTCCGGCGATGATCATCCCTTCGATCAGGCAGTAGGGATCGCCTTCCATCAACAGGCGGTCGGAGAACGTGCCGGAATCGCCTTCGTCCGCATTGCAGACGACGTATTTCTGCGCGGCGCGCGCGTTCCGCACCGTGCGCCACTTGATCCCGGCCGGGAATGCGGCGCCGCCGCGGCCGCGCAGGCCGGATTCGATCAGCGTCTCGCAGGCGGCATCGCCGCCGAGCGCGAGCGCGTTCTTCAGCCCGGCGAGACCGCCGTACCGCAGGTAGTCGTCGATCGACAGCGGATCGGTCAGCCCGATCCGCGCGAACGTCAGCCGCTGCTGGCGTGCGAGATAAGGCAGCGCGTCGACGAGGCCGACGCCGCTCGAGTGCGCGCCGCCGTCGAGCCAGCCGGCGTCGAACAGTGCCGGTACGTCGGCCGCCGACAGGTTCGCGTAGCCGACGCGGCCGGCCGCGGTGCCGATTTCGACGAGCGGTTCGAGCCAGAGCAGGCCGCGCGAGCCGTTGCGGACCAGCTCGATCGCGATGCCGCGCCGCCCGGCCTCGGCGGCGATCGCGGCCGCGAGCGCGTCGGCGCCGAGCGCCAGCGCGGACGAATCGCGCGGGACGTAGATGCGGGTCGTCATGCGGGCTCCTTCGCGTGGGCGACGGCATCGGCGACGAGCGCGTCGAACTTCTCGGGCGTGACCTTCGCGTGCAGCACGCCGTTGATCATCATCGACGGGGATTGCGCGCACAGCCCGAGACAGTAGACCGATTCGAGCGCGACCTCGGGTGGTGCGCCGCCGTCCGGCACTTCGCCGTGCGCGGCGTCGAACGTGCAGCCGGTGCGGGCCTCGGCGTGCGCGGCGAGCGCTTCGCAGCCCATGCTGCGGCATGCCTCGGCGCGGCACATCTGGACTGTCACGCGCGCCGGCGGCGCGGTGCGGAAGTGGTGGTAGTAGGTGAGCACGCCGTGGACTTCGGCGCGTGACAGGTTGAGCGCCTTCGCGAGCAGCGCGACGCAGCCGGGCGGCACGTAGCCGGCGTCGTCCTGAATCGCGTGCAGGATCGCGACGAGCGACCTGTCCGCGCGCGCGTGGCGCTCGACGAGGACGTCGGGCGCGACGGAAATCGGGGACATCTGTTATGCTCCTCCAAAGTCCCATATGCGCTTGCGTTTCATATAGTGCGCACGTCGGCTTTGTATTGATTGATTTCTGTCAACGATAAGCGGATCGTTTTGTCACCGCAATAGGAATCGGAAGTGCATAAATGATTCGGGTCGAATGCGACGCCTATCTGACCGTGCGCGACAGCGACGGGCGTTCGGCCAGCGTCACGGACGTCGCGCCGCTGCTCGAGCTCGTCGCCGAGACCGGCAGCATCGCGCAGGCGGCGCAGGTGAGAGGGCTGTCGTACCGGCACGCGTGGGGGCTGCTGCGCGCGCTGGAGGCATGCGTGGGCGGCGCGCTGATCGAGACCGCGCGGGGCAAGGGCTCGGCGCTGTCCGAGCTGGGGCGCGCGGTGATCGATGCGCAGGGCCTCGCCCGCAGCCGCCTCGACGCGAACCTGCGCGCGCTCGCCGCCGAAATCGGCAGCGACCTGAACCGGCGGCTCGCGCGCCATGACGGCGCGGTGAGGATTCACGCGTCGCATGGCTATGCGGTCGCGGCGCTCGTGTCGTCGCTCGTCGACGCGCATGCGGCGGTCGACATCAAATACCGCGAGAGCGTCGAGGCGATGCAGGCGCTTGCGCGGGGCGAGTGCGAACTGGCGGGCTTTCACTTGCCGCGCGGCGCGTTTCGCGCGCAATGCGCGCAGATCTACCGGCCGTGGCTCGACGATGCGCGTCACGTGCTGGTTCACCTGACGCGGCGCAAGCAGGGATTGTTTGTGGCGCGCGGCAATCCCAAGCGTGTCGACGGGCTGTCCGACCTGGCGCGCGACGATATCCGCTTCGTCAACCGCCAGCCCGGCTCGGGAACGCGCATGCTGCTCGACCTTGCGCTGCGCGAGGTCGGGGTCGATCCGGAGCGCATCAATGGCTATGCGTCGGCCGAGCTGACCCATTCCGCGATTGCCGCGTTCGTCGCGAGCGGCATGGCGGACCTGGGTTTCGGCGTGGAGCCGGCCGCGCATCACTTCGGGCTCGATTTCATTCCGGTCGTCGACGAGGATTACTACTTTGCGTGCGAGCGCGCCCGGCTCGACGACGCGCCGCTCGCCCAGGTGCTGGCGCTGCTGCGCGATGCGCGCTACCACGCGAGCGTCGCGTGTCTCGACGGCTACGATCCGGCCGCATGCGGCACGCTGACCGACGTGGCGGCGGGGCTCTCGGGCGACGGCGAGCCGGCGTCGCGCAATGCGCGGTAACGAAGGTTCCGGCGCGTGCCGCTGCAACGGCGGGTGATTTGCGCTACGCTTGCCGCTTGATCAACGTCCCAACAAGCACGCCGGCCAGGCGTCGTTCCGTCATGAAGCTATGTGTTCCTCTTTCCGCGGCAGCGTTGGCCGCGGGACTTCTCGTCGCCGTTTCGCCGCTCGCGTTCGCGCAGAATTCGCCGGGCGTGCCGGGCGGTATCCTGAGCGACGAGTTTCGCCTGAATGAGCACCCGCAGATGCCGTTTGCGGCGTCCGCGCCGTCGAACAAATACCAACCCACCAAGAAAAGCGCGCTGCGCCGCAAGGGCGACAATGGCGATCCGAACGGTTGCAACCTGAAGTGCCCGCTGGACGGCGAGTGACCCCCGGCTCCGTGCCCGTGGCGTGACCTGGCGGGTTGCGCGCTCGTGCGCGGCAGAAATGCGTGTTGCCGCGCCGGGAAGGCGCGGCCACGGTCATCCCCTGCGCGCCTGCGCCGCCGCAACTTGCCGCGTCCGGCGGCAGCGCTTCATCGCAAGCCCCGCGCGGCGATCCGCTTCGCGGGGCTTGTGCATTTCCTGCGCATGCGGCGCGTAACAGGCGCGATTTCACGCGAAATCCATGTTTCGGCCGGAGCGATGCGGCTCCGCCCGTTCGCGCTGACCGGTGCGGCGGTTGCGCTCGGGTAGCGCTGGTTATAGTGGTTTACCCGCACTCGGAAACAGTATCTTCCCGAAAGCTGCCTTATTCTTAAGCACCTGCTTCCATACACTTCAGTCATCAGCTTCGAACAACATGTTCGTTGCATGAATAAACAAATCCTGGAGGTAGGTCATCATGAAGTCGCTCGTTCAAATCGCCGTCGTAGCCGCTGTACTCGTCGCACCTGTCGTGTCGTTCGCCCAGTCGAACGCGCCGGTGACCCGCGCGCAAGTGCGCGCCGAGCTAATCCAGCTCGAAAAGGCCGGCTACAACCCCGCACGTGGTGAGGATCCGTACTATCCGGCGTCGATTCAGGCTGCCCAGGCCCGTGTCGCGCAGCAGAACGCGGTCGCGCAGCAAGGTAACGATGCGAGCGGCTACGGTGCGCAAGCGCAGGGCGCGTCGGCTTCCGGCTCGCGCGCGGCGGGTGTGCGTCCGGCCACTGCCGAAGACATGAAGTCGCTGTATCGCGGCAGCTAAGCCGCCACCTGGGCGGATGCGGCAGGGACGACGACCGGTCGCCCCGAGTGCCGCGAGGTCGAATGGAAGAGGCCGGGCCGGGATCGCACGTCGAGCGATCCCGGCCCGGCCTCGTTTGCATGTGCGGGATGGCGCCGAGACGCGGCGACGGATGACGCGCGCGGGGAGGGAGGCGCGTCGACGTGCGACAGATGGTCGCGCCATCTTAATCTCGGAGGGTGACTCGCTTAATATTAACAGACCGACCGGACGGTTAATTAATTAGGGCGCTGCGGCGACCGGTCGGTGATCCGCGCAGCGCATGCCCATTCAGGAGGAAGACACGTGAGTCATTACGAAAAGATTGCGCACACCATGGAGTTCCCGCCGGCTACGCCGCAGCCCAATGTCTACCCGCTCAGCTGGCATGCCGGCACCGCGAAGCTCGAGGAAGTGTGGGATGCGTCGCAACGCGAGTACTGGGACGTCAAGAAGCTGCCGTGGAACACCTTCGACCCGGCGCGCTACACGTGGGAAGAGCGTGAGGCGATCGCATACTGGTGGACGCTGCTTTCCGTGTTCGACGCTTCGGCGCCGCCCGTTTTCGCCGAGGCGTTCATCAAGACTTACGAGGTCCACGAGGAGGACGCGGTGCGCCGCTGCTTCTTCTCGGTCACGCGCGACGAGCAGAACCACGAGCAGATGTGCGGCGAGGCGATCACGCGCCTGCTCGATCATCCCGATCCGATCACGTACGTGCCGAAGACCGAACTCGGCAAGCGCCTGCAGAAGAACGCGAAGTGGCTCTACTTCAATGGCGGCCGCTACTGGGACGGCTACAAGGCAGCCGTGCCGAAGTATCCGCTCGCCGTGCTGTTCAGCTCGTTCCTGATGGGCGAGATCGCCGCCGCGACGATCTTCCACCAGATGGCAGCAGGCTGCACCGAGCCGGTCTTCAAGGAAGGCTTCCGCAATATCGGCCGGGATGAGGGCCGCCACATGGCGATCTGCATGGCGCTGATGGAGCGCGACTACCCGAAGATGGAGCTCGACAACAAGGAACTCATCACGAAGCAGGTTCGCGCCGGCTATCTGTTCCTGTCGGCGGTGCTGTTCGAGCCGCCGATGGACTTCTGGGATCTGCCGTCCGACTTCATCGAGAACCAGCGCGAAGGCGAAGCCGCGGCGCGCCGCGCGGGCTTCATGATTCCCGAGTACGAGACGAAGAAGGAGAACTGGCGTAACGCGATGCTCAACCTCAAGGGCGTGCTCGACCGCTACGGCATCGCGTTCCCCGCGATTCCGGAGGTCGGCATCAGCGGTAAGGAAATCCTTGACATCGACATGAAGGACATCATTCCGGTGTTCTAGGCGCATCTTCGGTCACGCGCAACTCCATACGGCCGCGCACCACGCGCGGCAGTTTATTTTGTCGTACTGATTTGGAGCGAATAATCGAATGAGCGAGATCCGCTTGATGCCTTCGGGCAAAACGGTCGACTGCCTGCCGGGCGACACCGTCCTGCAGGCGCTGGAGCGCAAGGGCTATGCGCTGCCGAACAACTGCCGTGCGGGCGCATGCGGCGAATGCAAGGTAAAGGTGCTGTCTGGCGAGTTCGACCAGGGGATGGTGCTCGACATGGCGTTGTCGAAGGCGGAGCGCAGCGACGGCTACGGGCTGATGTGCATGGCCAAGCCGCTTTCCGACGTGCTCGAAATCGAATGGGGCAGCGACGACGCCATGCCGAAGCTGTTCCCGCCGTCCGATGGCATGCCGTACGTGCTGGTCGACCGGATCGAGCGCACGGCGCGGATCGTCGAGCTGAGGCTGCGTCCGCTCGGTACGCCGATGCGCTTCTGGCCGGGCCAGTACGTGACGCTCGGCGACGCGCCGTGCGGCATTCCGGCCCGCTGTTACTCGCTCGCGAACGCACCGAGGCCCGACGGCGAGATCGTTCTTCAGGTGACGCGCGCGGAAGCGGGCGTGACGTCCGTGTGGATTCACGACCGGCTCAAATCCGGCGACATCGTGCGCGTGTCGGGGCCTTACGGCACGTTCGTCGGCGATCCGTCGGCCGAGACGCCGGTGCTGTGCCTCGCCGCCGGCTCGGGCCTCGCGCCGATCCTGTCGCTGACCGACGCGGCGTTGCGGCGAGGCTTTCGTCATCCGGTGACACTGCTGTTCTCGGCGAAGACCGCCAGCGACATCTACGATGCGGGACTGCTCGCGTACTGGCAGAGCGTGTACCGCAATTTCCGTTTCGTGCCGACGCTCACGCAGGCGCGCGCGCCCGGAATGCGGCATGGGCGCATCCCGGCGCTGCTGCCCGAGATGTACCCGGATCTGAGCGCCTACAGCGTGTTCATCGCGGGCTCGCCGGAGTTTGCCGATGCGTGTGTCGAGGCCGTCCGCGAACGGGGCGCGCGCGATGGCTTCATTCACGTCGAGGGCTACGTGTCGCAGAACGTCGTCTGCGAATGATTTCCGGGAAGCGGGGGCTTGAGGGGGGGCGCGTGCCGGCGATGCGTGCCGGCGCGTACACCCTCCGGCAGCGCGTCTGCCCGTTCATTCGATACCCGGTGGCCGTCCTGCCATAAATCGCCGCCCACCCGGCGCGCGCGGGTGGGCGGCGACAGTCGTCGCGACCGGTGCTGCCGGCCGGCCTACTGCGGCACGCGGCGGAAGCCGCCGTTCAGATAGACCAGCGCGTCGCCGTCGCTGCGCTCGCGCGTCGCAAGCACTTCGCACAGGAACGCATGGTGGGTGCTTTCGTCGAACACCTTGATCACCCGGCAGTCGAAGCATGCCAGTGCGCCAGCGAGCGCCGGCGCGCCGGTCGCCAGCGCCTGCCAGTCGCCGAAGCCGAAACGCGCGTCGCCCTGTATCCCCGGCAGCATGCCGGCGAAGGCCTTCGCGATTTCCTCCTGGTCGCCGGCAAGCACGTTGACGCACAGCGCGCCACTGTTCAGCACGACCGGGCTCGCCACGACGTTCTTGTTGACGAACACCACCAGCCTGGGCGGGTCGGTGGTCACCGAGCAGACCGCCGTCGCGGTCAGGCCGGCCCGCGACGCCTCGTGGCGGGCCGAAATGATCGAGACGCCGGCCGCGAAGCGGCGCATGCCGATGCGATGATCGTCGGCGCTGACCGTCGGCAGCGCCGCCAGTTCGTCATTGGCGCGCCACTCCAGAAGCTGATTGATGTGCTGACTCATGGCCGCGCCCTCGCTCACTGGACCTTGACGCCGAACGGATTGGCGGCCGGCAGCGGATTGCCGAGCAATTGACCGCCGAGCAGATCGCCGATGTTGTCCTGGTTCTGCGTGATGTGATTGGCGCCCACCAGAATGTCGCGCAACTGGCGCTGCATCGGGTTGCTCAGCCAGACGCCGCGGGTCGACGTCTTCTTGAAGATCATGTGCGCGGCCTCGAAGCATTCGCCGCCGGTGAACTGGTTGGTCGCGAAATGGCGCACGCGCAACTCGAGCGGAACCAGCTCGCCCCGTGATGCGTGGCTCCACGCTTCGTCGGTGTTCTGCAGCACGCGCGAGGTCGCGCCGAGAATCTTCGCATAGGCTTCGCCGAGCTTCGCCTTGATGAACGGATCCTGGACGGCGGCGCCAACCGCCTGATTGATGTTCTGGCGCGGCACCATGTGCTCGATGTACATGTCGACCATGCCGCGCGCCATGCCGATGATGACCGACGACACTGCCGCATAGAACACGTAGAAGAACGGCATCTTGTACAGGTTGTCGACGTGACCGTGCGTCTCCTCGCCGTAGGCCGCAATGACGTGGCTGCGGTAGGCGGGGACGAACACGTCCTTGAGCGTGAGTTTCTTGCTGCCGGTCCCGGCCAGGCCGACCACGAACCAGTCGTCGACGATGTCGAAGTCGCCGCGCTGGATCCAGAACGAGCGGAATGCCTGCTCGCCGTTGGCTTCGGTCACGCGCCCGCCGACGAAGGCCCCTCCGGCGGCATGATCGCAACCGCTGGAGGTGAGCCATTCGCCGTTCAGCAGATAGCCGCCTTCGACCGCCTTGACGGTGCCGAACGGCGCGTAGGACGAGGAGACCAGGCGGGTATCGTCCTGCCCCCACAGCTCGTCGCCGCAGCGCGAGTCGAGCAGGCCGACCTCGAACGGGTGCACGCCCAGGACCATGACGTTCCAGGCGCTGGACGGGCAGCCCCGGCCCAGTTCCATCAGCACCTTGTTCAGCACGTTCGGGTTCATTTCATAACCGCCCCAGCGCTTCGGCTGGAGAATCCTGAAGAAACCGGCGTCCTTGAACGCCTGGATAGTGTCCTTCGGCACCTGGCGCGCCTTTTCGACGGCATCGGCCTTCTCGCGCAACATCGGGATCAAGGCCCGGGCGCGGGCGACGAGTTCTTCTTCGGTCGGAATGAGGTGATCGCGGTTCATGTCGTTCAATCTCCGTGGAATGGTTGTGTGTCGCTCTGATGGATGGGCACTGCAATGTGTCGGGCAGCGTCAGGCCGGCTCGGCGCTGAGCACGCCGTAGCCGGCGATCCATGCGTTGATCGGGCGGTAGTAGTCATGGCGCGCGCGGTAGGCGCCGGTGGCCGCAAGCGCCTCGAAGGCGGCCACCCAGGTGCGGATCTCGTGCGTCGAGCGGCCGGCCTGCCGGGAAATGTCGTCGATGTCGAAATCGTCGATTTCGTCCAGACGGGCGTTGACCAGCAAATCGATGAACGCCAGATCCCATTCGGCGTTGAGGGGCGTCAAGCGGCTGCCGGCCGTGCCGTAGATCTTGCCGGCGGCAAGCGTGTTGGCCTGCCGGACGGCGCGCGCTTCCGGCGTCGGATTGCGTCCGGCGATCAGGAAGTTGGCTATCGCTTCCGGCGCGCCGTCCAGCAGCGGCACCGGCGGTTCATGCGAGAGGCCACCCGTGCCGAGGATCAGCACGCGCTTGTTCAGTCCTGCCAGGAACCGGCCCACGGCCTGGCCCAGCTTGCGAATGCGTCGATACGGGCCGAACGGCGGCGCCACCGAATTGATGATGATCGGAATGACGGGGTAGCGCGTCAGACTGCCGGTCATTTCTTCGAGCGCCTGGGTGCAGCCGTGGTCGACCTGCAGGCGGTGCGAAATGGCGATATCCAGATCGCTGTCGAGAATGAAGCGCGCCATGTCCATCGCCAGGTCCCGATCGACCGACAACGGGCCCGGCAGCGTCAGGTAATCGGCCACCGACTCCGCCGCGGTCGCGATCACGAACGGCGGCATCAGGTCATAGAACAGGCCGTTGTAATGATCCGGCGCGAAAACGACGATCAACTCGGGATCGAATGCCTCGACCTCGGCGCGGGCGCTGGCGAGAATGGCATCGACCTCCTGCTCCACGTCGCCGCCCGCATCGTTCAGGCCACGCAAAGGCGTGTGGGAAAGGCACTTAACTTTGATATTCATCAGTATTCCTTATCAAAAAATTCAGACAAACCGATCCCGTCTGTCGACACTCGTGATTGTTGCGTCAGGGGCTGGGGTTCGCGTGAATCGCGGCGTACAAGAACGCGCTGGCGTTGGCGCTAGGCCGGGTGAGATTCGATCATCGTTGTCTCCGTGTTCTGTCGTTCTGTTTTCCCGGCCATTCTAGGGAGATGTGCCGGACAGGGAAAACGAATCTGCGGTATGTGCACTCTTTGAACCGCATTGACCCAAATCAAGTTTCGCGACGGAAGGCGCGATCTCGGGACGTTCGTCACACGAAGTGCAGCGGCGCGAAAACCTGATTGGCCACGATCCCGATCTCGCCGCCTCCGATCGCGATCTTGCCGCCATCTATCAGCAGGCGAAGGAGGCCGCCGTGGACAAAACCGCGTTCAACGAGCGTGTTCGCAAGCAAGGGAATTTCCGCGAGAAGAATTGCCGGGACAACGCGTGCCCGGTGTCGTGGTCGCGTACCAGAAGCGTGTCCTGACGAAGATCGCGCAGACGGGCGACGTCACGGCGCAGGATGACTGACGTGAGCCTGCCCGACCGCGTGTCGCATCCGACGCTCAATGCAACGTCGCCGCTAACCCGCAGCACTTCTTGAACTTCTTGCCGCTGCCACAGGGGCAAGGATCGTTGCGACCGACTTTCGGTGCAGCCCGCTGGATGGTCGTGGCAAGCTGCCGCTCGTGGGCGGCTTCCCGGAAGGGGAGCCAGAAGCGATGGATGGCGGCGATGCTTGACGGGATTTGCCTTGTCAATGCCTCGCGCTGAGCGGGCCAGCGGGTGAGATCCTCTTCCTCGGGCGTAACGTCGTCGGCGCCGAGCAGATGGAGCGGGCGCAGCCATGCTTGACCCTGGAGATCATCGAAGAGTGGCTGCCAGTCCTGCCGGCACAGTGATACGCCTTGCATGAAGCCCAGCGCCCACGGCTCACCTTCGATGTATTCGTGCGGGTCGTCGGGGTAGGTGACGGTATCCCATACCGGTTCGAATGCATCGGCATCGTCCTGCAGACTCCAGATGATCCCGTTGTAGTGCCGCAAAATGAGATCGAAGACGTATTGGGCCTGATCCATCGTCTCGAAATGAGGCGTGTCCTCCTCTTCGGGTCCCCACACACCAGGCAACCAGTCGCTGGGGAGCAAGGTCGTTGGCCCGATTGCGATCGCGGTCAGATACCCGTCCAGCATGTCGAGCGTCATCGTTTCGTCCGATGTGGCATCCGACAGCAGAAACTGATCGAGCTCATCCTGCTCCTCGTCGGACAGGGAGGTCATCATTCGGCGGTCGTTGGACGACAATTTCGACATGGTTGCTGCTTCCGGAACATAACGGCGTTATTTTACCTGCCGGCGATGTCATCCCGACGGCCCCCATGACGGACATTCCGTCATCTCGTTGTCCATCGGTCATGCGGTACGAAGAACGGGCGGCGCGTTGACAGCGCCGTCAGATAGAATGGTTCGCTTTGCCCGTTCAGACTTCCATGTGGTTCAAAAATCTTCAGATTCATCGTCTTCCGGCCCCCTGGCCCGTTACCGCCGAGCAGATGGAGCAATGGTTGGCGCCGCATGCGTTTCAGCCGGGCAGCAGCGTCGAAATGCAGCGCCACGGATGGGCATCGCCACGTGACGACGGCGCGCTCGTTTATTCGACCCACCGGCAGATGCTGCTTGTGTTTCGATCTGAAAAGAAGCTTCTGCCTGCCTCGGTCGTCAATCAAGTGACGAAGGCACGCGCGCAGGAAGTCGAGGAGCAGCAAGGCTTCAAGCCGGGCCGCAAACAGCTGCGCGAACTGAAGGAACAGGTGACCGATGAACTGTTGCCGCGCGCGTTCAGCATTCGGCGCGATACTCGCGTGTGGATCGATACCGTGAACGGCTGGCTTGTGATCGATGCGGCTGCGCAGGCAGTTGCCGACGACGTGCGTTCGCTGCTCATCAAATCGATCGATCACTTGCCGCTTGCCAGCGTGCGCGTGGTGGAATCACCCGTTGCCGCGATGACTGGCTGGCTGATTTCAGGCGAAGCGCCAGCCGGCTTCACGCTCGATCAGGATACGGAGTTGCGTTCGAGCGGGGAGGGCAACGCCACGGTGCGATATGTTGGGCACGCATTGGACGCGGATGATATGCGGCGTCACATCGAGGCAGGCAAACAATGCATGCGGCTGGCGATGACCTGGAGCGACCGGGTTTCCTTCGTGCTGACACCATCGCTGATCGTCAAGCGCGTCAAGCCGCTCGACGTCATCAAGGAAGCGGCGGATCCTGCTGCGCAAAATGATGACGAGCGCTTTGAGTCGGATGTGACGCTGATGACGGGCGATTTGGGCCGAATGCTGGCCGACCTCGTCGAGGCGCTGGGCGGCGAGCAGGGCGAGTCGATACACCAGGCGGCTTGATGTTACGGCGTCGGTAGCGCTCCCGAGGGGACGGGCGTTTCTGCAACGCCCGTCCGCGTCTTGTTGCTCGGACGCCGGAGATACGCCATCCGAGCGGTACCGTGCTGCCTGCTTCCGGTGGCACTTCTGAAATTCGACGACCATCAGCGTCGTCTGCCCGGCATAGCGGGAAATGGGCGAAAAAAAACCAACCGATAACGGTTGGTTTTTGGAATTGTGGTGGAGGCGGCGGGAGGCTCACCGGCTCCACCAACAATTTAGTAGGTCATTGATTCTTCGGCATTGCCGGATCGGGCTGTGTCCGGATTGATGCCCCGGTTGGGACACTTGGACGGGGCAGTCTAGCATGGGCGGCGGACGCCGATACCGATTTGGTTCCCCGCGTCGGAATCGAACCCGCGTCCGGGTGTCTGTAGACAGCTTTGATGGAAACAGGTTGGCGTTGCGTGATATGGCTCAGCATGTTTATGATCGTTCCCCTTTATAATTGCAATCGCACGTGATTTGACATTGTTCCAATCGAGTGCTCAAAAATGAGTGGGGCATAGAGTCCTCACGCTCCTTCATGACAGCCGGTAACTAGAAAAATGAGCAAAAAGGCAACGGGGAAATGCTGTCCAAAGTGCGGGGCTGACCAATTCAAGAAGGCATCCCTGATTCACGCAGAGGGTGTTGGGGTGCGGCTGCTGCCGGAGCGGTTGCTGCTGCGGCTCGTATGGCAATGGCCAGCTCGCGCTTGTGTTGTCTCTGCTGCTGCTCGATCTCACGGCGAAGTTTGGTTTCGGCTTCGTCTTGCCTCTCAATCCGATCGAGCAACCGATGGCGCTCCTTTGCGTGCTTGAGCGTGGCCTGTAGTGCGGCGGGGTCGATGACGGGCAGAACCGGCGGCGTTTTTTCGTGTTCGGACATCGGGCGAGTATCGATGGCGCTGAAAGCGCATCTAAGGGCGTTGTGGAGGCTCTGAGCGAGCGGAACGGCTTCCCGGACGCTGGCGGTGCCCAGGCTGCGATAAAGCTCGCTGACGCCGATGTATGGCCGATATTCTCGTGGAATCGTCAGGCGGAAGTAAAGTATTCCGTGCCGGTTGCGGTGCAGATGTGCAGGGAGTTTGTATGCCATTCGCGGTTCGGTTTGGGACACCGAATCGGGACACTTGCCCAAAACCGGACGCGAAAATGACGAATACTTCTTTTCCCTCAAGGACTTGAGGGAGGGAGTGGTGGAGGCGGCGGGAATCGAACCCGCGTCCAGAAGAGGTCCACGACCAGTTCTACATGTTTAGTTCTGTCGTTTGATTTAACCGCAGCGACGCGGACGAACACGCTGCGCTACGGCGATTCGCTAGATTTTCGACCTTGGCGTCGCGACGCCGCCAAGGCTTAACTGACGTATATGACCTCTGGCGGTATTGCTACCGGTCTTGCGACACTAGCCCGTCAGTGAACTAGGCAGAGGACGGCGGCCCTTAGGCTGCCAGTGCGAACGTTTCGTCGTTTGCAGTTACGTTTTTCCCATTGATTAACGAGGTGACGGGTCCTCGACATGCCCTAGCCGCTTCGCAACCCCTGTCGAAACCAGGTCGCCCCCACGGATCAGATCAACTATTATAGCCCAACATCGCGCAACAGCTCGCGCAATTCGTCCGTCGTCACGACGAGATGCTGGGCCTGCCAGTCCGCCGGCGCGACGCCGTCTCCGCAGTAGCCGTACGCGGCCGCGACCGTCGCCATGCCCGCGGCGCTGCCCGCCTGGATGTCGCGCAGGTCGTCGCCGACGTAGACGATGCGCGACGGCGCGAGCGTCAGTTGCCCGGCCGCGTGCAGCAGCGGGGCCGGATGCGGTTTCGGATGGGGCGTCGTGTCGCCCCCGACCACGCATGCCGCGCGCGCGCCGAGGCCGAGCAGGTCGACGAGCGGCGCGGTGAGCTGCATCGCCTTGTTCGTGACGATGCCCCAGCGTACGCCGCGCGTGTCGAGTTCGTCGAGCAGCGCGCAGATGCCTGGAAAGAGGGTCGTATGAACGCACAGATCGGTCGCGTAGTTCGCGAGGAACTCGTCGCGCATCGCGTCATAGCCGGGCGCGTGCGGCGCAATGCCGAACGCGCCGCCGAGCAGGCCCCGCGCGCCGGCCGACGCGAGCGGGCGCAGCACGTCGAGCGGCGTTTCGCGCAGGCCGCGCGCACGCTGCATCTTGTTGACGGCGGCGGCGAGATCCGGCGCGGTGTCGGCGAGGGTGCCGTCGAGGTCGAACAGCACGGCGTCGCAGTCAGGCAGGCGCGGTTCGCCGGGCGCGGAGGGGAGCGATGTCGTCATACCGGATGAATCGTCGTCATGCGCCGCGGCGGCACGCGACCAGATAATTGATGTCGGTGTCGTTCGACAGCGCGAAGCGCTTGCCGATCGGGTGATATGTAATGCCCTTGATTTCGGCGACGTTCAGGTCGGTTGCGCGCACGAAGCTCGCGAGTTCCGACGGGCGGATGAAACGCGCGTAGTCGTGCGTGCCCTTCGGCAGCATCTGCGCGATGTACTCGGCGCCGATCACGGCGAACAGGTACGCCTTCAGGTTGCGGTTCAGCGTCGAGAAGAATACCCAGCCGCCCGGCTTGACGAGCGTCGCGCACGCGGCGACGATGGCGGCCGGCGACGGCACGTGCTCGAGCATTTCCATGCAGGTGACGACGTCGTACGTACCGGGCTCGCGCGCGGCGAGGTCTTCGGCCGCGATCAGCTCGTAATCGACCGTCACGCCGCTTTCGAGGCTGTGCAGGTCCGCCACGCCAAGCGCTTCGGTGGACAGGTCGATGCCCTTCACTTGCGCGCCGAGGCTCGCCATCGATTCGGACAGGATGCCGCCGCCGCAGCCTATGTCGAGCACCCGCTTGCCGGCGAGGTGCGCATGCGCGTCGATCCAGCCGAGCCGGACCGGGTTGAGGTCATGCAGCGGCTTGAATTCGGCGTTCGGGTCCCACCAGCGGTGCGCGAGGTCGCTGAATTTCTGTAGCTCGTGAGGATCGGCGTTCGTCATGACGGCAGGCTGCGAAAGAGAATGGGGCGGGTGTTCCGCCAAGGTGGAAAGTATATAAGCGCGCGAGGTGGGCTGCCAGACGCGCGGTGTCGCCCGTTGGGGCCAGGACAAAAAAAAGCCCCGCGAGGGCGGGGCTTTCGGTGCTGCAGCAATACGCGACGGTATTACTGAGCCTTTTGTTGCTGCGTGCCAACCACTTCGACTTCCACGCGGCGATCCGGTGCGAGGCACGAAATGAGTTGCTTGCGGTTCTTCTGGTTGCAGCCAGTCGTGACCGGGTTGCGCTTGCCCTTGCCTTCCGTGTACACCTTGTTCGCCGGGATGCCCTTGCTGACCAGGTAAGCCTTGACAGCTTGCGCACGGCGAAGCGACAGACGGTCGTTGTACTTGTCCGAACCGACGCGGTCGGTGTAGCCCGTTGCCACGACGACTTCGGTGTTCATGCCTTCGATCTTCGCTGCCAGATCGTCCAGCTTCTGCTTGCCCAGCGGCTTGAGCGTTGCCTTGTCAAAGTCGAACAGCGCATCGGCTTGATACGTGATCTTCTGGCTCGAGATGGCCGGTGCAACTGCCGGTGCAACCGGTGCCGGTGCCGGTGCCTGGGCGACCAGTGCGCCGTCGCACTTTGCGTTTGCCGTCGCCGGCGTCCAGAACGCATCGCGCCAGCAAAGCTCGTTCGTGCCGTTCATCCACACGTATTCGCCGGTACCATTCACCCAGTTGTCGTTCACGGCTTGTCGCGACGCCGGCACCGACTGTGCCGAAGCGGATGCAGCCATTACTGCGGTAGCTGCAATGAACGCGAGCTTTGAAAGTTTATTCATATTTCTCCTCTCGAAATTGAGATTACCGCAGGTTTACTGCGAGCCTGTTGACGATGACAAGTCATACATTGCTCGAAGTATAACATTGGTGCGGCACAAAAAAACGCGGCGCCGCTCTGTGTAGACTTCGAGCAGCGTCTAACCATCAGTGCGTTGGCATTTTGCCATATCGTTCCCTTCCTACGAAAAAAAATCCTCCCCACCCCAAGATCGCCGACCCGATTGTGGTGCATGCGCAACACCGGCCTGCCTCAACTTTTTGAGATTGTCAAGTGTGCGGGTGCGCGATCTTGCATTCCGTGCAAACGTCGCCGGCATGCGCGGGTACGTCTGACGAATCCGCGCATGCCGGGCCACGTGGGGTCGCGCCGATTTTTGCCATATATATATAGAGGGGGTGGCGAACGGGCGGGTATACGGCCCATGTTAGAATCGCGTGTTGCGTTGCGAATGCAGCGCCCACGCGAAAGGCTTTCCCGTCTTCGCTCCGAAACGATACGGATACATGGATCAATTCGCCAAAGAGACCCTGCCCACCTCCCTCGAGGAGGAAATGCGCCGTTCGTATCTCGATTACGCGATGAGCGTGATCGTCGGACGTGCCCTCCCGGATGTCCGCGATGGCCTGAAACCCGTGCACCGGCGCGTGCTGTTCGCGATGCACGAACTGAACAACGACTGGAACCGCGCGTACAAGAAATCGGCGCGTATCGTCGGCGACGTGATCGGTAAGTACCATCCGCACGGCGACACCGCGGTCTACGACACGATCGTGCGGATGGCGCAGGACTTCTCGCTGCGTTACATGCTGGTCGACGGGCAGGGCAACTTCGGCTCGATCGACGGCGACAATGCGGCCGCGATGCGCTACACCGAAATTCGCATGGCGAAGATCGGCCACGAGCTGCTCGCCGACATCGACAAGGAAACCGTCGACTTCGGGCCCAACTACGACGGCAGCGAGACCCAGCCGCTGATCCTGCCGTCGCGCATCCCGAACCTGCTGATCAACGGCTCGTCGGGCATCGCGGTCGGCATGGCGACCAACATCCCGCCGCACAACCTGAACGAAGTCGTCGATGCGTGCCAGCATCTGCTGAACAATCCGGACGCGACGATCGACGAGCTGATCGAGATCGTCCCCGCGCCGGACTTCCCGACGGCCGGCATCATCTATGGCGTCGCCGGCGTGCGCGACGGCTATCGCACCGGCCGCGGGCGGGTCGTGATGCGCGCGGCCACGCACTTCGAGGAAATCGACCGCGGCCAGCGCACCGCGATCATCGTCGACGAGCTGCCGTACCAGGTCAACAAGCGCTCGCTGCTCGAGCGCATTGCCGAGCTCGTCAACGAGAAGAAGCTCGAGGGCATCTCCGACATCCGCGACGAGTCCGACAAGAGCGGCATGCGCGTCGTGATCGAGCTGAAGCGCGGCGAAGTGCCGGAAGTGGTGCTGAACAACCTGTACAAGGCGACCCAGCTGCAGGACACGTTCGGCATGAACATGGTCGCGCTCGTCGACGGCCAGCCGAAGCTGCTGAACCTGAAGGAAATCCTGCAGTGCTTCCTCGCGCACCGCCGCGAAGTGCTGACGCGCCGGACGATCTACGAGCTGCGCAAGGCGCGCGAGCGCGGCCACGTGCTCGAAGGTCTCGCGGTCGCACTGGCGAACATCGACGAATTCATCGCGATCATCAAGGCTGCGCCGACGCCGCCGATCGCGAAGCAGGAACTGATGGCGAAGGCGTGGGATTCGTCGCTCGTGCGCGAGATGCTCACCCGCGCCGAGAGCGAGAACGCGGCGGCCGGCGGGCGCGACGCGTACCGTCCGGAAGGTCTGAGCCCCGCGTTCGGCATGCAGGGCGACGGGCTCTACAGGCTGTCCGACACGCAGGCGCAGGAAATCCTGCAGATGCGCCTGCAGCGCCTGACGGGCCTCGAGCAGGACAAGATCATCGGTGAATACCGCGACGTGATGGCGCAGATCGCCGATCTGCTCGACATTCTTGCGCGCCCGGAACGGGTCACCGCGATCATCCGCGAGGAACTGACGGCCGTGAAGGCCGAGTTCGGCGACGCACGCCGCTCGAAGATCGAGCTGAACGCGACCGAGCTGAACACCGAAGACCTGATCACGCCGCAGGACATGGTGGTCACGATGTCGCATGCGGGCTACGTGAAGTCGCAGCCGCTGTCCGAATACCGCGCGCAAAAGCGCGGCGGCCGCGGCAAGCAGGCGACGCAGATGAAGGAAGACGACTGGATCGAGACGCTGTTCATCGCGAACACGCACGATTACATGCTGTGCTTCTCGAACCGCGGCCGCGTCTACTGGGTCAAGGTCTACGAGGTGCCGCAGGGCTCGCGCAACTCGCGCGGCCGGCCGATCGTCAACATGTTCCCGCTGCAGGAAGGCGAGAAGATCAACGTCGTGCTGCCGGTCAAGGAATTCTCGGCCGACAAGTACGTGTTCATGGCGACGTCGCTCGGTACCGTCAAGAAGACGCCGCTCGAAGCGTTCAGCCGCCCGATGAAGAAGGGCATCATCGCGGTCGGCCTCGACGACGGCGATTACCTGATCGGCGCGTCGATCACCGACGGCGCGCACGACGTGATGCTGTTCTCCGATGCCGGCAAGGCGGTGCGCTTCGACGAGAACGACGTGCGGCCGATGGGCCGCGAGGCGCGCGGCGTGCGCGGCATGCAGCTCGAGGACGGCCAGCAGGTCATCGCGATGCTGGTCGCGGGCAGCGAGGAGCAGTCGGTGCTCACCGCGACCGAGAACGGCTTCGGCAAGCGCACCCCGATCATCGAGTACACGCGCCATGGCCGCGGCACGAAGGGCATGATCGCGATCCAGACGTCGGAGCGCAACGGCAAGGTGGTTGCCGCAACGCTCGTCGACACGGAAGACCAGATCATGTTGATTACGACGGCGGGCGTGCTGATCCGCACGCGAGTTTCCGAGGTCCGTGAAATGGGGCGCGCTACGCAAGGTGTTACACTCATCAGTCTCGATGAGGGCACCAAGCTTTCCGGCCTGCAGCAGATCGCGGAAGCGGATGCGGAAGGCGACGGCGAGGCCGACGAGGCGCCGGAAGACGGCGCCTGATCAGATTGTGACTCTTGAGCCGCCACGTGCGCGGCGCGCGAAGGCGACTGAGCGCGGCGCGACGCTGGCGGCGAGAAACCCGTTCATATTTCCACGAGGGAGTGATGATGCAAAAACAATTCAAGCGACTGGTCCTGCTGGCTGCAATGGTGCCGACTTTCGCGATGGCGCAAGCGCTGTCGAACTCCGCGCCGGCACCGGCGGCAGCTGCGCCGATCGACGCTGACAAGAAGGCGGCGATCAAGGATCTGCTCGACGCGATCGACGCGCCGAAGCTCGTCGCGGCAATCGGCAACAGCGCCGAAATGCAGGCGAAGCAACTGGTTCCGGCGATCCTGTCGGACGCGCTTTCGGAAAACAAGACGCTGAGCGACAAGCAAAAGCAGGCATCGGTCCCGACGCTGCAGAAGAACGCGGTGCCGAAGCTGGTCGAGAACGCAGGCAAGGTGTTCGGCACGCCGGCGTTCAGCAATGACGCGATGTCGGCGCAGTACGACGCATACGCGAAGTACTACAGCACGTCGGAAATCAAGGATCTGACGACGTTCTACAAGAGCCCGACGGGCCGCAAGTTCATCCAGGTGCAGGATCAGGTCGGCCGCGACGTGGTCAACGGCCTGATGCAGAAGTACATGCCGCAAGCGATCCAGGCGACGCGTGCCCAGGCCGACAAGGAAGTCTCGGCAGTCAAGCCGGGCAAGTAAGCCGGTCGTCCTGTCCGCCCCCGGCCGCCGGCCGGGTTTGGCGGGAGCCTGACGACAGTGCGATAATGGCCGTTTGCGCGCAAGCGCAAGCGGCCATGTCTTTTCTGGCGCGGTATTTGCCGGCGGCGAGCCGGCCGCGTCCCTCCCGAGGTTTTCACGATGCGCGTCTTTAATTTCTCCGCCGGTCCCGCGGCGATGCCGGAAGAAGTGCTGCAGCAAGCCGCCGACGAAATGCTCGACTGGCACGGCAGCGGCATGAGCGTGATGGAAATGAGCCATCGCGGCAAGGAGTTCATGTCGATCCACGAGCAGGCGCTTGCCGACCTGCGCGAGCTGCTCGACGTGCCCGCGAGCCACCGGATTCTGTTCCTGCAGGGCGGGGGCATCGCCGAGAACGCGATCGTGCCGATGAATCTGCTCGGCGCGCGCCAGACGGCCGATTTCGTCGTGACCGGCTCGTGGTCGCAGAAGTCGTTCAGCGAGGCGAAGAAATACTGCACGCCGAACCTCGCCGCGAGCGGCAAGACCGCGGACGGCTTCACGCGGGTGCCGCCGCGCGCCGAGTGGACGCTGTCGGACGATCCGGCCTACGTGCACCTGTGCACCAACGAGACGATCGACGGCGTCGAGACCTTCGAGATTCCCGATCTGGGCGACGTCCCGCTCGTCGCGGACGTGTCGTCGCACATCCTGTCGCGCCCGCTCGACGTCGCAAAGTACGGCGTGCTGTTCGGCGGCGCGCAGAAGAACATCGGCATGGCCGGCGTGACGCTCGTGATCGTTCGCGAGGACCTGCTCGACCGCGCGCTGTCGATCTGCCCGTCGGCGTTCGAGTGGAAGACCATCGCCGCGAACAACTCGCTCTACAACACGCCGCCGACCTATGCGATCTACATCGCCGGGCTCGTGTTCCAGTGGCTCAAGCGCCAGGGCGGCCTGACCGCGATCGAGGCGCGCAACATCGAAAAGGCAAAGCTGCTCTACGACACGATCGACGCGAGCGGCTTCTATCTGAACAAGGTCGACCCGGCGGCGCGTTCGCGGATGAACGTGCCCTTTTTTCTGGCCGACGAATCGCGCAACGAAGACTTCCTCGCCGGCGCAAAGGCGCGCGGGCTGCTGCAGCTGAAGGGCCACAAGTCCGTCGGCGGCATGCGGGCGTCGATCTACAACGCGGTGCCGCTCGAGGGCGTGAAGGCGCTCGTCGAGTACATGAAGGATTTCGAGCAGCACCACGCCTGACGGCGGTGGTGCCGGTCATCAGCACGGCAATTACGCATGGACGACGAACTCAATTCCCGCTTGAAACCGCTGCGCGATCGCATCGACGCCATCGACGCGCAGCTGATCGCGCTCCTGAACCAGCGCGCCGCGGTCGCGCTGGAAGTCGGCGAGGTCAAGAAGCATTTCAACGCGCCGGTGTTCCGGCCCGAGCGCGAGCTGCAGGTGATCAACCGCCTGCAGGAGATGAGCGCCGGACCGCTCGCGGGGGAGCACATCAGTGCGATCTGGCGCGAGATCATGGCCGCGAGCCGCGCACTCGAACAGACGATCCACGTCGCGTTCCTCGGGCCGGCAGGCACGTACACCGAACAGGCGATGTTCGAGTATTTCGGCCAGTCGATCGAGGGGCTGCCTTGCCCGTCGATCGACGAGGTGTTCCGTTCGGTCGAGGCGGGTGCCGCGCTGTTCGGCGTCGCGCCGGTCGAGAACTCGACCGAGGGCGCCGTGTCCCGCACGCTGGATCTGCTGCTGCAGACCCGGCTGTTCATCAGCGGCGAGCTGGCGCTGCCGATCCACCATAACCTGCTGACGCAAAGCGGCACGCTCGATGGCGTGAAGCGTATCTGCGCGCATGCGCAGGCGCTTGCCCAGTGCCAGCAGTGGCTCACGGCGAACGCGCCGCAGATCGAGCGTCAGGCCGTGGCGAGCAACGCCGAGGCGGCACGCCTCGCGGCGGCGGATCCCGGCGTGGCCGCGATCGCCGGCGACCGCGCGGCAGCGCATTACGGCCTGCAGGTCGTGTATGCGCAGATCCAGGACGATCCGCACAACCGTACCCGTTTCGTGATCGTCGGCAAGCAGCCGGCGGGGCCGAGCGGCTACGATCAGACCTCGCTGATCGTCTCGGTGAAGAACGAGCCGGGCGCGGTGTTCAAGCTGCTCGAACCGCTCGCTCGGCACGGCGTGTCGATGACGCGCTTCGAGTCGCGCCCGGCGCGGGTCGGGACGTGGGAGTATTACTTCTACATCGATATCGAAGGGCATCGGGACGATGCGTCGGTTGCGGCCGCGCTCGCGGAGCTGGGCCAGAAGGCCGCGTTCCTGAAGATTCTCGGCTCGTATCCACGCGCGCGCTGACGCGGCGCGAGGGGGCCGGCGTCGTGCGACGCCGGTTGGGCCCGGCTGCCGGGCCAGCGGGAGGCCGGTGCGCGCGTCGCACCGGGAAGCGCAGGCAGCCCGGTCGGCGCTGTCGAGGGAGGGTGCGGGAGGTGTCCGGCGCGCGTCGTGCGGCCGGCCGCCGGTCAGGCACCCGGGATTGGGATTTTCAGCGTGGCGCGGCATGGCGCCGGCCCGCGTAACTTGGCTCTTGTCGTGTCAGGCTTTGCATTCAACAAACTGGTCATCTTCGGCGTCGGCCTGATCGGCGGCTCGCTGGCCCGCGCGCTGCGCGAACGCTCGCCGGGCGGGGCGGGCGAGGTCGTCGGCGTCGGCCGTTCGGCGGCGTCGGTCGCGCGCGCACAGGCGCTCGGCGTGATCGATCGCGCGGCGTCGCTCGACGACGACGCCCAGTTGCGCGATGCGCTCGCGGGCGCCGATCTCGTGCTGCTCGCCGCCCCCGTCGCGCAGACGGGCCCGTTGCTCGAGCGGATCGCGCCGTGGCTCGACGCCGCGACGATCGTCACGGACGCCGGCAGCACCAAGTCGGACGCCGTCGCCGCCGCGCGCGACGCGCTCGGTGCGCGGCTCGCGCAATTCGTGCCGGGACACCCGATTGCCGGGCGCGAGTCGAGCGGCGTCGAAGCGGCGCTGCCGGATCTGTACGTCGGCCGCAACGTCGTGCTGTGCCCGCTGCCCGAGAACCGTGACGCGTCTGTCGCGCGGGTCGAGGCGATGTGGCGCGCGACGGGCGCCGACGTGCGCACGATGAGCGCGGCGCAGCACGACCGCGTGTTTGCGTCGGTCAGCCATTTGCCGCACGTGCTGTCGTTCGCGCTCGTCGAGCAGATCCTCGGCGAGCCGGACGCGGAACTGAAATTCTCGTACGCGGCGGGCGGCTTTCGCGACTTCACGCGCATCGCGGCGTCGAGTCCGGAAATGTGGCGCGATGTCTGCATCGCGAACCGCGCCGCGCTGCTCGACGAGCTGGATGGCTACACGCGCGTGCTCGCGCGGCTGCGCGCCGCGATCGACGCGGGCGACGGCGCGGCGCTCGAGGCCGTCTTCGCGCGTTCGCGCGAGGCGCGCTCGGCGTGGCGCGAACGCGGCGGCAAGCCCGCTTCGGACGCAGCCGCCCCGGGAGCATCGGCCACCGGAGTTCTGGCCGCCGGAGTGCCGGCCACCGGGATGCCGGCCACCGAAACGTCGATCGCCGGAGCATCGGCCGCCGGAACGCCGGCCGCCGGGGCGCCGGCCGCCCAAACCGTCAGGAAATATCAGGAAGCATCCATGGACTATCTCGATCTCGGCCCGTACGCCAGCGCGTCGGGCACCGTACGTCTGCCCGGCTCGAAGAGCATCTCGAATCGCGTGCTGTTGCTGGCGGCGCTGTCCGAAGGCGACACGACGATCACCAACCTGCTCGATTCCGACGACACGCGCGTGATGCTCGACGGGCTCGACAAGCTCGGCGTGAAACTCTCGCGCGACGGCGACACCTGCGTGGTGACCGGCACGCGCGGCGCGTTTACCGCGCGGAAGGCCGACCTGTTCCTCGGCAACGCCGGGACGGCGGTGCGGTCGCTGACCGCGGTGCTCGCGGTCAACGGCGGCGACTATCGCGTGCACGGCGTGCCGCGCATGCACGAGCGGCCGATCGGCGACCTCGTCGACGGGCTGCGCCAGATCGGCGCGCAGATCGACTACGAGCACAACGAAGGCTTTCCGCCGCTGCGGATCCGGCCGGCGACGATCTCCGTCGAAGAGCCGATCAAGGTGCGCGGCGACGTGTCGAGCCAGTTCCTGACGGCACTGCTGATGACGCTGCCGCTCGTGAAGACGGAAAGCGGCCAGATCGTCATCACCGTCGATGGCGAGCTGATCTCGAAGCCGTACATCGACATCACGATCAAGCTGATGGAGCGCTTCGGCGTGACCGTCGAGCGCAACGGCTGGCACCAATTCGTGCTGCCGGCGGGCGCCCGCTACCGCTCGCCGGGCCGGATCATGGTCGAGGGCGACGCGTCGTCGGCGTCGTATTTCCTGGCAGCCGGCGCGCTGGGCGGCGGTCCGCTGCGTGTCGAGGGCGTCGGGCGCGACAGCATCCAGGGCGACGTCGGTTTCGCGAACGCGCTGATGAAGATGGGCGCGAACGTGACGATGGGGGACGACTGGATCGAGGTGCGAGGCATCGGCCACGACCACGGCAAGCTCGATCCGATCGACATGGATTTCAACCTGATCCCCGACGCGGCGATGACGATCGCGATCGCGGCGCTGTTCGCCGACGGCACCAGCACGTTGCGCAACATCGGCAGCTGGCGCGTGAAGGAAACCGACCGCATCGCGGCGATGGCGACCGAGCTGCGCAAGCTCGGCGCGACCGTCACGGAAGGGCCGGACTACCTCGCCGTCAAGCCGCCGGCGCGCCTGACGCCGAACGCCGTGATCGACACCTACGACGATCACCGGATGGCGATGTGCTTCTCGCTCGTGAGCCTGGGCGGCGTGCCGGTGCGCATCAACGATCCGAAGTGCGTCGGCAAGACGTTCCCCGACTATTTCGACCGCTTCACCGCAGTCGCGAAAGCCTGACCCCGCATTCCCCAATGAAATCGACTCGACCCTTTCACCCGACCCCGGTCATCACGATCGACGGCCCGACGGCATCCGGCAAAGGCACCGTCGCAGCGCTGGTCGCCGCCCACCTGGGCTTTCACCTGCTCGACAGCGGCGCGCTGTATCGCCTCGCCGCGCTGGCGAGCATGCGCTACGAGATCGCGGCCGACGCGGCCGACGCGCTGGCGAGCCTCGTCGGCGATCTCCACATTACGTTCCGCGAGGGCTGCGCGCAGCTCGACGGGGTCGACGTGTCGGACGAGATCCGCGCCGAGGCGGTCGGCAACCGCGCGTCGGCGATCGCGGTGCATGCGCCGGTGCGGGCCGCACTGGTCGCCCGCCAGCGCGCGTTCCGCAAGACCCCCGGCCTCGTGGCCGACGGCCGCGACATGGGCACGGTGATCTTCCCGGACGCGGTGCTGAAGGTGTTCCTGACGGCCAGCGTCGAGGCGCGCGCGGCCAGACGACATAAGCAATTGATGCAAAAAGGTTTTTCTGCTAATATGGAAGACTTGCTTCGGGATCTTCGTGAACGCGACGCGCGCGACAGCAATCGCGCGGCCGCGCCGCTCAAGCCCGCGGCAGATGCCAGGCTGCTCGACACCTCGGCCCTGTCGATCGAACAATCGGTCGAACAGGTGCTCGGCTGGTACCGGGCGCCCGGCCAGCCCGCCTGAGAAGGCAGGCAGCAGTTGGTGCCCCGTGCCGCAAGCGCGGGGTGTGTATCAACCCTTTTACCCCGTGTGGCCTTCGCTCTGGCCCTTTTAGCCGACCATTCCGGCCGGCGCGGCACTGCGGAACCACGCATATTCCGATTCATATGTCCGACCTGCAAACCTCCAACCCGAATACCGAATCCTTTGCGGCTCTGTTCGAAGAGTCGCTGACCCGCCAAGACATGCGCGCCGGCGAAGTGATCTCCGCCGAAGTCGTGCGTGTCGACCACAATTTCGTGGTCGTCAACGCCGGCCTGAAGTCCGAGGCTTACATTCCCCTCGAGGAATTCCTGAACGATCAGGGCGAGGTTGAGGTTCAGGCGGGCGATTTCGTTTCCGTCGCGATCGACGCGCTGGAAAACGGCTACGGCGACACGATCCTGTCGCGCGACAAGGCGAAGCGCCTTGCATCGTGGCTGTCGCTGGAAAAGGCACTCGACAACAACGAACTCGTCACCGGCACGATCACCGGCAAGGTGAAGGGCGGCATGACCGTGATGGTCAACGGCATCCGCGCGTTCCTGCCGGGTTCGCTGGTCGACACGCGTCCGGTCAAGGACACGACCCCGTACGAAGGCAAGACGCTCGAATTCCGCGTCATCAAGCTCGACCGCAAGCGTAACAACGTCGTGCTGTCGCGCCGCGCAGTGATCGAGGCGACCCAGGGCGAAGAGCGCGCGAAGCTGCTCGAGACGCTCAAGGAAGGCGCGATCGTCAACGGCGTGGTCAAGAACATCACCGACTACGGCGCGTTCGTGGACCTCGGCGGCATCGACGGCCTGCTGCACATCACCGACATCGCATGGCGCCGCGTGCGTCACCCGAGCGAAGTCCTGTCGGTCGGCCAGGAAGTCACCGCGAAGATCCTCAAGTTCGACCAGGAAAAGAACCGCGTCTCGCTGGGCATCAAGCAACTGGGCGACGATCCGTGGGAAGGCATCTCGCGCCGCTACCCGTCGGGCACGCGCCTGTTCGGCAAGGTCACGAACATCACCGACTACGGCGCATTCGTCGAAGTGGAATCGGGCATCGAAGGCCTCGTCCACGTGTCGGAAATGGACTGGACGAACAAGAACGTCGCTCCGTCGAAGGTTGTCCAGCTCGGCGACGAAGTCGAAGTCATGGTCCTCGAGATCGACGAAGACCGTCGTCGTATCAGCCTCGGCATGAAGCAGTGCAAGCCGAATCCGTGGGATGACTTCAGCCGCAACTTCAAGAAGGGCGACAAGCTGACGGGCGCGATCAAGTCGATCACCGACTTCGGCGTGTTCATCGGTCTGCCGGGCGGCATCGACGGCCTGGTCCACCTGTCGGACCTGTCGTGGAGCGAAACGGGCGAAGAAGCAGTTCGCAAGTACAAGAAGGGCGACGAAGTCGAGGCAATCGTGCTCGGCATCGACGTCGAGAAGGAACGCATCTCGCTCGGCATCAAGCAGCTCGAAGGCGATCCGTTCAGCAACTACGTCGCGATGAACGACAAGGGCTCGATCGTCGACGGCATCGTGAAGTCGGTCGACGCGAAGGGTGCGGTCATCACGCTGACGGGCGACATCGAAGGCTACCTGCGCGCATCGGAAATCTCGCAGGATCGCGTCGAAGACGCACGCAACGTGCTGAAGGAAGGCGACAAGGTCAACGCGATGGTGATCAACATCGATCGCAAGTCGCGCGGCATCAACCTGTCGATCAAGGCGAAGGATTCGGCCGAGCAACAGGAAGCGATCCGCGGCCTGCAAGCCGACACCAGCTCTGCTGCAACCGGCACGACCAACCTCGGCGCGCTGCTGAAGGCGAAGCTCGACGGCCAGAACCAGTAAGCCTTACGAGGTCTGCTGAAGTATGACCAAATCCGAGTTGGTCGCACAGCTGGCATCGCGATTTCCGCAACTTGTCCTCAAGGATGCGGATTTCGCGGTGAAAACGATGCTCGATGCGATGTCCGATGCACTGTCCAAAGGGCATCGCATCGAAATTCGGGGTTTCGGCAGCTTCGGCCTCAACCGTCGCCCGGCGCGCGTCGGGCGCAACCCGAAGTCGGGGGAGAAAGTGCAGGTGCCAGAGAAGTACGTGCCGCACTTCAAGCCCGGCAAGGAATTGCGTGAACGCGTCGACGGCCGGGCCGGCGAGCCGTTGAAGGCTGAAGATCCGGATGGCGATCAGTAAGCGTCGTTCGGCACGCTCGGAATCCGTCCAGCACGGCTAAAGAAAAGCGCCCCTCGCGGGCGCTTTTTCATTTCCGGCCGCCGTGCGTGGCGGATGCGATCGCATCGGATGCGCTGACGCGGAAACGCATCCTTTACAATACGGGTCGATTCGGCGTGGCAACGTGGTGCCGCTCGCGCCGCAGGGAAATCTCAATCAACGAGAGGGCTTTATGAAGGTGATCGTCTGGCTGATCCGGGTATTGGTGTTCGTGCTGCTGCTGGTGCTTGCCCTGGCCAACACGCAAAGCGCGACGCTGAATTTCCTCGCGGGCTACGCGTGGCAAGCGCCGCTGATCCTGATCGGTCTCGCCTTCTTCGCGGTCGGCCTGATCGCCGGCCTGCTTTCCGCGCTGCCGTCATTCGTCCGCATGCGGCTCGAAAACGGGCGCCTGAAGCGCGACCTGCGCGCGGCGCGCGAAACCCCTGCCGTCATCGACCAACCGCCGATGCCGCCTGTCATTTGATGACTCACGGACCGCGCGCGCCGCGCGGTTCTTCGTTTCCGCTTCGATAATTCGCATGGATCTGGATTTTTGGTGGTTGCTCGCGATTCCGGTCGCATTCGCGCTGGGCTGGGCGGCGTCACGCTATGACCTGAAGAAGATGCTGTCGGAAAGCGCGACGCTGCCGCGCTCGTATTTCCGAGGCCTGAATTTTCTGCTGAACGAACAGCCTGACAAGGCGATCAACGCGTTCATCGAAGTTGCCAAGCTCGATCCGGAAACGGTCGAGCTGCATTTCGCGCTCGGCAACCTGTTCCGCCGCCGCGGCGAGACGGATCGCGCGATTCGCGTGCATCAGAACCTGCTGAGCCGTACCGACCTGCCGGTCAACGAGCGCGATCACGCACTCTACGAGCTCGGGCAGGATTTCCTGAAGGCGGGGCTGCTCGACCGCGCAGAAGAAACGTTCCACATGCTGGCCGACGGCGATTATGCGCTCGGCGCGCAGCGCTCGCTGCTGGCGATCTACGAGATCGAAAAGGACTGGAACAAGTCGATCGATACCGCGAAGCGCATCGAGTCGATGGGGGCGGGCTCGCTCGACACCGAAATCGCGCAGTTCCACTGCGAGCTGGCGCAGGACGCGCTGCAGCGCAAGCAGGCGGATGCGGCTGCGGACCAGTTGCGCCTCGCGCTGGTCGCGAATCCGCAGAACGTCCGCGCGACGATCCTGTCCGGCGACGCGGCTGCGGCGGGGGGCGATCACGCGGCGGCGATCGAGCACTGGAAGCGCGTGGAAGGGCAGAATGCCGCCTATCTGCCGCTCGTCGCCGACAAACTGATGAAGTCGTACGTCGCGCTCGATCGCGCGGCCGAAGGCGCCGCGCTGCTGATGGGCTACGTCGACCATTACCCGTCGAACGACCTGCTCGACGTCGCGTACCAGCACATCGCCGCGCTGCGAGGCCAGGACGACGCGCATCTGCTGGCGCGCACGCAGATGGAGAAATCGCCGAATCTGTCCGGCATGCTGCACTTGCTCGACGCGCAGATCGCGGCGGCCGACGACACGCGTCGCAAGGAGCTTGAAATGATGCGTGCGCTGATCAAGCAGCGCACCAAAAATCTGCCACGGTATACGTGCCAGAATTGCGGTTTCCGGGCACGGCTCTTTTACTGGCAATGCCCCGGGTGCAGCGGCTGGGAAACCTATGCGCCGCGCCGCGTCGAGCCGGCCGTGCCGAACTGATCCCGGTCGGCAGGGCGCGCCCGAAGCGGCGGCCGCCGGGTCTTGCCCGGCGGCCCAGTTAGTCAATCACCGGGAAGAATCACCGGAACATCTATGAAAATCACCATCATCGGCACGGGCTATGTGGGTCTCGTCACCGGCGCGTGCCTCGCTGAAATCGGTCATGACGTCTTCTGCCTGGACGTCGATCCGCGCAAGATCGACATCCTGAACAACGGCGGGATGCCGATCCACGAGCCCGGCCTGCAGGAGATCATCACGCGCAATTGCGCGGCGGGCCGGCTCAGGTTCTCGACCGACATCGAGGCGAGCGTCGCGCATGGCGAGATCCAGTTCATCGCGGTCGGCACGCCGCCGGACGAGGACGGCTCCGCCGACCTGCAATACGTGCTCGAGGCGGCGCGCAACATCGGCCGGCATATGACCGGCTTCAAGGTGATCGTAGACAAGTCGACCGTGCCGGTCGGCACCGCGCAGCGCGTGCAAGGTGTCGTCGAAGAGGCGCTGGCCGCGCGCGGGCTCGCGGGCAGTGTCGCGCATCGCTTCTCGGTCGTCTCGAATCCGGAGTTTCTCAAGGAAGGTGCCGCGGTCGACGACTTCATGCGGCCGGACCGGATCATCATCGGCGTCGAGAGCGACGAGACCGGCGCGATCGCGCGCGAGAAGATGAAGACGCTTTACGCGCCGTTCAACCGTAATCACGAGCGCACGATCTACATGGACGTGCGTTCGGCGGAATTCGCGAAGTACGCGGCAAATGCGATGCTCGCGACGCGCATCTCGTTCATGAACGAGATGTCGAACCTGGCCGACAAGGTCGGTGCCGACATCGAGGCGGTGCGGCGCGGAATCGGCTCGGATCCGCGCATCGGCTATCACTTCCTGTATGCGGGCGTCGGCTATGGCGGCTCGTGCTTCCCGAAGGACGTGCAGGCGCTGATCCGCACCGCGAGCGAGAACGGCCAGCCGCTGCGCATTCTCGAAGCGGTCGAGGAGGCCAACCACGCGCAGAAGAGCGTGCTGCTCGGCAAGATCGAGCGCTGCTTCGGCGCCGACCTGAGCGGCCGCGAATTCGCGGTCTGGGGCCTGGCGTTCAAGCCGAACACCGACGACATGCGCGAAGCGCCGAGCCGCCGCCTGATCGAGGCGCTGCTCGAGCGCGGCGCGGCCGTGCGCGCGTACGATCCGGTCGCGCTCGACGAGGCGCGGCGCGTGTTCGCGCTGGATCTGGGCGAGGGCTCGGACGCGCTGTCGCGCCTGCACTTCGTCGATACGAAGGACGCGGCGGTCATCGGCGCAGACGCGCTCGTGATCGTCACCGAGTGGAAGGAGTTCAAGAGCCCGGATTTCGCCCGTCTCAAGGCGGAACTGAAGGCGCCGACGATCTTCGACGGACGCAACCTGTACGAGCCGGACGAGATGGCCGAACTCGGCATCGACTACTATGCAATCGGACGTCCCCATGTCGATCCCCAGGCTTTCTCCCGTGGCTGAGCGCACGATGGCCGTGCCCGGCCAGCCCGGCCCGGTGCCGCGTGACCAGCTCGCGCGCGCGCGCGTGCTGGTCGTCGGCGACGTGATGCTCGATCGCTACTGGTTCGGCAACGTCGACCGCATCTCGCCGGAAGCGCCGGTGCCGGTCGTGCACGTGCAGCGCCAGGAAGAGCGTCTCGGCGGCGCGGCGAACGTCGCACGCAATGCGGTGACGCTCGGCGCGCAGGCCGGGCTGCTCTGTGTCGTCGGCTGCGACGAGCCGGGCGAGCGGATCGTCGAGCTGCTCGGCAGCAGCGGCGTCACGCCGTATCTCGAACGCGATCCCAAGCTGCCGACGACGATCAAGCTGCGGGTGCTCGCGCGCCAGCAGCAGCTGCTGCGCGTCGACTTCGAAGCAACGCCGACGCACGAAGTGCTGCTCGCGGGACTCGCGCGCTTCGACGCGCTGCTGCCGCAGCACGACGTGATCCTGATGTCGGACTACGCGAAAGGCGGCCTCACGCACGTGACGACGATGATCGCGAAGGCGCGCGCGGCGGGCAAGCCAGTGCTCGTCGATCCGAAGGGCGACGACTGGGAGCGCTATCGCGGCGCGTCGCTGATCACGCCGAATCGCGCGGAGCTGAGCGAGGTCGTCGGACACTGGAAGTCGGAGGACGATCTGCGCGAACGGGTCGCGAAGTTGCGTGCGGCGCTCGACATCGATGCACTGCTGCTCACGCGCTCGGAGGAGGGCATGACGCTGTTCTCCGGTGACGGCGAGCTGCATGCGCCGGCGCTTGCGCGCGAGGTGTACGACGTGTCCGGCGCGGGCGACACGGTGATCGCGACCGTCGCGACGATGCTCGGCGCGGGCGTGCCGCTCGTCGACGCGGTCGTGCTCGCGAATCGCGCGGCCGGGATCGTGGTCGGCAAGCTGGGCACCGCCACGGTGGACTACGACGAACTGTTTCATTGAGCGCGCGTGCGGCGCGGTTGCGCCGGGCGTGTGCCGCAACTTTCTTCAGGCAGGACGATCATGACTATCATCGTCACCGGCGCGGCCGGTTTCATCGGCGCGAATCTCGTGAAGGCGCTCAACGAGCGCGGCGAGACGCGCATCATCGCGGTCGACAACCTGACGCGCGCGGACAAGTTCCGGAATCTCGTCGATTGCGAGATCGACGACTATCTCGACAAGACCGAATTCGTCGAGCGCTTCGCGCGCGGCGAGTTCGGCAAGGTGCGCGCGGTGTTCCACGAAGGCGCCTGCTCGGACACGATGGAAACCGACGGCCGCTACATGATGGACAACAACTTCCGCTACAGCCGCGCGGTGCTCGATGCCTGCCTCGCGCAGGGCGCGCAGTTCCTCTATGCGTCGTCGGCGGCGGTTTACGGCGGCTCGACGCGTTTCGTCGAGGAGCGCGAGGTCGAGGCGCCGCTCAACGTCTACGGCTACTCGAAGTTCCTGTTCGACCAGGTGATCCGCCGTGTGCTGCCGAGCGCGAAGAGCCAGATCGCGGGCTTTCGCTATTTCAACGTGTACGGTCCGCGCGAGACGCACAAGGGCCGCATGGCGTCGGTCGCGTTCCACAACTTCAACCAGTTCCGCGCGGAAGGCAAGGTCAAGCTGTTCGGCGAATACAACGGCTACGGCCCGGGCGAGCAGACGCGCGACTTCGTGTCGGTGGAGGACGTCGCGAAGGTCAACCTGTTCTTCTTCGATCATCCGGAGAAGTCGGGCATCTTCAATCTCGGCACCGGGCGCGCGCAGCCGTTCAACGACATCGCGACGAGCGTGGTCAACACGCTGCGCGCGCTCGACAACCTGCCGCCGCTGACGCTCGCGCAGCAGGTCGAGCAGGGCCTGATCGAGTACGTGCCGTTCCCGGACGCGCTGCGCGGCAAGTATCAGTGCTTCACGCAGGCGGACCAGTCGAAGCTGCGCGCGGCCGGCTACGACGCGCCGTTCCTGACGGTGCAGGAAGGCGTCGACCGCTACGTGCGCTGGCTGTTCGGCCAACTGTAAGCGCGTCGTTCGAATCCCTAGACTGGGTCTCACGGTCGGCGGCCGCCGACCGTTTTCACATGGAGATCCAGAACATGATCAGGAAATGGTTCGCCGCGGTGGCGATGGTGGGCGCGATGATGCCGGCGTGGGCCGCGGTCGACGTGAATACCGCGGGCGAGGATGCGCTCGTCGGCATCAAGGGCATCGGCCCGGCACGGGCGAAGGCCATTCTCGACGAGCGCACGGCGCACGGCCCGTTCAAGAGTGCGGAGGATCTGGCGTCGCGCGTGAAGGGCATGGGCGGCCACACCGTCGAACGCCTGCAGCGCGAGGGGCTGGCGATCGGTGCCGCGCCCGCCGCGCGCGCGCCCGCGGCCGTGCCGGTGACCGGGTCGGCGGCTCCGCCGAAACCCGCCGGCGCCCGCGCTGCGCAGAAATAGCGGGGGCGCTGCTCGCAGGAAAGGCTCCTTCAGCCGCCCTGATGCGGCGGTTTCCCGCGGCATGCCGCGGGTTTTTTGCGTGCGAGGGCGGTGCGGCCCGACGCCGCAACGGTATTTCATCGTCGCGAAGGGGGTAGCCGGCGCGGCCGCCGTCGCTGGTTTACAATCGATCGATTGATCGGCATCGCATTCACGGTACCTCCATGGCATACAAAACTATCGAAGACACGATCGGCAACACGCCGCTCGTGCAACTGGTCCGCCTGCCGGACGACGAGATTCGCGCGCGCAACAACGTGATTCTCGCGAAGCTGGAAGGCAACAATCCGGCCGGGTCCGTGAAGGATCGTCCGGCGCTGTCGATGATCCGCAAGGCGGAGGAGCGCGGGCGCATCAAGCCCGGCGACACGCTGATCGAGGCGACGAGCGGCAATACCGGCATCGCGCTGGCGATGGCCGCGGCGATCCGCGGCTACAAGATGGTGCTGATCATGCCGGAGGACCTGTCCGTCGAGCGCCGCCAGAGCATGGCGGCCTATGGCGCCGAGATCATCCTCACGCCGGTGAAGGGCGGCATGGAGCTCGCGCGCGATCTCGCCGACGAGATGCAGCGTGAAGGCAAGGGCGTGATCCTCGACCAGTTCGCGAACCTCGACAATCCGCTCGCGCACTACGAAGCGACGGGGCCGGAAATCTGGCGCGACACCGAAGGCCGCATCACGCACTTCGTGTCGGCGATGGGCACGACGGGCACGATCATGGGCGTGTCGCAGTATCTGAAGGAGCAGAGCCCGACAATCGAGATCGTCGGCGCGCAACCGGAGGAAGGCTCGCGCATTCCCGGCATCCGCAAGTGGCCCGAGGCCTACCTGCCGAAGATCTTCGACCGCAGCCGTATCGACCGCGTCGAAAACGTGAGCCAGGGCGCGTCCGAAGCGATGGCCCGCAAGCTCGCGGCCGTCGAGGGCATCTTCTGCGGCATCTCGTCGGGCGGCGCGTGCGAAGTCGCGATGCGCATCGCGCGTCAGGTCGAGAATGCGACGATCGTGTTCATCGTCTGCGATCGCGGCGACCGCTATCTGTCGACCGGCGTGTTCCCTGCATAAGTCAGCCTGCGGTATCAGACCGCCTGCGGCATCAAACGAAAAAAGCGCCACTCGGCGCTTTTTTTCGTTGTGGGGGCGGCGCGCTTATTGCGGCTGCGCGCTTGCGCTCGCCCGCGCGAGGCCGCCCGTCGCGTCCAGCTGCGCCTTCACGCTTTCGCCGAGCTGGTAGACCGCGAGCGCATAGAAGAAGCTGCGGTTGTAGCGGGTCAGCACGTAGAAATTGTTGAGGCCCAGCATGTATTCGGTCGCACGCCCCGGCGACGGCAGGTCGACGATCGTCACGGGCGTGCTCGCTTCGGACGCGACGTTCAGCGACGGTTCGTTGAGCGTGAGGCCCGCGCGCAGCAGTTGCGACAACGCCCAGTGCGGTTCCGGCTGACCGTCCGCGGCGGCCTGCGCGACGCCCTGGCTGCCCATGTCGGGCGCGATCTGCCAGACCACCGGCCGATCGGTTTCCCAGCCGTGCTGCTTCAGATAGTTGGCGACGCTGCCGATCGCGTCGGCCGGGCTGCTGCGCAGGTCGATATGGCCGTTGCCTTCGTAATCGACCGCGTAGTCGCGAATGCTGCTCGGCAGGAACTGCGGGATGCCGATCGCGCCGGTGTACGAACCGAGCACCGTGGTCGGGTCGAGCTGGCTGTCGCGCGTCCAGACGAGGAAGTCCTCGAGGTTCTTGCGGAACGTCGCCTGGCGGCTTTCGCGATTCGGCGTGTCCGGGTAGTCGAACGTGAGCGTCGTCAGCGCATCGAGCACGCGGAAATTGCCCATGTAGCGACCATAGATCGTCTCGACGCCGATGATGCCGACGATCACCTCGGGCGGCACGCCGAACTGTTCGGACGCGCGCTGCAACGTCGCCTGGTTCGCACGCCAGAACTTCACGCCCGCATTGATGCGAATCGGCTCGATGAAGCGCGAGCGGTACACGCGCCAGTTCTTGACCGTGGGCGACGGCGCGGGCATCACGAGCTTGACGGCCGTCGCCGAATAGCTCGTGCGTGCGAACAGCGCGTGCAGGCGGGCGGGATCGAAATCGTAGCGGCTCACCATCTCGCTGACGAACGCATCGATCTTCGGGTTGTTCGCGTAGCGCTGCGGCACGATCTCTTCTTCGAAGGTCTGGCCGGGCGTCGTCGGCTGCTGGGGCTGGCCCTGCGCGACGGTGAGCTTGCCGGCCGCGCGTGCCGGCGCCTGCGTTTGCGCGAACCCGGACGTCGCGAACAGGGCGGCGAGGGCGGCGGCAACGAGCGGGAGACGGGCACGGGAAAGAGAGGTGGCGGGCTTCTTGTAATTCATGGCGAACCGGAGCGGACAAGGCGAATGTGTTCGGCGCAGTATAACCGACGCGTTCGCTGCGCCGAGCCGAACCGGGCGTACGATGTGGTAAGTTAGCGGCGAATTCGCGCAAGACGATTTACAACATTGAGATGGGAGACCCGCAGCGCCCCGCGCGCTGCGTACGACGCTTATGGCAACCGCCTTTTATACCCACCCCGACTGCATGCTGCATGAGATGGGGGAGTGGCACCCGGAATGCCCGGCCCGCCTGTCGGCGATCCAGGATCAACTGATCGCGAGCCGGATCGACGATCTGATCGTGCACGAGACCGCGCCGTTCGCGAGCGAAGCCGCGCTCGCGCGCGTGCATACGCAAGCGCACATCGATTACATCCGCAGCAAGGTGCCGGCCGAGGGCTACGTCGAGATCGATCCGGATACGTCGATGAACCGCTATACGTGGCGGGCGGCGCTGCATGCGGCCGGCGCCGCGGTGGCCGCGACCGATGCGGTGATCGACGGGCGTTACAGCAATGCGTTCTGCAGCGTGAGGCCGCCCGGCCATCACGCGGAGCCTGCGCGCGCGATGGGCTTCTGCTTCTTCAACAACGTCGCGATCGCCGCGCGGCATGCGCTCGACGTGCACGGGCTCGAGCGCGTCGCGATCATCGATTTCGACGTGCATCACGGCAACGGCACCGAAGCGGCGTTCGCGAACGACGAGCGGGTGCTGATGTGCAGCTTCTTTCAGCATCCGCTGTATCCGTTCTCCGGCGCCGATCATCCGGCGCCGAACATGGTCAACCTGCCGATGCCGGCGCGCAGCAACGGTCTCGCGATCCGCGAGGCGGTCGACATGCTGTGGCTGCCGCGCCTCGACGCGTTCAAGCCGCAGATGCTGTTCGTGTCCGCGGGTTTCGATGCGCACCGGGAGGACGACGTCGGCAACCTCGGTCTCGTCGAGGCCGACTTCGAATGGCTGACCGCGCAGATCGTCGATATCGCGCGCCGTCACGCGCAAGGCCGCATCGTCAGCTGTCTCGAGGGCGGCTACAACCTGTCCGCACTCGGGCGCAGCGTCGTCGCGCATCTGCGCGTGCTGGCCGGCATCTGAATTCAGCGCGCGGGCGCGCGTGCGGTGATCCACGCGATCAGCGCGTCGATCACGCGCTCGCGCTCGAGGTCGTTCATGGTTTCGTGAAAGCCCTCGTCGTACAGCGTGAGCGTACGGTCGGGCGAGCCCGCGTGCGCGCCGAACGCGCGGCTGCCGTCCGGCTCGGTCAGCTTGTCGCGGGTGCCATGATAGACGAGCACCGGCACGCGCAGCACGCCGCGGCCGCGCTCGATGCGCGCCATCGCGTCGAGGATTTCCGCGCCGGTGCGTGCGGGCACCGGGCCGTGATGCACGAGCGGGTCGGCGAGGTTGGCCGCGACGACGGCCGGATCGCGCGACAGCAGCGCGGCGTCGATCCGGATCGCCGGGAAGGTCGGCCACACGCGGCTGATGAAGCGGCTCATCGCGAGCATCCAGCGCGGCACGTCGCGCCCCGGCGCCAGCGCCGGGCTCGACAGCACGAGGCCGGCCGGCGCGCGGCCGCGTGCCGGTGCGCGCTCGATCGCGTATAGCGCGGCGATCGCGCCGCCCATGCTGTGTCCCATCAGGAACAGCGGCGCGCCGTCGAGTTCCGCCGCCGACACGAGCGCGTCGGCGTCAGTCAGGTAGTCGTCGAAGCGCTCGACCCACGCGCGCTTGCCCGGCGAGCGGCCGTGACCGCGCAGGTCCACGGCGACGACGTCGATGCCGGCCGCGTTCAGGCGCGCGGCAAGCGCTTCGTATCGCCCGGCGTGCTCGGCGAGCCCGTGCAAGAGCGCGACCGTCGCGCGTGGCGGCGCGCCGTTGCGAGCCGGCCATTTGTAGCACGCCAGGGCCAGCCCGTCGGCGGTGCGCAGCCGCGCCGTGAGCGGCGGGTGCGCGGCGGCCGGGCTGGCGGGTGCGGTGGCCGAAGCGGCGGTGGCAGCGTTCATCTGGCATCTCCCGTGGGGCGGTGGGTGGGCGGGTTCCCGATCATAGACGCGGCGCGCACGGCACGAACCGGCATTGCCCTCTAATTTCGTGTGGTTATGAAAAGATCGGAATCGATTATTAAGTGGAATTAGCTGGTTGCGGTAAAATTGCCGGCTATTTCCAGGATGCATCGGCGGCCGACTGGCGGAGCCCGGGACGTTTGGCTCCTCAGCCGTCCGCCGTTTTGTTTACATGATCGAATTACGCAATCTGTCGCAGCGCTTCGCGGGCCCGCAGGGGTGGGTCGAGGCGCTGCACAACGTCAATCTGTCGATTCCGCAGGGCGAGGTGTTCGGCATCATCGGCCGAAGCGGCGCGGGCAAGAGCACGCTCGTGCGCACCATCAACCTGCTGACGCGGCCGACCGAGGGCAACGTGGTGGTTGGCGGGCACGACCTGACGATGTTGCCGGCACGCGAGCTGCGCGAGGCGCGTCGCGAGATCGGCATGATCTTCCAGCACTTCAACCTGCTGTCGTCGCGCACGGTGTACGAGAACGTCGCGCTGCCGCTCGAGCTGGCCGGCGCGAGCCGCGCCGAGATCGAGGCGGCGGTGCTGCCGCTGCTCGACCTCGTCGGGCTGTCCGCGCAGAAGGACCGCTATCCGGCGCAGATCAGCGGCGGCCAGAAGCAGCGCGTCGGCATTGCGCGCGCGCTCGCGAGCAAGCCGAAGGTGCTGCTGTCGGACGAGGCGACGTCGGCGCTCGACCCGGAAACGACGCGCGCGATTCTCGACCTGCTCAAGCGCATCAACCGCGAGCTGGGCCTCACGATCGTGCTGATCACGCACCAGATGGAAGTGATCAAGCAGGTGTGCGACCGCGTCGCGGTGCTTGATGCGGGGCGCGTCGTCGAGGAAGGCAAGGTGATCGACGTGTTCCTGCAGCCGCATCACGAGGTGACGCGCGCGCTGATCGGCGACGTGATCGCGCAGGAGCTGCCGCCCGCGATGAAGGCGCGCGTCGCCGAGCGCCTGAAGACGGGCCGCGGCCATCTGCTGCGCCTCGCGTTCACGGGCACGGGCGTCGATCAGCCGATCCTGTCGGAGACGATTCGCCGCTTCGCGCTCGATTTCAACATCCTGCATGGCCAGATCGACGAGATCCAGGGCCAGGCATTCGGTTCGCTCGCGGTGCTCGCGGGCGGCGAGCCGGGCAACGTCGGGCAGGCGCTCGCGTTCCTGCGCGAGCAAGGTGTGGTGGTGGAGGAGCTTTCGTATGTTGAGTGAGATGTTCGATATGTTCGTGCAGTCGTTCTGGGAGACGCTGATCATGGTCGGCATCTCCGGGGCGGTCGGCGCGCTCGTCGGCCTGCCGCTCGGTGTGCTGCTCTACCTGACCGACCGTCAGGGCGTGCTGCAGAATCTCGCGTTGAACCGCGTGCTCGGCGGCGTCGTGAACGCGGTGCGCTCGACGCCGTTCATCATCCTGCTGGTCGCGGTGATCCCGTTTACGCGGCTCATCACCGGCTCGTCGATCGGCACCGCCGCAGCCGTCGTGCCACTGACGCTCGCGGCCGCGCCGTTCGTCGCGCGGCTCGTCGAGACGGCGCTGCGCGAGGTCGATCGCGGGCTGATCGAAGCCGCGCAGTCGATGGGCGCGACGACGTCGCAGATCGTTTTCAAGGTGCTGCTGCCGGAATCGTTGCCGGGCATCATCGCCGGGCTGACGATCACGTTCGTGTCGCTCGTCGGCTATTCGGCGATGGCGGGTGCGATCGGCGGCGGCGGACTCGGCGATCTGGGCATCCGCTACGGTTACCAGCGCTACCTGCCGGAAGTGATGTGGACGGTCGTCGCGATCCTGATCGTGTTCGTTCAGCTCGTACAATCGTTCGGCGACTGGCTGGTGCGGCGGTTGAGCCATAAATAACGACAACGTATCCGGAGACATTCGATGCAACGACGAATCATGCTGAAGCTCGCGGCGGCGCTCGGCGCAGCCGCGCTGTTCGCGGGCGCGCAGGCCCATGCCGAGACCATCAAGGTCGGCGTGACGGGCGGCCCGCACGCGCAGGTGATGGAAGCGGTGAAGAAGGTGGCGGCGAAGCGCGGCCTCGACATCACGATCGTCGAATTCTCCGATTACGTGCAGCCGAACGCCGCGCTGGCCGCAGGCGATCTCGACGCAAACAGCTACCAGCACGATCCGTATCTGCAGGCGCAGGTGAAGGATCGCGGCTACAAGCTGATCAAGATCGCGGAGACCGTCACGTTTCCGATGGGCATCTACTCGAAGCGCGTGAAGTCGCTCGCGGAGCTGAAGCCGGGCGCGCGCGTCGCGATCCCGAACGATCCGACCAACGGCGGCCGCGCGCTGCTGCTGCTGCAGAAGCAGGGGCTCCTGAAGCTGCGTGCCGACGCCGGGCTGAAGGCGACGCGCCTCGACATCGTCGAGAACCCGAAAAAACTGAAGATCGTCGAACTGGACGCCGCGCAGATCCCGCGCTCGCTCGCCGACGTCGACGCCGCCGCGATCAACACCAACTTCGCGATGGAAGCAGGGTTGAAACCCAGGCAGGATGCGATCGCGATCGAGGATCCGAACGGACCGTACGCGAACATCATCGCGATCCGCGAGGCCGACAAGGGCAAGCCGTGGGTGGCGAAGCTCGTGGCGGCCTATCATTCGCCCGAGGTGAAGCAATTCATCGAGGGCAAGTTCGGCGGCGCCGTGATCGCGGCCTGGTAGTGCGTGGTGTGCGGATGCCGGTGATTAGAATCGATGATCGAAAACCCGGGCTATCCGTCCGGGTTTTTTCCCTCTTAAAATAGAACGACCGTTCGCTATTGCCGGGGCGCCGAAGAGGAGCGCTATCCTCGATAGCCATGATGGATTGGCCCGCCTGGTCGCGTAGTATCGAGGCCTCGCTATAAAATGGCCGCTGGTCGTATTCGTAACTTTGGAGCGTGTGCATGAAAATCCTGGTGCCTGTGAAAAGAGTGGTCGATTACAACGTGAAGGTCCGCGTGAAGTCGGACAATACGGGTGTCGACATTGCGAAC
>NZ_JGVW01000122.1 GCF_000687455.2 Burkholderia sp. lig30
CGGGATCAGCGAAGAGGAAGTCGTGAAGAAGGTGATGCTCGGCAACACGGTCGACGGGGTGTTCACGACGGTGCAGGACGTCGCGCAGACGGTGCTGTTCCTGTCGGCGTTCCCGAGCGCCGCGCTCACCGGCCAGTCGCTCGTCGTCAGCCACGGCTGGTTCATGCAATGAAGCCGCGCGCCCGCACCGAGAAGCAGGCCGTCGATGCGGCGGACCTGCAGCACGAGGCCGGCGCGCCGTCCGCGCCGGCGTTGCCCTACGAGACGATCGCGCTCGTCCTGCAAGGCGGCGGCGCGCTCGGCGCGTATCAGGCGGGCGTGTTCGAGGGCCTGCACGAGGCGAACATTCCGCTGGACTGGATCGCGGGCATCTCGATCGGCGCGCTCAATACCGCGGTGATCGCCGGCAACCCGCCGGAGCGGCGCGTCGAGCGGCTGCGGGAATTCTGGGAGACCATCTGCAAGCCCGCGTTCTTCCCCGGACTGCTCGCCCCGTTCGAGTTCGCGCTGTTCAACAGCTACGATCAGCTCCGCACGTTCTTCACCGCGACGCAGGCCGCCAGCGCCGTGATGCAGGGGCAACAGGGCTTCTTCGTGCCGCGCTTCCCGCCGCCGCTCGCGGGCGTGCCCGATCAGCCCGGGAAGGTCAGCTGGTACGATACGTCCGCGCTGCGCGCGACGCTGCTCGACCTGTGCGATTTCGACCGCATCAATTCGGGCGAGATCCGCGTGTCGGTCGGCGCGGTCAATGTCGGCACCGGCAACTTCTTCTACTTCGACACCGCGAACATGCGCCTTGAGCCGGAGCATTTCATGGCGTCGGGCGCGCTGCCGCCGGCGTTTCCGCCGATCGAGATCGACGGCGAGTTTTACTGGGACGGCGGCGTCGTGTCGAACACGCCGCTGATGGAAGTGCTCGGCGCGCGACCGCGGCGCGACACGCTCGCGTTCCAGGTGGATCTGTGGAGCGCGCGCGGGCCGCTGCCGCGCACGCTGGCCGACGTCACCGAGCGCACCAAGGATGTCCAGTTTTCGAGCCGCACGCGTTTCGTCACCGACACGCTGCAGCGCGAACAGCGGTATCGCAACCTGCTGCGCGAGGTGCTCGACCAGGTGCCGGAAGCGCAGCGCAAGTCCGATCCCCGGTGCATCCAGGCCGAAGCAATGTCATGCGACAAACGCTATAACATCCAGCACCTGATCTATCAGCAGAAGGCCTACGAGCATCACTACAAGGACTATCAATTCGGCCAGTCCACGATGCACGACCATTGGGCCGCGGGGCTCGACGACATCCGCAAGACGCTCGCCGTCGAGAATGGCCTCGCGTTGCCCAACAACGACTCGGGCTTCGTCACGCACGACATCCATCGCAAGAAGTAACGTCGCGCGACGGACCGGCGCGCGTGCCCGTGCCGGTCCGTTTTTCCTTTCGATTCAATCATGCCGATTTTCATTGTCTTGTTCGCGCTCGCCGCACTCGTCTGGGGCGCGATCCACACATTCCATGTCATCGCGGCCCGGTTCGGCGAACCGGTGGCCGTGACTGCCGCGGTGCTGGCCGCCGCGCTCGCGATCTTACTCGTCGCGTGGTGGGCGAAGCGCCGCCGCGACGTCGCGCCGAACACGAAGGAAAAAGGCTGGACGCACGTCGTGCATCGGGCGTGGGGCGAGTTGCGCGTGTCGGCGACGCAAGGGCTGCTGTGGCTGTCGCACGACGGCGCCGACGGCCGCTATACGCTGTCGCAGCTCGACGGCTGCCGGACGGCGACGATCGGCGGCCGCTGGCATCTCGTCGTGCAGGTGCGCGACGTCGCACGCGGCGAGTGGGCGCTGCCGATGATGGACAAGCGCGACGCGCAACGCTGGGCGCGCGTGCTGACGCTGGCGAAGCAGCATCGGCTGTAGGCGGTAGCCGCCAAGTGAGCAGGGGAACGCCTCGCTCACGATGACAAACAATGCAGGCGGGTCCACCGCACGCTGCATCGCAGCCCCCTTCATACGCGCCCGCCGACACTGTGCACGCGCCGATGGACTCCCCGATGTTCTCGCTTTGTCGCGACGAATGCACATCCTGCGACGCAAAGCGTCCATCTCGAACGGACACATGCGAATCGTGCGATTCCATGCGCCGGCGCATCTAATCTGAATTGCGATCCGACACCACAACGTTCCGCGTGGCACCAAAGAGATCCTGACGAGACGCCGATTTTCCGGTCGTCCGAAAGATCGCCAAAGATTTCCCAAAATTAAAGATTCGACGATGTCCGGACTCCGATCCCGGCATTACGATTCCCGAATCCAAATCAACCACTTGGTCCTGATTTTCTTGGAGACACTCTTGAAAAGCAGCATCCCGGTTCTTTTTGCAAGGACGGCGCAGGCCATTCTCAACTGTATCGCGTTCCATTATCTGGACGACAAATTCAACGTTCTGCCGGCAGGAACGACATCGACGGCAATTACCACTGCAATAGGTGTCGCATTCAGTGAGTTCCTTTTCTACTTCTATAAACGCAGGAGATAACTCAAAGTGGCACATTCATATTCTTACGAAAATGGATTGCGGGTTTGTGACGCATTCGACCCGCTCCATCCTTCCAGCAATATTCGCGTGCTGACCGATGCGGAATGGCAGCAGATCACCGGCGCGGGCAACCTTTGGGGCGCGGTAGTCGGCGGCCTGCAAGGCTCCGTCGTCGGCGGGATCGGCGGTGCGGTAACGGGGCCTATGCTCGGCGTCCCCTGGGGGCTTAATGGTATGGCCGGGATGGCAACCGGTGCGATTCACGGCATATTCACGGGCTGGAATACCCCCCGGTAACTGACGCTATTCAGGAACGGGCTGCCGAACGCATTTGGCCAGATGTAGCCGGCAGCCCATGCCTAGCCTCGATACGAAGCACCACTTTCGCGACCGTTCAGCTCCGCGTATGCACAGCCATCGTACTGATGGCCCGATGCTGTCACAGCGCGCCCGATCACACTTCATGTGTGTGCCGACGCTAATGACGAGTCACCCGCTTGAGACGCGGTTCGCGAACAGGAAGTCAGCACCCACGCACGCTCCCGAAAAAGCTCACCTTTGCGAGCCGTCGCATGCCGCGTCGCTCAGGCGCGCGAACGCATCCTCAAGAAAATCCACGCACACGCGCACTTTCGCCGACGTCGCGACGCGCTCCGGATAAACGGCCCAGACGTTCGCCGGCTGGCTCGCCTCCGGCAGCACGCGGCACAGCGCGCCGCTCGCGAGCAGCGGGCCGGCCTCCCAGATCGAGCGCAGCACGATCCCGCGCCCCGCGAGCGCCCATTGCACGGCGACCTCGCCGTGATTCGTCGACAGCGCGCCGCCGACCTTCACCGTCGATGTTTCGCCGCGCACGGTGAGCCGCCAGACGCCGAGCGGATGGTCGCGCTCCTTGATCGCCAGGCATTCATGCGACGCGAGATCCGCGAGCGAGCGCGGCGCGCCGTGCTGCGCCAGATAGCCGGGCGACGCGCACAGCACGCGGTAGTTGGCCGCAAGCCGCCGTGCGATCAGGTGGTCCGCGATGTCGTCGCCGATCCGGATATCGAGATCGAACCCTTCCCCGGCGACGTCCACGAGGCGGTCGAACAGATCCAGCCGCACGTTCAGTTGCGGATAGCGCGCGGTGAAGTCGAGCAGCGCGGGCGCGACGACGTGCCGGCCGAAGCCGAAGCTGCTCGAAATGCGCAGCGTGCCACGCGGCACGCTGCGGGTGGTCGACACGTCCTCGACCAGATGATCGACGTCGTCGAGAATCTTCTCCGCGCGCGCGAGCACGCGTTCGCCGGCCTCCGTGACCGAGACGCGGCGCGTCGAGCGATGCAGCAGCCGCGTGCCGAGCTGCGCCTCCAGCAGTGCGATGCGCTTGCTCACGTATGCGGGCGAGACCGCGAGCTGCTCGGCCGCCGCGCTGAAGCTCGTCAGGCGCACGACGGCGCTGAACACGCGCAGGTCGTCCAGGTTTGGCGATTTATTCACGATTCGTGGAAAGTCGATTAACCATTTCGACGATTTTAATCCGCACGGAAATAAATAAAATGCCTCCGTCCGCCGTCGTCCGGCTGTGCGGCAACGGCGCATTCAACCCTGGAGGAGTACGCTCATGAGCGACAAGATCTACAAAATCGCCGTCATTCCCGGCGACGGCATCGGCCGCGAAGTGATGCCCGAAGGGCTGCGCGCGCTCGACGCGGTGACGGCCCGCTACGGGATCCGCTTCGAATTCACGCACATCGAATGGGCAAGCTGCGACTACTACGCCGAGCACGGCCGAATGATGCCGGACGACTGGAAGGCGCAGCTCGCCGACAAGGACGCGATCCTGTTCGGCGCGGTCGGCTGGCCCGCGACGGTGCCAGATCACATTTCGCTGTGGGGATCGCTGCTCAAGTTCCGCCGCGAATTCGACCAGTACGTGAACCTGCGGCCCGCCCGGCTGTTCGACGGCGTGCCGAGCCCGCTCGCAGGCCGCCGCGCGGGCGACATCGACTTCATGATCGTGCGCGAAAACACCGAAGGCGAATACTCGGCGGTCGGCGGCACGATGTTCGAGGGCACCGACCGCGAAGTCGTCGTGCAGCAGTCGATCTTCACGCGGCACGGCACCGAGCGCGTGATGAAATTCGCATTCGAGCTCGCGCAGCGGCGCGCGAAGCGCCTGACCGTCGCCACGAAAAGCAACGGCATCGCGATCAGCATGCCGTGGTGGGATGCACGTGCGGCCGAAATCGCCGAGCACTATCCGGAGATCGTCTGGGACAAGCAGCACATCGACATCCTGTGCGCGCGCTTCGTGCTGCAGCCGGACCGCTTCGACGTCGTGGTCGCCTCGAACCTGTTCGGCGACATCCTGTCCGATCTCGGCCCGGCCTGCACCGGCACGATCGGCATCGCGCCGTCGGCGAACCTCAATCCGGATCGGACGTTCCCGTCGCTGTTCGAGCCGGTGCACGGCTCCGCGCCCGACATCGCCGGGCGTCACATCGCGAACCCCATCGCGATGATCTGGTCGGCGGCGATGATGCTCGACTTCCTCGGCCACGGCGCGGGCGTGGAACGCGAAGCGCACGACGCGATCGCCGCCGCGATCGAAGACGTGCTGCGCGACGGGCCGCGCACCCGCGATCTCGGCGGCGACGCCGGCACGCAGGCGGTCGGTGAGGCGATCGCCGCGCGTCTGCTCGCCTGACGCGCACCACCTTGGCTGGGCCACGCGCGAGAACGCCGCGTGGCCCGATGCGTGCGATGTTTCCGTCTACGCACGTGTGGCCTGCCAGGTACGGTGAGGCAGCGTTCGACTGCGGCTCACCTCCTTTGCCATTGGCGATGCTCCTGTAAAGGCTCACCATTGGCGAAAACGATCCCGTATTCCCTCACCATCGGGCCCGGTTCGAGCGAACGATCTCGAACTCGGCGCCAATTGCGGCTTTGCAGGCCGTAGCCTGCCATTCGCGCCAGCGGGACATGACGATCGCGCTCACCGCAAGCTCAGGCACTCTTAACGCATCGCGCCGATCATCCATCAGTGAGACTGTCGCGATGGGAAACCGCACCGTGCATCGCGAATCAGAGCGACCCGGTTGTGCCTTTGGTCAGGACCAGCCATTGGCATGCGTACCACGCAACGGCGACCACTTCTCTCTATTCGACATGCGAATTAAATGACCTGATCGCCAAACCTGTCCGCTTCGCGATCGAACAGTCTTTCCGGCTTCGCCGCGCGACACGCTCTTTACGACATTTTTTCTTGATGGCAACGCGCGACGCTCACTACACTGCGGGCACTCAGTCGGGCTGGAGAATGTCATGCCGCAAGCCGAACCCACACGCCGCGCACGCGCTTACGCAGCGTATGCCAAACGCCTCGATGGCCGCGTCGTGCTGCGGCGCTTCGATCCGCACGTCGATACCTACGACTCTTTGAACGCGCTGCTGCATCGCGCGTTTGCGCGGCTCGGCGCATTGGGCTTCAACTGTCCGTGTGTCGACCAGTCTGCCGCACAGACGCGCGAACATACCCTTGCCGGTGAATGCTTCGTCGCGCTCAGCAAGGGGCATCTGCTCGCGACCCTCATGATGCACGCGCACGATCCCGATTCGCCATGCGACCCGTACCGCAGCCGCCGGGTCGCGACGCTCGGGTCGCTCGCCGTCGATCCTGTCTGGCAGGCGCGCGGCATCGGCCGGTCGTTGCTCGCGTTTGCGCAGCAGTGGGCTGCCGCGCGCGGCGCGACCCACCTTGCGCTCGACGCACCGCACGCCGCCGTGCAACTCGTGAATTTCTTCATGCACGAAGGCTTTCAGCCGATCGACGTGAGGCGCTTCGCAGGCCATTGCTACGACAGCGCAATTCTGTGCAAGCCTGTCGCTACAGCCGGCCTCCCGGCCCGGTCGAGCGGCACCCTGACGATCTCGCCGACACGCCGAATTGCGGCGGCATCATGAAGCACGACACACCGGAACAAGACACCGCCGTCGTGCGCGAAGCACCCGCCCGGCTCGCCCGCCTTCGCGCGGCGCTGCGGTTGCGCGGTATCGCGAAGCTCGCGCTCGTCACGATCGCCTCTGCGCACCTGCTGACGATCGCGTTCGAAGGCGTGCTCGTCTCGGCCGGTTTCACGCCGGACGCCACCGCGCTGCTCGCGTTTCGCTTCATCTCGTGCGCGCTCGTCAGCTACTGGCTGCAGTCCGACGCGTTGCGCGCATACCGGCATGCGTCGCAGCACGGCCTGGTCGCGATCCGGCTCGCCGACGACGAGCCGGTGCGCGTCGCGCCACACTGCCCGAAGCGCTGGCTGGTCCTGCTGCACGTACAGCTCGATCCGCGCTTGCTGACCGCCGGGCACGCGAAATAGCGGCGCCTGCCGTCATTTTCATATGTTGTTTACGCGCGCATCGCGGGGTCTTGCCACCGAATTGACGCGGCGCGCGCTGAAATGAATCGTGTCCATCGAATCCCGACCGGCCCGCGCCGATCCAGGAGGCCGTGTGTACATCAACGCGTTGGTTCAGGCAGGACTGTTCCTGTTTATTCTCACCTTGGTGGCCAAGCCGCTCGGACACTACTTCGCACGCGTCGCGCAGGGCGACCTGCCGGGGCCGCTGCGACGCTGCGCGGTGCTGGAAAAGGTGATTTACCGGCTCGCCGGCGTCGCACCGAACGAGGAAATGGACTGGAAGCGCTACGCGATTGCGCTCGTCGCGTTCAACGCACTCGGCACGGCCACGCTTTACGCCCTGCAGCGCGTGCAGGTCTGGCTACCGTTCAATCCGCAGCACATGCCGAACGTGGAGCCGGGGCTCGCGTTCAACACCGCGGTCAGCTTCGCGACGAATACCAGTTGGCAAGGATACGCAGGCGAAACGACACTCAGCAACCTGACGCAAATGCTCGGCATCGGCGTGCAAAGCTTCCTGTCCGCCGCAACCGGCATCGCCGTCGTGTTCGCGCTGATTCGCGGCTTCCAGCGCCGGGAGAGCAATGCGATCGGCAATGTATGGGCCGATCTGACGCGCGCGACGCTCTATATCCTGTTGCCGCTTTCGGTGCTGTTCGCGGCGGCGTTCATCAGTCAAGGCGTCGTGCAGACATTCGCCCCGAATCCCGACGTGGCGATCCTGCAACCGTACACACTGAAGCCGAACGCGAACGCGCCCGCCGTCACGCAACGCGCACAAACGCTGGCAATGGGGCCGGTGGCATCGCAGGAATCGATCAAATTGTTGAGCGGGGACGGCGGCGGCTTCTTCAACGCGAACGCCGCGCATCCGTATGAAAACCCGACACCGCTGGCGAACTTCCTGCAGATGATCGCGATCGTGCTGATTCCCGCCGCGCTCTGCTATACGTTCGGCGCGATGATCGGGGATCGCCGGCAGGGCTGGGTGATCTACGCGGCGATGCTCGCGATGCTGGCGGCCGCCGCCGCGGTGGCGATCGGGGCGGAGCAGGCCGGCACCGCGCAACTGAACGCGCCCGGGATCGACGCGCTTGAGTCGGCCAGCCAGCCGGGTGGCAACATGGAAGGCAAGGAAACGCGTTTCGGCATCGTCTCGTCGGCGTTGTACGCGACGGTGACGACGGGCAGCGGCGACGGCGCGGTCAATGCGATGCATGACTCGTTCACGCCGATCGGCGGCATGGTGCCGATGGCCTTGATGCAGAGCGGAGAAGTCGTGTTCGGCGGCCCGGGCTCGGGCCTTTACAGCATGCTCATGCACGCGCTGCTCGCGGTGTTCGTCGCCGGGCTGATGGTCGGACGCACCCCCGAGTACATCGGGAAGAAGATCGACGTGTTCGACATGAAGATGGTGGCGATCGCGCTTCTTGCGACACCGCTGATCGTGCTGCTCGGCACGGCGATCGCGGTCGTCGTGCCGGCCGGGGCCACCGGTCCGGGGAACCCCGGCACGCACGGCTTCAGTGAAATCCTGTATGCGTTCTCGTCAGCCGCGAACAACAACGGCAGCGCTTTCGCGGGGTTATCGGCGAACACGTCGTTCTACAACGCATCGCTGGCGGCCGCGATGTGGTTCGGCCGCTTCGCGGTCATCGTGCCCGTGCTCGCGATCGCGGGATCGCTCGCGCCGAAAAAGCGGCGAGAAGCCGGCGCAGGAACGTTGCCGACCCACGGGCCGCTGTTCTTCGGATTGCTGACCGCGACCGTGCTGCTCATCGCGCTCCTTACCTTCCTGCCGTCGCTCGCGCTCGGCCCGATAGCGGAGCACCTCGCGATGATCGCGGGCCGCTGACGGGTGACGCAGCGTCTCCGCGTTGCGTCACCGTCACCGTCACCGCTTCGGCTTCGGCTTCGGCTTCGGCGCCGTGTGCCGTGTACTTAGGCCGTCCAGTCGAGGATCACCTTCCCGCTTTCGCCCGACAGCATGGCGGCGAAGCCCTTCTCGTAATCGTCGACGGCAAACCGGTGGGTGATGATCGGCGACAGATCGAGACCGCTTTGCAGCATCGCGACCATCTTGTACCAGGTTTCGAACATCTCGCGGCCGTAGATCCCCTTGATCTCCAGCCCCTTGAAAATCACCTGGTTCCAGTCGATCGCCGTCTGCGCGGGCGGGATGCCGAGCAGCGCCACCTTGCCCCCGTGGTTCATCGCCTCGAGCATGCTGGTGAACGCGCTCGGCACGCCGGACATCTCGAGCCCGACATCGAACCCTTCGGTCATGTGCAGCTCCGCCATGACGTCGCGCAACGACTCGCGCGCGACGTTGACCGCGCGCGTCGCGCCCATCTTCCGCGCCAGCTCCAGCCGGTAATCGTTGATGTCGGTGATCACGACGTTGCGCGCGCCGACGTGCTTCGCGATCGCGACCGCCATGATGCCGATCGGGCCGGCGCCGGTGATCAGCACGTCCTCGCCGACGAGATTGAACGACAGTGCCGTATGCGTCGCGTTGCCGAACGGGTCGAAGATCGACGCGAGATCGTCGGAGATCTCCGGCGGAATCTTGAACGCGTTGAACGCGGGAATCGCCAGGTATTCGGCGAACGCGCCCTCCCGATTGACGCCGACGCCGATCGTGTTGCGGCACAGATGCCGGCGGCCCGCCCGGCAATTCCGGCAGAAACCGCATGTGATGTGGCCTTCGCCGGACACGCGATCGCCGATCGCGAAGCCGCGCACTTCCTGCCCCATCTCGACGATCTCGCCAACGTATTCGTGACCGACATGCATCGGCACAGGAATCGTCTTCTGCGCCCAGTCGTCCCACTTCCAGATATGGATGTCGGTGCCGCAGATCGCCGTGCGGCGGATCTTGATCAGCACGTCGTTGTGCCCGACCTCGGGGCGCTTCACGCGCGTGAGCGACAGGCCGGGACCGCGTTCGAGCTTTGCCAGTGCTTTCATGGCCGGCCTCCGTCAGACGACGCCGAGCGACTTGCCGACGCGCACGAACGCGGCGACGGCCTGGTCGACCTGTTCGGGCGTATGCGCGGCGCTCATCTGCGTGCGGATGCGCGCGCGCCCGCGCGGCACGACCGGGAACGAGAAGCCGATCACGTAGACGCCCTCGTCGAGCAATGCGTCGGCCATCCGCGTCGCGAGCTGCGCGTCGCCGAGCATCACGGGGATGATCGGATGCGCGCCCGGCACGAGCGTGAAACCCGCTTCGGTCATCTGCTCGCGGAACCGCGCGCCGTTGTCGCGTACGCGCGCGCGCAGCCGCGCGCCCTCGTCGCTGCCGAGAAGCTCGAGCACCTTCAGCGACGCCGCGGCGATGCTCGGCGTAAGCGTGTTCGAGAACAGGTACGGGCGGGAACGCTGCCGCAACAGCGCGACGACTTCCCGGCGCGCGGCGACATAGCCGCCCGATGCGCCGCCGAGCGCCTTGCCCAGCGTGCCGGTCACGATATCGATGCGCCCCTCGACGCCGCAGTGCTCGGGCGTGCCACGGCCATGCTCGCCGATGAAGCCAACTGCATGCGAATCGTCGACCATCACGAGCGCGCCGTAACGGTCGGCCAGATCGCAGATGCCTTTCAGGTCGGCGACGATGCCGTCCATCGAGAACACGCCGTCGGTCGCGATCAGCTTGTGGCGCGCACCGGCCGCATCGGCTTCCTGGAGCCTCGCTTCGAGATCGGCGAGATCGTTGTTCCGGTAGCGAAAGCGCTTCGCCTTGCACAGCCGGACGCCATCGATGATGCTCGCATGATTCAGCTCATCGCTGATGACCGCGTCGTTCTCGTCGAGCAGCGTTTCGAACAATCCGCCGTTCGCGTCGAAACAGCTCGAATAGAGAATGCTGTCCTCAGTGCCGAGGAACCCCGCCAGCGCGGCCTCGAGCTGCTTGTGCACGGTTTGCGTCCCGCAGATGAAGCGCACCGACGCCATGCCGAAGCCATCCTGATCGAGCCCGGCCTTCGCAGCAGCGATGAGGCGCGGATCGTCGGCCAGGCCGAGATAATTGTTCGCGCAGAAATTCAGCACGTCGGCGCCGCCGGCCAGCCGCACGGCCGCCGCTTGCGGGCTCGCGATCTCGCGTTCGGTCTTGAAGAAACCATCCGCGCGGATCTGGTCGAGTGTGCCGCGCACCTGGGCGAGGAAAGCATCACGCATCGCAAAGCTCCTGACTGGAATCGCAAGTGCCGTCGCGCAGCGCTCGTGGCGGCGCAGCGGCCTGCTACTGTTATAGTCGGTCGTTCGGTTGACCGCTTTTTTCCGATATTCCGAACTAAAATCCGAAATACCGAACAACTCTAAGCGAACGGAATTCAAATGGCAAGCTCCTCCGGATCGCGGCGCGGCGCGACGGCGGCTTCCCCGCCTGCGGCCGCCGCCACGACACCGCCGCGCGTCGGCGAACAGATTCAGCGCCTGCGCAGCGAACGCAAGCTGACGCTCGACGACCTGTCGCGCGCCGCAGGCGTGTCGAAGTCAATGCTGTCCGACATCGAACGCGACAAGGCGAATCCGACGATCGCCGTCGCCTGGCGCCTGACGAACGCACTCGGCATCACGCTGGACGAACTGTTTGCCCAGCCGAAGGCTGCGCAGACGATCCGCGTCGACGGGCCGCACGACATCCCGACGCTATCCGGGCACGACGGCCAGTATCAATTGCGCGTATGGGGCCCGCTCGACCTCGCCGGCAAGTTCGAGTGGTACGAGCTGACCTTGCCGGGCGGCGGCGCGCTACGTTCGAACGCGCACGAGCCCGGTACGCGCGAACACGTCACCGTGCTGCAGGGCGCGATGGAAATCGAGGCCGCCGCAGCCACCCGCCGCCTGAAAGCCGGCGACACCGCGCGCTATCCGGCGGACGCGCCGCACGCGATCCGCAACCCCGGCAAGGCGGAAGCGAAGGCGTTGTTGATCGTGATCCATCGCTGACGGGCCGTCCATTCGTCCAGATGGCCAGTTGCATGAAGTACTGTATGTTTGTACAGTATGCGCATTCACAGGAGCCCGCGATGACCGAACAGGATTTGGCCGCGCTCAGCTTCAAGGCTGCGGCGCACGATTTGGAGCAGATTGTTCGTCACATTACCGCGCGATACATCGGCCAGCAGGTGCCGCTGACGTGGCGCCTGCTGCATGCGATCGAGGCAGAGGCGCTGGCGGACCTCGGCTTCGCCAGCCGGCATGACGCCGGCATGCGGCAGTTGTTCGAACGTCCGTCCGACATGGCGTTTCCGGAAACCGACGATCCGATCGATTTCGGAAAATCGAATGCATTGCCTGCCGCGTTTTCGTTCGCCGTGGCGGCTTACGAGGCAGCCGCCGAACACGTCGACTACACGCGCCAACGTGCGCGATCAGGCCGTCCTGCAAGAGCCTGGGGCGGCTAAGCCGGCGTGACAAAACGAACATCCGTCCGACATGCCGTTGCGTAACGGTCTATCATATACGCAACTAACGGAATAAATAACATGTCTCCTCCCGCCCCGCCCCCCCCCCAAAAGCAACCTGACGCGCAAGATCTCTTCGATCGAAGCGTGTCGGACTGGATTGCCGCCCCCGAAGCTGCATTCGATGCATGGCTTGCCACCCAGGCATTCCGCCGTTCGTCCGCTGATGTGTATCGAGCGCAATGGGGTGCATTCCTGAACTGGCTGCGGGAACATCAGAAGAACCTCTCCACCGTCGATACCGCGTCGATCGCGCACTTCGTCGGCGAGTTGCCGATCAAGAAAACCCAACGAATCCGTTATTTGCGGCTGATCGAGCGCGTGCTCGACCACATCCGGCGCAGCGAATTTGCTTCGACCAACCCTGCCCGCTTCATCGCTCAGGATGGCGAAGCAGTATGGAGAAAGGCGCGCGACAACGAGCCGACGGGCTTTCTTTCGCCATCGGAACGCGCGCGGTTGCTCGCCTATCTTTTTTCGCCGATCGACGTCTCTGGCGCCGCGCAGTGGAAGGAGCGCCGCGACCGCGCGCTCGTTGCCGCGTTTCTCGGCGGCGGCATCAAAACCGGCGAGGCACGCGCACTGACGATTAGTTGCATCAGCCAGGACGGAACCTCGCTGATTGTCCCGTCTACCCACCCGGATTTCGTCCGCGAAACGCGACTCTCATCGTTCGCGATCGCGCTGCTCGGCGCGTGGCTTGCCGAGCGCAAACATCAGGACATTCCTGGCGATCTTGTCTTTCCGGCGTCACCCGCTGGTCGTCCGATGCACAAGGCGACCATGCTGCGTGCGGTCGATGCGATCGTCGAAGCAGCCGACATCGCAGCCTCCCGCACGGCCCGCGCCAGCCCGCAGACGCTGCGCAACACGTACGCCGCGGAATTGTTCGAAAACGACGTCCCACTGGAGCGCGTCGGCCAATGGCTTGGTTTCATGCAGGCGATCTCGTCCAATCGCCTGCATCGCGCGTGGAAGGAGTGGCGCGAAACCCTCAACGAGGGTGAGCCGGATACACCCGCCGAATCTCACTGACAGCACATACGGAAGCCGCGCCGGCCATTTACGGCCGGGCCTTGTGTGGCGCGGTTCCGCTTTCCCGATACTCCCGAAAAACCTCACCCTCACCATCCCGAATCGTCTCACCTGAAGACGACGAACGGCACGGTCCGCGATCAGCTGCGCGCGAAACGCGACACCGCTTCGAAGCGTGACGGCCACGGTCCGGACGCGTGTTCGCATTCCGGGCACAGCACTTCGAATCCGTCGGCACCGTGCGACAGCTCCGGTTCGCCATCGCAATGCGGGCATTGGCCCGGCACCGGGACGTCGGCGTCCAGGGCCGTGCCGATCACGGAAAACGCTTCGGCATCGAGCGCGCCGGTGTTGGCGAGGCGGCGGAGCAACGCCGCGATTTCCGGGTTCATTGCGCGATTCGCTCGCAACGCATTCACTTCGCGGGTCGCCGCGTCCAGTTCCTCGCTCTGGCCGCGCAATTGATCTTCGAGACGGTCTCCCCGGGCCTTGGCGGCACTCAGTTGCTGCAGGAAATCGAATTCCTTGCGCTGTACGTCGCGCATCCCTGTCTGATACGTCGACGCCATGCTGCGCAACGAGTCGAGCTCGACCAGCATCGGCTTGACGCGGCGTTCCGCGTCCGCCACCGCATCCTTGATCTGCTGCGCATAGTGCTCGGTTCGCTGCTGCAGTTCGCCATGCAGCGCGTCGATCCGGTCACGCAGTGCCGCATTTTGGGTCTGCTCGCTCTGCACGCGATCGTTCGCGGCGGCCAGCTCTTTCTCGAGGCGTGTGACCGTGGTGAGCAACGTCGCTTCGTTTGCCGAACCGTGGGTGGTCTGCGCGGCAATCTGCACTTCAAGCTCGGTGACGCGCGCCTGAAGCTGTGTGTTGCGGGCCTCGCTGCGCGTCAGCGCAGACTCGAGCGTTTCCTGACGAATCGTCGCGTCCCGCAATTGCTGTGTGGCGTGGGCAACATCGGCATGAACCTGGTCGCGATCGACGCTCAGGCTGTCGCGCGCGGCCTTCAATGCTTCTTCATAAAGCGCACTGAGCAGGCCGGCGGCTTTTTCCTCGACGGATTTCGGAATGGCTGCTCCTTCGAGCTTGACCTTCGATGCCGCTCGGATGCGTTCCCAAAAGTGATCGATGTCCTTCGGAATGTCGCTGGCGCTGCCCGTCTGCGTCAGGTCGCGGACGTTCGCGGCGGACGGGCGTATCCCCAAGTCGAAGAACAGGCGCTTGCAGGCGTGAAGCGACAGGTCCTGCCGTCGCGCACCAGACGCGCGCAACGCATCCAGCTCGTCTCGAATGGCTTGTCGCATCTCGTCCAGGGTCATATCGGTGCTCGCAGGCGTTGTAACGTTGCAATCATAACGAATTACGTATTGTTTGATACCTGTTTTTGAACATCGTTGTGTTTCTGCGTCGAAGCGTGTCGTCTCGGGTCCAAAGCCTTGCTGATGTCCATCCGGTCTGCAAATTCCGTGAAACAAAGCGAAGAAAATTCGCTAACGCTCTGTATCCATTGGTTTTTTATGTCTGCATGAAAAAACCTGTGTTGTTTCACATGGCGAGCGGGTTTGAAGTGGGTCTGTGGAAAACTCGTCGGGGGTCGTGTTGAGAGTATTAGAAGTAAACACCTTTGAACCCTTAGTTAAAAACGTTAACGCCACGGCACAGCCTTATGCAGCAAGGGTTTCCGACCGACAAGGTGAAACTTTACAGGACCCATGGTGACCCTCTTCGGGAGCCGAAGTGATGGGGTTCGGGGATCTGCGTGAGCCGTTGCAGGAAAGGTCGTGAGCGGATTCAGGAGCCCGGCGAACCGCAGGATTTTCGAAAGGTGAGGGTTTTCGGGGCCGCACAGTGGGCTCACCCGCACAGTGCCTGATCCGCAGCTTCTGTGCCTGTGCAGGCAAAGGTGAGGCTTTTCGGGACGCTCGATTTCCACAGATTCTGCCTTTCTTTTACGCAGATTTGTCGAAAGGTGAGATTTCACGGGACTCCGAGGCCTTTTGATGTGAGGATTTCCGGGAAACAAATGCACTTTTGCACCACAGAACGGCCTCCAGAGCCCTAGAGGTGAGTGTTTACGGGGGGAAAACGGGCATTTCCCTGGCCTGATCGGCCAGTGGTGAGCTTTTTCGGGAGGTTGCGCAGCTGTGCATCGATCGTCAAAAGGTGAGCGTTTTCGGGAGACTGGATTGCCCGGAAATTAGTCAAAGGTGAGGTTTTTCGGGAAAAGTGGGCGTCCACTTCGCGTGAAAAGCCCGCCAGTGCTACAGGGTGAAGCGGTTTCGCTCACCGATTTTTTGGCAAAGGTGAAGTTTTTCGGGAGCACCGGGAAGGCTGTGCGACGACTGAGGGCTCTGTGAATGGTGAGGATATGCGGGGGGCGAATGGCGGGAGGAATCACTTCTGGATTCGCACCTAAGTATCGGAGGACATTGGGATTTTTGAAATTCTGACGGTAACGGTGAGATTTTTCGGGAGCCCTGGTCGACGCGCTTTCCGGACGTCGTTTTTCTCGTAAGGTGAGTGTTTACAGGATGCTCGAACAGCTGATCCCACGTGCGTCGGGCCTCCGTTGGCGGCGCGTTTGTCTGTGTGGGGCCGTTAAAGGTGAGGATTTTCGGGACCTGATCGTCATTGGGCCTTATACTTCGTCGCTCGCGATCCCGGGCGGCCGGCTTGCGGGGCCGCCCACCGCAAGACAATACGATGTCGTGCACAGGTGCACGCGTCATTCGGTGCAGTCCGGGATGTTGCAGCTGCGTGTCGCGAAACCCTCCGGCACGGGCCTGTACATGCATACAGCGGGCCACGGCGTGTGTCGGAGCGCGCAACGGCGGCCCAAGCGGCTGCATGACGCGCATCGCGCGGCTCACGTAGCAAATTTACGACAACGCGACAGGTGAGCCGATACGGGAGCTGATGCGCACCGGTTTTGCACAGGTGAGTACCTGTGCATTCCGTGTCTGCCCCGGCACGTAAAGGTGAGTTCGATGCCCTGCAATTCCGGACCGGTGAGCTTTTACGGGATAATGGTGGGGTGAGTGCAGCTTCGTAAACTCGCATCACCGGATACGGTGAGCATGTCGTTCTGGACGCGCATCACCACAAGCGCTATCCTTCCGGAAACTTTTCTTCCGACCCGACGCATGGCCACGAAGCGCGCCAAGAAAACCGATGTGGATGTGGTGAGTGCTAGTTCAGCCGAGTTGCGTAAGGCCGTCGAGGCAATCGCAATTCAGCCGAAAAGCGGCAAGATCACCCTTCTCACCCGCAAGCTGTTCAATGTCCTGCTGGCTGTGGCGCAGCAGGCCGACGACTCGGGCGATACCTATCGCGCACTGTTGTCGGATATCGTCGCGAACTCCGCATTCGACTCGAACGACACCGCGCTCGTGAAGGAACACCTGCGCCGCATGGTGTCGGTGCAGGTCGAATGGAGCACGGGCACCTCGAGCCAGAAGCCCGGCCGCAAGTGGGGGATCTCGACGCTGATCGCCGACGCGGAAATTCTCGAAGATCCGGCCACGCGGCGCGTGTGGGTCGAATTCTCGTTCGCACCGAAGATCAAGAAAAAGCTGCTCGATCCGGTGCAGTACGCGCGCCTGAGCCTGCAGTTCCAGAGCCAGCTGCGCAGCAGCGCGGGCCTGGCGCTATACGAGATCTGCGTGCGCTACCTGACCAACCCGAGCCACCTGACGATGCGCGAGCCGTGGGAGTGGTGGCGTCCGATCCTGTCCGGCACGCCGGATACCGAAGCGGGCGACGAGGCGAAACGCGAGTACAAGTATTTCAAGCGCGACTATCTGCGCCCCGCGATCGCGGAAGTCAATGCGGTGACCAACATCTTCGTCGAGCTGATCGAGCATCGCGAAGGCCGCCGCGTCGCGGAGATCCAGTTCCGCGTCACTGAGCGCAAGCAGCCGATGCTCGCGCTCGACGAGCATCCGAACGTGTTCGACAGCACGCTGGTCGACCGGATGGTGAAGCTCGGCATCCCGCTGAAGGAAGCGCAGACGCTGTATGCGGACAGCGAGGAAAATCGCATTCGTGCCGCGCTGCAGATGACGGAGCAGCGCATGCGGAGCACGACGCTGCCGCCGGTGCGCAGCGCCGCGGCGCTGTTCAAGGACGCGCTGAAGAAGGGGTACGCGCCTCCGGTGGAGACCGTCGAAGCGTTGCCGGCCGGCACGCCCGCGAAGGGCGCTGCTGCTGCGACGCAGCCGGATGATCTGAAGGCGCGGCTGCTGAGCGAATATGCGGCGCATCGGCGCAAGGAAGCGAAGGCGCTGTACGACGAGCAAGGCGAGGCAGAGCGCGAGGTCGCACGCGAGTCGTTCGAATCCGAGGCGCTGCCTGCGTTGGGCGCGCATATGCGCGACGATTGGCGCAAGCGCGGTCTCGAATCCAAGCTGGCCGAGACGGCCTTCTTTGACTGGTTGGCCCAGAAGACCTGGGGAGAGCCGACGGACGGCGATTTGCTCGCCTTCACGTTGAGTCAGTCACGGGCGGCATAAGCCGCCGTTCCTGTCGGCGGCGCCCCCGGCATTGCCGAGGGGTTCGCCGCCTTTCATCAGTCGGACAACAGCATTCGCTCGAGTTGCTCGAGGATCGCGTCGCGCTTTTCTTTCGGGAGACCGCGCAGGCGCAGCTCGATGCGATCGTCTCCATACGACTTCAAATCCCCGACCGACGTCCCGCCGAGCTTGATTTCGAGCCGTTGCGCATAGCGCTGCCGGCCAGCCGGCTTCGGACTTTCCTGAGCGGCCGCCCTGCCCTTCACGATGTCGGAGACCTGACGCGTGCTCAGGTCGTCCGAAACGATCTTGGTGATCAGACGCAGCGTCGCATCTGTGCCGCGGGCGCTGTGATAGCGGCCGACCTGATACGCCATGTTCGAGCCGAAGCGATCGGGGCGCGCGACCATTTCCTGCATGATGGCTTCCGGCAGCTTGCCGATTGACAGCGCGACGGCGACTGTCGATTCGTCCAGGCCCAGATGCTCGGCCAGCTCTTTCTGGCTTTGAAAGTGCTTTTCATCCAGGAAGCGTTTCCACACGACGGCGTTGTCGAACACCGTTTGCGAATCGCGCTGGACGTTCAGGTCATAGCCGAGCTTGTAGCTCTGGATACCGATCGGCAGATCGATGACGATTGCCTTGACCGTTTCCTTGTTCGCCTCTTTCAGTGCGCGGACACGACGGCCGCCGTCACTGACGAAATACGAACCCGGATTGTCGTAGTCGGGAATGACGTGGATCGCCTGCTGCTGGCCCTGCTTCGCGAGGTTGACCGCAAGCTCGGCAATCGACGACTTCAGATAGAAATGCCGCGGATTGAACGGGCTCGGCTTGATCGCCTTGAGCGAAAGCTCGATCACCTGACCGGGCGCATAGCGGTTTTCGAGCCGCCACACCCGATATTGCGTCGATTCGTCGGCGGCCACATCGATGACGATGTCTTCCACCGGGGGCACCGTTTCCTTGTTGATGACGGCTTTCGCAACGACAGGGGCGGGCGTTTCTGCTTTGACGAGGCCGTCGATTGCATTGAGACGATCGAGGGCCGTGCGTTTTTCACTCGTCGTCGTATCCGGCCGCGCCTGGAATCCTTTAGCGAATTGAGAGGGTTTCATGCGAGTCCTTTATGCGCATAAAGTCAGGGCAGCATGGCGACGATCTCGTCGGCGCATGCGCGAATTTCCGTGGCGGCGAGCTTCGCGCCGCGATCGCTCATCTGCAGCACGGTTTGACCGAGCGCCATTGCCTGCTTGTACGCTTCCCGGGTCGGAATTTGCGTTTTCAGCAGCGGGAAGCCGAGCTCCTCGAGCGCCCGCTTCAGTTCGCGGGTCAGCATGCGCTTCTCTTCGGTCTTGTTGAGCAGGAACACCGCACGCAGATCTTCGTTCATGACCTGCGCTTGCTGGATCAGCTTGACCAGACCGACGCTCGACCAGTAGTCGGCCGGAGATGACGATGTCGGGATGACCGCGATCGACGCAGCCAGCAAAACGACGCCGGATATCTTCTCGGTGATCGACGGTGGGCAATCGACGACGATGATGTCGTAGTCGTTGATGAACTTCTTGATCTCACGGTGGATCTGGCCGCCTGCTTCTGCGAGATTGATCACCGGGAAGGGAATGCCGGTGTCGCTGTCGCCCGACGCGCTCGACCAGTGAACCAGTGTGTTCTGGCCGTCGGCATCGACGACGAGCACGCGCTTCCCTTTTTCATGAAAAGCAGCGCCGAGGTGCATGGCGATCGTGCTTTTGCCGACACCGCCCTTCTGTTGAGTGACTGCGATGATTTCCGCTGCCAATTTTCACTCCTGTTTTTGGTCGTTGGAATTCTACAGGACGACATTTATATTTCAATGAACTTGTTGTTCTCTAACTACGAGTTGGCCGTTTGGCCGAGCGCTTTATGCGCATAAACTGTCGTCGATTCGGTGTTCCGCTGTCGCGGCGTGTGCGCGGCTGGATAAAATTGGCCGCTTTCCACGGCAGCCCCGGATCGGCTGCGGGGGACGTAGACTTGGCGAAGATGCTCGTGAAGCATGTCGTCGTGGTGACGAGTGATCGAAAGAGATGGTGCGCTGCATGGGTTTATGCGCATAAACCGACCGATGTATGGCCAAGAGAGATTGCGGGTTAGTGGGCTCCACGCACGCGCGTCAGGCGGTTGGCGTGGATGCGCGACCGACGTACCCGCTGGCTTCTGTCTGGCGGGACGTTAGTGTGGCGTTCGGTTTATGCGCATAAAGCAGGCGGCTTACCATTTGATCGCTGCGATGCACCCTCTCCCTTTCCGCTCGACCGCAGTGCCTGCGCCTGCGCCTGCGAGTGCGTCGTCCCTATCGGTCGGGGGGATGTCAGCCCGCTAGCCAAGTCCTCGATGCGGACTCGCTACAATACGGGACTTCATAGCCCAAGGCCGAACAATGATTACGATCTACCACAATCCCCGTTGCTCGAAATCGCGCGAGACATTGGCGCTCATCGAGACCCTCAACACGAGCGGCGCGCCCATCAATGTCGTCGAGTATCTGAAGGCAGCGCCGACCGTCGAGCAGCTGCAAACGCTCCACCGTCAACTTGGGCGTCCGGTGCACGACATGCTCCGCGATAACGAGGAGCCGTACAAGACGCTCAATATGGCTCGCGCAGACCTGACGGATGCCGAGGCCTACGAAGCGATTGCCGCGCATCCGATTCTTCTGCAGCGACCGATCGTCGTTTTCAACGACAAGGCTGCAATCGGCCGCCCGCCCGAGGCTGTGCGCGAATTGTTCGAATAAATATTATTCGGCGTATTTTCCGATTTTCTCTTGCCCGGCTGCCTTCCGCGGCATGGCCGACCATATCCGGGCAACCGAGGCGGCGCGCAGCCACATCACCCTGCCGATGCGCGCGCGTCGGCAGGCGGAATTTCGGGAACAGAAAGTCGCATCCAGTTCGAATCCACTCGGCCGGTCGGGGGCGTACGCAACGTCGTGCGCTCCGGCGAAAACATGGCACCTGCTGCAACTGATGACGGCAGCACCCAGCACCGGCGCCTCTTTCCCTCCCCTTCCGACGCCGCCTCCATCGCCCTGAAGCACGAAACGCCCCCTCCCCCTCCGACACGGCCTCCTCTGCCCGGAAACGCGAAACGGCCCCTTCCCTCTCGGTCAGTCGGCCTCTTCCGCCCCGTCCGGGCCATGCCCCGCCGCCACTCTCGCCGCTTCGCGCAACAGCGCGATCTGCTTGCGATATTGCCGACAGCCGCTGCAAGCCGGCAGATGCACGCGCACCCGAAGCCGTTCGTTGACCGTCAGCGCGCGGTCGAGCGCGTCCGATAGCAGGCGCGTCACGTCCTTACAGTTCCCCAGTGGCATCTTCTGTCGTCAGCCCCTTTTCACTCAGACATGTGCGCAACCGTGTGCGCGCGCGATACAGCAGCACGCTGCAATGATTCGTCGTCAGCGTCAATTCCGTGCAAATGTCCGCGATGTCGAAATCGAGGAACTCCCGCATCATGAATACGCGTCCAATCTGTTCCGGCAAGTAATTCAGGCACATCTCGAACATCGTCCAGAATTGCTGCTGTTGCAGAAGCGTGTCGGGTTGCGGCCACGGTTGCGGTTTCGCATGCGCGCTCCAGTGTCCGTTTTCCTTGAAGAGTTCGCGGTCGAGCACGGATTCGCCGTCGAGTTCGGCGTCGAGCGCCGACAGGCTCACCGTGCGTCGCCGCACACGCAGGGTGTCGATCAGCTTGTTGCGCAAGATGCCGAACACCCAGGTCTTGTGTGCGGACAGCCCGGCGAAATCGCCGGCATGCGTCCACGCGGCAGTCAGTGCTTCCTGCACGGCGTCCTCGGCCGCGTCGGCATCGCGCAGCTGCAGGCGCGCGAAACGCAGCAGATCGCGCCGCAATTGCGCGAGGTAAGCCGGATCGTCGTGGGCAGGCTGCATGGGCATGACTGTCGGGCGGCCTCTTGCCGAGGTCGCGCGTGACAAGGTGACTGCAGCTTACTGGCCAACAGGCGCCATCGCAACGCGTGACGCTGCGGATTTTCCGAATGGCCGTGACCGCCTGCGCTATGCTTGCCGACATGCGTGCGAGAACCGCGAACCGCACAGTGCGGTCGCGGCGGCAGCCAACTTGTAACAGTTCGGTCTATCGGGAAACTTATCCACAGTTTCTGTGGAAAACCTTGTGGAAAGTCGGTCGGGAGGCCCCGTGGGGCGGCTCGCGAGCTGGGTTGCCTATAAACAGACCTTTGCCGCGGATCCCGAGCCAATCGCTTTGATTCGTCACCCAACGGAAGGAGAGCTTTATGGCACATCGCATTGCGGTCATCGTCGGCAGCCTGCGGCGCGAATCGCTGAACCGGGCCCTCGCGCACGCAGTCGTCTCGCTCGCGCCCGCCGATCTGGCCTTCGAGTTCGTCGAGATCGGCGCGCTGCCGTTGTACAGCCAGGATTACGATGCGGATTTCCCCGAAGTCGCGAGGCGTTTCAAGCAAACGATCGAAGCGGCCGACGGGCTGCTGTTCGTCACGCCCGAATACAACCGCTCGATTCCGGGTGTGCTGAAGAACGCGCTCGACTGGGGCTCGCGTCCGTGGGGCGCCAATTCGTGGGCGCGCAAGCCTGGCGCGGTGCTCGGCACGTCGCCGGGTGCCACCGGCACGGCGCTTGCGCAGCAGCATCTGCGCAACGTGCTGGCATATCTCGATGTCACGATGCTCGCGCAACCGGAGATGTTCATCAAGAACGATCCGTCGCGCATCGACGCGCAAGGCCAGATCGTCAGCGATGACACGCGTGCGTTCCTGCAGCGCTTCGTCGATCGTTACGCCGCGTGGGTGCGCCAGCAAGCAGCTGTCTGAGTCACGGCGCCGGCCGAGCGCCGTGACTCAGACAGCTG
>NZ_JGVW01000123.1 GCF_000687455.2 Burkholderia sp. lig30
AAGGCGGACGCCTGCAGAACCCGGAAGCGAACGACGCGTGGGCGACGGGCTAGTGCAGCGTGGCCGATCCGAAACTGACGTTCCAGCAGACCCTCCACGTCTCGCTGTTTTTTGACGGCACGAACAACCACGACAAAGGTGACGAATGGACGTGAAACGATGGGCTGGCGTGATGGTAGCTGCCTGGGTGGTGTTGCTCGCGGGATGCACCGGTTTGCAGACGAATGCGTCCACAACGGTTGAGGTACCTCGACGGGTTGAGCTGAGTAGCGGCGGAACCAAGGCGTTCAATTACACACCGTGGTACATCCACACGTTTTCGATTTCCGGGCCGAAAGGGTCGCGTATCGGTGGTGGCGGGCCGAATGTGATGCCGGCACGCGAGGACGGGCGTCGCTCCGGTGGGGGGAAAGAAAGTTGCTGCACGCGCTACCCGCGGGAATGGCAGCCGGGCTTGAGGGTAACGGTGCGGTGGCTGGTGAACAAGAAAAACAAAATGACGTCAGGTTGGTACAAAGCCGAAAACGTTCAGATCGAGCCGTATGTCACGGGGCAGACCGCCGGGGTTTGGGCGATCTTCTTACCCGAGGACCGAGTGAAGATCGTCGTCGGG
>NZ_JGVW01000124.1 GCF_000687455.2 Burkholderia sp. lig30
GTAAGCGTCCGGCGAACCCGTCCCGTGGTTACGCCGGCGCCAGTTTCCAGTGCTGAGGCAAGAGGTCGTCGAGGCGAGCCGCCGGCTGTACCGGTAGCCGCTCCAGAACGTCTTTGAGATAGACGTAGGGATCGTGGCCGTTCATTTTGGCCGACTGAACCAGGCTCATGACGGCGGCGGCACGGCGGCCGGCGCGCAACGAGCCGGCGAACAGCCAGTTGTTACGGCCGACAGCGATCGGACGGATCTGGTTTTCACACCAGTTGTTATCGATCGGAACGTCCGGATCGTCAAGGTAACGCGTCAACGCGACCCATCGCCGTAGGCTGTAATCGAGCGCCCTGGCGATCGCCGAACCTTCGCTCACTCGAGCGCGTTGCGCGGTCATCCACGCGTGCAGCGCATCTGCAACGGGTCGAGCACGTTGTTGCCGCACTTCCAGGCGCGATGGTGCGGCCAGTGGCTGCACGTCGCGCTCGATCTCATAGAGTTGGCCGATGTAGCGCAAGGCATCCTGCGCGATCTCGCTTTTGTTCGCGACATGCAGGTCGTAGAACTTGCGCCGTGCGTGCGCCATGCAGCCAAGTTCGGTGACACCCTGTGCAAACAGCGCCTTGTAGCCGGTGAAGTCGTCGCACACGAGTCCGCCCCGCCACTCACCGAGGAACGCTTTCGCATGCTCGCCGGCTCGACTGTCGGCGAAGTCGTAGACCACGGCCTTCAGGTCCTCGAATGCGCCCGGGCAATACGTCCATAGGTAGGCGCGCTGCGTCTTGCCCTTGCCGGGACTGAGCATCGCCACTGGGGTCTCATCGGCATGTAGCACGGCGTGTCGCAGAACCTGCCGCCTGAGCGCATCCACCAGCGGTTGCAGCTGCACGCCGCACGCGCCAACCCATTGGGCGAGCGTGGAGCGAGGAATCGCCAAGCCGGCGCGTTCAAAGATGCGTTCCTGTCGGTACAACGGAACGTGATCGCCGTATTTGCTCACGAGGACTTGCGCGAGCAGCCCGGCGGTGGGGATGCCCTTGTCGATCACCTGAGCCGGGACCGGTGCCTGGATCAGCGTCTCGCATTGCCGGCACACCCACTTGCCACGAACGTGACGCTCGACGGTAAAGACGCCGGGTGTGTAGTCCAGCTTCTCGCTGACGTCTTCGCCGATCCGCTTGAGCTGACACCCGCACGCGCACGTGGTGGACGCCGGTTCATGACGAACTTCCACGCGTGGCAGATTCGCCGGCAGCGGGGCACGGCGCGGCTTGTTCGTCTCGACGTCCTTCCTGGGTTGACTGGCGAGTTGCTCGAGTTCGTGCTCGATGGCGATCAGGTCCGCTTCGATCGCCTCGTCCAGCAGGCTTTGCTGCTCGGCTGCGAGCTTCTCGCTGCGCGCGGCAAACTTCCATCGCTTGAGCACGGCCATCTCGTGCGTGAGCTGAGCGATGCGCGCCTCCTTGAAACGCAGCTCGCTGTCCTTGGCGCGTACTTCCGACATCAAC
>NZ_JGVW01000125.1 GCF_000687455.2 Burkholderia sp. lig30
CGATCCTTCCGATCCTTCCGCGGCCTCCGCGGCCGGAAACTGTGCGCGCAGGAACGCATCGGCCTCGACCAACGCGCCCTCGGCGGCGGACTGTCCGGCAAACTCGAGGAACTGCTGCACGATGTTCGACAGCGAATCCACGTCGTGCAGGAAGCCCGCGCGGTCGTCATCGGCCGGCAGCAGGCTCGCGCGCAGCTTCAGGCGCGTGAGCGGCGCCTTCAGGTCGTGCGCGACGCCGGCGAGCATCACCGCCTGGTCGTCGTCCGCTTCGTTCAGGCGGCGCATCATGTCGTTGAACGCGTTGATCAGGTCGCGCAACTCGCGCGGCCCCTGCTCGCCGACCGGGGTCGGCCGCCCGCCCGCGCCGAACACGCGCGCCGCCAGCGCGACGCGGGACAGCGGCCGCTGCATCTGCCACGCGACCAGCACCGACAGGATGATCGCCGCCACCAGGATCGACACCGTCTCGACGACGAAGCGTGGCGGCGGCGGCATGTCCATCGGCACGACGGTCCATGCGGGCGCGCCCGCGTAGCGGACCCAGATGTGCGGCGGCCGGGTATCGTCGACGGCGATGTCGCTGCCCGGCGGCAGGTGCGCACGCAGATAGCGCGCCAGATGAACCAGCGGATGATCAGTCGGCTCGTGCAGGCGGACGTCGCCCGGCACCGCGCCGGCAGGCACCGTGCGCACGCGCCACTCCGGCGCGACGTCCGGCTCGCTCGCGGTCCTGCCGTTCGCGGCCTGCAGCACCAGCAGCATGCCGCGCGCGAAGCCATCGGCGTCGTGGCGCGGCTGGCGGATCGCGAGCATCACGAACCAGCTCGACTGGATCACGAGCAGCACCACGGTCGACAGCAAGGCCATCCGGCCGAACAGCGTATTCAACGGATTCTTCATCGGACACTCAACAGACGCGCGCGGGGTCATCGCCCGCGTCGGGCACGAACACGTAGCCCTTGCCGCGCACGGTCTGGATGTAGCGCGGATTCGACGGATCGGCCTCGATCGTGCGGCGCAGCCGCCAGATCGGCACGTCGAGGCCGCGGTCGTGAAACGCCATCTCGTCGCGGTGCATCAGGTCGTGGATCAGCACCCGCGACAGCACCTTGTACGGGTGACTCGCAAAAATCCTCAGCAGACCGAATTCACTGTTGCGAAGCGGCAGCGGCTCGGCGTCGCGGAGCAGCACCCGCGAGCCGAAGTCGAGCTCGAACGGGCCGAACCGGAACCGCGGCCGCGCCTCCGGCGCGCTCGCCAGCGCCGGCCCGCGCCGCCGCAGCACGGCCTGGATCCGCGCCAGCAGCTCGCCCGGATCGAACGGCTTGGTCAGGTAGTCGTCCGCGCCGAGCGACAAGCCGGCGATGCGCTCGGGAATCGTGCCGCGCGCGGTCACGAAGATCACCGGGATGTCGTCGCCGGACGCGCGCAGCGCCGCGAGCGCGGTCAGCCCGTCCGTGTTCGGCATCATGATGTCCAGCACGATCGCCGACGGACGCTCGCGCTCGAGCCGGCGTTGCAGATGGGTGCCGTCGTGCAGCACGGACGTGTCGACGCCGTTGGACTGGAGAAAGCGGCACAGCAAATCGCGCACGACGGGATCGTCGTCGACTATCAGGACCTGGGGATTCATCGTGGAACGTGAGTGCGGGCAGCGCCGGCCGCCTGACGGCGCCGGCGCAATCGGCCGTCATCATCGCATGGCGCGGTTTGCAAACGGCTTTCAGGTGCGGGATCGCGGGATCGCACCGGAGGCCATCCGGCACCCCAGTGCGGGCACGCACATCGTTCGCGGCACAGGACCGTGCCGGCGAGCATGCGCGATGCGACGCGCTGCCGGCTATCAGGCCGCCGTGCTGACGAACGTGCCGCTCGAGGCGGATCCGCTGCCTTGCAGGTTGCTCGCCAGCGTCGTCAGGAATTGCTGCAGCGTGGCGGTCGTCGAGCTCGACGAGCTGCTCGATGCGCCCAGCGCGGACAGCAGGTTCTGGAAGTCGCTCGTCAGCTTGCTCGTGCTCGACGACGTGCCCGTCGAAGTCGAAGCGCTCGTCGTGGACGACGTCGACGCGTCGGTCGAGCTCGTGCCCGACGTCAGCGACTGCGCGAGACTCGCGATTGCCGACGCGAGATCGTTGCCATAGCCCTGCCCCTGGGGCGGCGGCGGGGGCGGCGGCATCGACGCGGTGGACGACGAGGTGCTGGACGACGAGGTGTCGGTCGACGACGTGCTGGCCGTAGACGTGCTGGTCGACGATGCGCTGGTCGACGCGCTCGCCGGCGGCGGCGGGGGCGGCGTGCTGCCGGACTGCTGCGCGACGGTCTGGAACAGGTCCCCGAGGAATTGCTGGAGCGCGCTGCCGACCGAGCTCGACGACGTCGACGACGTGCTGCCGGTCGAATCGATCGACGACGTGGATGCGCTCGTATCCGTCGACGACGTGCTCGTGCTGCTCGACGACGTCAGCCCAAGCTGGGCCAGCGCGGCCGCGATCGCGGCCGCCAGCGGGTTCGTGCTCGAGCTGCTGCTCGACGACGAATCGGTGCTCGTCTGGGATTCTGCACGCTTCAATGCGCTCGCTTGCCAGATTTGTGCGCTGGCGCTCGTTCCGGTCAATGCCGAAATTGACATGGATGGTCTCCGTGAGTGTGGCGACATGCCAGATGCATCAGCCACCATGGCCGAAGCGCAAGCGATATTACGGCGGCGTGCATGACGGAGTGAATAGCGCGGCGGGCTTCATTGCCTTACCAAAACTTTCCTGGGGGGGTAAGGCGGCGCACAGGAGCGGGGGCGAGAGACGTGCATCAGGCAGATGCCTATCCCTGCGACAAAGACCAGGCGAAACAAGCTCCAGTGCTCCAGCGACTGAGCCATGGGAAACCGAGTCACCCCGACCTCGATCAGCGCAAGTCCGATGGCAAGTACGCCCCACTGGCTCTGGCGACACGCGACGTAGCCAGCCATTGGAGCGACGATGACGACGCCCAGGAAGAACAGGCTCGATGCGGCGCCGAGCACCGTGTCGGAGAACCCGGCCTCTTTCATCCTGAGCGAGATCCCCGCGTTGTAGAGCCCCACTGCGGTTCCGGCGAGCAGAGCCACTCCATACAGGACCACGAGCTCCTTGCTCCACGGGCTAGCGACCGATCGAGATGACGAGTTGGTGTTCACCGTTGCGAAGTTGATTTGGAATGCCTACAGGCTGTGCCAGACTTGCCGCAAGCCGATCGCATGCACGGCTGCGATAACAATGCATATGGATGAGCTCCACCACCAGAACGCCTGACTGCGGCCGGAACTCGGCGCGTCGATGAGAAAGCCCGCGACGCCGCGCAGCAGGTAGATCGCCGTGATCGCGAAGATGACCCAGCGAATCCCGGGCAGCGGCAACGGCCGGCCCGCGCCAGCCAGCGCATAGGCAGCCCATCCGAACAGAATCAGCGCGATCGCCAGCGTGATGAGGTGGGGCTGCAGCCACCCGGCCTCCACCATCCGCGCCATGTCCTCTCCGGCGCCCAGGAACCGATACCAAGAGGCACCGAAGGCGATGCACGCCAGGTGCAGAATACCTGCGGCTGCGCTCGCCATCATGCCGGCCAACAGCCAAGGATTCAGTGTGTGAACAGTCTGGTCCATTTCGAGCAAGCCCTCGCCTCAGAGCGCAACCATTTCGTCTGCCAGCACACTCGCTCGCAACGCAGTACGATGGATCTTTCCATTGCTGCCCTTGGGCAGCGGAGTCGACCTCAGCACGAGGTGCGTCGGCCTGCGCGTGGCATCGAGCTGCGCTTGTAGCCGTGACCTGATCTCGGAGACCAAGGCCGACCGAAGGCCATCGTGAACAGCGCTATTCAGTGCCCTGAAACCGTCCAGGAAGACCACGGTGGCGCCATGCTTCGAGCATGTCAACTCAAGAACGAAGACCGGATAGGCGGGACCCGAGCTGACTGCCACTCGCTGCTGCAACCCGATCGGCCAAGTATTCAGATCGTTGGCGCATGCGTCCACATCTGCGGCCATCTGCGCATATGTGCGAAAGCCGGCTCGACCTTGGTACGCAATAGCGTCGGGGAATCTGGTCGCTATGTCCATAAACGCTTCATAGAACTTCTTCATGTTACCTCCACCGTCGTTGTTGAGGTCGGTCACTTTTTCCCACACTCATGCAGGCATACGCCAGCAAACTGCAGCAGCCCGATCTCGCGGACTAGTGCAGCGTCGCGCCGGCTCTGCGCAGGGCCTGATAGCATTCCAAGGATGCCTTCGCATGGTGAGCGGCGTGATGGTTTGTGTAGAGAATGAGGAATCCAAGAACAGCGGGCATGCGAATGCTCACACCCTCCGCGTAGTGCTCCAAACCCTTCCGCCCAACCGGCCGCTCCGCAGAGAAATAGTGCTGAGATTGCGAGATCATCAGCTCCGCAAGGAAGAAGACAAGGTTCTGGCGCATATGGCATTTCCCACGGACTCGTAGACGCACCGAGGTTGATCGAAAGAGATAAAGACATAATGTCCAACAGCGCGCGGAGATGCGCAAGAAGTAATCAATCAATTAGTACGTTTTTCGAAAATTACTTAGGTATTCGCAAAGAATTTCTCAGATTTTTCTTATTGTTATTTGTAGCGCACTGAAGCAGCGCCTAGTTATCTGAAAACCATTCTTTTCCAAGGGGCGCCACCACGCGGGGTCATCTAGAGGCGAAGTCCAGAGAGATAGAGATGTGATTGGCCTCGCTGTTTGGGGAGGGGGTGCTTTCGCGCCTGATCCCGTCTAGTAAACCTCCCCCCAGCTTCACGCAGTCCCATGCCTGTCGGATATACGTCGTAGCTTTCCGTGCAAGTACAGGGCTTCAATGATATGGACCACCTCGCCCCGCTACGCCGCCTCGTATCCGCTTCCTGTTCGTCAGGCCAGCGCTTTGCCTTCGGCTTCCTCCAGATTTGCAGTCGCCCGCGACACCCTTGCCGTTCGGCTAACACTTCCCCTTGCCGGGTGTGTAGAGGATTTTCACCTCCAGGTAGGTGCGCCCTGCCGGGCGCACCTCAAAAAAAACGCTCGCGCCCGAACCCGGGACGCGAGCGCTTCACACCGCATACCTTGCGCGCAACCCCTCAATGCACGCCGAGATACGCCTTCACCGCCGGCAGCCCCGGCTTGCCGTCGAGCGTCGTCACGCCCGCGAGCCACTTGTCGAGCACCTGCGGATTCGCCTTCAGCCACTCGGCGGCGGCCTTGTTCGGGTCCTCCTTGTTCATGATCGGCATCATCACGTGGTTCTCGATCGACGTCGAGAACTGCAGGTTCGACACGAACTTCGCGACGTTCGGGCAACGCGACGCATAATCCGGCGGCGTCGCCGTCAGCACCTTCGCTTCGCCGTAGTTCGGACCGAACACGTCGTCGCCGCCGCTCAGATAGTCGATTTTCATCTGCACGTTCATCGGATGCGGCTCCCACCCAAGAAACACGATCCACTGCTTGTCGCGGATCGCGCGGTTCACCTCGACCAGCATCCCCGCCTCGCTCGACTCGACCATCCTGAACTTGCCGAGCCCGAACTGGTTGCCGTCGATCATCTTCTTGATCAGCAGGTTGCCGTCGTTGCCCGGCTCGATCCCGTAGATCCTGCCGTTCAGCTTGTCCGCGAATTTCTGGATGTCGGCGAACGACTTCAGGCCGCCCTGGTACACGTAGTCGGGCACCGCGAGCGTGTATTTCGCGCCGGTCAGGTTCGGCGTCGCCAGCACCTTGATCGTGTTCGCCTTCACGAACGGCGCGATGATCGGGTCCATCGTCGGCGACCAGTAGCCGAGAAACACGTCGATCTGCTTGCTCTTGATGCCGGCGAACGTGATCGGCACCGACGCGATCGTCTTGGTCGGCGCGTAGCCGAGGCCCGCGAGCATTGTCGACGCGAGCCCGGTCGTCGCCGCGATGTCGGACCAGCCGACGTCGGCGAACCGCACGCTCCTGCAGACCGGCGGATCGGCCGCGAACGCGGTCGAGACCGGTGCGGCGGCCATCCCGAGCCCGCACGCCGCTGCGATCAGAAGTCGCTTCATCTGTGTTCTCCTCAAAGTGATGTCGTTCGAATCGGTAAAGGGATCGTCGATGGAGCGCGTGCGCCGCGATCCCGGCGGCGACGCGGGCCGTTCGTTGCGTAGCCGGTCATCGCCCTGGCAACCGGCGCTCGTAGCTCGGCGCATGGCCGAACTGCGCGCGATACGCCTTGCTGAAATGGCATGGCGAATGGAACCCGCAGATCGTCGTCACGCGGGCGATCGATGCGTCGCTCGTGCGCAGCAGGTCGCGCGCGCGCTTCAGGCGCAACGTCAGGTAGTAGTGCGTCGGCGACACGTTCAGGTACACCTTGAACATGCGCTGCAGATGCCGCTGCGACAGCCGCACGAGCCGCGCCAGCTCATCCAGCGACAGCGGCTCCTCGATGTTCGCCTCCATCAGCCGCACGACCTCGATCAGTTCCGCACGAGAAAATCCCACCCGCGCATCCACCGGTATCGGCTGCGGATCGGTCGCGCTGCGGATCCGTTCGAGGATGAACTGCTCCGACACCTGCGCGGCGAGCTGCTGGCCGAAGCGCGCGCCGACGAGGTTCAGCATCAGGTCGAGCGGCGCGGTGCCGCCGGTGCAGGTCAGCCGGTCGCGATCCACGACGAACAGCTCGTCGGCGAAGTGCACCTGCGGGAACTCCGCGTGCAGCATCGACAGGTTTTCCCAATGCACGGCGCACCGGTAGCCGTCGAGCAAGCCGCTCGACATCAGCGCATACGCGCCGGTGCAGATCCCGCCGAGCGGCACGCCGCGCTCGGCCAGCCCGGCCAGCAGCGCCCGGGTGCCGTCGTCCATCACGTCGCGGATGCGGGTGCCGCCGCAGACGATCATCACGTCGGGCAGGCACGCCGCATCGAGCGCCTGCGTCGGCCGCACGACGATGCCGTTGCTCGCCTGCGCCGGCACGCCGCCGGGCGAATGGATCGACCAGCGGTAATGGTCGGCGCGCCCGACGTAGTTGGCCATGCGCAGGACTTCGACCGCGCTCGAAAACGCAATCATCGAAAAATTCGGCAGCGTCAGAAAGCCGAAGTGTGCAAGCGACGAAGCCGGTGAAACGCAGGCGGGCGCAGCGACGACTGACCTCACATCGGTCTCCTGACGATCGGGTTGCACGACGCCAGCCCCGCGGCGGCAGGCCGCGGAAGCCGACGTGAACTCTGCGGAAGCGGCCGGCGGCACGCGCCGGCCGGGCGATCAGGCCTGCACGGTCGCGGCCTTGACGCGGAACAGTTGCTTGAGACCCGAGAACAGCGGCGCCTTCGCGGTGCCCGGCGCGCGGCCGAAGCTCTCGGTGAGACGGTCGAGGATGATCGCGAGCAGCACGACCGACAGGCCGCTCTCGAAACCGAGGCCGATGTCGAGGCGCTGGATGCTGGCGAGCACGTCGTTGCCGAGACCGCCCGCGCCGACCATCGACGCGATGATCACCATCGACAGCGCCATCATGATCGTCTGGTTCACGCCCTGCATGATCGACGGCAGCGCGTTCGGGAACTGTACCTTGTAGAGCAGCTGCCACGGCGTGCAGCCGAACGCCTGGCCCGCCTCGACGATCTCGAGGTTCACGTGGCGGATACCGAGGCTCGTCAGGCGCACCGCGGGCGGCATCGCGAAGATCACCGTCGACAGGATGCCGGGCACGCGGCCGAGGCCGAACAGCATCGCGGCGGGAATCAGGTAGACGAATGCGGGCATCGTCTGCATCAGGTCGAGGATCGGCCGCACGATCGCGGCGACCCACTTGCTCTTCGCCGCCCAGATGCCGAGCGGGATGCCGAGCACGAGGCTGATGATCGTCGACGACAGCGTGAGGCCGAGCGTCACGACGGTCTGGTCCCAGAAGCCCGTCGCGAAGATCAGCAGCAGCGACGCGGTCGTGAACAGCGCGAAGCGCCAGCCCACGCGCCAGAGACCGACGCCGATGAACAGCGCCATCATCGCCCACATGGGCACGGCCTGCAGGCTGTGCTCGACGAACGCGGCAAACCCTTCGATCGTGCGGCCGATCGCGTCGAAGGTCTTCGCGTCGTGATCGAGGAGGTAATGGACGGACTGGTCGACCCAGCTGCCGAGCGGAATGATTTCAGACATGGGAGCCTCGCGAGCGCGTGATGGCCTTCAGGATGACGGCACGGTCGACCGAGCCGCAGTAACAGCCGTCGTCGTCGACGACAGGCAGCGCGTTCGGGCTGGCGACCACGCGCGCGACGACGTGGTCGAGCGACGCGTCGCGGCGGATGCTCTCGACGGGCCGCACGCGCGGCGCGGCGCTGCCGATCGCGTCGCGGGTAACGAAGCCGCGTATCTTGCGTTCGGCATCGAGGACGAACGCGTATTCGGCGCTGCCGTTGAGCGTCGCTGCGACGTTCGCGGGATCGAGCTTCGAGACGAGCGGCACCGCGCCCGTCTGCATCAGGTCGCCGGCCGTCAGGTAGCGGCTCGTGTCGATGCCGTCGAAGAACGCGCGGACGTAATCGTCGGCCGGGTTCGCGATGATGTCCTGCGGCGTGCCGACCTGCACGAGGCGGCCGCCCTCCATGATCGCGATCCGGTTGCCGATCCGCAGCGCCTCCTCCAGGTCGTGGGACACGAACATGATCGTGCGGCGCTGCTCCTTCTGCAGTTGCAGCAGCACGTTCTGCATTTCCTTGCGCTTGAGCGGATCGAGCGCGGAGAACGCTTCGTCCATGATCATCAGCGACGGGTTGACGGCCAGCGCGCGGGCAAGGCCGACGCGCTGCTGCATGCCGCCGGACAGTTCCGACGGCAGCTTCTGCGCGAACGTCGCGAGGCCGACCTGCTCGAGCACCTCCATCGCGCGGCGCTCGCGCTCCTTCTTGCCGACGCCGGCCACTTCGAGGCCGAACGCCGCGTTCGACACGACGCTGCGCTGCGGCATCAGCGCGAACGACTGGAACACCATGCTCATGTCCTTGCGGCGCAGCGCGGTCAGTTCCGAGCGACGCACGGCGGCGACGTCGCGGCCGCCGATCAGCACCTTGCCCGCCGTCGGCTCGACGAGCCGGTTGACGAGGCGGATCAACGTCGACTTGCCGGAGCCGGACAGGCCCATCAGCACAAAAATCTCGCCTTCGCGCACGTCGAACGAGACGTCGTGCACACCGACGACCTGGCCCGTGCGCTTGAACACTTCGTCCTTCGTCGCACCGGCTGCGAGCATGTCGAGCGCCTGCTGCGGATTGTTGCCAAACACCTTGCACAGACCTTCGACCACGACCTTGGGGGCATCCATCGAAACCATCTCCTCGTGTAGCGGGGACACACGCGTCACACAGCGTGCCTACATGGTTGCCAGAAAAAACCCCGGGCTGCCGACGAATTGCGACAGTCGCTTGAGGAAATGCGACACGGGTGGATGGCGGCCGGCGGCGGCGCCGGGCGGGACGGGGCGCGCGATGCGCGCGGCTTGCGGCGGTGCATCAGGCGCACGGCCAGTACAGGTGGGGGTTGCCGCCGATCGTTGTGCGGCGCGAGGTGGCCGGCGCGGTACGGCAGAAGGCTGAAGAATGCGCGTGAGGGTGCGTCGCTTTCCGACAAATCGGCGTCCGTTCGTGAAATCCCGCATGCGCTCGCGCGGCGCGACGCGAGGATGGCGATTGCAGCGGCGCGCTTTCGGACGGCTCGTCACTCATGAGGGCATGCGGCATCCGCGCCATGCCCTCATGTCGCGCCCCGCCGCGTCAGCGTGCCGACGACGCTCGAAAACTCGCGAGCCAGTCGTGCCACATCGCATCCTGCTTTTCGCCGAACGAGCGAACGCCGGTGCAGGAAAAAACCAGCACGCGGCCGGGCTGATGAATGAACGCGGCTTGTCTCTGGTGAATCGTCTGGGCGCCGTGCTTCTGTGTCGCACTGAACTGTTCGCCGGTGATCTCGCCATTGCCCAGCGTCACGGGCTCGCGCCGCGTCAGCGCATAGCCCGGCAGGTTCTTTCTGAGCAACACGAGCTGACGATCGAGATATGCGGTCAGCCCTTCGTCCGGCAACAGCGTGTCGCGGGTGATATTGAAGTTGATTGGCGACAGGGCAGCGTTGGTCAGCACGAAAACGTTGGTTGTGCGATCTTCAAATCCGTCCGGCAGCGCAATACTGCCTTCCTCGAACGTGTAGTGTGAATTCATGTGATTTCCCAATGTTGTTTACCAGGGCGATGTGTTCAGGTCGATGCGCGCCCTTCATCTCGAGGGTGCCGGATGCGATTTCGTTGATCTGCACACCTTCCGGCTGAATCGCGTCGTTCTCGAAAAAATCGACCTCACGATTCAAATGGTATCCGCCAAATTCATCTCAAAAAATACCCAACCGATGAATCTGCTTTATTTTTACACTTCTTGTCATTTTCTTTAAAATTCAACTCTCTACCTATCACAACAATTCGCACTGAAAATCAATATAACGAGATTAACCGGCGATTATTTTCCCGCCGTGTCTGCGATACCCGAATCCCGCTCCGGACTCCGCCAAGCGGCCGATCGACCTTGGCCTCCGCACACCGAAACGACGCAACGACGCGCATCGAACCGGCGTGTCGGATGACGAAACGCGAGAAACGACAGGTGCGATCGACCGGCTATGCTAGATTCACGGAAACGATTCCCGGCTACCCTGCGCCGGCCATATTTCCGAGACATGCGCCCGACAAAGCGGGCCATCGTGCACCTCTGCCTTTTGAATCACGTGGGATCCGAAAATCCATAACGAGAGGGAACGCATTCCATGATGTGGGTCCTGGGCGCGATCGGTTTCGTCGCAGGCGGCATTGCCGGCCTGATGCATGACTTTTCTCCTGTGTATGGTGCGTTGCTGGGCTGGGTGCTCGGGTTCCTGATCGGCCGCACGCTGGATCGCGGCAAGCACCCGGCCGGGACAAAGGCACCCGCCACGCGTCGCGACGAGCCTCCCGGCACGCTGGCCGAGCGCGTCGCACGACTCGAAGCGACGGTCGAAGCGCTAACGCGGGAAGTCGCCCAGCTGCGGGGCCCGTCCGCGAACGCATCGGCAGCCGCCCCGCCGCCCGCACTTCCGGCGCAACCGCAGCCCGAGCCGCTACAGCCGGCGGTGCAACCCGCCGCCACGCGCGACGCGTACGCGATCCCCCCGCAGGGCGCCATCCCCGCATCCGTTTCCCGGACGGTCACGTCCGCGCCGCCTGCCGAACCGATCGCACCTCCCGTCGCACCGGCCGGCAGCGGCAACGCCGCGGCCACGCCTGCCACGCCCTCCATACCTGTTACGCCCGCCACGGCCGCCTCTGCGACAACCGGCGCGCGCAACACCGGCGAAGCCCCCGCGCCACGCGAACCCGACCTCGCCGAGCGCCTGTTCCGTGCGGCGCGCGACTGGCTGCTCGGCGGCAATACCGTGGTGCGGGTCGGGATGATCGTGCTGTTCTTCGGGGTGGCGTTCCTGCTCAAGTACGCCGCCGACAGCAGCATGCTGCCGATCGAATTCCGTCTCGCCGGCGCGGCGCTGGGCGCGACGGCGCTGCTCGCGGCCGGCTGGCGCATCGGCGCGCGCCGTGCCGCGTACGGCCTCGTGCTGCAGGGCGGCGGCGTCGGCATGCTGTATCTGACCGTGTTCGCCGCCACCCGGCTGTATCACCTGCTGCCCGCCGGCGCAGCGTTTCCGCTGATGGTCGCGATCTGCGCGTTGAGCGCGTTCCTCGCCGTGCGCCAGAACGCGTCGCCGCTCGCCTTCATGGGCAGCGCGGGCGGCTTTCTCGCGCCGGTGCTGCTCGCGAGCGGCGGCGGCAGCCACGTCGTGCTGTTCACGTACTACGCGCTGCTGAACACCGGCATTCTCGCCATCGCGTGGTTCAAGGCCTGGCGCCCCCTCAACCTGCTCGGCTTCGTGTTCACGTTCACGCTCGGCTCGGCGTGGGGCGTCACCGCATACCGGCCGGCGCTGCTCGCCAGCACCGAGCCGTTCCTGATCCTGTTCTTCCTGATGTACGTCGGCATCGCGCTGCTTTATGCCGTGCATCGCGAGATCGCGCTCAAACACTACGTCGACGGCACGCTCGTATTCGGCACGCCGATCGTCGCGATCGCACTGCAGGCCGCGCTGATGAAGCACGTCGCGTTCGGCCTCGCATGGAGCGCCGTCGCGCTCGCGGCGTTCTACCTCGCCGTCGCGGCCTGGCTCGCGCGCCGCCGCGACCGCCTCGGCCTGCTGTTCGACGCGATGCTCGCGCTCGCGGTGATCTTCGCGACGCTCGCGATGCCGCTCGCGTTCACCGGACCGACGACCAGTGCCGCATGGGCGATCGAAGGCGCCGCGATCGTCTGGGTCGCGGTGCGCGAACGCCGCCTCGCGCCGTTCGGCTTCGGCCTGCTGATGCAGCTCGCCGCCGCCGGCGCGTTCCTCTCGGGCATGCTCGCGCATCCCGAAGCAGCGGCGACGCCGCCGGTGCTCAACGGCGCGTACATCGCCACGCTGATGGTTGCGCTCGCAGGACTCTTCACGGGCTGGTGGCTGCATGGGCGAGGCGACGCGCGCGCATGGCACGCGTGGATGCCGGAGATCGGCCTCGCGGCCGCCGGTTGGGGATTGCTATGGTGGATCGGCGGCGGGCTGCACGAAATCGTCGCGTATGCCGACGCGCACGTCGACGCGAACCGCGCGCGCTTCATGCTGGACGCGATCGCGCTGTTCGCGGCCTCGACCGCATGGCTCGCCCACGCCGCGCGCAGAACGCTCGCGTGGCCGCTCGCCGAATGGCCGGCGCTCGCGCTCGTGCCGGCGCTGACGCTGCTCGCGGTCCGCGCGTTCGAGCTCGACGAAGCCCCGCTCACCGGGCTCGGCGCGCTCGCCTGGCCGATCGTCGTCGCGTCGGTTTACGCGCTGCTGTGGCGCCAGCAACGCGACACCGGCGAACGCGCGATCGCGCCGCTGCATGCGCTGATGTTCTGGAACCTCTGCGGCCTGCTCGCGCTGGAGGGCTTCTGGCGTCTGCGCGCGTTCGTGCCGGAAGGCGCGTGGAGCTGGAGCGCCTGGGCCTACGGCTTCGGCCTGCTGCTTCTGCTGGTGTCCGGCGCGGGCGCGCGCCTGCGGTGGCCCGTCGCGCGCTTCGCGCACGCGTATCAGGTCTGGGGCGCGACGCCGCTCGCCGCGTTGCTGTGGGCATGGAGCGTCGCCAGCACGCAAAGCGACGGCGATGCGTCGCCGCTCGTCTGGCTGCCGTTGCTGAATCCGCTCGATGTCGCGCAGCTGCTCGCGTTCCTCGCGGTCGCGACATGGCTGCGGCGCCTGAAGGCACTCGGTGTCCCGTGGCATACCCGCGCCGTCGATTACGCCGCGCTCGCGACCGTGTTCCTGTGGTTCAACGCGTTGCTGCTGCGTACGCTGCACTACTGGGCAGACGTGCCGTATGCCATCGACGACATGGCCCGCTCGACGCTCGCGCAGGCGTCGATGTCCGTGTTCTGGACCGTGTGGGCGCTCGCGACGATGATCTGGGCGACACGCCGCGTGCTGCGTCCGCTCTGGTTCGCGGGCGCCGCGTTGCTCGCGATCACCGTCGTCAAGCTGTTCCTGTTCGACCTGTCGCACCTGCAGGGCCTCGAACGGATCGTGTCCTTCATCGGCATCGGCACGCTGCTGCTGTTGATCGGCTATTTTTCGCCGCTGCCGCCGAAGGCGAAAGACCTCACCGAAGGCAGCCCATGAAACGCGTTCTTGCAGCGATCGGATTGAGTGCATGGTCGTCGCTCGCGGGCGCCGGCACGGGCGACGCGCATTTCGCGCAACGGTTCGCGCTCGATCTCGACGGCAATGCCCCGTACTACGCGGTCACGGTGCCGCAGGCGGTCTATGCGGCAAGCCTGCACGGCGACCTCGGCGACCTGCGCGTGCTCAACGGCGCGGGCGAACCCGTTCCGTATTCGCTCGACGCGCCGGCGCCCGCGGGGCCTCCGCCGCAACGCCGGCCAGTCCATTGGTTCCCGCTTCCGGCGGCCGACGGCGGCACGCGCAATGCGCCGCTCGGCGTGTCGGTCGCGGCGGACGGGTCGCTCCACGCGACGGCGACGCCGCCACGCGCGGGACGCAGCGCGGACCTCGTCGATCTCGCGCGCGTCGACGGTCAGGTCGAAGCATTGCTGATCCATCTGCGCAACGACAGCTATCAGGGCCGCGTGAGCGTCGAGACGAGCAACGACTTGCGCAGCTGGCAGCCGCTGACCGACACGCAACTGCTCAAGGTCAGCTACGACGGCAACACGCTGACCCAGGAGCGCATCGAGCTCGACGGCGCGCGCGGGCGCTACCTGCGGTTGAACTGGCCGGACGGCGCGCCGGAGATCGCGTCCGCCGAAGTCGAACTGCGAACGGACGACGCAAGCGCGGCCACGCCGCGGCAGTGGCGCGACGGCGCGCGGGTGCGAGCCGGCCAGTCTCCTGGCGAGTATCTGTTCGAAACGGATGGCGCCTATCCGGTCGATCGTCTGCGTCTGGATCTGCCGCAGCCGAACACCGTCGCACACGCCACGGCCCAGTCTCGCGCGAACGCGCAGGCGCCGTGGCGCGACGTGGCGAACGGCGTGCTGTTCCGGTTGCGCGGCCAGTCCGGCGATCAGCGCAACCGGCCGCTGGAACTGCAGCCGGACCGGGATCGGGCGTGGCGCATCGTCGTCGATACGCGCAACGGCGGCCTGGGCGGCGGCATGCCGTCGGTCGTGGTCGGCTGGCGTCCCGCGTCGCTGACCTTCCTCGCGCGCGGCGCGCCGCCGTTCACGCTTGCCGTCGGCAATGCGCGGCTCGTGTCGGCGGCCGTGCGCCGCGACGAATTGCTGATCGGCGCGGGAACCGCGATCTCGTCCGCGCGCGTCGGTCATGCGCTGCCGGTCTCGCCGCAGGAAGCCCGCGCGGCCGCCGCGACCGAAGATGCCGACGCGACGCGCCGCCACGTGCTGTGGGCGGCACTCGTCGTCGCGGTCGGTGCGCTCGGGACGATCGCCTGGCGCCTGTCGCGCGGCGGCGGAACGCAGGATCGCGAAAGCCGCTGAGCGAAGCGGCGCGCGATGAATGCGTGGGCGACACCGGCGTCGCCCACGCTCCGAGCCCTCCCCGCTCAATCCCTGCCGAGAATGGCGGCAAGCGCGTGCTGAAGCGAGACCCTGGCGGTATCGGCATCGAACACGCCGGCACAGTGCCGCCACGCGACATACCCGTCCGGCCGCACGAGCAACGCACCCGCCTCGTCGATCTCGCGCAGTCGCTGCCAGTCGCAGTACACGTCCTGACAGGCGGGTTCGCCGATCACGACGGTACGCAGGAACGGCAAGCCCAGCGCTCGCGCAGCCTCTCTCCAGGCCTGGCCGGACAGCCCGGTGACGAGCGAGAACTTGCCCTTGCCGACCACGTCGAGCGTCGACACGCGCCTCCCGTGCCGGTCGATCAGCCACGCATGCGGGATCTTCGCGCCCGGCCGCGTGGTCGGCTGCAGGTGGAGTTCGGGATCGCGCGCCCACACTTCCGGCTCGGCGTTCGCATCGGACAGCACGGCCGACGACGCATAACGCTGGTTCATCTCCACGCCTTGCGCATTGAACTCGCGATTCTTCAGTTCCAGCGCATCGAGCGCGGCCTGGCGCGCGCGGGCCCCTTCCGGGCCGGGGTCCTTGAAGCGCGCGATGCCGGCCGCGATCGGGTTCGCGGCCCCCTCCACGCTGAACACCTTCTTGAGCGGCGCATAGTCGACGCGCGACTGGTTCGCGCGCAGCACGATCTGCTTGCCGACGGGCGCGCGCTCGTCCGAATAGGTGTCGAGCAAGCGCGGCGCCGCATGCCCGTGGATCACGAATGCGAGCTTCCACGCGAGGTTGAACGCGTCCTGCACGCAGGTATTCAGGCCGAGGCCGCTCGAAGGCGGATGCCGGTGCACCGCGTCGCCACCGCAGAACACGCGCCCTTTCGAATAGGCGGTCGCGTACGACTGGTTCACGTACCAGACCGACTTGCGCGCGATGTCGATCTCGAGATCGGGATCGCCCACCAGCACGCGGATCTTCTGCAGCACGGTTTCGTCGCGCTGATCCGGGTCGCCCTTCGAGATGTCGAAGCCCCACCCCGCGATCCACTGCGTCCACGGCTTGATCGCGCGCAGCAGGCCCATGCCGATCTCGCCGAAGCTGGCGTCCGGGCTGACGATCCAGTGCAGGATGCTGGGGCGGTGCTGCACGTAACGCGACAGGTCGGCGTTGAAGATCGTGTACAGCGTGCCGGCACGGCCCATCTCGCCGGTGATCGGCAGGCCGATGTCCTCGGCGATCTGCGAGCGCGCGCCGTCCGCCCCCACCAGATACCGCGAGCGCATCGCATACTCGCGGCCCGACAGGCGGTCGCGCAGCCGAACCGTCACGCCCTGCGCGTCCTGCTCGTGCGACAGGTATTCGGTGTTGGTCGCGAACGTGGCGCCGCGCGCCGCTGCGTTCTTGAACAGGATCGGCTCGATGTTCGGCTGGATCAGGTCCACCAGCGGGCAGGGACTGCCCTGCAGATAGTCGCCCTTGCGGGCATCGCCGGTGCCCCACGAGCGCAGGCGCACGAGCTCTTCTCCGGCAAGACTGGTCGTAAACATGCAGTCGCCCATCGATTCCCACGGCGTCGCGTAGCGATGCGTTTCTTCCTCGATGCCGAGATCGCGGTACACCTCCATTGCGCGCTGGTTGGTGATGTGCGCGCGCGGCGTGTCGGCCAGCCAGTTCGGGCGCGACACCATGTGTGCGCCGACGCCATAGGTGGCCAGCGCAAGCGCGGTGGTGGCGCCCATCGGGCCCGAGCCGACCACGAGCACGTCGGTATCGAAGCCGCGTGCCGCCGCGGCATTGTCCGGGGAAATCACGCTCATTTCCTGTCTCCATCAGATTGTTGTGACGATCCGCGCTGCATCGGCGTCCGAACGGCGGGCGGCCGATGCAGTGCGTGACGAGAGGGAAATGATAGCGAGACGCACCCTATGCGAATAATGCGATAATCAAATACCGCTTATCCACTAAATGGATAGCCAGACCGGTCGATACGGAACATGGATTCGCAACTGATCGAGTACTTCCTGCGCGTCGTTGAACTCGGCAGCATCAATCGCGCCGCCGCGGACCTGCAGCTGTCGCAGCCGGCCCTGTCGCGCCACATCGCGCTGCTGGAACGGCAGATCGGCGCGAAGCTTTTCACGCGCGGCAAGAGCGGCGTCGCGCCCACCGAGGCCGGGCAGCTTCTGCACGACCGGGCCCGCCCGATTCTTCGGCAACTGGCCACGCTGGTCGAACAGGTCGGCGAGCGCGCGGCCGGACGACTGTCGGTCGGCTTCCCGCCGTCGTGGCAACAGCTGTTCACGCTTCGCTACATCCCGGCGCTGGTCACGCGCTATCCGGGCGTGTCGCTGCGCGTTCACGAGGGCGTCAGCCACGCACTGCGGGAAGACATGCATGCCGGCATGCTGGATCTGGCCATCATTCCGTTCGAAGGCACGCCGCCGGCCGGCTACCGGCATACGCCGCTCGTGCGCGAGCCGCTCGTGCTCGTCTCCCACAAGGACGGCGGGCTGGTTCCCGGCCAGCCGGTGCCGCTTTCGCACCTGGACAACCTCGCGCTGGCGTTGCCGGGCAAACCCAACGCGATCCGCACGCAGATCGAGAACGCGTTGTCGCGCAAGGGCCATGCGTTCAAGACCGTATTCGAGATCGATGCGATGAACCTGTCGATGGCGCTTGCCCGCGAGGGCATCGGCCATACCGTCACGCCGTGCTGCGCGGTGAGCGGGCACCCGGACTGGGCGCACGACGTCTCGTGGAGCCCGATCCGCGGCATGTACATCACGTGGGCGTTGTGCGAGAACACCGCGCGCTCGCATTCGCCGGCGGTGCGGGAAGGGCGGCGCCTGATCGTCGAGGTCGTCGAAACGATCGTCGCGAACGGGTCGTGGCTGGGTGCGGAACTGCTTCCCTCTTCTCCTGCTGCTTTCAAGGCGGCGCCAGCCAGCTGACTGGATCAGCCAAAGGACTGCGCGGGCCTGCCACGCGTCAGCGAGGCGCCCGTCGTCGCGCGAATGCTGGCGGCGCTTTGCGGTTCGGCGGTTCGGCGGTTCGGCGGTTCGGCGGTTCGGCGGGATGGCGGGATGGCGGGATGGCGGGATGGCAATCATCATCGCGCCTCGCGCCAATCCGCGCGATGGCAGCGCCGCTTGGCCGCGTTCGGCGGCTCGCGTCACGATCTATTGCGGCGCCCGCGTCGAATCGATCAGCTCGTCGGCCTCGCGTTTCAATGCGTCGGCTTCGGCCGAACGTTGCGTGCGGCTGAGGAGCGTGGCCAGATTCCGCAAGGCGCGTGCTTCATCCTGCCGCCAGGTCAACGGATCGTCGTGTGCGAGTGTGCGGTACAGATCCAGCGCACGGCGCCACGCGTCCTCCGCCTCGCGCGGCCTGCCCGTGCGGCTGTAGAGCACGCCCAGATTGTTCAATATCCGCGCTTCGGCAGGCTGGTACTCGGCAGGCGTATTGCTCGAGAGGGCGTGAACGATCTGCAGCGCCTGCCGATACACCTGCAATGCCTTGGCCGGCTGCCGTTCGAGACGGTACAGCACGCCCAGATTGCCCAGCGTGCGCGCCAGGTCGGGCTGATAAAGCGCCGGGCTTTCGCGGGCGAGCTGTTGACGGATCTTCAGCGCTTCCCGGTAGGCGCGCTCCGCTTCCGGCAATCGCTCGCTTGCGCTGTAGAGGTTCCCGAGGTTATTCAGCGTGCGCGCAAGCGCCGGACGCCAGGCGGCGGGATTGTCATGTGCGAGTGCGCGCTGGATGCCGAGCGCTTCGAGATAGGCGCGTTCCGCGTCGCGCGTGCGCTGTGTCGCGCTGTAGAGGATGCCGAGGTCGTTGAGCGTCATCGCGACCGCGGGCCGGTACGTGGCCGGGTCCTGTCGGGCCAGTGCGCGGTCGAGCGCGAGGGCTTCACGCCATGCGTCTGCCGCGTCCGGAAGACGTTGCGTGTCGCGGTACAACGTTGCGAGGTTATCGAGGGTGTTGGCCACTGCAGGGCTATAGGCCGAAGGTTTCACCCGTGCGAGCGCCCAGTAGATTTCGAGCGCGCGCAGCCATGCGGCTTCGGCTTCCTTCTGCTGCTGCCGCATCGCATACAGACCGCCAAGCTTGTCGAGCGTATGCGCGATGGACGGCTGCCACGCGGCAGGCTTCTGTTGCGCAAGCGTCCGATACTGGATCAGCAGCGCCCGATATACCGGCTCCGCGCGCTCGGGCTCGCGGTGCACGAGCAGCGTGTCGGCGAATGCGGTGGCGATGTCCATATCGTCGGGTTGCAGCGCATGGGCCTTCTCCAGGTACGGCAGCGCGTTCCACGGCATGAAGCGAAGCAGTTCGATGGTTGCCGCTTCGTAGTTGCGCGCTGCGGATAGCTGGGCGGGACCGGGGGCTTTGGCAACGAGCCGCGCAAGCAGCGCAGATGCGTTGTCCAGATCGAGGCGCGCCGCGGCTTCGTCGAGCTGCCGTTCGGCGGGATCCGCGCTGCGTGCGATCGACAACCTGTGCAGCAGTTCTTCGTAACGTGCGCTCCATTTCGACGCTTCGGCTGCGACGTCGATATCGGTGCGCGTCCTGATCTGCGATGCAAGGCTTTCGAGGATCGGTTCGAAGTTGATGAACGTGGCATCGATTCGAGGTTCGCCAAGGTCCGTCTGCGAGAGTACCGCGTGCAGCATCACGTTGGCCGCTGTCGCCAGCGCGACGCGTTGCGCGGCGGAGAGCCCGTCACCCTTCACCGTGCGGTTCAGGCGCTCAGTGACGCGCGCGAGCGCGGGCGCGGAGACGGCGCAGCGGGTCCGCACTGCGAGTCCATCCTTCACGTCGATTTCGGAGAACGACGGCAAACACGCACCGGCCGCCGCCGCAGCGGCGCATGCCGTGGATAGCGCGGCGATCGCGATGCCGGACAGAATGTTGCCCGCACTCATTGCCAGTCACGTCTGCAGAATTACCGGTACAGCGTTGCGCGGCGCATCGCTTCGCGTGGAACGCCGCAATGGCGTCGCGTGTACTTATTCTATTGAATACGGTTGGGCCGTTCCGGTGAGAGGTGGCCGCGCAAATTCGGACAGACGGATAAGTGGGGCGGAAATCTTTCACGCGACGGAAATTGCGTACGCGACGGGAACGCGCAAGCAATGGTTCCGCATGGGAAGCAAGCGCGGCGCGCGACTGTGCCGCCGAGCCGTCGGCGCCTGGCCGCACCTTTCCTGTTCTCCCACTCAGAAGTGCGAGAAGAAAGCGCGCGCCGCAGACATGCAGAACGGCGCGACGAGGTCGGCATGGTAGGCCTGCAGCACCGCAGCGGCACCGCCATCCTTCGCCCCTGCGGCAACGGCCTGAGCGGCGAGCGTGACCTTTGCGAGCGCAAAGCCTTGCTTGACGGCGGCGTACGCGTCGTGGGGACCCGAGATCGACGAGTCGACGTCCAGGACGGTCGTGAGCCCGGGCCGCACGTTGGCGTTCAACCAATACGCCTGCTCGACGAGCGTATTGAAGAAGAAAACCGTGGGATCGGCGTTGCCTCCGCAAAGTAGAACGGGCGAACGCGGAACCCAGTTTCGCAGATCGTTTCGCCTGAATGCCCGACGCAGGGGATGGGTCGGATGGGTCGCCGGCGCCATCGCAGCCGTCGGATTCGGGAACGCGCCATCCGGATTGGCGAACGCGTCTTCGAGAGCGCTGAGACGATAGGCGTTGCGCACGAGATTGGCAGTGCCGAATCCGAGGGTGAACAGTGGGGTCAGGGCCGCAGGCACGAGCGGGGGCACAATCGGCGGCGTCAGGGACGCGAACTGCGGCGCAGGGGGGGTGCTGCTGAAAAGTTGCGTCGGAGGCAGCTTCCCGCTTGCAAACAGCACGCCGAGGGGATTCAGGTTCGGCAGGAGATTCTCGATGCCAGGTGCGTAGGATGCCTCATACATGTCGCCGGGCGTCTGATAGATATTCCGGTACGCGCGCTGGTAGCTCGTCGCAACCAACGTCACGAAGACGGGCGCGCCGAGGCTGACCTCGCCTTCGATGATCGCGTCGCCTGAGGCGGCGAGCGCATAGGGACCGGATCCCGGCGCGGAAGCCGTGACCAGAAAGCCCGATCTTTGCAGCGCACGCTGCGTCGCGAGTGCAACGTGGCCGCCCTGCGAATATCCGGTGACGAAAAGCTTGCCGCTCCCTCGTGTCGTGTGTTCCGGATTCGCTCTGCGCAGCACAGCGGGCATCGCACGAAGCGAGTCGATCATGTCGGCGGATTGCTGGTCGGCGTTCAGGTACGGGTGATACGTCAGATCGGATCCGGCGTAACCGGCGTAGTTGCTCGCCACCACGATGTAGCCGTGGGCCGCATATATCGCAGCGATGCCGATACCCTCGGACGCGCCATCCACGTTCGCAGGATCCGTTTGCGTCACGTCGGCGATGTTGTAGTTGCGATACGCGGTGGTTGCGTGCGCATAAAGCAAAACCGGGCGTCGCCCAGTGCAGGCCGGACCTCCGCCAGGAATCATCAGCGCGGCGCCGGATGTGGCAGGTTCTCCCGCACCGCCGATGGTCCGATAGCGAAAATACACGATCTGCACGTTGCAGCTCGGAACACCGGCGATTTGCTCGAGCTGTCGTCCAGATGCGCTTGAATCCAGCAACTTCGTGAGCGCAGCCGCGCTGAGCCGTAATGTCGTCTGCTGTTCGACAAGCCGGCCACGGGAGGCGCACTCCGACTCGTCGCATGCCGAGCCGGCCTGCACATTGACACTGGCGCACAAGGTAAGACACGTCAACAATGACAGGCTCGCGTTTCGTATTGTTGTCGACATGGTCAGGCTCCGTTTCCTTGGAACACGGTCGATTGGGCTGTCTACCGGATGCAGTTGAGTATAGGTAAACGGCTTGACGGAACGCCTGCTTCAGGGCATGCGAATCTCGCGATGAGATGTGCGACAGGGATTGGCCTGCGCAATGGATGCGGCGTGGTCCGCGACGTCACGTCCCGGCGACATGTACAACGCGCACATGCCATAATTCGCCAGTTCCTGAGCCACCGAACGCATCATGTCATACGCGAAATGATTTCGATCAGATCACTTGCTGCCGCCTGCGTGCTGCTAGCCGGATATATTGCTACAGCACACGCCGAGACGTACCCGCCAGAAGTATCAAGAAAAATCGACGGACTCCAGTCCAAATGCGCCTACAAGTCCAACGATCCCAAGGCGCCCGCCTGCATCGAATACAAGGCCATGTTGGCCCGCACCATTCCGCCCGCCGTCCAGGCGCTGATGCATCGGGAAGAAGCGCTCAATGACACATGCCGGAACGGCCCGCCACCGAAAATGTTGCCTGACGGGCAATATGCCCAGGGAAGCGCCTGCGCACAACGCGAACAGCTGATGAAGACGATTCACCAGTACGGCTGGTGCTGGGGTCATACGGACATGGATAGCTACCATCCGGGCTGGGTGATCTGTCATCCCGGTGAATGGCAGTAAGTCCGCCCCAATAGCGAGACAGAATCCCGCAAGGCTGCGGAGGTGGATTCCTGGGTCAGGTTCGATCTGCGGCGATTTCCATCACGATTCGACGCCGAACCGCAAACCCCTGTTCGGAACGTTGCTTCACGAGTTCCACGATCGCTTGTGGCGCGACATCTGGCCTCCCTGCATTGAATGGCGGCGCCGGAGCATATTCGAGTTCGAGTTGAATCGCCTGTGCTTCCTCGACCCCCGCCAATTCAGCAGCCAACGCCAGTCCAAAATCGATGCCCGCGGTCACACCTCCGCCCGTGATGAGGTTGCCGTCACGGACTACCCGACCACGGGCAGGAATGGCACCAAGGGGCTCAAGCAATGTGTGGAAGGCCCAGTGAGTGGTGGCACGCCGCCCGCGAAGCAACCCTGCGGCACCAAGCAATAACGCCCCGGTACAGACAGAAGTGACGTAACGGGCACGAGCGGCCTGTTTGCGAACGAACTCGATCGTTTGGTCGTCCTGCAGCAGGTCTGTCACGCCACTTCCACCGGGAACACAAATCACGTCGAGTGGCGGGCAGTCCTCGTACGTGGTGGTAGGCGTAAGGAGCAATCCGCTGCTGGATGTCACGGGCTCGCGTGTTTTCCAGATCAGTTGTGGCATTGCGCCGGGGAGCGATGCGAGTACGTCGTGGGGACCAGTCAAGTCCAGTTGCTGTACTTGTGGAAATACCAAAAATCCGATCTGGATAGTCATGGGGGTACCTTGTCAAATGTGGAAGCGATTCGCAGCAGCGGCGGTTTCCGCGCTGGACGAACCGATTCTATGCAGATAGCCTTTGGCGAAATTGCCAAATACCCCTCTCTTTCTGCCATGCAATGACAGCCGAAGCACGATCCATTTTGCTGGTTGCCTTTCCGGACGTTCAACTCCTTGACGTCACCGGGCCTTTGCAGGTTTTTGCTTCCGCCAATGAACTGGCGGTACAGCGAGGGCTCGCAGAGCCCTATGCACCTCAGGTCGTTGCAGTCGAAGCCGGGCTCGTCACCTCGTCCTCCGGACTGGCCCTGTTGACACGGTCCATACGTTCAGTGACAGGGCTCATCGACACGCTCATCGTTCCGGGCGGCCGCGGCGTTTCCGCGGCATCGGCGGATGCACGCTTGACCCGTTGGGTACAGCGGCAAGCCAGCCGATCAAGACGCATCGCGTCCGTGTGTTCGGGGGCATTTCTGCTGGCAGAGGCCGGATTGCTGGATGGGCGACGCGTGGTCACGCATTGGGCTCGTTGTGACGAACTCGCGAACCGCTATCCCAAGCTGCGCGTGGAAGTCGATCCAATTTTCGTTCGCGACGGCCAAATCTGGTCCTCCGCTGGTGTAACCGCGGGAATCGATCTTGCGCTTGCGCTCGTGGAAGAAGATCTCGGCCGTTCGATAGCACTGGACGTTGCTCGTGAGCTCGTGGTCTTTTTGAAGCGGCCGGGCGGCCAGTCCCAGTTTAGTGCCATGCTGTCGATGCAAAAAGCGGATGACCGGTTCGGCGAACTGCATGCATGGATAGTGGCTCACCTTGCGGCTGATCTTTCCGTCCCTACGCTGGCCAGACGACTCCACATGAGCGAACGCAGCTTCATGCGTCACTACAAGGCAGAGACGGGCCGGACACCTGCGCGCGCGGTTGAACAATTCCGGATCGAGGCCGCACAGCGACTACTCGGCGAAACCTCATGGTCAATCAAACGCATCGCAACGCGTTGCGGGTTCGGTAGCGAAGAAAGCATGCGCCGCAGTTTTGTTCGTCTACTACGGGTCGCTCCTCAAGCGTATAGGGAGCGGTTCTCATTTTCTTGACGCGCATGTCCATCAGGTACGAACAACCGATTTGGAATGCGAATCGGCCGCGGGAGCGTCCGGTCGACCGCCCGGTCAAGCGGCCGTTCTTGGCCGGCAGGCGGCCGCCGGTCGTGGTCTCCGGCAACTGGCCGAAAGGCATACTTCGCACTTGCCTGTCGGGACCGCCGGTAAACTCGGGCAGCCAAAGCAACTTTTCCGGGTCACATGAGCACTCAAACCCACGGACGTACCTGCAAACGTCACTCCAATGATGCATAGGTCTTCGCGCCTTATCTGACAGGACACGAATCGGAAAGCTACACCAAAACTACGCTAAGGTCTTTCGGGGTCGGCCGTTCCCGACCGAGGGCGTGTGAAAACGCGAAACCACTCGGTTTTCGGGTGTCGCTTCACCCTTCCCAGACCGCTTCCAAGCCAATGCACGACGATCTGGAGCGTGGTGTTTTTCCAATGGAGCGTTTGGCGTGCGTTTTTACACACGCTCGACCCAAAGCAGCCGGTTGAGCCTCCAGAGATTCGATGGCGGTTTACGGAACTAAGCAGTCGCACGGCTCACGGGCTGTATGCCGGCCGATTCAGTTATTTAGGCAGCGTCTGCGTCACGCCGGATGAGCGTTCAACTTACGGTATTCCCCTGGCGTAACCCCCGTCCAGCCCTTGAAGGCGCGCAGGAATGAGTTGGTGTCTTGAAAACCGATCAGGAAAGAAATCTCGCCCGGCGAGATAGCGGAGCGGGCCAGGTAATAGCAGGCCAGCTCCTGCCGCGTGTCGTTAAGCACGTCCTGATAGCTGACCGACTCGTCTGCGAGATGGCGCTGTAGCGATCGCTTGCTCATCGCCAGACGGTTCGCGATATCCTCGATGCTGCTTTGGCCGCTCGGCAGCATGTCGAGCAGTGCGCTGTGTACTCGCTCACGCGTGCTGGCCTCGGCATCGAGCTTCGAGAGACGCGCCTGAAGTTCCGGCTCGAAGAACTGCCACATGGCGAGGTTCTCGGTCAGGAACGGTCGCGCGGCATCTTCTGCCGAGAAGCGAATGCGATTGTGGCTGCCTTGCCGCAGACGGCAGCCGAGAAAGTCTTCGCACGGGCCGACCTGGCTCGGCAGCACCGCCAATTCCGCTTCAATCGGGTTAATCGTTTGCCGCGTGGCAAGGCGTGCCAGCTGCGTGAAAAAAACCAGTTCCGTGGCGCATAGGCTGCACGGTAGCGGACGATCATAGCCGTAGCATTCGATAAATGTCTCCGTGTAGTCCTTCCCGACGAAAACGTCCAGCGCTAAGGGTCCACACAGACGCTTGTATTCGGCGAGCCGGGCAAACGCAACATTGAGGTTCGGGCTGCACAGGCAGGCAAAGAGCGCCGGATCGAAGGCCTCGACTGAGATGCCGCTGCCGAGCCGCACCGGCAACTGCGCTTCACCGACCATCTTTTCGAGGCCGTGAACGAAGCGAAAGTACTCGACAGGCGTCAGCGAGGCATCCTTGCGGCCGAACAGATCGGCGGGCAGCTCGGCCAGCGCCAGCAGATCCCCGGGCGCGACCCCCAGGTCGAAGATGATCAGTTTCCAGCCGGGATGCAGGGTAAAGCGCGTTGCTTGCTTCATCAAGCTGCCTTTTCCATCGCCTGTCGCGAGATCTTCAGAACCGCTTTGCGTGGCAGCAGTGGAACAATCCAATCGAGCATAATCTGCAGCTTCCGCTCGTTGAAGGCAACCAGTTCGACTGTAAGTTCAACTTGTCCAAGCTTGGAAATCGTCGCAGAGAGGTTTAACTCTCCGTCGAGGGAGGTCCACCTTTTGGCGCCATCCCACCCGGTCCATGCTTCCGCCATCTCGCGAAAAAAAGCTGAAACCGGTCCGATCACATAGGTTGAAGCCCCACCTCGCCGTGAAATGGTGGATCCGTAAGCGTGGCGATAAACAGTGTTTCGTCCGAGGCACGAGACGTGACTCGGATACTCAATGAAGCCCGGCCATGACAGGAATTCACATCGACACGATCCATTTTCGCTCCGCTGGCGTTCGTTGAGCAATCTTAACGGACGTAGCTGTCTTTGTAGCAAAAGCGCGCAGGTCGTTCGTCCGCTTTGGATACGCAATTGTGAGCGTCTCTTGGTGGCCGACCCCGGCCCAATGATGCAGGTGGCGCCTTGCGGGCGATCCGGCGACACGCGAACGACAGCCACCGACCCTGAAGGGACAGTCGCGGAAAGCAAAAGCGGACATTCGCATCGTCGTTAGAGGCGAGTCCTGTTGAACTTGGCGACTATCTTGCCTAAATTCTCAGAACGCCTGAATCGTCGTCCCTAATCACGGCGTGACAGGCAGTTGCTTCCATTCGGCGCCTGTGCGTCGGTACAAGTGAGGAAGCAGCCGATGGTCGCAATCCCCGGACCGCTCTACGACGTGCCGAAGCTCCACTAGCCCTTGTGCGGAAGATGAGTCGCAGAATGCAAGGAGGTCACGCGCTGGAGCAACCGCGACAAAGCCCTGCGGGGCGAGATGGGCGTACCAGTGATTCCACATGGCATCAAGCGTGAGAAGACTCGCCTCGAAGTTGCCTCCCATGAGTGCAACATATATCGAACCGTACTCGCGAACAGCCAGCTTTTCTTCCGCAAGAGCTTGCAAATTTGAAACGGCCATTGAATGAAGATGGTCAACCGAGGCACCTTCCTGTTCCAGATGCCGGTGCTGAACAAAGGCCAAATGATCAGCTGCAACCGCGACGTACGAAACCATTAGATCGTCGGTGAGGGGACGGAGAACAGGCGAGTCCTCCCGTGACAACGATATTGCTGGCGTTGAGTCTTGCGCCATGGGCTTCAAGTAAGCGATGGCGCGGGTACAGATGCCGCCTTCTGTCACAGTCATAGAGCGATATTCAATCAATCCAAAAATACGGCTAGAACCGTAGAACCATCCTTGGCGGATTGTCGACGATTCGGGTCGCGATGTCGAATGGCTGGTAGTGGCCGACACCTGCCCGCCCCGATCGACCAGTTGAATCCCCCCGTTGCCGCCGTTGGCGATCGCGGAGACCGGACATTCAGGACGTCACGGCGCGCCCACTAAGTCCAGTGGAACGATCCGAATCGCGACGAATGGCGTCGCGCCGCTATCGCACACCGTCACGATGTATCAGGAACGTACTCGTGCGTGCCCCATAGCGCTTCGTCACTTCGGCATTGGCCATCAATCTGGACGATTTCAGAATCGGGCTTACCGCCGCATACAGCCGGTCGGGATCGGGCCCGTATATGTACAGATAGCCGTCGTTGCCGTCGATGTGATATTCCGTCTCGCCGAGTTCGCCAACGCCCGCACGTCTTATCGCGCTGTCCAGGCGACGCTCCAGCGTGTGAATTTGCGCGCGGTCCCGCGGATAGTAGTCGAAATGCACCATCATGACCGGCCCCGGGGGGGCGTCGGTTTGGCTGGACGCTACGCTGCCCGCGGAAAAAGCAGCGCAGAGAAACGCGACGAGTACTTTTCTTCTCGACATGCGTGGGAATCGTCAGCAAACGGGAAAAGCATTGTCGACGATTCAGACCCATCGGTCGAGCGTCGCTTCATGGCCGAACCCCGCCAATCCCCGCCAAACCCGAAAAAAGGCCCCGCCTGCATCCGCCTGGCGGGGCCAACCCATGTCAGAAGAGACGTCCTGGAAGAGACGGTGCCCATCTTATCGAGCGCGCCGCAGCCACCCAACCAAGCAATTCTGCTATCCATCTGCGCCGCCACCGTGCGCCACTCCCCCGCTCACATCGCATATCGATAGAACGAAAAGTCGTTTCCCGACCAGAACCAGGATCGCTACCATGCAGTTTTAAGCCTGCGCTTAGCCGGGCAACGCACCCCAGAGAGGAGCACCCCTTGACCGCATTCGACCAGCATCGCCGCCCGTTCGTCGTCGGCATCGGCGGCACCACCCGCGCATCCTCGTCGACCGAGCGCGCGCTGAGCTTCGCACTGCGCGGCGCGCAGGCAGCCGGCGCACGCACCCGCCTGTTCGACGGCCCGTTCCTGCACACGCTGCCGCACTACGCGCCCGAGCAGAAAACGCTGACCGACGCGCAGCGCGAACTGATCGACACCGTGCGGCAGGCGGATGCGATCGTCATCGCGACGCCGGGCTACCACGGCGGCGTATCGGGCCTCGTGAAGAACGCGCTCGATACGCTCGAGGAGCTGCGCGCCGACGAGCGCCCCTATCTGGACGGTCGGGCAGTCGGCTGCATCGTCACCGCCTACGGCTGGCAGGCGGCCGGCACCGTGCTAACGTCGCTGCGCTCGATCGTGCACGCGCTGCGCGGCTGGCCGACGCCGTTCGGCGCGGCCGTCAACACGCTCGAAACCCGCTTCGAAAGCGCCGATAGCTGCTCGGACCCGAAAGTCGCCGCACAGCTCGAAACGGTCGGCGCGCAAGCCGCCGAGTTCGCGCTCGCGTTCGCGTCGCATCGCGCGGCCACGCAGGTCGCGTCGGCCAACACGCTTGCACCGGTGCTGAAGCTTGCGAGCCACTGAGCGCCGCCTCCGTTCCCACGCGCCGGTCGCGCGCCACGCCTCGGTGGCGCGCGACCGGCGTTTGCCTGCCCGCGTCGCGGCCAGCCTGAAACCACCGCCCGGCAATGACGATTCAATCCGTCGCGTCATTAGCATTGGCCGAAAGATTGGTTCTTTTTTGCCGAAGGTTTCCGTACGCTGAAAGCTCTTCCTTCTTCCGCGTCCGCCATGAACCGCACGATCCGTTACAAAGGCTACGAAGTCGCCGCCGCCGCCGCGCGGCAGCCGAACGGCCTGTTCGCCGCCAACCTGACGATCGCCAAGGCCAGCACCGGCGCATCGCGGGCCTATTCGTTCGATGCGATCGATTTCTTCTTCGAGGAGGAACACGCGCTCGCCTACGCGTCGCGTTGGGGTCGCCTCTGGGTCGACACGCATGCTTGACCTGCATCATTGACGTGAATCAGGCAATCGTGCAGGCGAGACAAGCAAAATACGCGGATTCGGGAGCCATGTGAAAATCTTTCACCCCGTAATCTCGCAATAACAATAGCCATGACTGACGCGCTGCAGCGCGAACAAGCAGCAGATCAAGCAATGCGCAACTGGGACTACGAGCGTCAAGGCCCGGTCAAGATCGGATCCGACGCGCATAAAGAAATGTTCTGCCGCATGCTGCTCGAGACTCACAACCCGTACAAGCCGGCCGTGATCGACTGGCCGCCGCTCGAGCCGGACGCGCTGGAGCGGCTCACGTCGCTGCCGATCTGGGACATCGCAGTGCAGACGGAAGGGCGCGCGTCGATCCGCGTCGCGACGTTCGCCGCGACCATCAAGGACACGCTGCTGCGCGAGACGCTCGACATGGACGGCGGAGAAGAGGCCCGCCACAAGATCGTGCTGTCGAAGCTCGTCGACGCGTACGGCATCAGGCTCGCGCCGGAGCCGGCCTACCCCGCGCCGAAGGACGCCGAATGGGCGTGGATGGTCACGGGCTTCAGCGAGTGCATCGACAGCTTCTTCGCGTTCGGGCTGTTCCGCTCCGCGCAACGTTCGGGCTACTTCCCCGCCGAGCTGGTCGAGACCTTCGAGCCGGTGATCCAGGAGGAAGGCCGGCACATCCTGTTCTTCGTCAACTGGTACGCATGGTACTGGCGCAACATGGCGTGGTGGCGCCGGCCGTGGTTCTTCGCGAAGGTCGCCGCGGTGTGGGCGTTCCTGATCTGGGAACGGATCGGCATCGCGCGCGGCATCGACACCGACGGCGTCGCGCACGACGCGAACTTCTCGGCCACCGGCGCGGCAAGCGTCGGCGATGCGCTCGATCCGCGCGAGCTGGTCGCGCTGTGCCTCACCGAGAACGACCGCCGGATGGCGGGCTACGACAAGCGTCTGCTGCGGCCGATGTTCATGCCGCGCATGGCGCGCCTCGCGTTGCGCTTCATGAAGAAGAAGTAAGCGCATCGCGCGACAGGGCGGCGCCGGCAATGCGGTGCCGCCCTGTCGCACATGCGGCACGGTGCGTTGCGCGCCGTGCCGTCCCTCCGTTACGCCGCCTCCTGCTCCATCACGAGCAATTGCGCGCCATCGGCCACCTGATCGCCGACCGCATAGAGGATCTCGGCGACGACACCGGCGGCCGGCGCGCCGATCGTGTGCTCCATCTTCATCGCTTCCATCACGATCAGCGGCGTGCCCGCCTCGACCGCCTGCCCCGGCTCCACCAGCACCGCGATGACCTTGCCCGGCATCGGCGCGGTCAAGCGGCCGCCGCCGTGCTCGGTGTCGCCCGCATGCGCGATCAGGTTGCGCCATTCGAACGCCTCGGCCGCGCCTTGCGTGAAGACGTGGAACGTATCGCCGTCCGCGTACACGCGCCCGCTGCTGCGCACACCGTCGAGCGTGACGTCGAAATCGAGCGGCGTCGCGCCGCGCGACCACGCGAACGGCTGCGCCGCCGCGTCGCCAGCCGCGAGGCGCTGGCCGGCGGCGCCGTCCTCGTACGCGACCGTCACGTCCGTCTCGCGCTCGAGCGCGCGCCATTCGATCGTGCGCCGATAACCGGCGTTCAGCCGCCAGTTCGGCAGCGCCGCCCACGGCGACGCGCCGCCCGCCTGCATGTCGCGCTCGCGGGCAAGCAACGCCGCGCAGGCCAGCGCGAGCGCGGCACGCGGCGACGCCTGCGGCGCGAACAGCGTATCGTGATGCCGCTCGATCAGCCCGGTGTCGAGATCGGCCTCGGCGAACGGCTTGCACGCGACGATCCGCTGCAGGAACGCCGCATTGGTGTGGAGCCCGACCGCCTCGCAGTCGCGCAGCGCGCGCGCCATCCGGCCGAGCGCTTCCTCGCGGTCCGCGCCATGGACGATCAGCTTCGCGATCATCGGATCGTAGAACGGCGTGATCGCATCGCCCTCGCGCACGCCGCTGTCGACGCGCACCGGCGCGCCGATGTCGAACTCGACGCCGTCCGGCAGGCGCAGGTGCTTGAGCGTGCCGGTCGACGGCAGGAAGCCGCGCGCGGGGTTCTCCGCATACAGGCGCGCCTCGATCGCATGGCCGTGCACGTGCAGCTGCTCCTGACGCAACGGCAGCGGCTCGCCGGCCGCGACGCGCAATTGCCATTCGACGAGATCCAGCCCCGTGACCATTTCGGTGACCGGATGCTCGACCTGCAGGCGGGTGTTCATTTCCATGAAATAGAACGCGTCGCCCGTCATGATGAATTCGACCGTGCCCGCGCCGACGTAGCCGACCGCCTGCGCGGCCGCGACGGCCGCCTCGCCCATCGAGCGGCGCACGCCGTCCGGCAGGCCCGGCGCCGGCGCTTCCTCGAGCACCTTCTGGTGACGGCGCTGCACCGAGCAGTCGCGGTCGAACAGATAGACCGTGTTGCCGTGCCGGTCGCCGAACACCTGCACCTCGACGTGACGCGGGCGCAGCAGATACTTCTCGATCAGCACGCGGTCGTTGCCGAAGCTGCTCGCCGCCTCGCGCTGGCACGACGCGAGCGCGGCCGGGAAGTCGTCCGAGCGCTCGACGACGCGCATCCCCTTGCCGCCGCCGCCCGCGCTGGCCTTGAGCAGCACCGGGTAGCCGATCGCGTCGGCTTCGCGATGCAGCAGCGCGGCCTCCTGCGCGTCGCCGTGATAGCCCGGCACGAGCGGCACCGCCGCGGCCTGCATCAGCGCCTTCGCGGCGGCCTTCGAGCCCATCGCGGCGATCGCGTCGACCGGCGGCCCGATGAACGCGATCCCCGCCGCCTCGCACGCGCGCGCGAAGTCCTCGTTCTCGGACAGGAACCCGTAGCCCGGGTGAATCGCCTGTGCGCCGGTCGCGCGCGCGGCGTCGATGATGCGCTCGATGCGCAGATAGCTGTCGGCGGCAGCCGAGCCGCCGATATGCACCGCCTCGTCGCAGGCGGCCACGTGTTTCGCATGCGCATCCGCGTCCGAATACACGGCAACGCTCGCGATCCCGAGACGTTTGCACGTCGCGGCGACCCGGCAGGCGATTTCGCCACGATTGGCGATCAGAATCTTGTCGAACATGGCTTCGATGTCGTCCGGTAATCGATGTTGTTCACGCTTCGCCGATGCGCGCTCCGGCGCGGCGGCGAAGCGTCGTCGGCTGCGTCACGCGCGCCACGCCGGCGTGCGCTTCTCCAGAAACGCCGCGATGCCTTCGCGCGCCTCCGCGCCCGCGCGGGTACGCGCGATCCACTCCGCGGTCTGCTCGATCAGCGCCGCGTCGAGCGGGTGGCCGGCGACGTCGCGCACGAGCGTCTTGCACGCGCGCACCGCATCCGGCCCGTTCGAGACGAGCGTGGCGGCGAGCTTCGCGACCGTCTCGTCGAGCGCATCGGCCGCGACCGTCTCGTGGACGAAGCCGAGCGCCGCCGCGCGCGCGCTGTCGAACACCTCAGCCGTCGTGAAATAGCGGCGTGCCGCGCGCTCGCCCATCGCGCGCACCACGTACGGCGCGATCGTCGCGGGAATCAGGCCGAGCCGCGCTTCGGACAGGCAGAACTTGACCGTGTCCGCCGCGATCGCGATGTCGCACGCGGCAACGAGCCCGACGCCGCCCGCATACGCGTCGCCGTGCACGCGCGCGATCACCGGCTTGCCGCAGCGATGGATCGCCTCGAGCATGCGCGCGAGCAGCCGCGCGTCGGCGCGGTTCTCGTCGTCCGAGTAGCCGGCCATCTTCTTCATCCAGTTCAGGTCCGCGCCCGCGCAGAATGCCGGGCCTTCGGCCGCCAGCACGACCGCGCGGAGGTCGGCGCGCGCGTCGAGCGCGACGAACGCGGCCGTCAGCTCCGCGATCATCGTCTCGTTGAACGCGTTGCGCACGTCCGGCCGCGCGAGCGTGACGGTCGCGACGCGGCCGTCGTCGAACACCTTCAGCGTCTCGTATCTCATGCTGCGCCCCCTTACATCCGGAACACGCCGAAGCGCGTGTCGTCGATCGGCGCGTTCATCGACGCGGCAAGCCCGAGGCCCAGCACGTCGCGGGTCTGTGCGGGATCGATCACGCCGTCGTCCCACAGGCGCGCGCTCGCGTAGTACGGGTGCCCCTGCCGCTCGTACTGGTCGCGGATCGGCTGCTTGAACGCTTCTTCCTCTTCGAGCGGCCACGTGCCGCCCTTCGCCTCGATGCCGTCGCGGCGCACCGTCGCGAGCACCGACGCGGCCTGCTCGCCGCCCATCACCGAGATGCGCGCGTTCGGCCACATCCACAGGAAGCGCGGCGCGAACGCACGGCCGCACATCCCGTAGTTGCCCGCACCGAACGAGCCGCCGATGATCACCGTGAACTTCGGCACCTTCGCGTTCGACACCGCGGTCACCATCTTCGCACCGTGGCGCGCGATGCCTTCGTTCTCGTACTTGCGGCCGACCATGAAGCCGGTGATGTTCTGCAGGAACACGAGCGGGATCTTGCGCTGGCAGCACAGCTCGATGAAATGCGCGCCCTTCACCGCCGATTCGGAGAACAGGATGCCGTTGTTCGCGACGATCCCGACCGGATGGCCCCAGATGTGCGCGAAGCCCGTCACGAGCGTCGTGCCGTAGCGCGCCTTGAATTCATCGAACTCCGAATCGTCGACGATCCGCGCGATCACTTCGCGCACGTCGAACGGCTTGCGCGTGTCGGCCGGAATCACGCCGTAGAGGCTCTGCGCGTCGTAGCGCGGCGGCTTCGCTTCGCGCAGCGCGACCGGCGTGGCGATCTTCGGCGCGAGATGGCCGACGACGCCGCGCGCGATCGACAGCGCATGCGCGTCGTTCTGCGCGAGATGGTCGGCAACGCCCGACAGGCGCGTATGCACGTCGCCGCCGCCGAGATCCTCGGCGCTCACTTCCTCGCCGGTCGCCGCCTTCACGAGCGGCGGGCCGCCGAGGAAAATCGTCCCCTGGTTCTTGACGATGATCGATTCGTCGCTCATCGCCGGCACGTACGCGCCGCCCGCCGTGCACGAGCCCATCACGACGGCGATCTGCGCGATCCCCGCCGCCGACATCTGGGCCTGGTTGAAGAAGATGCGGCCGAAGTGATCGCGGTCGGGGAACACGTCGTCCTGGTTCGGCAGGTTCGCGCCGCCCGAATCGACGAGATACACGCACGGCAGACGGTTCTCCGCGGCGATCTCCTGCGCGCGCACGTGCTTCTTGACCGTGATCGGGTAGTAGGTGCCGCCCTTGACCGTCGCGTCGTTGCAGACGATCACGCACTCGCGGCCGGCGATCCGGCCGATGCCGGTGATGACGCCCGCACCCGGCGCGTCGTCGTTGTACATCCCGTTCGCCGCGAGCTGCGACAGCTCGAGGAACGGCGTGCCCGGATCGAGCAGCTGCGCGATCCGGTCGCGCGGCAGCAGCTTGCCGCGCGACAGGTGCTTGTCGCGCGCGGCGGCCCCGCCGCCCTGCGCGAGCTGTTCGATCTTCGCGCGCAGGTCGGCGACGACCGCCTCGAGCGCCGCGGCGTTCGCGCGGAATTCCTCCGAACGCGGGTTCAGCTTGGATTCGATGATCGGCATCGGCTCGCTCCGTTTCCGTTACATCGTTTCCGCGAACAGCTCGCGGCCGATCAGCATCCGGCGGATCTCGCTCGTGCCCGCGCCGATCTCGTAGAGCTTCGCGTCGCGCCACAGACGGCCGACCGGATACTCGTTGATGTAGCCGTTGCCGCCGAGGATCTGGATCGCCTCGCCCGCCATCCACGTCGCCTTCTCCGCGGTATAGAGGATCACGCCCGCGCAATCCTTGCGGACCTGGCGCACGTGGCCGCTGCCCGCTGAATCGAGGTGGCGGCCGACTGCGTACAGGTACGCGCGGCACGCCTGGAACGTCGTGTACATGTCGGCGACCTTGCCCTGGATCAGCTGGAATTCGCCGATCGCCTGGCCGAACTGCTTGCGGTCGTGGATGTACGGCACGACCGCGTCGAGACACGCGGCCATGATGCCGGTCGGGCCGCCCGCGAGCACCGCGCGCTCGTAGTCGAGGCCGCTCATCAGCACCTTCACGCCGCCGTTCAGCTCGCCGAGGATGTTCTCTTCCGGCACTTCGACGTCCTGGAACACCAGTTCGCCGGTGTGCGAACCGCGCATGCCGAGCTTGTCGAGCTTCTGCGCGACCGAGAAGCCCTTCATGCCCTTCTCGACGATGAACGCGGTGATGCCGCGCGCGCCGGCTTCCAGATCGGTCTTCGCGTAGACGACGAGCGTGTCGCAGTCCGGACCGTTGGTGATCCACATCTTGGTGCCGTTCAGCACGTAGCGGTCGCCGCGCTTGTCCGCGCGCAGCTTCATGCTGACGACGTCCGAGCCGGCGTTCGGCTCGCTCATCGCGAGCGCGCCGATGTGCTCGCCGGAGACCAGCTTCGGCAGGTATTTCCGCTTCTGCGCTTCGGTGCCGTTGCGATGGATCTGGTTCACGCACAGGTTCGAGTGCGCGCCATACGACAGGCCCACCGACGCCGACGCGCGCGAGATTTCCTCCATCGCGACCATGTGCGCGGTGTAGCCGAGGCTCGAGCCGCCGTATTCCTCGGCGACCGTCATGCCGAGCACGCCCAGTTCGCCGAACTTGCGCCACAGGTCCATCGGGAACTGATCGGTGCGATCGATCTCCGCCGCGCGCGGCGCGATTTCCTTCGCCGCGAATGTCGCGACAGCGTCGCGCAGCATCTCGATGTCTTCACCGAGCATGAATTGCACGCCGGGCAGGTTGCTCATGTCTCCTCCGTCTCCAGAAAATGCGTTTGCGTTCGCACCGATTTCTGAGTTTTGCTCAGAACCGGTTCGAACGCCGATTCGTTGAGAAATACCGCGGAAATTTTTGTGTAGTGTCGCGCTTCGCCGGCACGCTCGTCAATAGTTTTTTGAGTGACACTCAGATATCATGTCGCCATGACAGACGCCGATTGCGACACCATGACAGCCGCCCCCAAGGCCGACCGCGCCGACCCACCCCGCGCCCCCGCCAGCCGCAAATCCCAGCAGCGCGTGCAGGACATCCTGCGCGCCAGCCGCGACGTGTTTGCAGAAAAGGGGTACGAGCAAGCGACCGCGTCGGAGATCGCGCAGCGGGTGGGCGTGTCGGAGGCGACGGTGTTCAGCTACTTTCGCGGCAAGCGCGAGCTGTGCGCGCGGGTCATCGCGGATTGGTACGACGAGAACATCGCGGCATTCGAGAGCGGCATGCCGCACGACGCGCCGGTTCGCCAGCAGTTCGCGTTCATCGTGCGCACCCACCTGCGGCTGATGCTGGTGAACGGCACCGGCCTGTGCGCGCTGGTGCTGTCGGAGGGGCGCGCCAAGCAGCACGTGCTGAGCGACGAGCTGACGGCGCAGCAACGGCGCTACACGGCGCCGCTGATGGACGTGCTCGCGCGCGGGCAGGCGGCCGGTCAGATCCGCACGGACATGCCGCTGAGCCTGCTCCGGTCGCTGGTGTTCGGGCCGATCGAGCACGTGCTGTGGGATGCGATCCTCGGGCGCCGGAAGCTCGACACGGAAACGACGGCCGAGCAGTTGATCGACATGCTGTGGGCCGCGCTGCAGCCGCCCGCGCCGGAGAGCGCGGCGCTCGTGCGGTTCAGGAACGAGGTGATGGAAGCGATGAGCCGGCTGGAGCACGACCGACCGCAAGCGTAAAGGCGGTTCGGCGGCCGCCGCCGGCGCGTCGCCCCCCTTCGCGGCGCGACGCATGGTAGATTGACGCCTGCACGCCGCACCATCCGGAGGGCGCGCACAGGCTCGAGTCGTTAAAGATCCTCAGCGTTTTGCCGTTAGTCATCGTTGATGGCGCCGGCCAGTACGCGCGCGCCGAACGTGACGGCCGGCCGCGCAGGATCACTCAACAATCCCCTCATATTCCGGACCATGTCCTCAGAAACATCGATGGACAGGCGTTTTGGCGTCGGCGTCGCCATGACCCTGATCCCCATCCTGCTGCTGTCGTGCTGGCTGCTGGCCTATGAGTGGCTCGGATACGTCCGGGCGGACGACGCGACGCGCAGCTTCCGGTCGCTGCGGGCCGCCCTGCTGACGATGGAAAAGGTCTCGGCCGAACGCGGGCCGACCAACGGGGCGCTGGGCGAGGACATCCCGATTCCCGCCGCCCGCCAGAGCGCGCTGCGGCGCTTTCGCGAAGAGAGCGACCGCCGCATCGAACAACTGGCCGACACGCTGCGCGCCGCGCATTGCGCGCATTGCGCCAGGGATGTCGACGGCGCCCGGCGCGTGCGCGCCGACCTGACGGCGGCGCGCGGCAACGTCGACCGCCTGATCGCGCTGCCGCTCTCGCAACGCGGCGATCTCGCGGTGCAGGACGCGGTGACCCGGATGATCGCGGTGATCCCCGGGCTCCAGTCGATCGTTGCCGAGCGCATGTCCGACGTCGTCCACGGCGACCCGGACGCCCTCAACTGCCTGATCCTCGCGCGGCTCGCAGCCGACTTGCGCGAGCACGCCGGGCAGCTCGGCTCGCATTTCACCGCGGCGCTGTCGATGCGCCGCGCGCTGACCGAGGACGAGCGCCTTTCCATCGAACGCACGCGCGGGCGGATCGACCAGCTGCGCGCGATGATCGACTTGCGCGTCGCCGCCCGCCCCGGCCTTGCCACCGCGCCGCTGGGGCAGCTCAAGTCCGCGTATTTCGGCGACGGATTGCACTATGTCGAGACGATGCGGACGCTGGCCAGCCGGCCGGGCGGCGCGGACACCTCCCCCGCGCAGTTTGCCGAGCGCTACGTGCCGACCATGCGCGCCATCACCGATTTCCGCGACGACGTGCTGCACCTGGCCGAGGACGACATCCGCCAGCACCGGCAGACCATGCTGTTCGCGCTGATCGGCACCGCCGTGGCCGAAGCGGTGCTGCTGGCGGCGCTGGTGTGGATGATCCGCTGGTTCCGCATGCATATCGTCCGACCATTCGCCGATGCGACCCGCCTCATCGACGCGATCGCCAGGGACGACTTGAGCCACCCGATCCCGACGCGCTTTCTGCACCGGGAAATCCATGCGATGTTCGACGCGATCCGGGTGCTGCGCGCCAACAGCCTCGAACGCACCCGGCTCGAGCACGAGCGTGCGCTCCTGATTCAGGAGCTCGCGACGATGGCGGAGACGGATTCGCTGACCCACCTGCTGAACCGGCGCGCGTTCGAGCACCGTGCGCGCGCGACGTGTCAGCAGACACGCGCGGATACGCAGCCGATCGCGCTGATCATGTTCGACGTCGATCACTTCAAGCTGATCAACGACACGTGCGGCCACGCAGTCGGCGACGACGCGCTGCGGTGCGTCGGCGAGCTGTGCCGCACGCATGTCCGTCAGTCGGACATCGTCGCGCGCATCGGTGGCGAGGAATTCGCGATCATGGCGCAAGTCGGCACACCCGACGAGGCGCGCGCGCTGGCCGAGCGCTTGCGTGCCGCGATCGCCGGGGCGGTCGTACCCACCGCGGACGGAGCCGGCTGCCGCATGACCGCCAGTTTCGGTGTCGCGCTGGCGTCCGGCGCCGGAGCGGCCGATCTGACTTCGCTGCTCAGGCGCGCCGATGCGTTGCTCTACCGGGCCAAGCTGGCCGGGCGCAATCGCGTGCTGACCGACAGCGATGCCGCTACGCCGGATCATGTCGCGCGCCGCGCGACGGGCGCGTGACGCGGCTCGCGCGCGCCCGCTTCGGCGAATCCCCCGCCTCCCCGGCACCGGCGTATCAAACCAGAAACATTTCTTACGTCTCGCAGACACCCATCTGACATCGCTGCTACACGGACATCAGTCCCATCAAGGGTCTGACAGGAATGGCACGCGAGTCGCTTGCCACCGCGGGCAGGCTGGAAATCACACCGCGACGGCATCCGGTTCACATGACGGCCCGGAACGCGGCCACGCCGCGTCACGTCCACGCAGCGGCATTCCAGCTCGCACAACGGACCATGCTTCATCGCCCTCCCGCGATCCGCAGGGGGCATGCCGGCGCGCTTGAAACGCAGGTCGAGCCGCAGGGCGCGTGGTCACATTTGAAACATATCCGACCGAGCCTGCGAGTAACGAGGAAATCATGAATCCCAGCAGAATCAAGCGGACCTCACGTGCATGGCGCACGGTGTTGCCCGGCATGTGCTTTGCGCTGGCCGCCGCCGCGGCCCTGGATCCGTCCGCGACGTTTGCTGCCGACAGTCGCCACATCGGCCGCCCGGCTCGCCATGCGCCCCAGCCGGGCGCGCGGGTTCCCGCCAGGGCGCCTTCGCTGCCGACCGGCCCCCATCCGGGCGAGGTGCAGAACAAGCAGAAGATCGCACCGCAAAAACTTTGAGCGCCGAGCTCGCTTCCATACCGGGGAAAAGACCTGTCCGTTCGACCACCGATGCGTGAGGTTCCTCATGAGCGCAGTACGAGCATTTTTCCGCGATCGCGGACGGCTGGCGCGCGTCGCCGCCATCGCGACACTCTCCACGACGGCCCATGTCGGCCACGCCGTTCCGGCCGATGCGCAGATCGACCTGAAGGTCCTGATCCTCGCGAGCCAGCAGACGGGCAACGGGCCTGAGCTGCAGGCCACGCAAACGGCGCTCGACCGCATCGGCGTCCCGTATACGGTCTACAGCTACGACACGAACAATCCGACGCTGCCCATGCTCGAAACGGGCGACCACGCGATGTATCAGGGGATCATCATGCCGGTCAGCGACTACCGGTACATGAATCCGTTCAGCGGCGGCACGCTCGCGCAAGCGCTCGCGCGCTATCAATTCAAGTACAACGTGCGGCTCGCGAGCCTCTACACGTGGCCGGGCGACACCGCGTGCCTGCAATCCGTCGGCTATCGCGACACGACCGCGTCGCCGCTGCCGTCGACGTTCACGTCGGCCGGCATGACGCTGTTTCCGTACATGAACGCGGGCACGAGCACGAAAAGCCCGCTGACGATCCAGAACGCATGGACCTATTTCGCTGCGGCGGCCAGTCCGCTGCCGGCCGGCACGACGGTGACGCCGGTGCTGCAGGCGACAGGTACGAACAACGTCACGAGCCCGATCGCCGCGACCTGCCTGTTCAGCAATTCCGCGCCGCTTGCGGGCGACAGCACGTCGCGCGAAATCATGGCGGTCACGTTCGACAACAACCCGTTCCTGGTCCATTCGATGACGCTCTCGTACGGCATCGTCAACTGGCTCACCAGAGGGCTGTTTCTCGGCAACCGGCACGTCTACATCGATCCGCAAGTGGACGACGTCGGCATTCCGGACGAGATCTTCCCGTACGCGCAGTCCGAGTACACCGGCCTCTGGTACGACGTGAGAAGCGGCGCGGTGACGAGCACGAGCCCGCAGGGACTGTGTCCGCTCGGCAATCCGCCGGGATCGATCGCGTCATACACGGGCACCACGTCGTGCGAATACCGGATCACCGGCAGCGACCTCGGCAACGTGCTCAAGTGGCAGTCGAACGTCAACAGCAAGACGGCCAACGCGGCCGCGCTGAAGCTGAGCTTCGCGTTCAACGGCAGCGGTTACAGCACCGCGTACGGCGGCCAGGGCGACTACCCGACGACCGGCACCGACACGCTGACGACCCAGGTTCGATCGAGCCAGGCCAGCTTCAAGTGGATCAGCCACACGTATGACCATCTGCTTCTGGACCCGCCGTTCACCACGACGGCGAGCCAGGTCTCCGACGAGATGACGAGCAACAACACCGTCGCACGGAAATTCGGCTTCACGGCCTACTCGACGCAAGCGCTCGTGACACCGGAAATCTCCGGGCTCTACAACGCAACGACGCTTGGCGCGCTGGTGTCGTTCGGCTCGCGGGTGCTGGTGTCCGATTCGTCGAAGCCGACGCCGCCGGTCGGCACGGCGAACTGCCCGACGAACAACAACGGCACGCCGTGGCCGCTGCCGGCGTTCAACACCGGCAAGTACAACTGCGTCAACCAGAGCATCTTCGAGATTCCGCGCTACGCGACCGCGCTGTTCTACAACGTGTCGCAGCCGTCGGAATGGGTCGCCGAGTACAACTACTTCTATGGCGCGAACGGCATCGACCCGACGCGGTGGGGATACGACCTGACCTACGCGCAGGTGCTCGACAAGGTATCGGACACGCTGGTCTCGTACCTGCTCACCTACGACCATCGTCCGCTGATGTTCCATCAGTCGAACCTGAGAAGCTACAGCAGCTCGAACTCCCTGCTGGGCGACCTGCTCAATGCGGTGCTGACCAAATACAACCAGTTCTACAAAGGACTGCCGATCCTCAGCCCGTATCTGACCGATCTCGGAACGCTGGCATTGCAACGGAGCATCTACAGCACGTCGGGCGTGGCGGCCACGCTGACGCCCGGCAAGTCGATCGTGCTCGGCGCCGCCCGCAGCGACGGGCTGTCCGTCGTCGTGCCGGTGACGGGGATCAAATCCGGCTCGACGACGGAAACCTACGGCGGGCAGTCGATCTCGTACATCACGTTGCTTCCCGCGACCGCGTATACGACGCAGATCACGCCGGCACCCGCGTGGCAGTAGCGCGGCTGCGCGATCGTCGCGCCACGCCGATGGCGACCGCGCGGCCGGACCGGCCGCGCGGTCGACCGGATATGTCCGATCCGGATAAGCATTCGACAAATCATTGGTTGTAACGGCCGGGCAATCCGCTACGGTTGAGGATCGCGCGCAGTCCGCACCGCTCATTCGATCCCGTTACACCCATGCAGTCCAACACCGATACCTTCGCCGACTGGCTGCTCAACGGTCTCGAACTGAAGAGCACGCTGTTCCACGTCGGCCAATATTGCGGCGCCTGGCAAGCCTCGACGGCCGGACACCGGCGCGCCAGCTTCCACGTGGTGCTGCATGGCCATTGCTGGCTTCACCTGCCCGCACGCCCGGACCATCCCGCGCAAAGCATCCGGCTGTCGGCCGGCGATGCGGTCTTTCTGCTGTCCGATCTGTCGCATTGCCTGTCGCCCGATCCGCAACCGCCGGCCCCGGCGCGCGCCGATGCGCGCGCGGGGACGATGCTGCCGCTCGATCCGGCCGGGTGCGAGCCGGCCGGCAGCGTCGGCCTCGCGTGCGGCTTCTTCGAATTCCAGTCCAGTCTCGACGGGCTGCTGCTCGGGCTGCTGCCCGAGCACGTCGTCGCGCGTCGCGACCAGCCGTCGCTGGACGGCGCGCGCGCCGTGTTCGATCTCGTGCTGGCGGAGGCGCGGCGCAACGCCCACGCGCCGTCGCCGCTGATTGCGCGGCTCACCGCGCTGCTGTTCGTCTATGTGCTGCGCGCGCTCGATACGGATGCCGAACGCGCGCCGTGCTTCTGGGCGCTGCTGCGCCGCCCGGAGTTCGCGCCGCTCGCCGCCGCCATCGTCGAAACGCCGGGCGAGCGCTGGACCACCGAACGGATGGCCGCGTTCGTCCACATGTCGCGTGCGCGGTTCTGCAAGCGCTTCGCTGAAATTTCCGGGCAGTCGCCCGCGCAATTCGTGACGCTGGTGCGGATGAAGCTCGCGGCGTCGATCATGCGCGCGGGCGCCAGCACGCCCGACGCGGCCGGGCGCGTCGGCTACCAGTCCGAATCGGCGTTCGCGCAGGCCTTCAAGCGCGTGACCGGCGTGCAGCCCGGCGCATGGCGCCGCGCGGCGGAATGCGCGGACGCACTGCATTGATCCGTCGCCGGGCATCGCTCCCGCGCGAGACAAATCCGCAGAAATCGCAGACAGGCGCGCATTGCCCGGCCCGGATGCGGTCGCCGACAATCGGTACTCATCTTCCACGCACACGCCCGAAAACGTCATGAGCCGTCTACCTTTGCACTCCGTCGAAAGCGCCCCCGCCGCGAGCCGCCCGTTGCTCGAGCGCTCGCTGGCCGCCAACGGCTTCCTGCCGAATCTCGTCGCGTCGCTCGCGAACGCGCCGACCGCGCTCGAAGCGTATCTGACCGTCGGCGAGATCAACGGCCGCGGCGGTCTCACGCTCGCGGAGCGCGAGGTCGTGCAGATCACGGCGGCGGCCATCCACGGCTGCGGCTTTTGCGTCGCCGGGCATACCGCGGTCGCGCTCAAGAAGGCGCAACTGCCGGCGCCGGTCGTCGACGCGTTGCGCGACGGCCGCGCGACGGGCGACGCTCGCCTCGACGCAGTGGCCGCCTTCACGCGTGCGGTGATCGCAACGCGCGGCGCAGTCGCCGACGCCGCACTCGACGCCTGGCATGCAGCGGGCTTCAGCGATGCGAACGCGCTCGACGTGGTGCTCGGCGTGAGTCTCGCGACGCTGTGCAATTTCGCGAACAACCTCGCGCAGAACGAACTGAATCCGCAACTGGCCGCCTATCGCTGGGACGCCGGCGCGCACGCCGCATGACGCCCGCCACGCCCCTCGCACCCGGCGCAACCGTGCGCCCCCGTCCCGCCGGGCTCGCGCCCGATCTCGTCTTGTGGCTGGATGCCCATGCCGACGCGCTCGACACGACGCCGGCGCTCGCCTCCGCGATCCTGCCCCGGCTCGCGCAAGCGGGCCTGCCGCGTATCGGCGTGCCCGGCGCGCTGGGCGGCGCAGGCGGCACGACGGTCGATGCGATCGAGACGATCGCCGCCGTCGCGCGCCATTCGCTCACGGCCGCGTTCGTGCTGTGGGGCCACCGCGCGTTCATCGAATACCTGCTGCAAAGCACGAACGACGCGTTGCGCGCACGCTGGCTGCCCGCATTGCTGAGCGGCGCGTGCGCCGGCGCGACCGGCCTGTCGAACGCGATGAAGTACCTGTCGAACATCGAATCGCTGCAGATGCGCGCCGAGCCTCTCGACGCGGCTCGCACCCGCTTCGCGCTGAGCGGCGCGTTGCCGTGGATCACCAATCTGCGCCGCGAAGGATTCGTCGTCGCGGCGGCATTCGATCAGGGCGACGCCGCGCCGCCGGCGATCTTCGCGATTCCGCACGACGCCGCGGGCGTGACGCGCGGCGACGACCTCGACCTGATCGCGCTGCGCGCGAGCAGCACGGCGGCGCTGAACCTCGACGGCACGGTGCTCGACGCCGGCTGGCAGATCGCGCCCGATGCGCGCGCGTTCCTTGCACACGCACGCCCCGCGTTTCTCGGCCTGCAATGCGGGATGTCGATCGGCCTCGCGCGCCGCGCGCTGGATTCGGTCGACACCGGCAGCGCGTCGATACGCGACGCGCTCGCCGGCGACGCGAACGCGCTGCGGCGCGCGCTCGACACGCTGACAGGGCAGCTCTATGAAGGCGTCGCAAGCGGCGCGTTCGTCGCGTCGCCCGCGGCACAGTTCGATATCCGGATCGGGCTGGCGCGCATCGTCGCGGCCGCGTCGCAGCTCGACGTGCAGGCTGCGGGCGGCCTTGGCTACCTGCGCGGCGCGGGCCGCGACGACGTGGCCCGGCGCGCGCGCGAGGCAGCCTTCGTGCCGATCGTCGTGCAGCTCAACCATCAGCTCGCGCAATACCGGCGCGGCAAATCAGCATGAGTGCCGACGCCCGCCCCGATGCGGCCGCGCCGCGCGTGCTGCTGCGCGGCGTCGGCCTGCGCTGGCCGCAACGCACGGTGCTCGACGGCGTGAACCTCGCGGTGCGGCCGGGCGAGATCGTGTCGCTGCTCGGCGCGAGCGGCGCGGGCAAATCGACGCTCCTGCGCATCGTCGCCGGGCTGCAGCGGCCGTCCGCCGGCGCTATTCACGTCGACGGCACGCCGCTCGCCGGGCCCCGGCCCGATGTCGCGCTCGCGTTCCAGGACCCGTGCCTGCTGCCGTGGCTGTCGGTCGAACGCAATGCGGCGTTCGGCCTCGGGTTCGCGCGCCAGCCGAAACTGCCGCGGCACGAACGCCAGGCGCGCGTCGCGTCGGCGCTGGCCGCCGTCGGCCTCGCGCATGCGGGCCATCTGTTTCCGCGCCAGCTGTCGGGTGGCATGGCGCAGCGCGCGGCGCTGTCGCGCTGCCTCGCCCGCCAGCCCCGCACGCTGCTGCTCGACGAGCCGTTCGGCGCGCTCGACGAAGTGACCCGCGCCGACATGCAGCGCCTGCTCGTCCGGATCGTGCGCGACACGCAGGCCGCGACCCTGCTCGTCACGCACGACATCGACGAGGCGCTGCTCGTCTCCGACCGGGTCGTCGTGCTCGGCCACGGCGGCCGGCTCGCGGCCGAGCTGACCGTCGACGTGCCGGCGCCACGGGACACGCAGCTCGAACGCCTCGGCGCGCTGCGCGTGCGCGTCGCGACGGCGCTCCACGATTCGATGGCGCGCACGCCGCCTTCCGCCTGAAGTTCAACCCACCAGGATGCCCGCCCCATGTGCCAGCTCCCCATGACCCGACGCGAGTGGCTGAAACTCGCGTCGATTTTCACTGCCGCGGGCGCGGCGCCGCTGCTCGGCGCGCTGAATGCCCGCGCCGCGAACGAGCCCGACGCGCCGGTGCGGATCGGCTATCTGCCGATCACCGACGCGGCGCCGCTGCTCGTCGCCCATCACAACGGCTACTTCCAGGAGGCCGGCCTCGCGGTCGAGAAACCGGCGCTGCTTCGCAGCTGGGCGCAACTCGTCGAGGCGTTCCTGTCCGGGCAGGTCAACGTCGTCCACCTGCTCGCGCCGATGACGATCTGGGCACGCTACGGCAGCCGCGCGCCGGCCAGGGTGGTCGCCTGGAATCACGTGAACGGCTCCGCGCTGACCGTCGCGCCGGAGATCGCGAAGCTCGCCGATCTCGGCGGCAAGACCGTCGCCGTGCCGTTCTGGTATTCGATTCACAACGTCGTCGTGCAGGACATGCTGCGCGCGCAGGGTCTCACGCCCGTGCTGAAGAAGGAGGGCGCGCTCGGCGCGAACGAGGTGCGCCTCATCGTGATGCCGCCCGCCGACATGCCGCCCGCGCTGGCCGCGAAGCAGATCGCGGGCTATATCGTCGCGGAGCCGTTCAACGCGGCGGCCGAAGCGCTGAAGGTCGGCAGGATCTTCCGCTTCACCGGCGATGTGTGGCGCAATCACGCCTGCTGCGTCGTGTTCATGCACGAGCGTGACCTGACCCAGCGCCCGGCATGGTCGCAAAAGGTGGTCGATGCGATCGTCAAGGCCCAGCTGTGGACACGCACGCATCCGCAGGACGCCGCGCAATTGCTGTCGAAAACCGGCGAGCAGCATTACACGCCGCATGCGGGCGCGCTGCTGTCGAGCGTGCTCGCGCCGTCGCCGGCCGACGATGCGCGTTACCTCGGCGACCGCGCGGTCCTGCATCCGCAGTGGCATGCGAAGCGGATCGACTTCCAGCCGTATCCGTACCCGTCCTACACCGAGGCGCTCGTGACCCGCCTGAAGGCCACGCAGGTGGACGGCAGTGCGCCGTTCCTGGCCGCGCTCGACCCGGCGTTCGTCGCGCGCGACCTCGTCGACGACCGCTTCGTGAAGGCCAGCATCGCCGCGGTCGGCGGCATGAAGGCCTTCGGCCTGCCCGACACGTATGTGCGCACGGAGACCATCGTTGTCTGACCTGTCCGCCCGCTCATCCGTCCCGCCCGCCACCGGCGACGGCCGCACCCGGCGGGGTCGCGCCGCCGGCCTGGCGCTCGGTGCGGCGGGGCTTGCCGCCGCCGTCGCGCTCTGGTGGCTCGGCATCGCCGCACTCGCGCCGCACAACGCGCTCGCCGCGCAGTTCGCGCCGGCGCGCGCACTCGCGACGCTGCCCGTGCTCGTCACCGAGGACCGGCTGCTCGTGCACGTCGGCGCCAGCCTGCGGCGCATCGGCGTCGGGCTCGCATGTGCGATGGCAATCGGCATTCCATTCGGATTCCTGATCGGAAGCGTAAAGGCGATCGACACCTTGCTGTCTCCCGCGCTGCAATTCCTGCGCATGATCTCGCCGATGTCGTGGATGCCGGTCGCCGTGATGTCGCTCGGCGTCGGCGACCCGCCCGTCTATTTCCTGCTCGCGTTCGCGGCCGTCTGGCCGGTCGTGATGAGCACGGCGAGCGGTGTCCAGCAGATCGACCGGCGCTGGCTGCAGCTCGGCGCGAGCCTGTCCGCCACGCGCATGGAAATGCTCTGGCACGTGTACCTGCCCGGCATTGCCGCGCACGTGCTGACCGGAATCCGGCTCGCGATCGGCGTGTCGTGGATCGTGCTGGTGCCCGCCGAGATGCTGGGCGTCAGCTCGGGGCTCGGCTACCTGATCCTCGACACGCGCGACCGGCTCGCCTATTCGGAGCTGATGGCCGTGATCGTCGTGATCGGCCTGCTCGGCTTCCTGCTCGATCATGCGGCGCGCAGCGTCTATCGGCTCGTCGGCGCACAACGCGATGCGGCTTAGCGCCTGTTCACGCTCATAACGGGCGGGCGATGCGAGCCGGGTTCGCTCGCAGGCCTTCGAACGCGCAACGCATTCCGTTCCTGCAAACGGATCATATAGATAACAGAATCCGTTCGTTGACCGCCGTCACCCCACCCCATTAGATTGAAGGCCATGCGCTTGCGATGGCACGACTGCCGGATGAGCTGATTTTTTGTCGTCAAATGAAAACAGAACCAATGAAACCAACGATCAAACATACGGGGAAGGGCATTGCGGTGCTGCTGGCGGGCGCACTGCACGCAGGGACCGGTCATGCGCAGAGCAGCGTCACGCTGTACGGGCTGATCGATGCGTCGATCACTTACGCGAACAACCAGACCAGCACCGGCAAGGCACCCGGCTCGAGCGGCTGGGCAATGAACTCCGGCAACCTGAGCAGCTCGCGCTGGGGCATTCGCGGCAACGAGGATCTCGGCGGCGGGCTGGCGGCCGTCTTCACCCTCGAAAACGGCTTCTCGGTGAACAACGGCACCTTCAACAACGGTGGCGACCTGTTCGGCCGGCAGGCGTACGTCGGCCTCTCGTCGTCGCAGTACGGCGCGGTCACGTTCGGCCGCCAGTACGACTTCATCATCAACTTCGTGACGCCGCTCGGCGCATCGGGGCCCGGCTGGGGCGGCAACCTCGCGATGCACCCGTTCGACAACGACGACTC
>NZ_JGVW01000126.1 GCF_000687455.2 Burkholderia sp. lig30
CGTAAGGCTTGATCCTATAACCAGTCTGTTTCGGCAGCCGTTAGCGCTTCAGCGCTGATGGATGACCAACGCAGAGCATCGAGCAGCGCAGCTGATCGGTGCGGCGCGCGGTGTGAAGCACCGGCGCGCTGGTTAGAATTCTCGTGTGCGATACACACAACCCAAGATTACTGCTTCTTCCGGATTGGTCGCGCTGCGAAGCACCGCGACAACCCCTTTTGCCTGATGACCATAGCGAGTCGGTCCCACCCCTTCCCATCCCGAACAGGACCGTGAAACGACTCTACGCCGATGATAGTGCGGATTCCCGTGTGAAAGTAGGTAATCGTCAGGCTCCCCCAAGCCAGAAACCCCCGCCCGACCCGGCGGGGGTTTTTGCATTTCCGGCCGGGAAATCGATGGCCGGGAAATCGGCGCCATTGCGCCTCCGCCACCTGGCCGGATCATCTTCTGATCGTTTCATCCGCGCGCAAGCCGACGCGACAAACCTCCGCTCCAAACCACACCGACGCGATTTGATACGATCGACAAATCGGCACATCACTGTCCCGATAGCCGGGCGACACGGCACTTTGCTTAACAGAGACAGTTACGAAGAGAGGGCGGGATGAACATTGGCGACGCCTCGCGCGAGTCCGGGGTCAGCGCAAAGATGATCCGGTATTACGAGCAAGTCGGCCTTCTGACGCCGACCCGGCGAAGCGATTCCGGTTACCGGGTCTATGGCGTCGACGAAATCCACATCTTGCGCTTCATCCGCCAGGCTCGCCGGCTAGGCTTTCTCGTCGAAGACATCCGCAAATTGCTCGCACTCTGGCAGGATCGCTCGCGAGCCAGCGCCGAGGTGAAGGCGATCGCGCTGGAGCATGTGGCCGAACTCGACAAACGGATCGCTGAACTCACCGACATGCGCGACACCCTCGCGGCGCTGGCCGACCATTGCCACGGGGACGGGCGCCCGGAATGCCCGATTTTGGCGCGTCTTGCTGACGCAGCGTGCGACCCAGATTAGTGCGCGAACACTATGTGCCCGGAACCGAAATTTTCACGATTCCCATAAAATCAAAGACTTGTCAGGAGTGGCGGTCGCTGTATTCCAATCTGGAATGAAAGTCATGCCGCCATTTCACTGGCAACTTGGTGCAGCGTCGCTATAATCAGGGATAACCCTATACGGGAAATCCCTGAAAACTCATTCGCCAGGGAACCGTCCCTTCCTTGGAGAACATCATGATCGCCTACATCGTCGAAAAGCTGAGCAACTGGTTCGAATCCGCAGAACGTAGCCGCCGTGAGGCCTATCTGGCCGCATCGTCGGATATCGTGCAGCTCGAGCAGCGCATTCGCACGCTCGAAACGAATGGCTACTCGCTGTAACCGGAGTCGCTGACAGGCGCCGCGCAGCGCCCGCCAACAAGCAAGCCCCGTACTGTCGGGGCTTTGTTGTTTGTGCGCGGAAGATCTGGATATCCCGCGTCGCACGCGTTATGTTATGGGCCTATTTGTCACCAAAGGGCAAGGTCATGCGCTTGCACATTGATATCGATGGCGCTTACTGCTTGCGTGTCGGGCTGGCTGGGCTGTTGTTCGCCCATGCGCCGGCCGGCTACGCCGAAACCGCGTCGCAACCGCTGATTCTTGGTACCCAAAGCGGCATTCAGGACGGAAAGGGCGGCTTGGTGCTGCAGACCGCGCCGTTGTCGAGGGAGCCGATCGTCGAGCCGGCGCACATCAGGACGCCGGCGGAACAGGCGCCGAATTCGTCGGTGCCGATGTACATCGCCCCGTACATCAACGTCCCCGGATGGAACGCGACGACGCAGGGCCAGTCGCCGTCGCCATCGAGGCCGCGACCTCAGCCTCGGCAGCAATGAGCGAATGCAGCGGGCGCCGTTCAGTTGCCGCGGTGTTCGATCGAGAAGCAGGCGCCTGAATCCTGGGCAAGCGCTTCCGTCAGATAGGGCAGCGCTTCGTTCAGGCTCGCCGCGAGCGTATAGGGCGGATTCAGGATGAACATGCCGCTGCCGTATAGCCCGAGTCCGTCCGACGGCGGATTTGACACGGTCAGCGTGACGTGCAGCCAGTTGTCCGCCTGCAGCCGTTTCAGCTGTTCGGGAAAGCGCTGCGATTCGGCGCGCGTGACCTGCGGATACCAGATCGCATAGCATCCCGTCGCAAACCGTTTCAGGCTCTCGGTCACGCATGTCACGGTGCGCGCGTAGTCCTTCTTGTCCTCATAGGACGGGTCGATCAGGACGAGCGCGCGCCGGGGCGGCGGCGGCAGCAAGGACATGATGCCGTCGAAGCCGTCGCCCGGGAAAATCATCGCGCGGCGGCCCGCGTCGCGGAAGTTATGGCGCAGCACGTCGATTTCGGTGCTGTGCAGTTCGAACAGGCGCATCCGGTCCTGTTCGCGCATCAGCCGCCACGCGATGTACGGCGAGCCGGGGTAATAGCGCAACTCGCCATCGTCGTTCAGCGCGCGCACTTCGTCGACGTACTCGGCCAGCAGCGGCGGCAGGTTCTTGTCGTTCCACAGGCGACCGATGCCGGTGTCGAATTCCCCCGTCTTTGCCGCATAGCCGTCATGGAGCGAATACACGCCGGCCCCGGCGTGCGTATCGATATACCAGTACGACTTGTCTTTCTTGTTCAGGTGGCGCAGCAACTGGACGACGACGGCGTGCTTGAGCACGTCTGCGTGGTTGCCTGCGTGAAAACCGTGACGATAGCTGAGCATGGCGGGCGGCCTGGAACGGGAGAGTGAATCAACAAAAAAACGGCAATCGCGCGCATCCGGCGAGGCGGGCGTCGACGCGGCCGCGTATTGTACGCGAGTGGCCGCGAGCAGCCCTATTCGTAGGTGCTGCCGACGAGATCCTCAATGTGTTGCTTGACGTCGGGGACGAGCTTGGCGACCACGTCGAGCGCATGCATGTTCTCGACGATCTGCTCCACTCGCGACGCGCCCGTAATGACCGAGCTGACGTGCGGATTCGTCAGCACCCAGGCGATCGCGAGCTGACCGACGTTGCAGCCGAGTTCGCCGGCGATGTGAGCGAGCTTCTCGACGATGTCGTTTTTCGCCGGATCGGTGAGCTGCTCGCGCAGCCAGTCGTATCCCTGCAGTTGGGCGCGGCTGCCGGCCGGGACGCCGTGGCGATACTTGCCGGTGAGCAGGCCGGAGGCCAGCGGGCTCCATGTCGTGAGCCCGAGACCGAGGTCCTCGTAGAGCCGGCGGTATTCCTGTTCCACACGCTTGCGGTGGAACAGGTTGTATTGGGGCTGCTCGACGACGGGCTGGTGCAGGTGGTGGCGCTCGGCGATCTCGCAGGCCGCGCGGATCTCGTCTGCGCTCCATTCCGACGTGCCCCAGTACAGCGCCTTGCCACGCGTGATCATGTCGCTCATCGCCCAGACCGTTTCCTCGATCGGCGTATGGGGATCGGGGCGATGGCAGTAAACCAGGTCGACGTAATCGAGTTCCAGTCGATGCAGCGATCCGTCGATCGCGTTCAGCAGATACTTGCGATTCAACGTGTGATATTGATTCGGCGCCTCCGCGAGACCCCAGAAGAACTTGGTCGACACGACATAGCTGATGCGCGCCCAGCCGAGCGACTTGAGCGCATGCCCCATGATTTCTTCCGATTTGCCGCCCGCATAGACTTCCGCGTTGTCGAAGAAGTTGACGCCCGCATCGCGTGCTGCCGCGAGGCATTCCCGCGCCGTGCGCCGGTCGATCTGATTGCCGTACGTGACCCATGAGCCGAGCGAGAGTTCGCTGACCTGCAGGCCGGAGCGGCCGAGCCGTCGATAGTTCATGCCTGCCTCCTGCATGACGTGATCGACATTAAGCTTAGACGTTCCGCGTGCGAATGGCAGCCGTGGATCATGCACAATAGCGGCGTGGCCGCCGGCAGGTGCGAGGGTTGCGCGACCGTCAGGCGTCCGCGCGCTTCATTGACCTAACAGAAGGAGACGTGCATGGCAGCAGCGGATTTGAGCGGCAAGGTAGCGGTCGTCACGGGCGCCGCGAGCGGCATCGGCAAGGAAATCGCGCTGGAGCTGGCGAAGGCGGGCGCGGCGGTCGCGATCGCCGACCTGAACCAGGACGGCGCGAAC
>NZ_JGVW01000127.1 GCF_000687455.2 Burkholderia sp. lig30
GTCTGCGTCTGCGTCTGCGTCGGCGTCGGCGTCGGCGTCGGCGGCTCGATAGCGGCCACCTTCGCGGCCGGCGCGCGCGGAGCGACTTGCGTCACATGTTCGCGCGCCGCCGGCCTCGGTGTCTGCGCCGTGTCGGCGGGCATCTGCGATGCCGGTGCCCGTGTCGCCTCCGGGCGAAGAATCGGGCGAGGCTCGAAAACATGCCGATCCGCGCCCGTCGCCCCCGGAATCAACTCGGCTTGAATGACGCGAACCGGTACAGGCTCGATCCGCGTCGACGATTCGCGCGTCAGCGTCACCAGAAGCGTCGCGTGCACCGCGCACACACCGCCGATGATCGCCGCGAGCTTCCACGTCCCGCGCCGGATGCGGAGCCCGCCGGCACCGTCGGCGAACACCGCGCGCGTCGCCTGCATGGCAGCCGGCCTCATCGCCACGCGTCCCCGCCGGCACGACCTGCCGACATATGGCCGTCCGGTCGCCGACATGCAAAGGAGTGCAGATCGAAATCGTTAATCATTGCCATTCCGCCTACGCTCATCGTCTCCCGGCGCAACGCGGCAGACCGCCTCCGCCACGCCATGCCACGCCGCTGCCCCGCTGCCCCGCTGCCCCGTCGTCTTGCCGTCTTGCCGTCTTGCCGTCTTGCCGTCTTGCCGTCTTGCCGTCTTGCCGTCTTGCCGTCCGCCAGAGGAAGCCTCATCCCGCTCTCCGCCTCGGCGCGACGATCCGGCTTCCTCGACCAGGCCGCCGCGGCCGCGCCCACCCGCTCACGCAATCCGGGCGGCCCGGCCGCGGGCATTCAACGCGCCAGCGAGTTCTCCCTGCTGCGAAACACCATCGGGCGCTCCCCATCGTCCAGCCTGGGTTGCCGCGCGAGCTGCACCGCCTGCACGACCCGCTCGTGATGCGGGGACTTCGCGCACACCGGATCGGCCGCCGCCGGATCGCCGGTCAACAGATACGCCTGGCACCGGCAGCCGCCGTGGTCCGTGTGGCGCTCGTTGCAGCTCCGGCACGGCTCGCGCATCCAGCCGTCGCCGCGAAACGCATTGAACGCGTCGCTCTCGTACCAGATCTCCCTGAGCGACGTGTCGCGCACGTTCGGCAGCGCGAGACCCGGCAGCGATCGCGCCGCATGGCAGGGCAACGCGGTGCCGTCCGGCGCGACGCCGAGAAACACCGAGCCCCAGCCGTTCATGCACGCCTTCGGACGCTCCTCGAAATAATCCGGCACGACGAACAGGATGCGGCAACGCTCGCCGACCAGCTTGCGATAGCGGTTGACCGTCTCCTCGGCCTCGCGCAACTGCTCGGCGGTCGGCATCAGCTGATCGCGGTTGAGCATCGCCCAGCCGTAATACTGCGTGTTCGCGAGTTCCAGATAATCCGCGCCAAGGTCGAGCGCCATCTCGATGATCTGTCCGACGTGCGGCAGGTTGAAGCGGTGCAGCACGCAGTTGAGCACCATCGGGTAGCCGTTCGACTTGATGAGCCGCGCGACGCTCCGTTTCAGCTCGAACGTGCGGGTATCGGTCAGGAAATCGTTCAGCTCGCGCGTCGAGTCCTGCAGCGAAAGCTGGATGTGGTCGAGCCCGGCGGCCTTGAGCCGTTCGATGCGCGCCGCATTCAGGCCGATGCCGGACGTGATGAGATTCGTGTAGAACCCGAGGTCGCGCGCATGCTCGACGAGCGTCTCCAGGTCGTCGCGCTGCAGCGGCTCGCCGCCCGAGAAGCCGATCTGCGCGGCGCCGAGCTCGCGCGCGGCGCTGATCGTCTCGATCCAGGTCGCGGTATCGAGCTCCTCGCCATGCCGCGCGAAATCGACCGGGTTGGAGCAGAACGCGCAATGCAGCGGGCAGCGGTAGGTCAGCTCGGCCAGCAGCCACAGCGGCGCGGACGGGCGGGCGATGTCGTGTTTCATGTCAGTCGAGCCAGCCGCGAAGCCGGGCATGATCGAGGAAGCGGCAGACGTCCGTTGCCAGATCGGAGGCGTCAAACAGATGCTCGAGCTCGCCAATGATGTCGTCCAGCTCGTGCGTGCCGTCACAGCGCGCGAGAATCTCGCCAGCGCTCGGATTGAGCTTGACCATCCCTTCCGGATAGAGGAGTACATAGGCATCCTGAGCGACTTCCCATTGCAGGCGGTACAGGCCCCGCAGGCGGGGACGCAGCGGCACGCCGCTTGCGACATGATTGGTGTTCATACGGGATACGCCTTTTCGACCGCATCAAGGATCGACCAGAGAATGTCCAGCTTGAATTGGAGGATCTCGAGCGCGCGTCGCTGCGCGTCCGGCGTCCTGAAATGGTCCAGCGTCACCGCGAGCCCATGTTCGACGTCGCGCCGGGCGAGCGGCACGCGGCTGCGGAAATACTGCAGCCCCTCCGCCTCGATCCACGGGTAATGCGTCGGCCAGCCGGACAGGCGGTCCAGATGGATCTGCGGCGCGAACATCTCGGTCAGCGACGAGCACACGGCCTCCTGCCACGGCGCGCGGCGTGCAAAATTGACGTACGCGTCGACCGCGAAGCGCACGCCGGGCAGCACGTGCGCGAGCGACCACAGCCCGGCACGGTCGAGGCCGACGGCTTCGCCGAGCCTGACCCATGCCTCGATGCCGCCTTCGTCGCCGCACTGGCCGTCGTGATCGACGATGCGCTGGAGCCACAGCCGCCGCGTTTCGCGGTCGGGGCAATTCGACAGGATCGCCGCGTCCTTGAGCGGGATGTTGATCTGGTAGTAGAAGCGGTTGGCCACCCAGCCGCGAATCTGCTCCGGCGAACAGCGGCCGCTGTTGAGCAGCCGGTTGAACGGATGATGGATGTGATAGCGCGATTCGAGCGCGCGCAGCCGCGTTTCGAATTCGGCCGCGCTCCACGGCGTCGCGTGCAATGCGGAAACGGAGATCGGTGCGTTCATCGTCTATACCTGAAATTGCATGCCGTCGTGGGCGACGTCGATGCCGTGCGCGCGCAGACACGCGTGCTCGGCGGAATGCGGGTCGAGGATCGGGTTCGTGTTGTTGATGTGGGTCAGCACCTTGCGCGTGCGGGCCGGCAATGCGTCGAGCCAGTCGATCATGCCGGGCTGTCCGTCGCCCGCGCTTTGCGCGAGATGTCCCATGTCCGCCGCGTGCTTCGACGACAGGCCGAGGTCGATCATTTCGGTCCCCGTCCAGAACGTGCCGTCGACGAGCACCAGGTCGGCGCTGTGCATCGCGTCGCGAATGTCGTCGGTGACGCCGGCGAGACCGGGCGCGTAGAACGCGCGCGCGCCGCTCGTGACGTCCTCCATCAGCAGCGCGATGTTGTCGCCGGGCGCCGCCGACGCGCGGCGCGGCGAATAAGGCGGCGCCTTGCTGTCCACCGCGATCGCGGTGAAGCGGATTCCGCCGGCGGCGGGAATCGAGAACGGCTGGCCGAGCGCGATCGCATGCGCGTCGACGCCGCAGTAATGTCCGAGCAGCGGCACCAGCGGCAGGCCGCCCGACAGATCCTCGAGCACCGGCGCGCACGCATAGAGCGGCAACGGCGTCGAGCGCTCGCGCAACATCAGCAGTCCCGTCACGTGATCGATCTGCGCGTCGCTCAGCACAACGGCGGCGATGCCGCTGTCGCGCAGCGCGCGAGCAGGTTGCAGATCGGGATGGGCGCGCAGTTGCGTGAGCAGATCCGGCGACGCGTTGACCAGAATCCAGTCGATGCCGTCGTCACTCACCGCAATCGACGATTGCGTGCGCGGCTGCACGCCGCCGGTTCCGTAGCGTGCCTGGCGGCAGTTCGCGCAATTGCAGTTCCATTGCGGCAAGCCGCCGCCCGCGCCCGAACCAAGTATCTTGATCTTCATACGCATCCGTTCCGGACGCCGCCCGCGTCGCGCGATGCGCGCAGCGGGCGGCAGGTCGCGGCGATATCAGCGGTTGGCGATGTACATCGTGATTTCGAAGCCGAAGCGCAGGTCGGTGTAAGACGGGGTCGTCCATTGCATGGTGTGTCTCCTTGTTTGCGATATCAGTTTGTGAACCGCGCGAGATGAGCGGTCCTTACTGATGTAGCAAAGGCCATGCCGACGCACGCGAATCCAGGTGCGGCGGCCGCGCACGCGGCCGTGGAGCCCGTCGGGACAAGGATTTCGCGATCCGTTCGCGCACGCGGCGCTAAGCGGGCGTGCATGCGCGGCGCATGCACCCGCTCCCGGGGCCGAGGGTGTTTAATCGTTGAACACGGGTGTTGCAGGATGAAACACTCGTGTGTGACAGGTGGCGGGAAATGGAACGGCCCGCGACCGGGTCGCGGGCCGTCAGGTCTGACGCTTCATGCGTCGTTCGACGTGCCGCCGGGCTCGTGTCCGGCGGGCATCTTGCGGTAGATCGTATTGCGGGAGACGCCCAGCGCGCGCGCCGCAGCGGACACGTTGCCGCCGTGGCGGGCGAGCGCGGCCGCGATCGCCGACGCGGCCACGTCCTGCAGGCGCGCATCCGTCGGCGAGCCGCCGCCCTCCACGGCGACGGGCAGTTCAGGCACGTCCTGCACGACGGCGCGCCGCAGGTCGTCGAAGAAATCGTCCGGCAGATGCTCGCGGCGGATCTCGCCGTCCGCGTCGACCATCGCGGCGGCGGTCCGCAGCAGGTTGCCGAGCTGGCGGAAGTTGCCGGGCCACACGCAGCGCTCGAACATGGCCATCACCTCGGGCGCCACGTCGAGCGGCTGCTGGTTCGCGCCGGTCAGCGACTCGCTCTGCAGCATTTTCTGGATCACGACGGCCAGGTCGGTGCGGTCGCGCAGCGGCGGCAGGCGCACCACCAGGCCGTTCAGCCGGTAGTAGAGATCCTCGCGAAAGCGGTTTTGCGCGATCATGTCGCGCAGATCGCGGTGCGTCGCGCAAATGATCGAGATGTCGACCGGAATCGTCTTCGCGGAGCCGAGCGGATTGACGACCCGCTCCTGCAGCACGCGCAGCAGCCGGACCTGCAACGGATACGGCATGTCGCCGATCTCGTCGAGGAACAGCGTGCCGCCGTTGGCCTGCAGCAGCTTGCCGAGCGCGCCCTTGCGCCGTGCGCCGGTGAACGCGCCCTCCTCGTAGCCGAACAGCTCGGACTCGATCAGCGTCTCCGGAATGGACGCGCAGTTGACGGCCACGAACGGCCCGTCGCGCCGCGGCGAGTCGTTGTGGATCGCCTGGGCGAGCAGTTCCTTGCCGGTGCCGGTCTCGCCGGTGATCAGGATCGGAATGTCCTTGCCGATCACCTTGCGGACCTTCGCGATGACCGATGCGACCTGCGGATCGCCCGTGTCGAGATAGCTGAGCCGCGACAGGCCCGCCGACGGCGCGCCCGGATGCGGCACATCGGTTTTCACGCTCGCGCGCCTCGCATCGTGCACGTCGGTCGGCCGGCTGCCCTCCGCCTGCGCGGCGCGCTTGAACTGCACGCGCGCGCAGACCACTGCGCCGTTGCACAGGTTCAGGGTCAGATGGCGGTCGGTGCTGGCGCGCATGCGGTCGATCAGCTGCGCGCTGGTGATCTGGAACAGCGACGACAGCGTATGCGCGCGCAGCGCGGCGAGCGGCATGCCGAGCTGGAACTGCGCGCTGCGATTGGCCGACAGGAAGCGGCCATCGCAGGTGAACGCGGCGATGCCTTCCATCAGGGTGCCGAGGAATTCCGGCCTTCCATGGAAGGAAACCTGCAAGGTCTCCTGAAAGGTCGTCGTAAAAAGATGATTCTCGATCATCTGCACGGACATCTTCGCGAGCGCCATCGTGTGCTGGTGATAGCTTCGATGGTCGCCGGTGACGTCGAGCACGCCGATCACGTCGCCGTAAGGATCGAGAATCGGCACGCTCGAGCAGGTCAGGAAGCGGTTCGCCGCCAGATAGTGCTGGTCGCCGTGGACCACCATCGCGCAGCGCTCCGCGAGCGCGGTGCCGATCGCGTTGGTGCCCTGATGGCTCTCCGCCCAGTTCGCGCCGGGGCGCAGCGCGACCTTCTCCGCGCGCTGCAGGAAATCGTCGTCGCCGATCGAATGCAGGATCAGGCCCTCGGCATCGGTCAGCACGATCATGCTCTGCGTGTTGACGATCTGGTCGTGCAGGGTTTCCATCACCGGCGTCGCGTGCGCGCACAGCACGCGATGCTGTTCGCGTTTCAGCACGAGCGCGGTGTTCGAAAGGATGTCGTAATCCGGCCGCGCCGACGCGCAGAGGCCGAACGTTTCGGAGCGTTCATGGGCCTTCTGGATCGACGGCGCAGGCCAGCCAGGGGTTCGCACAGCCACCGAACCGGCTGGCTGATGGACGTCATCGCGCATTGTCTCCTCCGGGGTCGTTCCGGTCACTCGCCGGACGCTTTGATGTCTTGACAAGCAAGCTTCGGGCCACGCGATTTTCGCGGGCGAGCGGCGAGTCTCGTGCCGGATTCGTCCCGGATGCGTGCAGTGCGCGCAACGCGTGCGGCGCGCAGTGCAAAGCGATCGTGGCGAAGGGTCCCGACAGCGATCGGATAGCGCGTTCGCGGCGCCGGGCCGGCGAACCCTCCTGATACCGCGAATCGCCGGCACGACGATATTCGTGCTTATCCCGATCATCGCCGGCGGGCGGTTTCTGGCTTGATTGGGCGTCGCGCGAATGCCCCCGGTTACGCGCGACGGACGCGCGGTCCACCGCTCGCCAAACGATCCAGCCACGCTTTGTGATGACGAATACACTGCTCCCGCACGCGACGCCGCCGGTTATGCCGGTTATGCCGGTTACGCCGCTCACGCACGCGACGCCACCGGTCATGCCGGTTACTCCGCTCACGCCAGCTACGCCACGCATGCCGCTTACACCCGTCACGCCCGTCACCCCCGTCACGCGGCGCATCCGGCGCGACGGACAGTCGATCGCGTTTTCGGTCGCGGGCAACGATGCCGGAACGCCGGTCGTCATGCTGCACGGCGGGCCGGGCAGCGGCAGCCAGGCCGGCATCCTGCGCCTGTTCGACCTGAGTGCGCAGCGCGTCGTGCTGGTCGACCAGCGCGGCGCGGGCGCGTCGACCCCGCGCGGCGGCGTGCGCCGCAATCGCACCGACCGGCTGATCGACGATCTCGAAGCGATCCGCCGCGCGCTCGGCATCGAACGATGGGGCGTCGTCGGCGGTTCGTGGGGCGCGGCGCTCGCGCTCGCCTATGCGGGGCAGCACCCCGAGCATGTCGCCGGCGTCGTGTTGCGCGGCCTCTTCCTGACGTCGAAACGCGAAGTCCGGCGCCTGTTCGTGACGTCCCGCACGCGCGCGCCGCGCGCCTGGAAGCGGCTGTGCGACGCGGCGGGCTGCGCGAGCCCCGGCCGGTTGCTGGCGTGCTGCGCGCGGCGGCTGCGCCCCGGCGTCGGCCACGCGCGCCAGCGCGCGGTCGCGTTGGCGTGGCGGGCCTACGAGGACGCGATCCTCGCGTCGGCCGGCACGCGCCGCCCGCGCACACGCGCGATCCGCTCACCCAAGGCGGTGCATGCGCTGATCGTCAAGTACCGGATACAGGCGCACTACCTGCAACACGATTGCTGGCTCGGCGAACGTCGCCTGCTGGCGCTGGCGCGCCGCGCCGCCGACGGGGGCGTGCCGCTGTTCGCCGCGCACGGCCTGCGCGATCCCGTTTGTCCGCCCGGCAACGTCACGCGTTTGTCTCGCGCGGTGCCCGCCGCCCGCATCGAGCGCGTGCGGGCGGGGCATCTGGCGAGCGATCCCGCGCTGGCCCGCAGCGTCGCGCGCGCGGTGCGTGCGCTGTTCGCTCCTGCCGGCGCCGGTTCACGCTCATGACGGGCTTGCGAACGCGCGTAGCCGGCTGCCTCCTGCCGGATTTCCCGCAGGCGCGACCGCCTCACTCCCACGCGTAACGCAGCCCGACCCACACACCGCGCGGCGCGCCCGGGCCGACGAACTGCTCGTTGACCGGGTTCGCGCCGTCGAACGTGTGGCCCGGACCGTTGAAGAAGTTCTGGCCGAGCACGCCGAAGCTCGCGTACCGCTTGTCGAGCAGGTTCGTCACGGTCGCGAATACCGCCAGCCGCTTCGTGATCCGGTAACGCGTGTCCAGGTCGATCAGCACATAGCTCGCGAGCTTGCCGTTGACGTCCTGGTTGTTCTCGTCGCCTTGTGCGTACACGCCGCTGCGCCACGTGACGTTCGTGCCGATGGTCCATTTCGGCGTCGCCGCATAGTCGAGCCGCAGCTTGACCGTGTGCGCCGGAATGCCGGGAATGCGGTCGCCCGGCTTCACCGTCACGTTGCCGTTCGCGTCCGCGCCCGAATTGGCCGGGCTGTGCCCGGTCCACGACGTGCGATAGGTCGCGTCGACAAAGCTGTAGTTCATGCCGACGCCAAGCGGCCCGAGTTGCGTACGACCGGCAAGCTCGACGCCCTGGCGGCGGGTCTTGCCGACGTTGCGGAAGTAGCCTTGCGTGCTCGCCGCATCACTGACGAACTGGATGTCGTCCGACAGCGTCGTGCTGTAGGCGGCGGCGCTCCATGTCGTCGCCTGCCCGATCCGGCCGCGCGCGCCGACTTCGAACGTCTTCGAGATCACCGGCTTCAGCGCGGGGTCGGCGACGAAATCGTTCGGCAGCGAACAGGGCGCGGCCGGATCGGCGCACGCAAGCTCGATCGCGGTCGGCGAGCGCATCCCTTCGTTGTACGTCGCATACGCGGTGAATCCCGGCACCGGATTCCAGTTGACGCCGATCGCGGGATTGAAGCGCGAGAACGTGTGGCGCCCGTCGAGCAGCGGCTGCATCCCGCTCGCGTCGCTGATCGTCGCCTGCGACCAGTCGTAGCGCCCGGACAATGTCAGCGCCCACTGCGGCGTCAGCGACAGGACTTCGCTCAGGTACACGCCGTAGCTGGCGTTGCGGGTCTTCGCGTTGGTCTGCTGGACGAAGTCGCCGATGCCGGCCGCCGCGCGCGAATCGGTGAAGAACGCATCCTGCGACGACGACACATAGCTGGAATTCGCGATGTCGGCCGCGACGCCCGCGATGAACTGGCTCGCCATGCCGCCGAGCTTGCCGGACAGCGTCAGTTGCAGGCTCGCGCCGTAGCTGTCGGTGACGACCACGGAATTCAGGTTGCTGCCCTGCAGCGTGTCCACGCTGCCGTCGGCGGCGACGGCGCCGTAGTCGGTGTTGTTGTTGCTGCTGGTGTTCGCGTTGCGCAGATGGCGGTAGTACGCGTTGCCGCTCAGTTCGACGTGGTCGCTGAAGAAGTGATCTGCCGACAGCGTGACGTAGCCGGCGCTGTTGCGGTTCAGGTCGGGATACGTATACGCCTGCTTGCGGTTGTCGAGGAACGAGCGCGGAATCGTCTGGCTGCCGTACAGCGCGTTGTCCGCGCCGCCCGCGGCGATCGACAGCGTCGTGTCCGCGTCCGTGTAACGCAGCTTGCCGAACGCCTGCCGCACGCGGCTCGCGTTGTGATCCGCCCAGCCGCCGTCGTTCGCGACGTTGGCGGTCGCGTAGTAGTCGAGATTCGGGCCGATCGTGCCGCCCTGCGCGATCTGCGCGGTCCTGCGGCCCCACGATCCGCCCGTCGCCTCGGCTTCGCCGCCGGGGCTGGTCTTGCCGTTCTTCGTCGTGATCGCGATCGCGCCGCCGAGCGTGTTCAGGCCGTAGGCCGGATTCGAGCCGGGGATCAACTGCACCTTGTCGATCGCCTCGGCGGGAATCAGGTCCCAGTTCACCACGTCGCCGAACGGCTCGTTCACGCGCACGCCGTCGACGAACACCGAGATGCCCTGCGGCGTGCCGAGCACCGGCGACGCGGTGAAGCCGCGATAGTTGAGATTCACCTGGTACGGATTGCCCTGCGCGTCCGCGATCGCGACGCTCGGCAGGTTCGCGGCGAAGAAGTCGGTCAGGGTCTGGCGGTGCTGTGCGTCGATGTCCGCGGCGCGAACCGTCTGCACGTTGGCAGGCACCTTCGACAGCGGCGTGCCGACGCCGAGCAACGGCGTCGTGCCGACCACGACCACGCCCGGCAGCGTGGCGACCGCCTGCGCCGCATCCGTCGCGGCCTGCGGCGCCGCGACGGGCGCCGGCGCATCCGCGCCGGATGCCTGCTGCGCGCCTGCGCCGCCCGACACCACGCCAAGCAGCGCGCCCACGCACAACGTGACCCGGGCGCCTTGCGCGCGCCGGCGGTGCCGCGGCCTCTCTCCTCGATTCGTCAATTACGGTCTCCTGATCGTCTATTTATGTCGCCCGGCCCGTAATCGTCCGGTGTCTCCTCGTCCTCGTATTCAGCGAGAACCGTGCCAGTGGCCATCTCGCCCGCCGCCGACAACCGGCACGACGCACGCATCGCCCGCGACTCGCCATGCGCGAGCCGTTGTGCCGGCGCGAATGCGCAGCCTGTCCGACCACTTGTCATGTTTGGCAACACCTCCCGGCCGGGGTGTACCTGAATGCAACACATCGCCGGGCACAACACGGCCGCGCCGCGAAAGCCGCATCCCGCAACCGCGCACGCGGCAACGCGCCGCGCACGGCGCGGCATGCAGATGGCACGCGACTTGCGAGAACGGCAACGCACTCGGTTCGGGATCGTTCCATTGCGCGTTCGAGCCAATTTCGCGGCAGTGCATCGACAAATACTCAGGAGACGACTATGAAAAAACGTTCGGCCTCAGCAAGCCGACTGGCGACGTTCGGGATCGGCATGGCGGCGCTCATCGCGCTGAATTCGGGCACGGTGGCTGCTGCCGCGGACTATCCGGCCGTGACCTACGAACGGCTGACCGACGCGCAGAGCGATCCCGGCTGGCTGACTTACTACCGCACCTACAACGGCCAGGCGCACTCGCCGCTCAAGCAGATCGACGCGTCGAACGTCAAGACGCTCAAGGAAGCATGGCGCTACAAGTTCCCGGCCGAGCTGCAACAGGGCTTCGAGGCGACGCCGGTCATCAACGGCCGCTTCCTGTTCGTGACGACGCCCCGCGACAACGTCTATGCGTTCGACGCGGCGACCGGCGAGCAGCTGTGGAAATTCGAGCCGAAGCTCGGCGCGGAATCGTTCAAGACCGCCTGCTGCGACGTGGTCAACCGCGGCGTGGCGCTGTACGGCAAGAACGTCTACGTCGCGATGCTGAGCGGCGAGGTCGTCGCGCTCGACGCACAGACCGGCGCGCTGGTGTGGAAGAAGCAGATGTTCGAGCCCGGCCTCGGCTACGCGTTCTCGCTCGCGCCGCTCGCGCTCGACGGCGCGATCGTCGTCGGCAGCTCCGGCGGCGAATACGGCGCGCGCGGCTTCATCGCCGCGCTCAATCCGGACGACGGCACGCTGCTCTGGAAGCGCTTCACGATCCCGGGCGCCGGCGAGAAGCACGCCGACACGTGGCCCGACGGCATGCAGGCGCACGGCGGCGCGCCGGCGTGGCTCACGGGCACCTACGACGCGGCGAGCCGCACGCTGTACTGGGGTGTCGGCAATCCCGGCCCGTGGCTGGCCGACCTGCGGCCGGGCGACAACCTCTACTCGGATTCGCTGCTCGCGCTCGACCCGAAGAACGGCGACCTCAAGTGGCACTACCAGTTCACGCGCCACGACACCTGGGACTATGACGGCGTGAATACGCCGATCCTCGCGACCATCCAGTACCAGGGCAAGGAACGCGACGCGATCATCCACGCCGACCGCAACGGCTATTTCCACGCGATCGACCGCAACACCGGCAAGCTGATCTACGCGACGCCGTTCGTGAAGGCGACGTCCGTGACCGGCTACACGGCCGACGGCGCGCCGATCCAGGACGAAGCGAAATATCCGAAGGTCGGCACGACGATCGACACGTGCCCGAGCTTCCTCGGCGGCAAGAACTGGTGGTCGGTCTCGTACGACCCCGCGCGCCACCTCGCGATCGTGCCGGCGCTGCACGCGTGCATGAGCCTGTCCGGCAAGTCGGTGAACTACATGCAGGGGCTGCCGTATCTCGGCGAAGGCTTCGAGATCAAGCCGGAACCGGGCAGCGAAGGCTACGGCGAGCTGCAGGCGATCGACGTGAACACGGGCAAGAAGGTCTGGAGCCACTGGAGCAAGCTGCCGTGGAACGGCGGCGTCGCGACCACGGCGAGCGGCCTCGCGTTCAGCGGCTCGCTCGACGGCCGCCTGTACGCGTTCGACGTATCGACCGGCAAGATCCTGTGGCAGAGCCCGCAACTCGCGAGCGGGATCATCGCGCAGCCGTCGGTGTTCGAGGTCGACGGCAAGGAGTACGTCGCGATCCTCACCGGCTATGGCGGCGCCAACCCGATCTGGGGCGGCCCGATGGCAAAGGCCGCGGAGAACGTCCCGCGCGGCGGCACGCTGTACGTGTTCGCGCTCGACCGCGGCTGAGCGCCGTCACGCCGCTAACGTCGCGCCCGCCCGGGCCTGTTGCGGGCTTGTTGCGGGCGCGACTCCCACGCTTTCATTCGATCGCACGACCATGAATACTCGACTCACTCATTTCGCCGCGGCCGGCCTCGTCGCGGCAGGCGTCGCACTGACGCCGGCGCTTTCCGTGGCCGCCGTGCGCGTCTGCCTGCTGCCGGGCAGCCCGTCGGCCACACTCGACAAGGCGGTGGCACGCGAGGCGTTCCGCACGGCCGGCGTCGCCGCGACGTTCTCTGCACGCGGCATCGACGACGGGGACGACGACGGCATCTCGGCCCGCGAGCTCGGCAAGTCGCTCGAACGCGATTGCGACGTGATCGCCGGCTTCCCGCGCTCGTCGGTCGCCGACGCATCGGACGCCAGCCTGCTGTTCTCGCAAGGCTACCTGCGCTCGGGCTATGTCAGCGTGAAGCTGCGCGACGCGAGCGCGCCGGCGACGGACAAGGAAACCGTCGCGGCGACCTACGCGAGCCCCGCGCAGCTGATCGCGGTCCAGCAGAAGAACGTCCGCTTCGATCTGGAGAACACCTCCGAGCTGACCGTCGACGCCGTCGCGAGCGGACGCGCGCAGCGCGCGATCGTCTGGTATCCGGCGGTCGTCGCGTACCACCGCGCGCACCCGCGGCAGCAGTTCCACGTCAGTGCGACGGTCTCTCCGTACGCGTCGTGGCATCTCGTGTTCGCGTACGCGCCCAGGATGGCCGCGCTGCAGAAGCGCATCGACGTCGCGCTGTCGCGCATGCAGGACAACGGGCGGCTGGCTGCGCTCACGCGCGACTGGAACCTGCCGGAAAGCGCGGCGCAGGCGAGCGCGGCGCGTCCGGCGTACCGCTATCTCGACGGCGCTGTCGCGTCCGCCGGCATCGTGCGCTCGGGCGTGCTGCCGGTGCGCGGCATCGCGGCCGGGGGCAGGTTCATCAAGGTGTCGTCGGACGCGGCCGGCGCGGCTGGCCCGGCCGGCGACGCGCCGTCGTTCGACCGCGCGCAGGTCGAGCACGGCAAGCACCTGTACGCGGAGGCCTGCGCGAAATGCCACGGCGCGAACCTCGAGGGCATCACCGCGCCCGCGTTGATCGGCCCGTCGTTCGCACCGCTGTCGAACTCGCACCTGACCATCGGCGGCATCTACGACTACATGGCGACCAACATGCCCGCGGATCGCCCCGGCAAGATGACCGACGAAGAGTATGCGGACCTGATGGCCTTCCTGCTGCACTCGAACGGCTACGGGTCGAGCGCGACGAAGCTGACGGCCAATGCCGCGCACACCTCGACCACCCCGCTCAACGCGGGCCCGAACCCGTAAAACCCCACGCGACATCCTTACGCCGGGCGGCATGCCTGCCGCCCGGCACCGCTCACCCCACTTTCGTCAGGAACCCAAATTGAAGAACGCCAACCGCAGGACCTTCATCGTTCAGAGCATCGGCATGTGCGCCGCACTGGCCGCCGCGCGCGGCG
>NZ_JGVW01000128.1 GCF_000687455.2 Burkholderia sp. lig30
TGCCACTCGGCGTTCGCCTGATCGCGGAAGAAGGCCGCGACGCCCACGGCCTGCGCGTCGTCCGCGATCGGCGCCGACAGGTCCACCGTCGCGCCGGGGCCGGGCACCTCGCCCGGTTTGCATGCCGCTTCACAACCAGCCTCCTGTCTTGACCGTGCGCGGATAGCGCCTGACCGGCCCGCCCACGCCCTCGTACATCACCAGCCGCACCGCAAAATGGAAACAGGCATAGCGGCCGACGAAGCGGCTCAGCACGTCGCCGAACAGCGCGACGTCGCCCGGTCCGGCAAACCCGGCCGGCTCGATCCCGACGTTCACGTTGACGATCCGGTCGACGCGTGCGCCGACCACCTCCTCTTCCTCGTCCAGCCACGCATAGTGGATCGCGTCGATGCGCCGGCGGTTGTCGTCCTGCTGCGTCCAGTCGTACAGCGACAACGCGCCCCGCAGCGTATTCGCGTCCATCATCGACAGCTCGGTCGAGCCGCCCCCGTTGAAGTGCGACATCACCTGCCACGCGTAGCGGCCGCCGCGCGGCGGATACAGCGGCATCGTCGGCGCCGTCAGGTTCCGCACGCGCTCGATGCCGGCAAACGCGGACATCGGCTCGGCCAGCATCGATTCGCGCAGCGCCATGCGCGGCAGGCGCCCGTTGTTCGCCAGCACGCGAACCGTCACGTGCCCGTCCGGCAGGCTGCCGGGTTCCTCCCAGAGCTGGCCGCCCAGCGTCAGCCACATCTCGCGCTGCCCCGTCACGCCATGGCGGATCGACGTGTGGTAATACCGTTCCGGCGCCTCGTGGCGCAGCATCCCGCCGCGATGCCGGAACGCCTTGAAGGATCGATACGCATGCCGGGTCGCGTGGGCCGGATCGGCCGCGACGACCGTCAGCGCGTCGTACGGTTCGACGGACGCGCCGGCGGACGCCGGCGCGCGCACCGGATAGTCGCGGTCGTGCGCGTTGGGCCGGATCGCCTGCGCATCCAGCTCGAACAGGTTGATCACCGGCGTGCAGTGCAGGCGGATGTGGTGCGCGTCGAACGTGACGTCACCCGGGATGCGCCCGGCGATCACGATCTCGAACCCGATGCGCGTCTCGCCCGCCGGCACGCTGGCCGCGTCGAAGCCGCACAGGTCGACGAAGTGAAACTTCTCCGGAAACGCGAAATATTCGAGCAGCGTCTGCTCGTGATCCCACTCGGCGTCGGGCCCGTCGTCATCGACCGGCCACAGCCGCGTGTCGGCGCCGAAGCCGGCGGCCTCGAAGCGCATGGCCGGCTGCGGCTGAAACTGGCCGTCCAGCACGCCCGGCATGCGCACGCCGATCGATTCGACCTGGCGCGTGAACACCGCATAGAGCGCCGAAGCGGTCGGGCGATCGCCATGCAGGTAGAGGCGGATGCGAGACAGGTCGTCGAGCAGGCGCTGCTCGCGATGCATCAGGTCGAACGCCAGATGGATCACCGTGCGGCCGTCGTCGCGCATCCGCACGCCCGCCTCGCGCACGGCGAGCGGCAGCGGACGGACGGCCTGGGTGGTGCGGTAGACGCACACCGTGCCTGCCTCGCCGACCGGCGTCGAGCGCACCTGCAGGCCGGCCGGCAGCGTCTCCAGCACGCGTGCCTCGCCGGTGCGCGGCACGCACTCGAGAATCGCCAGCGACGGGATCGTGCGGCCCGCATGGGGCCACAGGTGGTCGATCAGCGGATCGGTGAGCTCCGGCAGCGCGTCGTCGAGCTTCATCCGCAGCCGGGCCGCGAGGAACGCGAACCCCTCGTACGTCTGCTCGACGCTGTCGTGGCGCGCGCCGGGCATCGCGAGGCCGAGCCGGCGGGCGGCCTGCGGCTGCGCCCGGGCGAATTCCCGCCCCGCCTCGCGCAGGTAACGCATCTCCGCATCGAAGTAGCGCAGGAACGGATCGTCCGGTGCGGACGTCCGGGGCGCGTCGTCCGGCCGGCCGTCGCGCCTGCCGTCCCGCGGCCCGGCGTCACTCCGTTCGCCCGGTTGGGCATCGGGGTGTCGGGGATGCGTTCGATCCTCACTCATGGCATCCACTCCGGTGGCAGCGGCGGCAGTCCGGGTACGCCTGACGGCATCGTGCCCCCCGTGCCGACCATGAAGATCCGCTCGGGCATCCGGAAGCCGCGCAGTTTCAGCAGCTCGAGCGGGCCCGCGCCGAGCTGCGTGCGCAGCACGTACGACAGCGGCTCGCCGTGCGCCGCATTCCACGTCAGCCGGTAGCGCGTGCCGTCGAGCGGCTTCACGTCCGCCTGCGACAGCAGCCGCAGGAACGCCCAGTCGCCCGTCGCATCGAACGCCTGCCGCACGCCCGCGTCGAGCGTCTGCCACGTCAGCCGGGCGTGCCCGTTCAGGCCATCGCCCGGCCATGCGAGCGGCGTCCAGCTTTCCTGCTGGTTGAAGTAGACGATCCGCCGGCCGTCGACCGACAGCTCGGAGCGCGTCACGTTCGGGGTCGGCAGCGCCATCAGCGCGAATTTTTCTCCCGCGTCGCCCTGCCCGTACAGCTGCGCGCCGACGGTCGACAGCTGCCGGACGCCGGCGACGAACGCCGGGTCGAACCGCAGCGCCTGCGGCGCCAGCGCGTTCGGCGTCCAGTGGTCACCCTGCAGTTTGATCACCCCGGCCAGCTGCGTCGTCATGAAGCGGGCGATCAGGCCCGTGTCGGGCCGCACGTAGCGGCCCAGCTCGGCGAAGGACGCATCGGCCGGCGTGTCGAAGAACGGATAGCGGCCGGCCATCGCCGCGTTGAACGGCGCGGCGACGCTCGCGCGCCACGCGTCGTTCAGGCTCGCCGCGGCCGGCTGCAGGATCGTCTGCCACGCGCCTTCGAGCGGCTGCGCGAACGCCGCGTCGCCGAAGCCCGACCACGCCGCGCCGAGGCTCGCGGCCGTCAGCGCCGCGTCGTCGCGCGCCTGCGACAGCTCCGACAGCGTGCCCTGGAACACCGCCTGCGCGAGCGCGCGCGCCGTCGACTGCGCGTCCGCGCTGGCGGCAATCTGCTGCAGCTTCAGGCGCATCGTCGTGACGGCCGTCAGGTAGCGCGACAGGCTCACGCCGGTCAACGCGACGTTGACGGGTGCCCCACCCTTGCCGTCGCCGGCGTCGCCCATCAGCGCCAGCAGCGGGCCGAACGACGGGTCGAGGGGGTTGATGGCCGGCGCGCTGGATGGGCCTCCGCCGCCGATCAGGCCTTGCGCCTTGCGCACCAGCGTGTCGGTCAGCGCCTGCGACGGCCGGCCCGCCTGCGCGTGCCGCTGCACCGCCTGCATCAACGCGATCAGCGGCGAAGTCTGCGCGTCGGCCAGACGCGCCAGCTGCTCGATCGCGCCGTTCAGGTTCGACGCCGGTTGCCAGCGGACGCTGTTCAGCATGCGCTGCCAGGCGGCCGTGTAGTCGGCGAAATAACGCGCCGTCAGCCGCTGTTTCAGCGCGTCCGCCGCACGTTGTTCGTCGATCGCGGCCGCGCCCTGCGCAAGCGTGTTGGCGACGGTCGGCGCCGGTTGTGAACCTGTCAGCACCCAGTCGCCGCTGAGGTGGCGCGCGCTCGATGCCCGGTCGATCGCTGCGGCGATCACGCCGTCCCATGCGGCGCGGGTATAGAGGCCCGGCACCGTCTGCGCCGCCGAAAACAGGCCGCGCGCATCCGTGCCGCCGAGCAGCGTGTCGAGCGACGCGTCCGCGTACTTGCCTTGCGCGGCGTCGAGGAGGCCCTGATAGACCGTGTCGTCGGCCGACGCGAGGCCCCGCTGCGTGACCAGCATCGCGCGGGTCGCCGTCACGAGACGGTCGTCCGGCGCGATCCGCCAGTCGGGATGGGCCTTCAGGTGATCGGCGTAAAAGCCCGCGAGGCGCCGGCCGGTGTCGTCGCGTTCGCCCGCCGGCATCCCGGCAGGCCCCGGCCACTGCGCGGCGAGCACGCGCGTCAGGAACCCGGCGTCCGTCCGGCGCGGCTCGGCGAGCATCAGGTACGCCTTCAGCGCATCGTAGCTGCCGTCGCGTGCCTGCGCCGGCTGCAGGCTGTCGGCGCGTGCTTCGTCCGCGATCCGGAGCGTCGCTTCGAGCGCGCTCACGACCGGCGCCTGCAGGTTGCGGGTCGCGACGATCCGGTACGACGGCCAGAGCGCCGCGAGTACCGCGTCGTTGCGCGACAGCCCCGCGCGCAGATACCACGGCGCGCCGTGCTGCTGGCGGTACTCGAGCGTCCCGATCAGCTGCTGCAGCGCGAGCTGGGCGCGCCAGGCCGGCGCGGTCCGCGGGCGCGCGTCGAGCGCGGCATCCGCGGTGGCGCGTGCGGCGCGCATCAGTTGCTGGTTGCCGATGAACGACACCGTCAGCCACGCGCACCACGCGATCGCCCCGACGGTGACGAACCGGGCCAGCGCGTTCGGCCAGTCGACGCCTACGCGCCGGCCGGTCCCGCGTCGGCGGGCGATCGTGTGCCAGACGGGCCGCAACGACGCGGGCTGAGGCGCAAACGTCACCGGTTCGTTCGCCGGCGCGGCGGGCCGCGCCTCGGAACCCGGTTGGCCCGCTGCGTTGGCCGCCAGCGGCACCCGCGCCGGAGCGGTCGCGGGCGTCGCGAACACCGGCGCGAACATCACCCCGGCGAGCGGTGCGCGCAGCCAGGGCGACGCCAGCAGGGTCTCCCAGCCCGCCACGATGTGCGTGCGCTGCTGGCCGATGTACTGCGACACCTGCGCGAGATACGTGATGCGGGTGGGCGCGGTGCACAGCCGTACCCCCGCGTCGGCGGTGTGTCGCTCGATCGCGGCGAGCTGGTCGCGCAACGCCCCAGCCGGTTGCGCGCCCTTGAGTGCCGGACCCGGAAACGCGCCGATTGCGTCGAATGTGTCGGGTTGGCTGCCCTGCGCGGGCACCGCGTGCAGGAACGTGACCGGCGCGGCCCAGCCGAGATCCGTGGCGAGCC
>NZ_JGVW01000129.1 GCF_000687455.2 Burkholderia sp. lig30
CGGCGGCGGGGGCGGCGGCGGGCTTGTTCGGACGGCTCGTGCTGCACGCGCGCGGCGAGGAAGGCTGGCGCGCGTTCGTGCGCGACCTGCCGCTCGTCGCGGTGCGCGACACGCTGCTCGCGCTCGAATGGCTGGCCGCGGTGTTCGGCACGCAGGTCGTCTGGCGCGGCGCACGGATGACGGTCGTCGGCGGCGAGCGCGCGACGGCCGTGGAAGGCGGCGACGGCCGCTGAGCGGCAACGCACACTGACTGAGAGGCGGGCGCCGGCTGGCGGCCCGCGCGGTTATCAATTTATTGGATTCAAGAAGACTCGAACTATGCAGGCTACCGGAACCTACATGAAAACGCTGTTCTTGCAGGCCCCGTCGTATGACGGCTTCGACGGCGGCGCAGGCTCTCGCTACCAGGCGAAGCGGGAAATCCGCTCGTTCTGGTATCCGACGTGGCTCGCGCAGCCGGCCGCGCTCGTGCCGGGCAGCCGCGTCGTCGACGCGCCGGCCGATGGCCTGTCTGTCGAGGAAACGCTGAAGCTCGCGAGGGACTACGACCTCGTGATCATCCACACGAGCACGCCGTCGTTCCCGACCGACGCGATGTTCGCGCAGGACCTGAAGAAGATGAAGCCGTCGCTGCTGGTCGGCATGGTGGGTGCGAAGGTGATGGTCGATCCGCACAACTCGCTTACGGCGAGCGAGGCAATCGACTTCGTGTGCCGCGAGGAATTCGACTACACCTGCAAGGAAATCGCCGAGGGCAAGCCGTTCTCAGAGATCAAGGGCTTGAGCTGGCGTGCGAAGGACGGCTCGATCGAGCACAACGAAGCGCGTCCGATCCTCGAGAACATGGACGAACTGCCGTTCGTCGCGCCCGTCTACAAGCGCGACCTGAAGATCGAGAACTACTTCATCGGCTACCTGAACTATCCGTACGTATCGATCTACACGGGCCGCGGCTGCAAGTCGCGCTGCACCTTCTGCCTGTGGCCGCAGACGGTCAGCGGCCATCGCTACCGCACGCGCTCGGTCGAGAACGTGCTCGCGGAAGCGAAGTGGATCCGCGACAACATGCCGGAAGTGAAGGAACTGATGTTCGACGACGACACCTTCACCGACGACCTGCCGCGCGCTGAAGCCATCGCCATCGGCCTGGGCAAGCTCGGCATGACGTGGTCGTGCAACGCGAAGGCGAACGTGCCGTACAAGACGCTGAAGGTCATGAAGGAAAACGGCCTGCGCCTGCTGCTGGTCGGCTTCGAATCCGGCGACGACCAGATCCTCGTGAACATCAAGAAGGGCGTGCGCACGGACTTCGCGCGCCGCTTCAGCGCAGACTGCAAGAAGCTCGGCATCAAGATCCACGGCACCTTCATTCTCGGCCTGCCGGGCGAGACGCAGGAAACCATCAAGAAGACGATCGAGTACGCAAAGGAAATCAATCCGCACACGATCCAGGTCTCGCTCGCCGCGCCGTATCCGGGCACGACGCTCTACAAGCAGGCCGTCGAAAACGGCTGGATGGAAGAGAACAAGACCATCAACCTGGTGAGCAAGGAAGGCGTGCAGCTCGCGGCGATCGGCTATTCGCATCTGTCGCGCGACGAGATCTATCACCACCTCGAGCAGTTCTATCGCGAGTTCTATTTCCGTCCGTCGAAGATCTGGGAAATCCTCCGCGAGATGCTGACGAGCTGGGACATGATGAAGCGCCGCCTGCGCGAGGGTGTCGAGTTCTTCCGCTTCCTGCGCGCGCACGAGGCGTAATTCGTGGTTCATGGCCCAATGAGTTCGCAGCGCGCGGCGCGGGCGCTCATCTTCACCGCGGACGATTTCGGGCTGCATCCTCGCGTGAACGCGGCGGTCGAGCGCGCGCATCGCGACGGCGTGCTGAACGCCGCGAGCCTGATGGTCGGCGCGCCCGCCGCGCAGGACGCGATCGCGCGCGCGCGGCGGCTGCCGTCGCTCGCGGTCGGCCTGCACCTCGTCCTCGCGGACGGGCCGGCCACGCTGCCCGCGCACGAGATTCCCGCGCTCGTCGGCCCGGACGGCCGTTTCGGCGATGCGATGGCGAAGGATGGCTGCCGGTTCTTCTTCCTGCCGCATGTGCGCGCGCAGCTGCGCCGGGAGATCCGCGCGCAGTTCGACGCGTTCGCGGCGAGCGGCTTGCCGCTCGATCATGTCAACGCGCACAAGCACTTCCACCTGCATCCGACCGTTCTGTCGATGATCATCGAGATCGGCCGCGAGTACGGCCTGCGGGCGGTGCGGCTGCCGTACGAGCCGACCGCGCCCGTCTGGCTCAAGCCGTGGATCGGGCTCGTGCGCGCGCGGCTCGGCCGCGCGGGGCTGTCGCATAACGACTACGTTGTCGGCATCGAGCATACCGGCGGCATGGACGAGTCGGTGCTGCTCGCGGCGCTCGCGAACTTGCCGCCCGGCGTCGGCGAGATCTACTGCCATCCGGCGGAGGCGGGCGATGGCCCGATTACGCCGAGCATGCGCGACTACCGTCCGGTCGATGAGATGCAGGCGCTGCTGTCGCCGCGCGTCGCCGCGGCGTTGAAGGCGTCGGGCGCCGCGAGCGGCGGCTTCGCCGCCGTGTTCGGCCATGCCGCGGTGCCGCCGCGCGTGGCGCGTCAACCCGGAGCGCAGCCATCGTGAGCAAATGGTTCAAGTGGCTCGGCTGGCCGGTCGGCATCGCGATCCTGCTTGCGCTGGTGCTGCATGACGGCGTCGGCGACGTCGCGCACGTGATCGGCCGCGCAGGCTTCGCGCTGCTCTGGCTGGTGCCGTTCCACGCGCTGCCGCTGCTGCTCGACGCCCATGCGTGGCACCTGTTGCTCGGCAAGCGCGGATCGCTGTGGTTCCTGTGGTGGATCGCGACCGTGCGCGAAGCCGTCAACCGGCTGCTGCCGGTGGTGGGGATCGGCGGCGAGATCGTCGGCATCCGGATGGCGCGCTGGCGGATTCCCGATGCGAGCCGCGTCACCGCGTCGGTCATCGTCGAGGTACTCGTCACCGTCGTCGTCCAGTATGCGTTCGCGGCGCTCGGCGTCGTGCTCGTGCTGGCGATGACGCACGACGTCGACGGCAAGACGATCGGCCTCGCGCTGCTGCTGTCGCTGCCGCTGCCCGTGCTGGCGTTCGTGCTGGTGCGGCGGGGCGGCATATTCCATGCGATCGAGCGCTTTGCGGGCCGCCTGCTTGGCGATTCGCACCGGCTGCTGCAGGGTGTCGACGGCCGACGCCTCGATGCCGACATCGACGCGCTGATGTCGCGCGCGGGCCTCCTGTTTCGCGCGTTCTTCTGGCAGCTCGCCGGCTATATGCTCGGCGCGCTCGAGATCTACTGGGCGCTTGAACTGCTCGGCCACCCGGTGTCGGTGGGCGGTGCGCTCGCGATCGAGGCGATGACCCAGGCGGCGCGCCACGCCGCGTTCATGGTGCCGGGCGGGCTCGGCGTGCAGGAGGCGACCGTCGTGCTGCTCGCGCAGATTTTCGGCGTCGATCGCGAAGCTGCGCTGTCACTCGCGCTCGTCAAGCGCGGCCGCGAAATAGTGTTCGGCTGCCTCGCGCTCGGCTCGTGGCAGCTCGTCGAGCTGGCGCGCACGCGCCGCCGGATCAGGCTGCACGCGGCGCATTCCGTCGCGCAAGCGGCACAGCCCGCACGCGAGACCGAGCCGCTGCATTGAGCGAAGCGGGCGCCGCGCGCCCGTCTCGCGCTTTTTCCGGCACGCGGGTATCCTTCCCGCGTGTTTTCAACGACGCGCCTTTTCCCCACATGAATTTCCGTTTCCGGCTGCTGACCGTCGCCGTGCTGAGTGCCGCGCTGGCGTTGTCCGCATGCGACGATCAGCAAAGCGAGCATAACGTGCAACGTCTGAAGGACTTCTTCAATGCGATCAAGCCCGCGCCCTTGCTGCTGAAGGGCCTGAAGCCGGGCGAGTCGACCGAGGCAGAGATCCGCAGCCAGATGGGCAAGCCGGAAACCGAGCGCGTGTTCACCGACGGCTCGAAACGACTCGAATACCCGCGCGGCCCGATGGGCAACCAGACCTGGTTCGTCGACCTCGACAGCAACGGGCGCTACGTCGGCGCGACCCAGGTGCTGACCGCCGACGCGTTCGCCAAGGTGCACCCGGGCATGACGGAGGACGAGGTGCGCCGTCTGCTCGGCAAGCCGACCGAGACCGCGCGCTATCCGCTCAAGCCGGAGACGGTATGGAGCTGGCGCTGGCTCGAGGACGGCGTCAGTCAGGACGCGTTCTTCAACGTGCATTTCGGCCCGGACGGGCTTGTCTACACGACCTCGCGCTCCGACCTCCTGAAAGGCCGCTGACGCGCGCCGTGCCGCTCACGGGCGGTGCGTATTCAGCCATTCGCGCAGCGCGTCGTTCATGCGCGTCTGCCAGCCCGGGCCGCTCGCGCGGAATGCAGCGAGGATGTCGGCGTCGTAGCGGATGCTGACCTGTTCCTTCGGGTTCTCGAGCTTCGGACGCCCGAGTTTCTTCGCGACGAGCTCCGGCAACGGCGCCATCGCGGCGAAATGCTCGTCGGTCAGTTCGAGCGTGTCCGGGTCGGCGGCGATGCCGCGTGCGATCGCCGCTTCCTCCGCAGGCGTGTTGCGCTTCAATTTAGCGATCCTGGTCATAACGATCAATCTCTCGGTTGTTGGCCTTTCGCAGGCTGACGACGCGCAGCGCACCATCGCGCGGGACGACCACCGCAACATGCAGGCGGGCGTCGATCGGCACCACGCAGATCCAGCGCGGCTCGCCATAGTCACGCCGCTCGTCGGGCCACGCGCGTGCATCATTCCAGTCGGCGAATTCCGCCAGCCGCAGCGAGATGCCGTGCTTGAGCTGGTTCGCCAGATCCTTCGCCGCGTCGAAGACGAAGGGGGCAGGGATTAATTGTGGATGCAAAAACATGGGCGGGCAAGCATTTTTTGTGGTTGCAAAAAAGAGCGTGTGCGTTTCCTTCGGCGATGCCGTCGCCGTGCCGACCACGCACACGGAACAGCGAACGATTGTGCGGCGCGGGCCAGGCCGAGCCCATTCGGCCGGACGGCCAATCCGACGCTATATCGAAAAAGCGACTGGAAAATTGCAAAAAGTCCGCATCCAGGCGCACCGGCGATGAATGCGGAGTCCGGGTTTTTTCTTTTAAAACAACTGCATAGCGCGGCATTTTATTTGCCGGGATGAATTGCTGCGGCGCAGCAACCGGACGGGCGGTGATTTGAGCCGGGAATATTCGCTTGCGACTATCCGCGTCAGCCCGGCGGCGGAAGTGGATTCGCGTGCCGGCCACCATCCCAATCTCGGAGACGCGCGTGTTTCTTTACGGCTTTGGTTCCGTCATCTGGGCGGGCACCCTGCAGACGATTGAGCTGTCGGTGCTGTCGCTCGCCGCGGCGGTGGCGTTGGGGCTGATCGGCGCGGTGGCGAAGCTGTCGCATAACCGGGTGTTGCGTTCGCTTGCGACCGGCTATACGACGCTGATCCGCTCGGTGCCCGATCTCGTCCTGATGCTGCTGCTGTTCTACAGCATCCAGATCTGGCTCAATCAGCTGACCGATCTTTTGAACTGGGATCAGATCGACATTGATCCGTTCGTCGCGGGCGTGCTGACGCTCGGCTTCATCTACGGCGCGTACTTCACCGAGACCTTCCGCGGCGCGTTCCTCTCGGTGCCGCGCGGGCAGCTCGAGGCGGGCGCCGCGTACGGGATGAGCGGGATGCGCGTGTTCGTGCGGATCATGTTTCCGCAGATGATGCGCTTCGCGCTGCCGGGCATCGGCAACAACTGGCAGGTGCTCGTGAAGGCAACCGCGCTCGTATCGATCATCGGCCTCGCGGACGTCGTGAAGGCGGCGCAGGACGCGGGCAAGAGCACGTTCAACATGTTCTTCTTCATCCTCGTCGCGGCGCTGATCTATCTCGCGATCACGACCGTTTCCAACCTCGTGCTGATGCAGCTCGAGAAGCGCTATTCAATGGGCGTGCGCCACGCAGAACTATGATCGAGATTCTTCAGGAATTCGGAAAGGCCTTTCTCTATTGGGACGGCCAGCGCATGTCGGGCCTGGCAGTGACGCTGTGGCTGCTGGTCGCGTCGATCTCGTTCGGCTTCGTCTGCGCGGTGCCGCTTGCGGTCGCGCGCGTGTCCAAGAAGCGCTGGGTGTCGATGCCCGTGCGGCTCTACACGTATGTGTTTCGCGGCACACCGCTTTACGTGCAGCTGCTGCTGATCTATACCGGCATGTATAGCCTGGAGTTCGTGCGTTCGCATTCGCTGCTCGATGCGTTTTTCCGCAGTGGCTTCAACTGCGCGATCCTGGCGTTCGCGTTGAACACCTGCGCGTACACGACCGAGATCTTCGCGGGCGCGATCCGTGCGATTCCGCACGGCGAGGTCGAGGCGGCGCGGGCATACGGGATGGGGGCGTTCACCATGTACCGCCGCGTGATATTGCCGTCGGCGCTGCGTCGCGCACTGCCGCTGTACAGCAACGAGGTGATCCTGATGCTGCATGCGACCACGGTGGCATTCACGGCGACCGTGCCGGACATCCTGAAGGTCGCGCGGGACGCGAACTCGGCGACGTACATGGCGTTCCAGTCGTTCGGGATCGCCGCGCTGATCTATCTTGCGGTATCGTTCGCACTCGTCGCGGCGTTTCGCCGGGCGGAGCGCCACTGGCTCGCGTACCTCGCGGCCGCCCGTCATTGATTTCACTCCGAGGAGAGCCAGTTGGCAGAGACTACGCAAACGAGCCCCGCCTGCAAGCTTGCGGCGCTCGACATTCACAAGCGCTATGGGGACAACGAAGTGCTCAAGGGCGTTTCGCTGAACGCGAAGGCCGGCGACGTCATCAGCATCATCGGCGCGAGCGGCTCGGGCAAGAGCACGTTCCTGCGCTGCATCAATTTTCTCGAGCGGCCGAACGCGGGGCAGATCATCGTCGACGGCGAGACCGTGCGCACCAAGGCTGACAAGGGCGGCAGTCTCGAGGTGGCCGACCACAAGCAGCTGCAGCGGATTCGCACGAAGCTCGCGATGGTGTTCCAGCACTTCAACCTGTGGGCGCACATGAACGTGCTCGAGAACGTGATGGAAGCGCCGGTGCACGTGCTCGGGATTCCGAAGCGTGAGGCGGAGGAGCGTGCGCGCGAATACCTGGAGAAGGTCGGGCTCGCGCCGCGCGTGGAGAAGCAGTATCCGTCGCACCTGTCGGGCGGGCAGCAGCAGCGCGTGGCGATCGCGCGGGCGCTGGCGATGCATCCGGACGTGATGCTGTTCGACGAGCCGACGTCGGCGCTCGACCCGGAGCTGGTGGGCGAAGTGCTGAAGGTGATGCAGAAGCTGGCGGAGGAAGGCCGGACGATGGTCGTCGTCACGCACGAGATGGGCTTCGCGCGCAACGTGTCGAACCACGTGATGTTCCTGCACCAGGGGCGAACCGAGGAAGAGGGGCATCCGTCCGAGGTGCTGGCGCGTCCGAAGAGCGATCGCCTGCGGCAGTTCCTGTCCGGCAGTTTGAAGTAACGGTGGAAGGGTTGCGCGCGTGATACCGGTGACACGTCCGGCGGGGGCAGCCCGCACGACACAGGTGGCGATCGTTGCGTTGCCGCCCGTGTCGATGTCCGGTGTCGGGCCGATCGTCGATGCGCTCAATCTTGCGAACGAGATCGAGGGCCGGCTGCTGTACCGCTGGCAGGTCTGCTCGTGGGACGGCCGGCCCGTGCCGCTTGCGGGCGGCGCGCAATGGCATGCCGATGCTGCGTTCAACGACGCGATCGCCTGTGATTGGCTGATCGTCATCAGCGAACGATTCCAGCAGTTCGCCGACTATCGGTTGTTCCTGGCGAGCCTGGCGCGCGTCGGGCAGCGCACGCCGCTCGTGACGGGCATTCATCATGGCGTGTGGTGGCTGGCGATGGCGGGGCAGTTGTCGGGCTACCGGGTGAGCGTGAACTGGGAGACGTACCAGCAGTTTGCCGAGCAGTTCGAGCGTTCGATCGTGACCCAGCAGATATTCGAGATCGATCGGGACCGTGCGACGTGCGCGGGCGGTCAGGCGACGGTTGATTTCATGCTGGCGATGATAGGGCGCGAGCATGGGCCGGATCTGGCGGAGCGGATTGCGGATGCGCTGGGTGCGGGGACGTTGCGGAGCGGCGAGGTGCGTCAGCGGATTCCGTTCGTGACGGCGCCGGGAGAGCGGCATCCTCGATTGAATGACGCGCTGCTGTTGATGGAAGCGAATATCGAGGATCCGCTCGCGACGGATGAGATCGCCGAGTTGGTCGGCGTGTCGCGGCGACAGCTCGAGAGGCTGTTTCGCCAGTATCTCGGCGCGATGCCGTCCAAGTATTACCTGAATTTGCGGTTGCTGAAGGCGCGTACGCAGTTGCAGCGGACCAGCAAGTCGGTGGTGCAGGTGAGCCTTGCGTGCGGATTTTCTTCCGCGGCGCACTTTTCCAATGCGTACCGTGAGCGATTTGGCGTGACGCCGCGTGAGGATCGTCGTGCGTGGCTTGAAAAGCAGACGGGTGGAAGCGGCGAGCCGCGGGCGGGCGCGCTTGTTGAGCGAGGGAGGGATTGAACTCCCTTTCTGTACTTCTTTCAGGTACTTGAGGCGGATTGCGTCAAGTGTGGTGCACCTGTGACGTGTTCCGCACTATGAGTGCCGTCTCCGCACGAAGTGGCGATGTCTACGGCAGTCTCGCTGACAGGCGGTCAATCAATGAAGGTGGGAGAGGCACGAGCCCGTCTCCATCGGATGCAGCGGTATCGTAGATGAGGGATTCCCGTGTCCAGATCAACTTCGCTGCGTCAGGGTTCCAATATGTACGCTCTGCCAGTAATGCCATGTCAGACGTTCGATAAACCCTCAGCAGGATTCGATCACCAGTCAGGTAAGCATAGCTGGCCGTGTAGAGGCCGCCGTCTTCAACGGACCGAACTGAGTGGAATCTGGTCGCTGGATTCCGTGTATCCGCGGCGCGGTGATAGGACCAGCCGGCCCCCACCAGAAGCGCGACGCCCAGCCCAATGCCTATGCGTTTCGTCGCAGTTTTAAGACGAGCAAAGCGGCCTGCTTTCCGGTGAAGGACGTAAATAGACGAGAGCAGCAGGCTTATTGCTACTCCCGTCATGGTCAGTAATACAAGGATGCCGATACCAGTCGCCTGCATACCGACTGCGAGTCCGTTCATGAGAAGTACACCGTGATCGGTTTTTCAAGTAAAAATGGTTTGTAGTCGGAATAAATGATGAAATCGCCGCCGCGATGATGTTTTCGTTGCCATTTCCTGAAAGAACGGTTTCTGACAGGGTAGTAAACCTTGCCCCGCCGAACGAGGTTTTCCGCAAGATCCCCTGTTACGACCGGATAGTCGAGCCACGGCACGTTTGCGAGGTTGGCGGCCGTGACCTCCGGGACAACGATCACGCCATTCTTGCTCCAATGTCCGAGGTATTGGGATGTCGAATCCATCGGCCCTTCGAACGAGTAGCCGTCGCGTACATAGACGACGATATGCGTCACCGTAGCACTCGTGCCACGCGGGTCGAAATGAACGCCTGCGATTGCCGCGTAGAAATTGAATGCTCCCAGCGCTGCGGTGAGGTCGTCGGGAACGGTCGCATGCGGTACGCGACGAACGAACTGTGCAGCTTTCTGTTCGAACGTAGCATCGACAAACGTTCGCTGGAACTGAAATATCCTATGAAGGGTTCTGATGTCGTATCCGCACTTCGACCACGGCGACAGATCCATCGCGCCGCGTCGATAAGGCGCAAGAATGGCTTGCAGCGCATGATATGCATTAGGGCTGTATATTGCGGTGCTGACGAGGTTCTCGTATTGCTTTCTGGCTCGCGAATGTTTGAGCACCCAGTCCATTTTGATGGTCGTGCGATCGATCATCGACTCCGGATAGGCATGACCGTTTTGATTAATTTCAGCTCTCTGGTCATCGCTCGTGGGGGAGTAGTTCAATTCGCCGGAAAACCATCGATTCATCAGCTTTGCGGCAACGGGCATGCGTTCCTTGCGCATCGCGTCGGGGATTTCCCGAATGTCGAAGGGGGGCACCTGCTTCGCTTTTGGCTGGGAAGCCTGTTTCGGGGGCGTCGGCGAAGGCGGCTCGTTCAGCCACGCCTTGAAGCGCGAGATGCTCTCTATCGCAGATAGCAGGGATTCAAGCGTCTTGTCCGCGCGCTCTTCACGGGTGAGTCTTCTGGCTGGCGGTTTGGCAGATTTTGGCGCTGGCAGCGGTGGCGGATCCTTATCCATCGATAGTGATGCTTGACGAACGATTTCGCAGCCATCCGCGCCGTCATGGATCGTGCATCCCCACAGAATCTTGTTGGCCGTGAAGTAAGGAAGTTTTTTTGATTTCGTCGTTGGCATGTCTTCGTGGTCCCGCGGTTGACTGGTATCGAGTGTGAAAATTAGGCAACCTTACTTGACGAGTAAACGTGACCTGATGAAAACAACTGGCACTGTTGGCTTGCATATGAGCCTGAACTCAATGAAATGAAGGTCCATACCGTTCGGCAGCGTGTTTCGAGCGGCTGAAAACCATCAAAAATTGTCACGAATCGAACGTTGCAGTGGCGGTCCCTGCGCGTGTTCGGCTGTGCTGGTTTCGCGGTTGCTGAAGACGCGTACGCAGTTGCAGCGGATCAGCAAGTCGGTCGTTCAGGTCAGTCCACTCGGCCGACAGGTGCACCCCCACAAAAGAGGCGATCGCTCGATCGCGGCAATCGCGGCGGCAGGGCGAAAGTTTCGTAAATCCGCCGTCTCGTCGACATCGCAAAAAAACAAGCGCAACGGTGCGGACGCATTGACCAATGTGATTGACATGAATACGTGGCGGGCGTGACAGTTCCCCAGACCCCAGACCCCAGAGCCCAGAGCCCAGAGTCCAGAGTCCAGAGCCCAGAGCCCAGAGCCCAGACCGCAGACCGCAGTCTGGAGTCTGTAGTTCGGAATTCGGAGTCAGGGATTCGGGATCCGAGGATTTGGGTGTGTGGGATGGGCGATGTGTGTGAGGTGTGGGCGGGGTGATGTGCCTTGCAGCCGAGCGTAGCGAGGATGGAGCTGATGAGCGGTATACCGCTCTGTTGGGTGGTGCGGGGAGTCAGATCCATTGCTCGAACCACTTTGTTGTCGAGACTGGCGCGGACACTTTTGTGCGGGCCACGGTGTGGGCTACGGCACGGGAAGTGAGGTGATATCGAAGCGCCTTTCTTTTGGTTACTTTTCTTTGGCAAGACAAAGAAAAGTGACCGCTGCCCCGCGCAGGGGCGACCCTAATAGACCGCAAAAAAAACGGGACCCAGCGAAAAACCAGAAACCCAGAAGAGAAAAAAGCTGAACAAACCGAAGAGCACCAACGAAGCCCCCCGCCGGAGGCGAAAAAAAAGCGACCGAGACCCAACCCGATAAAACCCGTCGCAATTCCGCAAGACGCTTGCCGCCCGATTACCTAAACTTGAACCCGTTACCTCTTACGAACCCGAAAGGAACCGCCATGACGAACCTGACCGTGACCCGCCAGACTTTCGACGAAGTGATGGTGCCGGTGTTTTCCCCCGCGCCGTTCGTGCCGGATCGTGGCGAGGGCTCGCGCGTATGGGACACGGAGGGCCGTGACTACGTGGATTTCGCCGGCGGCATCGCCGTGACGGCGCTCGGCCACGGCCACCCCGAGCTGCTGAAAGCACTGGACGAGCAAGCCCGCAAGCTCTGGCACATCGGCAACGGCTACACCAACGAGCCGGTGCTGCGCCTCGCGAAGCGCCTGGAATCGCTGACGTTCGCCGACCGCGCATTCTTCGCCAACTCGGGCGCCGAAGCCAACGAAGCCGCGCTCAAGCTCGCGCGCCGCGTCGCGTTCGAACGCCACGGCGCCGACAAATACGAAATCGTCTCGTTCGTGCAGTCGTTCCACGGCCGCACGTTCTTCACGGTAAGTGTCGGCGGCCAGCCGAAATACTCGGACGGCTTCGGCCCGGTCCCGGCCGGCATCAAGCACCTGCCGTACAACGACATCGCCGCCGCGAAGGCCGCGATCGGCCCGCAAACCTGCGCGGTGATCGTCGAGCCGATCCAGGGCGAGGGCGGCGTGATCCCGGCCGATCCGGCCTTCCTGCGCGCGCTCCGCGAAGCCTGCGACGCGCACGGCGCACTGCTGATCTTCGACGAAGTCCAGACCGGCGTCGGCCGCACCGGCCACTTCTACGCGTACATGGACACCGGCGTGACGCCCGACATCCTGACGACCGCCAAGGCGCTCGGCAACGGCTTCCCGATCGGCGCGATGCTGACGACGAAAGAACTGGCCGCGCACTTCAAGGTCGGCGTCCACGGCACGACCTACGGCGGCAATCCGCTCGCGTCGGCGGTCGCCGACAAGGTCGTCGAGCTGATCAGCGACCCCGAGCTGCTGCAGGGCGTGCACGAACGCAGCGTGCGCATCACCGGCGCGCTCGAACGCATCAACGCGCGCTTCGGCCTCTTCAAGGAAATCCGCGGCAAGGGCCTCCTGCTCGGTGCGGAACTCGTCGACGCGTTCGACGGCCGCGCGAAGGATTTCGTCAACGCCGCCGCCGAGCACGGCGTGATCATGCTGATCGCCGGCCCGAACGTGCTGCGCTTCGTTCCGTCGCTCGTGATCCCGTTCGACGTGCTCGACGAAGGCCTCGCCCGCTTCGAGAAGGCGGTCGAGCAGGTGCTCGACGCACAGGAAGCCACCGCGCGCTGAGCCGCGCACCCATCGGAGACAGGAACGACGATGCTATTTGTTCGCCCCGGCAAACTCTCGGATCTCGATGCGCTCGCGCAGATGGCGCGCACCGCGCAGCCGGTCCTCCATTCGCTGCCGCACGACCGCGCGGCACTCGAGGCGCGCGTCGCGCTCTCGGAGGATTCGTTTCGCGCGGACGTCGATTTTCCCGGTGAGGAATTCTATCTGTTCGTGCTCGAGGACAGCGCGACCGGCAAGCTGCTCGGCACCGCCAGCATCGTGGCGGCGGCCGGCTACTCGGAGCCGTTCTACGCGTTTCGCAACGATGCGCTGATCCACGCATCGCGCGAGCTGCACGTGAACCGCAAGATCCACGCGCTGACGATGTCGCACGAGCTGACCGGCAAGAGCCGGCTCGCGGGCTTCTTCGTCGATCCGTCGTTGCGCGGCGACGCCGCCGCGCACCTGATCTCGCGCGCGCGGATGATGTACATCGCCGCCAACCGCCGCCGCTTCACGCCCGAGGTGTTCACGCTGCTGCTCGGCGTGACCGACGAGAACGGCGCATCGCCGTTCTGGGAAGCGGTGGGCCGCAAGTTCTTCGGCCGCGACTTCGCCGACGTCGACATCGCGTCCGGCGGCCGCAGCCGCACGTTCATCGCCGAGGTGATGCCGGGCTATCCGCTCTACGTGCCGCTGCTGCCGGAAGCCGCGCAACGCGTGCTCGGCGAGCCGAACGCGACCACGCTGCTCGCGTACGACATCCACCTCGAGGAAGGCTTCGAGCCGGACCGCTACGTCGACATCTTCGACGCGGGCCCGGTGCTGACCGCGCAGGTCGACCGCACCGCGTGCGTGACGAAGGGCGCGGAGCGCACGGTGCGCGAAGTCGCGCGCCAGCAGGGCGACGTCGCGTATCTGGTGTCGAGCGGCAGCGGCGACGCATTCCGCTGCGTGCTCGCGGATCTGCCGGGCGAGCCCGCGGACGACGCGCCGCTTTCCGGCGACGTGCGCGCGGCGCTCAACGTGAAGGAAGGCGACATCGTGCGCTGCGTGCCGCTGCACCAGCCCGCCGCCGATTTGAAGGGAGACGCCGCATGATCGTCGTTCGGGTCGTACAAACGGGCGACGTCGATGCGCTCGTGTCGCTCGCCATGGAAACGGGTCCGGGCCTGACCACGTTCAAGCCCGACCGCGACGCGCTCGCCGCGCGTATCGAACGCACCCGCCGCACGCTCGAAGGCTGCGCCGCGCCGGCCGAGGCCGGCTACTTCTTCGTGATGGAAGACTCGCAGACGGGCGACATCGCCGGCGTGTGCGGGATCGAGTCGCAGGTCGGCCTCGAGCAGCCGTTCTACAACTACCGCGTGAGCACGGTCGTGCACGCGAGCCAGGAGCTCGGCGTGTGGACCAGGATGTCGCTGCTGAACATCTCGCACGACCTGACGGGCTACGCGGAAGTCTGCTCGCTGTTCCTGAGCCCGCGCTACCGCACGGGCGGCGTCGGCGGCCTGCTGTCGCGCTCGCGCTTCATGTTCATCGCGCAGTTCCGCGACCGCTTCCCCGAGCGCATTTGCGCGGAGCTGCGCGGCCACTTCGACGACGACGGCACGTCGCCGTTCTGGCATGCGGTCGGTTCGCACTTCTACCAGATCGATTTCAACGCCGCCGACTATCTCAGCTCGCACGGCCGCAAGTCGTTCCTCGCGGAGCTGATGCCGCGCTTCCCGGTGTATGTCGACCTGCTGCCGAAGGACGCGCAGGATTGCGTCGGCCTCACGCACCGCGACACGCTGCCGGCACGCAAGATGCTCGAGACGGAAGGGCTGCGCTACCAGAACCACGTCGACATCTTCGACGCGGGCCCGGTGCTCGAATGCCACATCAACGACCTGCGCACGGTGCGCGAAAGCGTCGTCGTGCCGGTGTCGATCGGCGAGCCCGGCGTACACGACGATGCGCAGGGCGGCCATCCGGCGAAATCGCTGGTGTCGAATACGTCGCTCGGCGATTTCCGCGTCGGCGTCGCGCCCGGCGTTGTCGAACACGGCACGTTCGTGCTGTCGGCCGACGATGCCGCCGCGCTGGACGTGAAGGCGGGCGACCCGGTGCGCGTGCTGCCGCTCCAAGTCAAACAGGGATAACGAATCATGACGGAACTCTTCATCGACGGCGCCTGGGCCGCAGGCACGGGCCACGTCTTCGCGTCGCGCAATCCGGGCACCGACGAGATCGCATGGCAGGGCGCCAGCGCGTCGGCCGCCGACGTCGATCGCGCGGTCGCGAGCGCGCGCCGCGCATTCGCCGGCTGGTCGGCGCTCGCGTTCGACGCGCGCTGCGCGATCGTCAAGCGCTTCGCCGAGCTGCTGACCGAACGCAAGGAAGCGATCGCCGCGGCGATCGGCCGCGAAACCGGCAAGCCGCTGTGGGAGGCGCGCACCGAGGTCGCGTCGATGGCCGCGAAGGTCGCGATCTCGATTCAGGCCTATCAGGAGCGCACCGGCGAGAAGCGCCAGCCGATGGCCGACGGCGTCGCGGTGCTGCGCCATCGCCCGCACGGCGTCGTCGCGGTGTTCGGCCCGTACAACTTCCCGGGCCACTTGCCGAACGGCCACATCGTTCCCGCGCTGATCGCGGGCAACACGGTGGTGTTCAAGCCGTCCGAGCTTGCGCCGGGCGTCGCGCGCGCGACCGTCGAGGTGTGGAAGGACGCGGGCCTGCCCGACGGCGTGCTGAATCTCGTGCAGGGCGAGAAGGACACGGGTATCGCGCTCGCGAACCATCGCCAGATCGACGGGCTGTTCTTCACCGGCAGCTCGGACACCGGCACGCTGTTGCACCGCCAGTTCGGCGGTCGCCCGGAAATCGTGCTCGCGCTCGAGATGGGCGGCAACAATCCGCTCGTGATCGGCGAGGTCGAGGACATCGACGCGGCCGTGCATCACACGATCCAGTCGGCGTTCCTGTCGGCGGGGCAGCGCTGCACCTGCGCGCGCCGCATCTTCGTGCCGCAGGGCGCACAGGGCGACCGCTTCCTCGCGCGTTTCGCCGACGTCACGTCGACGATCCGCGCCGACGTCTACGACGCCGATCCGCAGCCGTTCATGGGCGCGGTGATTTCGGCGCGCGCGGCCGCGAAGCTCGTCGACGCGCAGTCGCGCCTCGTCGAGCAAGGCGCGCGCCCGATCATCGAGATGACCCAGCGCGAGGCGCGCCTCGGCTTCGTCAACGCGGCGATCCTCGACGTGACCGGCGTCGCCGCGCTGCCCGACGAGGAACACTTCGGCCCGCTCGCGCAGGTGATCCGCTACGCGACCTTCGACGACGCGATCGCGCGCGCGAACGACACGGCGTTCGGCCTGTCCGCCGGCCTGCTCGCGGACGACCCGCGCGCATGGGAGCACTTCCAGCGCACGATTCGCGCCGGGATCGTCAACTGGAACCGGCCGACCAACGGCGCGTCGTCGGCCGCGCCGTTCGGCGGCACCGGGCGCTCCGGCAACCACCGGCCCAGCGCGTATTACGCCGCCGACTACTGCGCGTATCCGATGGCCTCCGTCGAGAGCGCCGAACTGACCTTGCCCGCGAGCCTGTCGCCGGGCCTTCACTTCTGATCCGGAGGAGCGACGATGAACGCAACAGAAGCCAATTTCGACGGACTCGTCGGCCCGACCCACAACTACGCCGGGCTGTCGTTCGGCAACGTGGCGTCGCTGAACAACGAGAAATCGGCCGCGAATCCGAAGGCCGCCGCGAAGCAGGGTCTGCGCAAGATGAAGCAGCTCGCCGATCTCGGCTTCGTGCAGGGCGTGCTGCCGCCGCAGGAGCGGCCGTCGCTGCGCCTGCTGCGCGAGCTGGGTTTTTCGGGCAAGGATGCCGACGTGATCGCGAAGGCGGCGCAACAGGCGCCCGAGCTGCTCGCCGCGGCGAGCTCGGCGTCCGCGATGTGGACCGCGAATGCGGCGACGGTCAGCCCGTCGGCCGACACGAGCGACGGCCGCGTGCACTTCACGCCCGCGAACCTGTGCAGCAAGCTGCATCGCGCGATCGAGCACAATGCGACGCGCCGCACGCTGTCGACGATCTTCGCCGACGAGTCGCGCTTCGCCGTGCACGAGGCGCTGCCCGGCACGCCGGCGCTCGGCGACGAGGGCGCGGCGAACCATACGCGCTTTTGCGCCGAATACGGGCGGCCGGGCGTCGAGTTCTTCGTCTACGGCCGCTCCGAATACCGGCGCGGGCCGGAACCGGTGCGCTTCCCGGCGCGCCAGACTTTCGAGGCGAGCCGCGCGGTCGCGCAGCGCCACGGCCTGCGCGAGGAGGCGACGATCTACGCGCAGCAAAGCCCGGACGTGATCGACGCGGGCGTGTTCCACAACGACGTGATCGCGGTCGGCAACCGCGACACGCTGTTCTGCCACGAGCGTGCGTTCGTCAACAGGCAGGCGGTCTACGACGCGCTGACGGCATCGCTCGACACGCTCGGCGCGCACCTGAAGGTGATCGAGGTGCCGGATGCGGCGGTGAGCGTCGCCGATGCGGTCGGCTCGTATCTGTTCAACAGCCAGCTGCTGACCCGCGCCGACGGCACCCAGGTGCTGGTCGTGCCGCAGGAGTGCCGCGAGAACGCCAACGTCGCCGCCTATCTCGACCGGCTCGCGGCCGGCACCGGCCCGATCAGCGACGTGCTGGTGTTCGACCTGCGCGAGAGCATGAAGAACGGCGGCGGCCCGGCCTGCCTGCGCCTGCGCGTGGTGCTGACCGACGCCGAACGCGCGGCCGTCGCGCCGAACGTATGGATCGACGACACGCTGTTCGCGTCGCTCGACGACTGGATCGACCGGCACTATCGCGACCGCCTCGCGCCGGAAGACCTCGCCGATCCGGCGCTGCTCGACGAGTCGCGCACCGCGCTCGACGCGCTCACGCAGATCCTGCGCGTCGGTTCGCTGTATGACTTCCAGCGCTGAGGCCGGGATGCACGGCGCCGCGTGGCTCGACGACTTTCTCGCATTCACGCTCGCGTGCGGTGCGCCGGCGGTGCGCAACGGCGTCTGCGCGGGCGGCGCGGTGCGATGGCAGTGGTACGGCGACGGCTTGCTCTCGCTCGCGCCGCACGCGGCGGACGCGACGCGCGACAGCGTGCTCGTGTCGGCCGGCGTGCACGGCGACGAGACCGCGCCGATCGAGCTGCTGTCGATGCTGGTGCGCGACGTCGCGGCGGGCACGCTGCCGCTCGCGTGCCGGATGCTCGTCGTGCTCGGCAATCCGGGCGCGATGCGCGCGGGCGAGCGCTATCTGGACGACGACCTGAACCGTCTGTTCAGCGGCCGTCACGCACACGCGGCCGGCAGCCGCGAAGCGCCGCGCGCCGCGCAGCTCGAAGCGGCCGCCGCAGCGTTCTTCGCCGACGCGGAGCCGGGCGCCGGCGTGCGCTGGCATGTCGACATGCACACGGCGATCCGCGCGTCGGTGTTCGAGCAGTTCGCGCTGTTGCCGCACACGGGCGCGCCGCCGGCGCGCACGATGTTCGACTGGCTCGGCGACGCGCGCATCGCGGCGGTGCTGCTGCATACGGCGAAGGGGCACACGTTCTCGCACTACACGGCCGAGCACTGCGGCGCGCTCGCGTGCACGCTGGAGCTGGGCAAGGTGCGGCCGTTCGGCGAGAACGACCTGACGCGCTTCGCCGCCGCCGATCGCGCGGTGCGCCGGCTCGTCGCGGGCGAGCCGCACGAGGCGGGCGCGCCGACGCCGCGCGTGTTTACCGTGATCGACCAGATCACGAAGCACAGCGATGCGCTGGAGCTGTTCGTCGCAGACGACGTCGCGAACTTCACGCCGTTCGCGCGCGGCACGCTGCTCGCGCGGGACGGCGCGTATCGCTACACGGTGCGGCACGACGAGGAGCGGATCGTGTTTCCGAACCGCTCCGTGAAGCCTGGCCTGCGGGCGGGCCTGCTGGTCGTCGACACGACGCGCGAGACGCTCGCCGCGCTGGTCTGACGCGAGTCGCAAGGGCGGGCGTTGCCGCGGTGCCCGCGCGTCGCCGTGGCGGCGCGCGCGGGTTGGTACAATCGCGGCCTTCCGGCGTTGCGGCGCCCCACGATGACACGTCGTGCCGGCACGCACATGCTGGCGGTGCAACGATGCATGTGCACTTGTTGTTTCGAAATACCCATTCGTATCGAGGAGAATCCCCTGATGAAGCTGGACTGGCGAAAGGTGGCCGCGCAGGCCGTGGTGACGGCGTTGGCGGTGGCGGCAGGCAGCGCGTTTGCCGCGGATCTGAAGGAGATCCGTTTCGGCGTCGAGGCGTCGTATGTGCCGTTCGAATACAAGACGCCGGACGGCAAGCTGACCGGCTTCGACATCGACGTCGGCAACGCCGTGTGCGCGAAGCTGAAAGCGAAGTGCGTGTGGGTCGAGAATGACTTCGACGGCCTGATCCCGGCGCTGCAGGCGCGCAAGTTCGACGCGATCAATTCGGACATGACGATCACCGACCAGCGCAAGCACGCGATCGATTTCACCGATCCGATCTACACGATCCCGAACCAGCTGATCGCGAAGCAGGGCAGCGGCCTCGCGCCGACGCCGCAGTCGCTGAAGGGCAAGCGCGTCGGCGTGCTGCAGGGCACGATCCAGGAAACGTACGCGAAGAAGAAGTGGGCGCCGCTTGGTGTCGACGTCGTGCCGTACCAGACGCAGGATCTCGCGTATGCGGACCTGAAGTCGGGCCGTCTCGACGCGACCTTCCAGGACTCGGAGGCCGGTTCGAAGGGCTTCCTGTCGAAGCCGCAGGGCGCGGGCTTCGCGTTCGCGGGCGGTACGGTCAGCGATGCGGAGATCCTCGGCTCGGGCGTCGGCTTCGGGTTGCGCAAGAACGACGCGCAGCTGAAGGGCGCGATGAACCAGGCGCTGAAGGCGCTGAAGGCGGACGGCACGATCGATGCCCTCGCGAAGAAGTATTTCAGCGTGCCGGTGACGGTGAAGTAAGCACGCGGTTCGATCCCGCGCAACAGCAAACCGGCCGCGCATGCGGCCGGTTTGCGTTGGGGCGGCGCTTTCGTTCGCGCGGCGTGCGACGACGTGTGCCCCGTCCGCGCGCGGGGAGCGGCGGATGCCGGGCCGCCGCCAGCGCGTCAGCCTCTCACTTGTCGAAGAACCGGCTCAGTTCGCGCGCCAGCTCGTTGAGCACGCCCATTTCCTGCTGCGTGATCTTGCGGGCCGGCTGCGCGCCAGCCCAGTCGCCGTACAGCAGCGCGGTCGTCGACGCGCCGACGCGCACGGGCAGCAGCACGAACGCCTGCGCGTCGTCGAACGCATTGAGATACCACGCCGGCAGGCGCTTGAGCATCTTCGGCTCGCGCGCCTGCTCGATGAAGATGCCGACCGAATTGGTGATCGCGAGATGAAACACGTCCGGCTCGAAGCGCTCGTGAAAGTGCAACTGCCCGAGCAGCGCGTCGACGTCCGGGCCGAAGCCGAGGCGGGCGGCGAAGGTGCCGTCGTCGTGGCGCACGAACATCACGGTGCGCGTAAACGCGAGGCCCGCGAGTACGCTTTCGGACACCAGCGCGAGCACGGGGCCGAGCACGTGCTCGGACGGCAGCGCGCGCAGGTCGGCCAGACCTGCCTCGAGACACGCCTGGGGCGTCGCCTGCGCACGCGCGATCGCGTCGGCGTTGGCGCGCAGCTCGACGATTTCACGCATCACGGTGTCGCTGGCCTCTTCGCGTGCCAGCACCTCGGCGATCTGCACGAGCGCGCCGGGGTCGGTGTCGAGCGCCGCGCTGTAGTGCTGCGCGAGCGACGCGATGCGCGCGTCGCGCTGCGCGCCGGGCGCCGCGGCGAGCGCGCTCGCGACGTCGGTCGAGCAGCGGCTCACCGCGCGCAGCCTGCGAATGAGCTCGTCCGACTCGGTCTGGACTTTCGCGTTGTCTTCGTCGTCCGCCTGCTCGTCGTCGTCGGCCATGCGCAGATCGTCGTCGGCCATCCCGGCGCGGATCACCTCGGGCAGCCGCCAGCGTACGGCGGCTTCCTGTCCGAGTTCCTCGAAGCTCACGCCGAGTACCTCGAGACAGGCCGCGTCGTCGTTGTCGTCGTGCAGGTCGAGCGCGCGGCGGCGGATTCGGTCCCACTCGTTGTCGAGATAGCAGACGACCAGCAGCTTGCCGACCTGGCGCATCAGCGTGCAGACGACGGCTTCTTCGCCGACGCTCAGGTCGACGACGTCCTCGGTCAGCTTGCGCGCGACGCAACCCGACAGGAGCGCGCGGTTCAGCTCGAGCTTCGCGTCGATGCGGCGCGGCGCGCTCTGCTGGAAATGGTCGACGAGCTGGAGGCCCACGACGAGATGGCCGACGGCGTCCATGCCGAGCACCATCAGCGCGCGGGTCACGGTCGTGATGTTGCCGCCGAACGCCATGTACATCGCGGAATTGGCGAGCCGCAGCACCTTTTGCGTCAGCGCGAAATCCGACAGCACGACGCGCACGAGCGCGGTGATGTCGAGATCGTCGTGCTTCATGGCGGCCATCGTCGTGCGCAGCGATTCCGACAGCAGCGGGAAATCGCCCCGTTCGCTCATCCGGGCCCACAGCTTGTCGAGCAGCGCCGTTCTGGGCAGGTGTTCGGTGATTGACATATGCATCAATGTGTTACGCGGCGGGCCATGTGTCAGGCCGCCGCATGCAGGCGCAACTGCCGTGCCTCGAAGCGTTGCGCCAGTTCCTCTGAAGGCAGCGCCTTGCAGACGAGCCAGCCCTGAATGTGGTCGCAGCCCATCTCGGTGAGCAGCTCGCGTTGCGCCTCGGTTTCGACGCCCTCGGCGACGAGTTCGAGTTCGAGGGTCTGCGCGAGGCCGACGACGGCCGATACGATCGCGCGATCGTTGCGCGAGGTCAGCAGGTTCTCGACGAAGCTGCGGTCGATCTTCAGCTTCGCGAGCGGGAAGCGCTGCAGGTACGCGAGGCTCGAATAGCCGGTGCCGAAATCGTCGACGGCGAAGCGGATGCCGAGCTCGGTCAGCTCCTCGAGCAGCGTCTTCGCATACGCGGGATCCTGCATCAGCAGGCTCTCGGTGATCTCCAGCACGATGCGGCGCGGGTCGATGCCGGTCAGCGCGATCCCGTCGCGCACGCTCTGCGTGAAGCGCGGGTCGCGGAACTGCTGCGGCGACACGTTGACCGCGACGTACTGCAGCGGGAACCCTTGCAGGTCCCATGCGACGAGCTGCATGCACGCGGCCTTGAGCACCCAGTTGCCGAGATAGTTGATCAGCCCGATCGATTCGGCGAGCGGGATGAAGGTCGCCGGCGGCACCAGCCCGTGAACCGGGTGGCGCCAGCGGATCAGCGCCTCGACGCCGACCACGGCGCTCGTCTGGCTGTTCGAGATCGGCTGGAAATGCAGCGAGAATTCGCCGTTGCGCACGCCGTCGTACAGGTCGGCCTCGAGCTTCAGGCGCTCGGCGTCGGCCGGGTCGCTCACCGGCGTGTGGAATGCGAGCGCGTTGCCGCCTGCGGTCTTGGCCTGCTCGAGCGCATGGTCGGCGCGGCGCAGCAGCGGGCTATGGTGCTGCGCGGGCTTCGATATCGGGCGGTCGTCCGGATACAGCGCGATGCCGATGCTCGCCGACAGGTGCACTGCCTGCCCGTTGTAGCTGTAGGGCTGGCGCACGGCGGTCTGCAGCCGGCGGCCGAGTGCGCCGGCCGCGTCCGACGCCTGCGCGCGCGTCGGCGCGTTGAACACCACCGCGAACTTGTCGCTCGCGACGCGCGCGAGCCGCTCGTTGGGCGCGATCAGGCCTTGCAGCCGCTGGGCGGTCTGGCGCAGCAACGCATCGCCGGCGTCGTAGCCGAGCGCGCGGTTGATGCGCTGGTAGTCGTCGAGGTCGAGCAGCAGCAGCGCGGCGCAGGTGTTTGTTTCGTCGGCGATCTGCTGGGCGCGCATCAGCGCCGGCACGAGCGCGGACAGGTTGTCGAGCCCGGTCATCGGGTCGTGGTGCATCTCGTAGGTCAGGCGCGCCTCGAGCGAGCGCCACGACGACACGTCGAACGCCGCGATCGCGAAGCCGTCGACACCCTGATGGCGGCTCTTGATCGCGCGCACCTCGACGTCGAGCGGGTAGGTCAGCGACTTGACGATGCACATCGTCGCCTTTTCGTTCTGGCCGGTCTGGGCCGCGCGCGCGAGCAAGCCTTCGAGCGCCGCGGTATCCTGTTCCGCGATCAGGTCGCGCAGCGTCAGCGTATGCAGGTAGTCGCGGTGATAGCCGATGAAGCGCAGGCTCGCGTCGGAGACATACAGGAAGCGCAGTTCGCGGTCCACATGGGCGAGGAAGTCGACCGCGCCGACGGTCTGTTCCAGCCAGTCACGAGCGGTGTCGTCCTGGCGCGGCACGCCGTCGCGAGCGGGCGTCTGCGCACCGCCCGACCAGGCAAGGCGGCGCAGCGTATGTAGGGCACTGCGCCAGGAGCCCTTGCGTGGCGGCGTCTGTTTCCTGTTGGCTTCCATGTGTGTCGCTGGCGTGAAGGGCTGGAACTGGTGGTCCGGACGCAATAACGGCAAATCGCGCGAATTCTTTAGCCCGGCAGCCTGCGCAGGGCCGGGGCCCGCGCCGGTGTCCGGCTGCCGAGCCGGTCCGGCGCGCATCGACGCTGACTGTATAAGAAATGAGGATGCATATGAAGCGAAAACTGAAGGTGGGCGCGGTTGCGGCGCTGATTGCGGGCTATGCGCTGACCGCGCAGGCGGAACTGAAGCCGGGTGATCCGGCCCCGGATTTTGCGACCCAGGCGTCGCTGGGCGGCAAGACCTACGCGTATTCGCTCGCCGACGCGCTGAAGAAAGGCCCGGTCGTTCTGTATTTCTATCCGGCCGCGTTTACCCGGGGCTGCACCATCGAGGCGCACGCGTTCGCGGACGCGATCGACCGCTACCGGGCCTATGGCGCGACGGTGATCGGGGTGTCGGCCGACGACATCGACACGCTGACGAAGTTTTCCGTCAGCGAGTGCCGCAGCAAGTTTCCGGTTGCGTCCGACCCCGGCGCGCGGATCATCCGCGCATACGACGCGAAGCTGCCCGCGCTGGATCGCGCGAACCGGGTTTCCTACGTGATTTCGCCGGACGGGAAGATCCTGTACGAGTACACGAGCCTGTCGCCGGCCAGGCACGTCGAGAATACGCTCGAGGCCGTCAAGGCCTGGGCCGCGTCGCACCGGCGGTAATCCGGCCCGGCCTGCGCGTCGGCCGCGTCGCGTCACGCGCGCAGCGCCTGCTCGATGGGCACGCTGCCGCCGACGAAGCCGATCGTCTTCTTCGAGATGCCGAGCTTGATCGCCTCGATCGCCGCCCATGCGACGTCCTGGCGTGCGACGGGCGGCGTGTTGTCGAGGCGCTCCTCGGTCAGCGCGATCTTGCCGACGCCGGGGCCGTCTGACAGCGGGCCGGGGCGCAGGATCACGTAGTCGACGCCCGACGCGACCACGCGATCGTCGCCTTCGCGCTTCATCTGCGAATAGTGGCGCAGGAACTCGGGGCTGCGCTCCGGCCAGTAGGCGGTCAGCGAGCTGATCACGACGAGCTTCTGCACGTTGTGCCTGAGCGCGTACTCGGCCGCGCGCGCCACCGCGTCGCGGTCGATCTGCTCTTCCTCCGTCCGGCCTTCCGATTCCGCCGAGCCGGCGGCGTAGATCGCATGCGTGACGCCCTGGAACGCGGCCGAGAAGTCGCCCGTCAGATCGGCCTCGATCACCTTCGCGCCCGGCAGCGTGTAGCCGGGCCGGCGGACGAGCGCCGTCACTTCGAACTCCGGCTGCTCGAGCAGCAGATCCACGAGCGCGCGGCCGGTGCGGCCGGTCGCCCCAATCAGTAGTACCTTCGTCGTCATGAAACCACTCCTTGCTCGATAGGTCGTTCATCCAGAATGGGGACGGACGACACGATACTCAAGTGTATGTCGAATCGGCGCGACGGCGCTTGACGAAATAGGGGCAGTCGCGGGCAACCGGCTATCATGTGCGCGACGCATCATTCGCCGCGTTGGCGGCCAATCGGTTGGAGTATTCATGGCATCACCCTCAGATAACGTCAGCATGGCGCTGTTCTGCGACTTCGAGAACGTCGCGCTCGGCGTGCGCGATGCGAAGTTCGAGAAATTCGACATCAAGCCGGTGCTCGAGCGGCTGCTGCTCAAGGGCAGCATCGTGGTCAAGAAGGCCTATTGCGACTGGGATCGCTACAAGGGATTCAAGGCGGCCATGCACGAGGCCAGCTTCGAGCTGATCGAAATCCCGCACGTGCGCCAGTCCGGCAAGAATTCGGCGGACATCCGCCTCGTCGTCGACGCGCTGGATCTCTGCTATACGAAATCGCACGTCGACACCTTCGTCATCATCAGCGGCGATTCGGATTTTTCGCCGCTGGTGTCGAAGCTGCGCGAGAACGCGAAGAAGGTCATCGGCGTGGGTGTGAAGCAATCGACGTCGGACCTGCTGGTCGCCAACTGCGACGAATTCATCTTCTACGACGATCTCGTGCGCGAACAGCAGCGCGCGCTCGCGAAACGCGAGGCGCGCACGGGCAGCGGCGGCGGGAAGCGATCCGGCGACGACGACCGGGCACGCAAGCCGGATCTCGACGGACGCAAGTCCGAGGCGATCGCGATCGCGGTGGAAACCTTCGACGCGCTGGCGTCGGAGCGGGACGAGGTCGGCAAGATCTGGGCGTCGGTGCTCAAGAGCGCGATCAAGCGCCGCCGGCCGGATTTCAACGAGTCCTACTACGGCTTTCGCGCGTTCGGCAACCTGCTCGACGAGGCGCAGGCGCGCGGCCTGCTTGGCGTCGGCCGGGACGACAAGTCCGGTGCGTTCGTTTTTCGGCCACGGCAGCCGGTGGTGATGGAGACGGCCGTGCACGGCGAAGTGCCGGTCGCGGCCGACGAGACCGGCACGCCGGACAAGGCGGCGGGCGGGGCGCACCGCAAGGGGCGGCATCGCGGCAAGCATGCGGCCGAGCCGGTGCAGCCGGCCGTGGTCGAGACGGCCGGGGCGGCCGAGGGCGAGGTCGAGGAAGTGGGGGGCGTGGCGAGCGTGGCCGAACCCGTCGAGACGGAAGGCGCGCACGAAGAGCAGGGGGCGGCGCGCAAGCGCGCTCGCAAGGGCGCGGCGAAGAAGGCCGGCGGGAAGAAGGCGAAGGCCGGGGCGGCCGCCGAGCCGCCCGCGCAGCAGGTCACGCCGGAGGTCGTCCGGGCCGAGGAACCCCCGGCGGCCGCGCCGTCCGGCGACGCGCCGGCCGAGACGGAATCCGCCAAGCCCGCGCGCAAGGCGGCCACGCGCGCGCGCCGGCCGCGCAAGACCGCCACGACGGCGGAGTGACGTCAGCGGCGGGGACGCCGCGCACGCGCGCCGGATGACGCGCGTGCCGCGCCGGTTGCGCCGGTTGTACCGGTAGCGCCGGCCGCATCGATTGTATTGGCCACACCGGCCACACCGGCCACACCGGCCACACCGGCTACACCGGCTACACCGGCTACACCGGCCGCATCAGTCTCCGGCGGCGGCCGGCCCGCCCGCCGGCGTGCCGCGCTGCCTGCGCCGATCGACCCATACCCGCAGCCGGTCCATGTACAGATACACGACAGGCGTCGTATAGAGCGTCAGCATCTGCGACACGATCAGGCCGCCCGCGATCGCGATGCCGAGCGGCGCGCGCAGCTCGGCGCCGTCGCCGCTGCCGAACGCGAGCGGCAGCGCGCCGAGCAGCGCCGCCATCGTGGTCATCATGATCGGCCGGAAACGCAGCCGGCACGCCTCGTGGATCGCGTCGAGCGACGACCGGCCGCGCCGCGACGCGTCGATCGCGAAATCGACCATCATGATCGCGTTCTTCTTCACGATGCCGATCAGCAGGATCACGCCGATCAGCGCGATGATGCTGAACTCGGTCCTGAACAGCAGCAGGCCGAGCAGCGCGCCGACGCCGGCCGACGGCAGCGTCGACAGGATCGTGACCGGGTGGATGTAGCTCTCGTAGAGGATGCCGAGCACGATGTAGACGGCCGCGAGCGCCGCGAGGATCAGCAGCGGCTGGTCGCTCAGCGATTGCTGGAACGCCTGCGCGGTGCCCTGGAAGCTGCCGTGGATCGTCGGCGGCATGCCGATTTCCGCCATCGTCGCGTAGATCGCCCGCGTCGCGGTCGACAGCGACACGCCCGGCGGCAGGTTGAACGAGATCGTCGTCGCGACGAACAGGCCCTGGTGATTGACCGCGAGCGGCGTGGTGCTCGGCCCGAAGGTCGCGATCGTCGACAGCGGCACCATCGTCGATTTCGACGTCGACACGGCCGCGCCGGCCGACGCGCTCGACTTGCCGCTCGACGCGATCGAGTTGAGCGCCTGGTTGCGTGCCGAATCGGACGCGACCGACGCGGCGCTCTGCACGGTGGTTCCAGCCGTTCCCGCCCCCGCGGCGTAGGTGCCGGCCGGCGCATTGGTGGTCTGCGAGCCGTTCGCGCTCGCCCCCGTCGTGCTGATCCACACCTGGTCGAGCATTTCCGGGCTCTGCCAGTATTTCGGCGCGACCTCCATCACGACGTGGTACTGGTTCAGCGGGTTGTAGATCGTCGAGACCTGGCGCTGGCCGAACGCGTCGTACAGCGTGTTGTCGATCTGCGAAGGCTTGATGCCGAGTCGCGAGGCCGTCTCGCGGTCGATCGTCACCATCGCCTCGAGCCCGCCCTGCTGCTGGTCGGAGTTCACGTCGGTCAGCTCGGCGCGCTTTTGCAGCGCGTCGGTCAGGCGCGGCCCCCACTTGTACAGATCGGCGCTGGAGTCGCCGAGCAGCGTGAACTGGTACTGCGCATTGCTCTGGCGGCCGCCGACGCGGATGTCCTGCGCGGCCTGCAGGAACGTGCGCGCGCCGGCGACGTCGCCGAGCGGCCGGCGCAGCTGCTGGATCACCTGGTCGGCGGACAGCTTGCGCTCGGTGCGGTCCTTCAGCGTGACGAACATGAAGCCGGAGTTGGTCTGCGCGCCGCCGGTGAAGCCGGCGACGCTCTTCACGTTCGGGTTGGCCTGCACGATCCGCATCATTTCGCCGAACTTGAGCTTCATCGCCTGGAACGACGTGCTCTGGTCGGCCTGGATGCCGCCGATCATCAGCCCCGTGTCCTGCTGCGGGAAAAAGCCCTTCGGCACGACGACGTACAGATAGACGTTCAGCCCGATCGTCGCGAGCAGCACCAGCAGGATCGCGAACGGATGGCGCAGCGCCCACGACAGCGAGCGTTCGTAGCCGCGCTGCAGCCGCGCGAAGCCGCGCTCGAGCCAGCGCGCGAGCGGCCCCTGGTCGCCCGGGTTGTGCACGTCGGGCAGCAGGCGTGCGCACATCATCGGCGTGACGGTCAGCGACACCGCGAGCGACACCGCGATCGCGAGCGACAGCGTCAGCGCGAACTCGCGGAACAGGCGTCCGACGATGCCGCCCATCAGCAGGATCGGGATGAACACCGCGACGAGCGACAGGCTCATCGACAGCACCGTGAAGCCGACCTCGCGCGCGCCGTCGAACGCGGCCTGCAGCCGGGGCGTGCCGTTCTCGATGTGGCGCGCGATGTTTTCCAGCACGACGATCGCGTCGTCGACGACGAAGCCGGTCGCGACGATCAGCGCCATCAGCGACAGGTTGTCGATCGAGAAGCCGAGCAGGTACATCGCGCCGAACGTGCCGACGATCGAGATCGGCACCGCGACGCTCGGGATCAGCGTCGCGCGCCAGTTGCGCAGGAACAGGAACACGACCATCACGACGAGGCCGACCGCGATCAGCAGCGTGTGCTCGGTGTCCTTCAGCGACGCGCGGATCGTTGTCGAGCGGTCGAGCACCGGCGTCACCTCGATGTCCGCGGGCAGTGCGGCGGTGAGCTGCGGCAGCGCGGCGCGCACGCGGTCGATGGTCTCGATGATGTTCGCGCCGGGCGCGCGATACAGGATCACGAGCACCGCGCGCTCGCCGTTCGCGAGGCCGAGGTTGCGCAGGTCCTCGACGGAATCGACGACGTCCGACACATCCGACAGGCGCACCGCCGCGTGGTCGCGGTACGCGACCACGAGGTCGCGGTATTGCGACGCTTCCGACGCCTGGTCGTTCGTATAGAGCTGGAAGCGCTGCGGGCCGAACTCGATCGCGCCCTTCGGGCTGTTCGCGTTCGCCGACGCGAGCGCGGCGCGCACGTCCTCGAGCCCGATCCCGTAGTGGAACAGCGCATGCGGTTCCAGCTCGACGCGCACCGCCGGGTTTGCCGAGCCGCTGACCGCCACCTGGCCGATGCCGTCGATCTGCGACAGCGATTGCTGCAGCACCGTCGACGCCGCGTCGTACAGCTTCGCCGGCGGCGAGGTCTTCGACGTCAGCGACACGATCATGATCGGCGAATCCGCCGGGTTGACCTTGCGGTAGGTCGGGTTGCTCTTGAGGCTCGCGGGCAGGTCGGCGCGCGCGGCGTTGATCGCGGCCTGCACGTCGCGCGCGGCGCCGTCGATGTCGCGGCTCAGGCCGAACTGCAGCGTGATCCGCGCGTTGCCGACGGTGCTCGACGACGTCATCTCGCTCACGTCGGCGATTGAGCCGAGGTGCCGCTCGAGCGGGCTCGTCACGCTGGTCGCGACCGTCTCCGGGCTCGCGCCGGGCAGCGACGCCTGCACCGAGATCGTCGGGAAATCGACCTGCGGCAGCGGCGACACCGGCAGCAGGATGAACGCGAACAGGCCGGCGAGCGCGACGCCGAGCGCGAGCAGCGTCGTCGCGACGGGCCGGGTGATGAAGGGGCGCGACAGGTTCATTTACGCATCCGTGCGCGTGCCGGCGGCGGGGCCGTTGCGTTCGAACCACGCGCGCAGGCGGCGCGCGAGCGAGTCGAAGCCGAGATAGATCACCGGGGTCGTGAACAGCGTCAGCACCTGCGACACGATCAGGCCGCCCGCGATCGCGATGCCGAGCGGCTGGCGCAGCTCGGAGCCCGCGCCGGAACCGACGATCAGCGGCACCGCGCCGAGCAGCGCGGCGAGCGTCGTCATCAGGATCGGGCGGAAGCGCAGCAGGCACGCCTGGTAGATCGCCTCGCGCGGCGGCTTGCCTTCCACGCGCTCGGCCTCGAGCGCGAAGTCGATCATCATGATCGCGTTCTTCTTCACGATGCCGATCAGGAGCACGATGCCGATGATGCCGATGATGTCGAGGTCATGGCCGGTCAGCATCAGCGCGAGCAGCGCGCCGACGCCGGCCGACGGCAGCGTCGACAGGATCGTGACCGGGTGGATGTAGCTCTCGTACAGCACGCCGAGCACGATGTACATCGTGATGACCGCCGCGAGGATCAGGAACAGCTGGTTCGACAGCGACGCCTGGAACGCCAGCGCCGCGCCCTGGAAGCGGGTCTGGAACGACGCCGGCAGCCCGATGTCCTTCTCCGCCGCGTCGATCGCCTTCACCGCCTCGCCGAGCGACGCGCCCGGCGCGAGGTTGAACGACACCGTCGTCGACGGGAACTGCGACAGGTGCGACACCAGCAGCGGCGACGGCCGCTCGTGGAACGTCGCGATCGACGCGAGCGGCACCTGGCCGCCGCCGGCCGACGGCAGGTAGATGTCGTTCAGCGACCGCGTGTAGTGCTGCATCTGCGGCTCGGATTCGAGGATCACGCGGTACTGGTTCGACTGCGTGAAGATCGTCGACACGATGCGCTGGCCGAACGCGTCGTACAGCGCGTTGTCGACGGTCGCGGGCGTGATGCCGAAGCGCGCGGCGCTCGCGCGGTCGATTTCCACGTAGACCGACTGGCCGCCGTTCTGCAGGTCGGTCGCGACGTCGGCGAGCGACGGCTCCTGCTTCAGCCGCGACACGAGCTTCGGCACCCAGGTCGCGAACTCGTCGATGTTCGGGCTCGTCAGCATGAACTGGTACTGCGTCGGGCTGACCGTCGAGTCGATCGTCAGATCCTGCACCGGCTGCATGTAGAGCGAGATGCCCGGCACGTGCGATACGCGCTGCTGCAGGTCGCGGATGATCTCGGCCGCCGTTTCCTTGCGTTCGTCGCGCTGCTTCAGGTTGATCAGCATCCGGCCGCTGTTGAGCGTGATGTTGGTGCCGTCGACGCCGATGAACGACGTCAGGCTCTCGACGTTCGGGTCCTTCAGGATCTCGGCGGCGAGCTGCTGCTGGCGCTCGGCCATCGCGCCGTACGAGATCGACTGCGGCGCCTGCGTGATCCCCTGGATCGCGCCGGTGTCCTGCGCGGGGAAAAAGCCCTTCGGAATCGCGACGTACAGGACGCCCGTCAGCACGAGCGTCAGCACCGCGACCACCAGCGTCGAGCGGCGGCGGTTCAGCACCCATTCGAGCGCGACCGCGTAGCGGGCGATCATGCGGTCGATCGCATGGTGCACCTTCGTCTCAAAGCGGTGGTTCTCGACCGGCGGCGTGTGGCGCAGCAGCTTCGCGCACATCATCGGCACGAGCGTCAGCGACACGATCGCGGAAATCACGATCGTCACCGCGAGCGTGATCGCGAATTCGTGGAACAGCCGGCCGACCACGTCGCCCATGAAGAGCAGCGGGATCAGCACCGCGATCAGCGAGACCGTCAGCGAGATGATCGTGAAGCCGATCTGCTTCGAGCCCTTCAGCGCCGCTTCGAGCGGCGTGTCGCCTTCCTCGACGTAGCGCGCGATGTTCTCGATCATCACGATCGCGTCATCGACGACGAAGCCGGTCGCGATCGTCAGCGCCATCAGCGACAGGTTGTTCAGCGAGAAGCCGGCGAGGTACATCACCGCGAGCGTGCCGATCAGCGACAGCGGCACCGACAGGCTCGGGATGATCGTCGCGTAGACGTTCGCGAGGAACAGGTACATCACCAGCACGACCAGCGCGACTGCGACCATCAGCTCGAACTGCACGTCGCGCACCGCCGCGCGGATCATCGTCGTGCGGTCGGTGACGACGCGCACGTCGAGCGAGGCAGGCAGCGTTTCCTGCAGCTTCGGCAACAGCGCCTTGATGCTGTCGACGGTCTGGATCACGTTCGCGCCCGGCTGGCGCTGCACGTTGAGGATGATCGCCTGCTCCGAGTCGACCCACGCGCCGAGCTTGGTGTTCTCCGAGCCGTCGACGATCCTCGCGACGTCGGTGAGCATCACCGGCCGGCCGCTCTTGTACGCGACCACGGCGCTCTGGTACTGGTCGGCGCTCGTCAGCTGGTCGTTCGCGTTGATCGTGTAGGCGCGCGTCGGGCCGTCGAAGTTGCCCTTCGGCGTGTTGACGTTCAGGTTCGAGATCGTCGTGCGCAGGTCGTCGAGGTTCAGGCCGTACTGCGCGAGCGCGGTCGGGTTCGCCTGGATCCGCACGGCCGGGCGGTTGCCGCCCGACAGGCTGACGAGGCCGACGCCCGCGACCTGCGAGATCTTCATCGCGAGCCGCGTATCGGCGAGATCCTGCACCTGCGTGAGCGGCAGCGTCTTCGACGAGACGGCGAGCGTCAGCACCGGCGCGTCGGCCGGGTTGACCTTCGCGTAGATCGGCGGCGCGGGCAGGTCGGACGGCAGCAGGTTGCCGGCCGCGTTGATCGCGGCCTGCACTTCCTGCTCGGCGATGTCGAGCGGCAGGTCGAGGCTGAACTGCAGCGTGATCACCGACGCGCCCGCCGAGCTTTGCGACGACATCTGGTTCAGCGACGGCATCTGCCCGAACTGCCGTTCGAGCGGCGCCGTGACCGACGACGTCATCACCTCGGGGCTCGCGCCGGGGTAGAAGGTCTGCACCTGGATGGTCGGGTAGTCGACCTGGGGCAGCGCGGCGAGCGGCAGGAAGCGCAGCGCGACGAAGCCGGCGAGCATGATCGCGGCCATCAGGAGCGCGGTGCCGACCGGCCGGAGAATGAAGATGCGGGACGGATTCATCGGGCGGCCCGCGCGTCAGGGGGCGGGCGTCTGCGACGCGCCCGCGCGGTGCTGGCCATGCTGGCCGCCTTTCGTGCCCGACGCACCCGGTGCGCCTTTCGTGCCCGACGCACCCGGTGCGCCTTTCGCGCCCGATGCGCCGGCCGCGCGCTTCGGCTTGTCGGCCGGAATCGTGATCTTCGCGCCTTCGCGCAGGCGGTCCGAACCGTCCGTGACGACCCGCTCGCCGACGGCGAGGCCGTCGACGATGCTGGTGCGCTCGCCGTCGACCGGGCCGGTCTTGACCTTGCGCACCGTCACCGTGCTGTCCGGCTTGACGACGTAGACGAACTGCCCGATCGAGCCGTTCAGCACCGCGGCGGTCGGCACGATCGTCGCGTCGCGGATCGTGTCGACGAGCAGCCGCGCATTGACGAACTGATTCGGGAACAGCAGCCCGTCGCGGTTCGCGAAGGTCGCGCGCAGCTTGATCGTGCCGGTGGCCGTGTCGATCTGGTTGTCGAGCGTCTCGAGCGCGCCGGCTTCGAGCGGCACCGTGTTGTTGCGGTTGTAGGCCGTGACCGGCAGCTTCTGCCCGGCGTTGACCTGCTTGAGGATCGCCGGCAGGTTGTCCTCGGAGGTCGTGAAGATCACGCTGATCGGCTGCACCTGCGCGAGCACCACGATGCCGTTCGTGTCGGACGGCGTCACGTAGTTGCCCGCGTCGACCTGGCGCAGGCCCACGCGGCCCGACACCGGCGCGGTGATGCGCGCGTAGTCGAGGTTGAGCTTCGCCGACGCGATCGCCGCCGCGTCGGTCTTCACCGTGCCTTCGTACTGCTTGACGAGCGACGCCTGCGTATCGACCGTTTGCGATGCGATCGAATCCTGCGCGAGCAGCGCCTGATAGCGCTTCAGGTCGAGCCGCGCGGTCGCGAGAAGAGCGGAGTCGCGCGCGAGCGTGCCTTCGGCGTTCGCGAGCGTGTTCTGATACGGGCGCGGGTCGATCTGCGCGAGCACGTCGCCTTTCTTCACCAGTTGGCCTTCCTGGAACGCGACCGCTTGCAGGTAGCCGGAGAGCTGGGTCCGCACGGTGACGTTCGCGAGCGGCGTGACGGTGCCGAGCGCCGAGATCACGATCGGCATCTCGCCGCGGCTCGCGGTCGCGACCTGCACCGGCTGCGGCAGGTTGGCCATCGCGGCGGGGCCGCCGCGGCCGCCGCCCGCGCCGGACTTGCCGGCCGGTGTGCTGGCCGGCGACGCGTTCCACGGATGCCACCACAGCAGCCCGCCCGCCGCCGCGAGCGCGAGCACGCCGGCGAGCAGCTTGCGGCGCGGGCGTGGCGCGCCGGCGTAGGGAGGCGCAGGTTCCTGCGCGGGAGACGAGGGCTTGTGTTGATTGTCCATCGATTCGGTCTGGATGACGGCGCAGCGCGCCGCAAGGCGGGCTGCGCGTGTGCATGCGGCGTGCAGGCGGGCCGGCCCGGCCCCGGCTCACGCGGGAAAAGAGCGGCGCGCACCGCTCGAAGCGGCGCGATGATCGGCATGATCCTACGTCCCGGCCCCGTTACAGTCCAGCGATCCATCTTTCAACGGATTACGATCGTTACAGATCGCATGCGTGCGTCAGGTCAGGCGTCGCGCCGGCGGGCGGGCGAGCCGCCGATCTCGCGGGTGATCTTCGCGATGCAGTCGTGCAGCGCCGGCATCGCGTGCGCGGCGAGCCACTCCGGCGTGCACTGATGCGCCGAGCCGCCGCAATTGACCGAATAGCGCTGGCCCGACGGGCCGACGAAGCCCGCGGCGATCGCGTTCAGGCCTTCGCGCCATTCGCCGAGCGCGATCGAGTACCCGGTGCGCATCGCCTCGTCGAGCGCCGGATTCAGCCGCTCGACGATGTGCGGCCAGTCGTCGCCGGAGGCCGCCTGCAGCGCGCGGATCAGCTCGTTGCGCTCGTCGTCCTCGAGCGCGGCGAGATACGCGCGTCCCACCGCGGTGCGCGCGATGTCCATCCGCGAGCCGATTTCGAGGCGCGTGACGAGCACCGCCGAGCGCGGCCGGATCACGTCGATCGCCACCATGTCGAGCCGGTCGCGCACCGCGAGGTGCACCGACAGCGACGTGCGTTCGGCCAGCTCGATCAGGAACGGCCGCGTGCGGGCGCGGATGTCGAAGTTGCGCAGGAAGCCGTGGCTCAGCTCGAGCACCGACGCGGTGAGCACGAAGCGCTCGCTGTCCGGCAACTGAAACAGAAAGCCGGCGCTGACGAGCGTGGCGGTGATGCGCGACACGGTCGGCTTGGGAATGCCGGTGAGTTCGGCCAGCTCGCGGTTGCTGACCGGTGCGTCGGCGGCCGCGATACGGCGCAGCACCGAGAGGCCACGCGCAAGGGCAGTGATTTCGTCCGGCGACGATTCGCGTTCGCGGGACGGGGAGGCATTCACTTGTGTCGACACGGATAACTCTCTTTTCCGAAACTCGATTTCAATTTTGTTGGAATCGTAAGATGATTGCCGGAATATGCATACTATCAGACCAAACCATTCACGAGATGCGAATTTTCGGGCTCACCCTTGGTTTGTTAGGGAAATGCTGAGTTTTTCAGGGAGGTGAAACCGTGCGCTCCGTGCAATTTCCGCTTGACTTGTCCTTCGGAAACGGAAAAAATATCTCATGTTTTCGAAACATCGTTTCGGAGTTTAACCCGCAACGCTGTTTCGCGCAGTCTCTCAGGTTCTAGCACGGCCCTCGGAATGGCTAGAACTTTTTTAGCGCCACGGTCTCCGTGGCGCTTTTTTTTTGCGCGTGCGTTGGCGGGCGTGTCAGAGGAAAAAGCGCGGTGCCCCCGACGAGGTGTCGCGCAAGAGACGGCGCGAGGTCGCGAATGAAGCGAGATGAGGCGGGTTTGGGCCTTCGCGAGCGCGATGCTGCCGGTCCGGCCGTCAGGCAGCCGACGCTCGTGCCGCGGCGAGCGCAGCGGCGGCCGGTGTCGAGGTGTCGTTGTGGTTGTCGTCGCGGCAGCCGTCGTTTACCAGGACGGGCGGCGCGAGGCAGGAGAGGAGCAGGGGCGGCGCACCGGCGAGAATCTTCCGTGGCCGGCGACCCAAAGCATTCGACACTGTTCGCGTCGGAGGCGCGTTTCCGGGCGATGGAAGATTCGCCCTCGCGCCGCCGGCTGGCCGGTGAGGCGAAGGCAAATCGAAGACCTGGCGAAGATGCCGGGGCGCCGAAAGCAGATTCCTGCGACCCGGATCTGTGTCCGTATGGATTGAAGGGCGCCCCGTCCGTGCTCAGTCGCGGTCGGGCGTCGCCGAAATGCGGTGGATCGACAGGTCCGCGCCGTCGAATTCCGCTTCGCGGTCGAGCCGCAGGCCGACGGTCGCCTTCAGTGCGCCATAGACGGCCGTGCCGCCCGCGAGCGCGACCGCGATGCCGCCGAGCGTGCCGAGGAGCTGCGACATGAACGCGACCCCGCCGAGGCCGCCGAACGTAGGCTGGCCGAACACGCCGGCCGCGATGCCGCCGAGCGCGCCGCACATGCCGTGCAGCGGCCACACGCCGAGCACGTCGTCGATGCGCCACTTGTTCTGCACGCAGGTAAACATCGCGACGAACAGCGCGCCGGCGATCGCGCCGGTGACGAGCGCACCGATCGGGTGCATCACGTCGGAACCCGCGCAGACCGCGACGAGGCCGGCGAGCGGGCCGTTGTACGTGAAGCCCGGGTCGTTGCGGCCGGCGAGCCAGGCGGCGAGCGTGCCGCCGACCATCGCCATCAGCGAATTGACGGCGACGAGGCCGCTGACCTTGTCGAGCGTCTGCGCGCTCATCACATTGAAGCCGAACCAGCCGACCGCGAGCACCCATGCGCCCAGCGCGAGGAACGGGATGTTCGACGGCGGATGCGCGGCGATGCGGCCGTCGTTGCCGTAGCGGCCGTGGCGCGCGCCGAGCAGCATCACGGCCGGCAGCGCAACCCAGCCGCCGAACGCGTGCACGACGACCGAGCCCGCGAAGTCGTGGAACGGCGCGCCGAACGCGTGCGTGAGCCACGCCTGGACGCCGAACCGGTTGTTCCACGCGACACCTTCGACGAACGGGTAGATGAAGCCGACGATGATCAGCGTCGCGACGAGCTGCGGGTTGAATTTCGCGCGCTCGGCGATGCCGCCCGAGATGATGGCGGGAATCGCGGCGGCGAACGTCAGCAGGAAGAAGAAGCGCACCAGCGCATAGCCGCTGTGTTGCGACAACGTGCCGATGTCGTCGAAGAACTCGACGCCGTACGCGATCGTGTAGCCGATGAAGAAGTACGCGATGGTCGACACCGAGAAGTCGACCAGGATCTTCACGAGCGCATTGACCTGGTTCTTCTTGCGAACGGTGCCCAGCTCGAGAAACGCGAAGCCCGCGTGCATCGCGAGCACCATGACGGCGCCGATCAACAGGAACAGCGTATCCACGCCGGATTTCAGACCATCCATTCCGATGCTTCCTTGCTCAAAAAACGGGCATAGAATGCAAAATTCGAGCCAAGTCGGTGAATGCCTGCCTGGGTTTGGTGCGGGCCTTGTCGCCGCGAGGATTGCGCCGCGCGCCGCGCGCGGGCGGCGTGTAGGCGAAAGCGCGTTGTAAAGGTGTGCCGCACGTGCATGGTGCGGCGCGACCTGATCTGGTGCGCGTCGGCCGCAGCGTGGTGCGCGGCGATGTGCGCGGGTGCGCCGTCAGCGGCGCGTGAACGTCAGGCGGCGCCGCCGCAGCCGCAGCGCGCACACCGACCAGTACGTGGACACGGACGCGAGCCCGAGCGCCGCGAACGCGAGCGACGTAAATGCCGGATGCGCCGCTTCGGTGCCGTCGGACGTGAGGATGCCGCGCACCACGATGAGCGCAGCGGTCCAGAATCCGAGTGTCGCTTGCGCGAAGAGCCGCGCCGATGCGATGCGGCGTTCGTGCCCGACCAGCGCCGCGCGGCTGGTGTGCGGCGTGCGCAGGCTCAGATAGAGGACGATGGACAGTGTGCTCACCAGGACGATGAGCCAGTTGACGAGAAAACTCATGGGCTTCGTGTGGACGGCGACGTGAATCTTGGCCAGATCACTATAGAGCGACGGCCGGTACCGTGATATGAGACTGGTCTGAAAAATGGCGCGGGCAGGCAGCGCGAGCCTGTTCCTGGCACGAACCGGTGCGGGCCGCGACATGCGGAATCCGGGCCGCATCGGCGTATCATCGTCGTCGGTTCACTGGACAGCCGCACGCCCGTGCGGCACGAGAGAGCAAATGACGAACGTGATGAAGACACTGCGACGCGCGCCCGCGCTGGTTGCGGCCGCGTGTGCGGTTGCCCTGCTGGCCGGTTGCGAGAAATCCGCCGCGCCGGCCGCGCGGCCCGACACGGCCGCCAGCGCGGCCGCCGATGTCGCCCGGCAGGCGACACAAAAGCTCGACCAGGTGGCGGGTTTCGTCAATCAGCAGGTTGGCGCGGCGAAGTCCGGCATCGCATCGGCAGCATCGGCGGTGCCGCCGCTCACCGCGAGCGGCGTCACTGCCGCCGCGCACGCGCAACTGAACGCGGCGGCTTCCGCGGTGCTCGGTCAGGCCGCCTCCGAAGCCGGCGCGCATCTCGAGGCGGCGGGCCGCACGCTGCAGCAGTGGAGCCGCGGGCAGGGCGCGTCGGGCGCCGCCGCGGCCGCGGTTCCGGCGAGCAGTCGCTGACATGGCGCTTGCACGATCCGTTAAGTGTAATTATTATGGTTACACATTGTCGCCGGATGCCGGTTCGGGCCGGCGCCGCCGAGTGAGTCAGAAATGAATACCAGCAGCCGGTTCGCGTTTGCCGTTCACGTGCTCGCCTTGCTGTCGCTGCAGGAGGGCGTGCCGCTGTCGTCCGACATCATCGCCGGCAGCGTGAACACCAATCCGGCGCTGATCCGGCGGCTGCTGTCGATGCTGGCGGCTGCCGGGCTGACGACGTCGCAGCTCGGCGCGGGCGGCGGCGCGCTGCTGGCGCGGGAGTCGGGCGACGTCACGCTGCTCGACGTGTACCGGGCCGTCGACGACGCGCAGCTGTTCGCGCTGCACCGCGAGGCGCCGAATCCCGCCTGTCTGGTGGGGCGGCACATCCAGGGCGTGCTGACCGGCTATATCGCCGACGCGCAGCGCGCGATGGAAGCGTCGCTCGCGGCACGCACGCTCGCCGACGTGACGGCGGACGTGCTGAATTCCGAGCAGCTTCGCCGTAACGAGGCTGGCGCCGGCGGTTGAGCGCCGGCAAGCAGGGCAGGACGCCCGTCTGTCGCGCGAGCGCGGCAGACGGGACGGGGCGGTCGCCCCATTTTTTTTCGGTCAAATATGTAATTGATATAGTTACATATAATTCTCAGGAGAATCGACATGACGCAACGTACTTTGAACATCGCGCTGTTCGGCGCCACGGGCATGATCGGCTCGCGCATCGCCGCGGAAGCCGCGCGCCGCGGGCATCGCGTCACTGCGTTGTCGCGCCGGCCGGGCGCGAGCGGCGACGGCATCGCCGCGAAGGCCGCGGATCTGTTCGACGCGGCCAGCATCGCCGCCGTGCTGCCGGGGCACGACGTCGTTGCGAGCGCGTACGGCCCGAAAGAGGGAGACGCGGCGCAGGTCGTCGCGGCGGCGCGATCGCTCGTCGCGGGCGCGCGCCAGGCGGGCCTCAGGCGCGTCGTCGTGGTGGGCGGGGCAGGCTCGCTCGAAGTCGCGCCGGGCAAGCAGCTGGTCGACACCGAGGGCTTTCCGGCAGCGTACAAGACGATTGCGCTCGCGCATCGCGACGCGCTCGACTACCTGCGAACCGTCGACGACCTCGACTGGACGTTCTTTGCGCCGGCCGCGCTGATCGCGCCGGGCGAGCGCACCGGCGCGTTCCGCACCGGCACCGGCACGCTGATCGCCGACGCGAACGGCGACAGCCGGATCTCGGCGGAAGACTACGCAGTCGCGTTCGTCGACGCGCTGGAGCAGAACCGCTTCGTGCGCGAGCTCGCGACCGTCGCGTATTGAGCGGCGCGGTCGGCGGCGGCCCGCCGCCACCGCCGGCACGGCCCGCTCCGGCGGCCCGCCTGTGACTTGCGGCTAAACTAGAGGGTTCGTGTTTCCCCGGACAGGACCGCATGTTCCTTTCGCTTGTCTTGCATATTCTGGGCCGGGCCTTGACGGCTCGCCGTCCCGCCAGGTGGTGCGGCCTTGCCGTGGCGTGGCGGCAGATCCGGCCCCATCTGGCGCCGTGCGCCGCAGCATTCGCCCTCGCGCTCGCGCAACCGGCGCTCGCGGCGCCCGCGCCCGGGCTCGCCACCTTCCAGAAGCTGATCGCGCCCGCTGCCGACGGCGCGGCATCGGCCGCTTCGGGCGTCGCCGCGTCCGGCGCCGCGCCGGCCTCGGCGCCGTCGCCGGCGAGCGCCGCCGAAATCGCGCAATCGTTCAACACGGTCATCCGCATCCTCGACAACGACCGGCAGCGCAACGCGCTCGTCTCGCAACTCAAGGCGCTGCGCGACGTCGCGCAGACCGCGCAGGCGGCGTCCGCCGCATCGGCCGCGTCGGCCGCAGCGAACGCCGGCCTGTGGGGCGCGATCGCGTCCGGCATGGCGTCCGTCGAGGCGAACATGCGGCAGGCCGATTCGCCGCTGCGCTATTGGGCCGGCCGCTTCAACGCGGCGGGCAACGAGCTGTATACGCTGGCGAGCGGGCACGGGCCGGAGTCGCCCGGCGCGATCCTGCTCGATTGCGTCGCGCTGCTGGCCGGCTGGGGGCTGTGCGCGGCCGTGCTGATCGGATTGCAGCGCCGGCTCGCCGCGCGCGCGGGCGCCGTCATCCGGTTGAATCCGAATCCCGGCGCGCGCGAGATGCTGATGTTCGCGCTGCGCCGCGTCGGCCCGTGGATCGCCGCGTTCGCGGTCGTGCTGTTCGTCTCCCGCAACCTGCCCGAATCGCTCGGGCGGACTGTCGCGCTCGTGATCGCGTATGCGATCGTGTCGGGCTCCGTGTTCGCCGCGCTGTGCCTGATCATGTTCGCGCTGTTCAGCGCCGGGCACCGGCGCACGGCGGGGCGCGTGCTGATCGAGCGCGCGTGGCCGCTGCTGCGCGTGATCGGCGCGTTCGGCGCGCTCGGCGATGCCGCCCTCAACTACGACGTCGCGAATCAGCTCGGCGCCAACCTCGCCGGCCTGATCGCGACCGTCGCCAACATGGTGGCCGCCGCGCTCTGCGCGTACTTCGCGCTCGCGTTCCGGCGGCCCGTCGCGCACCTGATCCGCAACCGCAGCTACGCGCAGCGCACCGGCCACCGGGCGGCGACCGAGATGGCCGATTTCGCCGCGGCGTTCTGGCCGGTGCCGGTGCTGCTGCTCGCACTCGCGGCGTTGTCCGGCACCCTCGCGGGCAGCCGCTCGTCGTCGAATCTGCTGCAGACCTCGGTCGTTACCGCGCTGCTTCTCGTGCTGGCGTTCTTTCTTTCCGCGGTCGTGCTGCGCGTCACGCGCCCGAATCCGGCGCACCAGCGCGTACGGCGCAACCGCTCGGCCTACGTGACGCGCCTCGTGCGCTTCGCCGGTTCGCTCGCGACGCTGTTCATCTGGCTCGGCTACGTCGAGCTGACTTCGCGCCTGTGGGGCATCTCGATTGCGCGCATCGTCGAGCACAGCGTGGCGGCGCGCGGCATCGCGCAAGCGGCAGTCGCGATCGTGATCACGCTGTTCGTGTCGTGGCTCGCGTGGATCATCGCCGACACCGCGATCCTCGAGGCGCTCAATTCGGCGACCACGCGCGGCAGGGGCCGCAATCCGGGCGTGCGGGCCCGCACGATGCTGCCGCTCGTCCGCAATGTGGTGTTCGTCACGATCATCACCGCCGCTGCGATCGTCACGGCGGCGAACCTCGGCATCAACGTGACGCCGCTGCTCGCCGGCGCGGGCGTGATCGGCCTCGCGGTCGGCTTCGGCGCGCAGTCGCTCGTCACCGACCTGATCACCGGGCTTTTCATCATCATCGAGGACACGATCTCGGTCGGCGACTGGATCGACATCGACGGCGGGCATGCCGGCACCGTCGAGCACCTGACGATCCGCACCGTCAGGCTGCGCGACGGGCAGGGTGCACTGCACTCGATTCCGTTCTCGCAGATCAAGATCGTCAAGAACCTGTCGCGCGACTTCGGCTGCGCGGTGTTCGAGGTGCGCGCGCCGTTGTCCGTGGACGTCGACGAGGTCACGCAGATCATTCGCGATGCCGGGGCCGACATGTGGGACGATGCCGCGGCGCGGCGCCTGATGCTCGGCGGTGTAGAAGTGTGGGGGCTCGACCGCTTCGAGCCGAACTGGCTGATCGTCAAGGGCCAGATCCGCACGCAGCCGCTGCAGCAGTCCGCCGTGATGCGCGCGTTCAACGCGCGCGTGAAGGCGCGGATGGAGGCGGCGGGCATCGAGATTCCCGTGCCGCAAATGCAGGTCGTGCCGCCGGCGCGAGAGGTGCCGGTCGAGGCGGCCGTCGACGCGCACGATCGCGTGCGCGACGGCACGCGCGACAGCAGTGCGGCCTGACTCGGTCGCGCCCGCAGCGCATGGCTTGCTGCGCGGCGATGCGGTGGTGTGGTGATGCCGTGATGCCGTGATGCGTGGATTGCGGCGGCGCGTGCGGCCTGCCGCTGGCACCGGGCGGCGAGGCGCTATGTGCGAACGGACGTGGCGACCGTTACCAGATCGTTGACGTGCGTCGCGATCCGCTCGCCCGGCACGCCATACACGTGCAGCGAGACTGCCGGCGCACTGCCGTCGCCGCCGTGCCCGAGCCGGTGGATGCCGTGCGCGCCCGGTCGCACGAACGACACCGCGCCGGTCTCGCGCGGATGCCGGCGTGCCTCGGTCGCATGCCCGGCGGCCGCATCCCAGTCATACAGCGTTTCGACGAGGGTGCCGTCGAGTACCGTATAGCCGCACCACGTCCGGTGGCCGTGCACGGGACTCCACTGGCCGGGACGCCAGACCAGCGACACGATCGCGTAGCGCCCGAGCGGATCGGCCGCGAGCAGGTGCCGGCAGTAGCGCTGCGGATCGCACGCGCGTTCCGCGTCCGTCAGCCACGCGTCGGCCGCGCCTGCGTCGGCGAGGGCCGCGCGCACGCGGCGCGCGAATTCGGCATGCTGAGACGGATCGGGCCACGCCGCGACGACATCGAATGCATCGTCGATCTGACGGCACAGGCGCGCGAGCGCCGGCCGTTCGGCCGGCACCGTCGCCGCGGCGCCGGCGGGCGCGTGGCGCGTCAACCCCGGCGCGGTGCGCGATGCGGGAGCGGCGTATGCGGAAAGCGGGGCTGACGATGGCATGGCGTTCTCTTTGTCGTTGTCGTCGGGGCGGAGCGCATGCACGGCAGGTGCGGGCCCGATGCGTATTTATACCTGTCGACACAGAGAAACGGATTCCATATTGTTCCTCGATATCGTGTATTAATAGAACAAATTTCTATCCGACGGAGGCCGGGGAAATGGATGCCATCGATCGCAAGCTGCTCGAGTTGCTGCAGGCGGATGCCACGCTGCCCGTCGCGGAGCTGGCGCAACGCGTGAACCTGTCGCAGACGCCATGCTGGAAGCGGGTGCAGCGTATGAAGGAAACGGGCGTCATCCGCGCACAGGTGGCGCTGTGCGATCCGGGCAAGCTGGGTGTCGGCACGACGGTGTTCGTTGCCGTGCGCACCAATCAGCATACCGAAGAGTGGGCGCAGCGATTCACGCAGGCAGTGCGCGACATGCCGGAGGTCGTCGAGGTCTACCGGATGAGTGGCGAGACCGATTACCTGTTGCGCGTCGTCGTGGCCGGCATCGACGATTACGATCGCGTCTACAAGCAATTGATCCGCGCGGTGCCGCTATTCGACGTCAGCTCGTCGTTCGCGATGGAGCAGATCAAGTATTCGACCGCGCTGCCGGTGCGCGACCCGGCCGAACCGGCCTGAACCGGGCTGCCTGCGCGCGCCGGCCCCGCACCGGGCCGCCGCACGCGGGCGGGGGCGACGATCTACCCCCCGCGCGCAAGCGCGCGTTCGCGCTGCTCGGCCAGCGTGTCGCAACGCACGAATTCCGCGACGGACGCGCTTGCCGGATGGTGATGGAGCGCATGCGGCGTGTCCCATTGGGCGAGCCGGCCGTGCTGCATCACGCCGATGCGGTCGGCGATCGCGAACGCTTCCGCCTGGTTATGCGTGACGAGGATCGCCGTATGACCGGTGCGCTTCAGGATGTCGCGTACTTCGAACGCGAGCCGCTCGCGGGTGTCGACGTCCAGATTCGAGAACGGCTCGTCGAGCAGCAGCAGTTCCGGCGATGGCGCGAGCGCACGGGCGAGCGCGACGCGCTGCTGCTGGCCGCCGGACAGTTCGTGCGGAAATGCGCCGGCCGCATCGGCCAGCCCGACGAGCGCGAGCATGTCCGCCACGCGTGCGCGCCGCTCGCCCTTCGACGCGCGGCGCAGCCCGAAGCCGACGTTGTCCGCGACGGACAGATGCGGAAACAGCGCGTAGTCCTGAAACATCATGCCGACGCGCCGCCGTTCCGGCGGCACGTCGACGGCGGGCGACGCGATCGTCGCGCCGTCGAGCCGGATGGCGCCCGCGCGCACCGGCTCGAAGCCCGCGATCGCGCGCAGCGCGGTCGTCTTGCCGCAACCGGACGCGCCGAGCAGGCAGCCGATGTCGCCGCGCGCGAGCGCGAGGCTCAGCCCGTCGACCACCGCGCGGCGGCCGTGCGGGGTATCGTAGGCGAGGGTAATGGCGTCGAGTTCGAGCAGGTTCACGTTGTCAATGTCCGATCTTGTGCGAGGTGCGCGCGAGCAGGATCACGGGCACGAGCCCGGCGAGCACGATCGCGAGCGCGGCGACCGCGCCTTCCTCGTAGGTGCCGCGCGCCGCTTCCGCGTACAGCCAGGTCGCAAGCGTGTCGAAGTTGAGCGGGCGCAGCAGCAGCGTCGCGGGCAGTTCCTTCATGGCGTCGACGAACACGAGCAGCGCGCTCGTCGTCAGCGCGGGCCGCAGCAGCGGCAGATGCACGCGCCGCAACGTGCCGCCCGCCGTCTCGCCGAGCGAGCGGGCCGCCTGTTCGAGCGACGGCGGAATGCGCGCGAGACCGGCTTCGACGCTGCCCGTCGAGATCGCCAGGAAGCGCACCGTGTACGCGAGCACCAGTGCGGCGGCCGAGCCCATCAGGATCAGGCCGTCGCGTCCGAGCGCGGCGCCGGCCAGCCGGTCGGCGGCGGACAGCGGCATCAGCAGGCCGATCGCGAGCACGGTGCCCGGCACCGCATAGCCGAGGCTGGCGATTTGCGCGCAGACGCGGCCCGGCCGTGCGCCCGCGCTGTCGCGCTGCGCGCGCGCGGCCCACGCGACGATCAGCCCGCCGGCGAGCGTCGCCGCGGTGGCCGCGGCGGCGACCGTCAGCGTGTTGACGAGTCCCGTCAGCAACTGCGCGGACACGCCGCCGAAGAGATGCAGCCGCTTGCCCGTTTCCACCGCGAGGTACGCGGCCGGCGCGCCGAAGCCGAGCAGCACCGGCAGCCAGCCGAGCGCCGCGGCGCTCCAGGCGCCCGCGCCCGTCAGGCGGCGCGGCGCGATCGGCCGCATCCGCCGTCCGTGCGCGTAGCGCTGGCGGCGGCGCCCGACGCGTTCGAGCAGGATCATGCCGGCCACGATCGAGAGCATCGCGAGCGCGATCTGCGCGGCGCCGGCGAGATCGGAGCGCGTGATCCAGGTCGTGTAGACGGCCACCGTGAGGGTCTGCACGCCGAGAAACTCGGACGCGCCGATGTCGTTCAGCGTTTCGAGCAGCGCGAGGCTCACGCCGACCGCGATCGCCGGGCGCGCGAGCGGCACGACGACGCGCCAGAACGTCGCGAAGCGGCCCGCGCCGAGCGTGCGCGCCGCTTCGAGCAGGCTCGCGGACTGTGTGACGAACATCGCGCGCGTGCTCAGGTACACATAGGGATACAGCACGAAGCCGAGCACGAAGATCGCGCCGGGCAGCGACCGCAGATCGGGCAGGCGGAACTGGCGCGGGCTGTCGAAGCCGAGCAGCCCGCGGATCGCGCCCTGCACCGGGCCGATCGGGTGCAGCAGGTCGAGATAGGCGAACGCGACGATGTAGGTGGGCACCGCGAGCGGCAGCAGCAGCGCCCACGCGAGCACGCGCCGGCCCGGGAAATCGTATGCGGTCACGAGCCACGCGGCGCCGGTGCCGACGATCGCGACGATCGCGCCGACGCCCGCGAGCAGCAGCAGCGTATTGGCGAGCGCCTGCGGCAGCACGAACGCGGCGAGGTGGCGCCAGTGCGCGAAATCCGACTGCAGCGCGGCGCCGACGAGCGCGGCGAGCGGAGCGTCAGTTGTCAAAGCCGACCTTGTCGACCAGCCGGCTTGCCTGCTTGCGGTGCTTCGCGATCTCGGCGAGCGGGAGCGGATCGACCGTCAGCGGCCCGAATCCCGCGATGACCGGGTCGAGCTTCACGTTCGCGCGCACCGGGTATTCATAGTTCGCCTGCGCGTACAGCGTCTGCGCGTCCGGCGACACCAGGTATTCGAGCAACCTGACCGCGTTGGCCCTGTGCGGCGCGTGCCTCGCGACCGCCGCGCCGCTGACGTTGACGTGCGTGCCGCCGCTTTTCGCGTTCGCGAAGGTCGGGCGCACGACCTTGATCGCGTCGCCCCACTTGCGTGCGTCGGTGCCGGGCTCGGCATGCTTCATGTGGCCGACGTAGTACGCGTTCGCGAGGCCGATGTCGCAGATGCCGCCGAGGATGTCGCGCGCGACGTCGCGATCGCCGCCGGTCGCCTTGCGCGCGAGGTTCGCCTTCACGCCGCGCAGCCATTGCTCGGTCGCGGCCTCGCCGTCGTGCGCGATCATCGCGGCGACGAGCGCGGTGTTGTACGGATGCTGGCCTGAACGGATGCACACCTTGCCCTTCCACTTCGGATCGGCCAGGTCTTCGTAGCGGAACGCGTCGACCTTCAGGTCCTTCTCGACGTACAGCACGCGGTCGCGCAGCGACAGCGCGTACCAGTCGCCCTGCGCGCCGCGCAGGTTGGCGGGAATCGCGTCGTCGAGCGCCTTCGAGCGCACCGGCTGCGTGAGCCCGCCGTCGACGAGATCGAGCAGGTTGCCGATGTCGACTGTCATCAGCACGTCGGCCGGCGACTGCGCGCCTTCCGCCTTCACGCGCTCGAGCAGCCCGTCCTTCACGAACACGGTGTTGACCTTCACGCCGCTTTGTTTCGTGAACGCGTCGATCAGCGGCTGGATCAGCTTCGGCTCGCGAGTTGTGTACAGGCTGACTTCGTCGGCAGCCTGCGCGAGCGGCGCGGCGCCGAGCGCGGTGGCGGCGAGGGCGAGGGTGCGGACGAGCGGAAGCAGGCGAATGCGCGAGTGCGACATGAAGGCTCCGGTTGGACAGGGAGGTGACGGGGATGTTCCGGGCCGCGCTTGCCGCGCGAAACGCCGGAGACATTACGAAATGAAAGAATCTGGATTCTAATTCGAAATGGGAATGATTATCAAATGAAAGGTTGGCGGGGGCGTGGGAAAGGGGCGTGGC
>NZ_JGVW01000130.1 GCF_000687455.2 Burkholderia sp. lig30
ACGAGCTCGTCGGGCAGCAGTTCGTCGTCGGGCAGCGGTGGTTCGTCGAGCGGCAGCTCCAGCGGCACCAACACGACGGCCGACACGAGCTCGTCGGGCAGCGGCTCGTCGTCGGGCAGCGGTGGGTCGAGCGGCAGTTCCAGCGGTACCAACACGACCGCCGACACGGGCTCGTCGGGCAGCAGTTCGTCGTCCGGCAGCGGTGGCTCGTCGAGCGGCAGCTCCAGTGGTACCAACACGACCGCCGACACGGGCTCGTCGGGCAGTGGCTCGTCGTCGGGCCGCGGTTCGTCGAGCGGCGCCGCCGGTGGCGCGAACGGCCCCGCCGAGAGTCCCGACGGCATCACCGTCACCGTGAGCCTCAAGACTTCGGGCAATCCGTCCGATCTCATTGCGGTATCGGTGCCGAAGTCGATGGCGCGCCCAGGCAGCCACTTCCGCTTTGCGTTGCCTGCTCAGGCAGTGCCGGGTGCGGCGCAAGGTGTAACGGCGCGGGTCACGCTGGCCGATGGCCGTGCCCTGCCGGCATGGCTGCGCTTTGAGCCGCAGTCGCGCGCGTTCACGGCGACTTCGGTGCCGGCGGGCGCGTTACCGATGCAGGCGGTAATGACAGTGGGCGATGTGCGCGTGCCGCTGGTGATCACCGAGCGCAACCAGTAAATGAGGTGGAATGTGACCGAGAACGAATTGATGCAGGATGGGCGTCGGGCGGACGTCATGATGGACGGAGAGCGCACTGGCTCGGACGGGCCGGCGGCGATCAGGCCGCGCTCGGCCACTCACGGCGCGGTGGCCGTGGCCGGGCTGGCGGGCTTCCTGCTCGCCCTGGTCATCCTGCGCACGGACCGGCCGTTCGGCGACGACGTGGTGAAATCCGCGCTCTTCATGATAGGCATGACCTCGGCGGCGGCGGTGCTGCTGGTGGACCTGCTGTGGCAGAAGGTGCATCGGCGCGCGTCGACCGGGCTGGATTTCCGCCGCGATCATCCGTCGTGGCAGCGCACCCTGTTCAAGTTCGCCGGCCTGCTCGGCAGCCTGGGCTTCGTCGCGCTGCTGTACTGGCTGTTTCCGGAGTACCACGGCGACTTCTACGGCCGCTACTACGCGATGCTGGCCCTGGTGCTGCCGCCGTGGCTGGTGCTGGCGCTACCGTATTTCTATTTCGTCGACCGCAAGATGGCGCGCCCACTGGACGGCTACTGGCACCTGGGCCGCCTGGTAACCATGCAATGGGACAAGGTGGACGGCCGCATCATCGGCCAGCATCTGCTGGGCTGGCTGGTGAAGGGCTTCTTCCTGCCGCTGATGTTCACCTATATGTGCAACGACCTGGCGCGCCTCCTTGCCGCCGACTTCAGCCAGCTTACGGGCTTCAAGGCCTGGTTCGACCTGCTGTACGGCCTGTTCTACTTCATCGACGTGGGACTGGTGGCGGTGGGCTACCTGCTGGCGCTGCGTGTTGCCGACACGCACCTGCGATCGGCCGAGCCGACCGTGCTGGGCTGGGCCGTGGCGCTGGTCTGCTATGAGCCGTTCTGGTCGCTGTACGGGCGCCAGTACCTGGCCTACGACACCGACTTCAAGTGGGGCGCGTGGCTGTGGAACACGCCGCTGCTGTATGGCATCTGGGGCAGCGCGATCCTGCTGCTGACGGCCATCTACGTGTGGGCCACGGTCAGCTTCGGCGCGCGCTTCTCCAACTTGACCCACCGCGGCATCATCACCAACGGCCCTTACCGCTGGACCAAACATCCGGCCTATGTGGCCAAAAACCTGTCGTGGTGGCTGATCTCGATCCCCTTCGTCGCGCATGGCCCGGCCGACGAGATGCTGCGCCACTGCCTGCTGCTGCTGGGCGTCAACGGCATCTATGCGCTGCGGGCGTGGACCGAGGAGCGGCACTTGTCGCGCGATCCGGACTACGTTGCCTACGCCGGCTGGATCGACCGGCACGGCCTGTTCCGCTTCATGCGCCACCTGCCGCTGCCGGACCCACGCCAGAGTGTGCCGGCCGCTGGAGGGGAGCATGCGTCTGAGCGGCGCCCGGGGCTCCAACGCAGGCCCTCGGCCTGAGTCATTCGCTTTTCGCGAGCAACGGCAGCGGCACGGCCTTGGTCGACGTCGCCAACGTGTCAGTGGCCTGTAGCGCTGCAGCGGCGATGGTCGCTGCGCTTGCCGGCTCCGGGGAGGGCGGGGGCAGAGAATGGCACGGTACAGCGGCGTCGTTCGATGAGCCGATGGGCGTCGCCGTCGATGCTGGCGGCAATGTCTATGTGTTGGACCTTTTCAACAACGCAATCCGCCTGATCGGCATTGGGTAACGATTGCGGCCATATATCCGAACTCTGTGTGGTGCAGGCCGCGGTTCCTTGCGGACGTCGTGTACAAGCAACCGCGCGACTTCCAGAGTGGTGTCGGCCCGCTTTCAGCGTTGCGTATGGATGAAGCGATGCGGCGCGGCGCAGGGCGCCGGCGGCATCGCGATGTCCGGTCAGAAGCGGTGACGGATGCCGATCGCCACCATGTTCTGCACGTTGCTGCTCGACGGCTGGTTCAGGTACAGCGCCGGGCCGGCCAGCTTGACGCCGTTCACCTGGAGCGGGCCGGAGCGGCGCTGATAGTCGTCGAAAATGTAGACGTCGGTGCGCTTGGACAGCGCGTAGTCGACGAACAGCTGCACGCCGTTCCAGTGCGGATTCGCGTCGAGGCCGCCGTAACGGCCGCTCGTGTAAATGTAGCCGGCTGCCAGCGTCAGCAGCGGGGTCGGCAGGTACGACACCGACACGTGATAGTTGTCGAGTGCGAGGCTGGTGCCGTCCTGGTACTTGAAGCGCACCGCGTCGATCATCGCGTTGAACTGCAGGCTCGGCGAGACGACGTAGCGGCCGCCGAACCCGAGCGTGCGCTGGCGCGCCACGCCTTCGGCGCTGTTCAGCGGGCTTGCGCGGAACAGGAAGAACGCCGGTCCCGCGTAGTCGTTGGTCACCGCGCCGTTCGGGTTCACGTTGCCCGGCCCGTCCATCTGCGTATACGCGGCTGCCAGTTGCAGCGGGCCGAGACGGTAGCGCAGGCCGGCACTGTACGCGCGGTTCAGCGCGAAGTCGCCGGCCTGGTTGCTGAACGCGTACATCAGCTCGGCATCGATGCCGGCGATGGTCGGGCTCAGGTATTTGACCGAGTTGTTGAAGCGCCAGCTTCCCATCGTGTTGTCGACATCGCCGGGCGAGGACAGCAGCATGCCCGTCGCGTTCGAGACGCTGTACGGCGACGTGAAATCGAAGGTCGCATCGTACTGGCGGCCGAACGTCAGCGTGCCGGCGCGCGCGTCGGAGAGGCCGATGTAGGCCTGGCGGCCGAACATGCGGCCGTTCTGGCCGGTGCCGCCGTTCGTGATGAAATAGCCGCTTTCGAGGCGGGCGACCGTGCTCACGCCACCGCCGAGATCTTCGCTGATCAGCAGGCCCCAGCGGTTGTTCTGGTTCGCACCGCTCAGCTCCTGCGCGACACCGTGGCCCCCCGCGTTGCTGGTCCACGCAATCGCGGTCGACGCAATGCCGTACAGCGACACGCTGCTCTGCGCCCATGCCGGACTCGTTGCGGCGCACAGCAGGGTGGGAATCAGGTACTTTCTCATTGTTGTTCTCCAGGTTTTTTTAGTTCGATTGAATGCGTGTCGGCGACGTGACGGTGCCGCGCGCGCCGACGCACCGCGCCGCGCCGGACGACTGCCGGCATGCGCGACGCGGAATGGGTGTGTGACGGAAATCGGGCGGTCGTCAGCGGCCCTGATCGAAGGCGGCTGACACGGACGGGACGGGGCATGTGCCCCTGTGCGATGGGATGAACATCCTTGCTGTCTCCTGGGACCGCCCGTCTTCTTGGGGTGGGCTGGCCTGACCGGCGCACGCGATGCGCCGATTTTCATTTAAATAATTAGGTAATTCTTCGAATGGCGGGATTATACGGAGAAACGGCGCGCTAGACGGACCGATTCAGGGTGGTGTTGCGCGCTGCTGACACGGGCCGCGTGTGTCCTGCATGTCTGAATGCGCGAGCGTCGCCGGTGCTGGCCGCTGCCGTCTCGATTCGATGCGCGCGCAACATTTCGGTGAATTAGCTTGCACTCGGCGCATTGGCGCTCGCGATCCGCTGCGCTGCGCGCTGAATGGCCGGGCAGCGGCCTGCGCCGGCATCCCGCGTGTCGCAGCGCCGGCCCAGTGGCAGTCGTACGTGATGCCCATTATCCCGGGCTGAGTGCGGTAAAGAGCAGGTACAATTCCGGCGGCCGGTTTGTCGGGCAGAGCGGGGAGCGCGGTGAAAGCGGCGCCGACCTTCAGGCTGCGACGGGACTGGCTGCATCAGGGCTCCCGCATGGCCCGAGCCGCATGCGTTGAGACGCGCGCGATCGTGCAATAGAGAAAAAACCCGGGGCGTTCGGATGGACTCCGAGATGTGTGCCGCCCAAATGAGTTCCAGTCATGCCCTTTCCGACAAAGGTTGGCCTTCAAGCCGCGCTTTGGCTTTTCTGCACGCTGTTGCTCGGCTGGACCGGGCAAGCGGCGGCATCGCCCGAAATACGCCTGCCCGATTCGGGCCAGGTTCAACTGGATCGCAATTGGGCATTGCTGCGCGATCCGACCGATGCATTGACGGTGGATCAGTTGTCCCGCCCCGAAGTGGCTGAAGCGTTCCAGGTTCGGGACGCGGCGCCCGCGCTCGGCTACGTCAAGGGCACGATCTGGCTGCGGCTCACGCTGAACCGTCCGGCGCGGTCGTCGCCGGTCTGGCTGCTCGAATTGCGCTCGCCGCTGCTCAACGACGTCACGCTGTTCGAGCCGCAGCAGAACGGCGGGTACCGGCAGGGGATCGCCGGAAACCGGCGGCCCGTCGCGCAGCGCGACGTCGACTATCGGGACCCGGTGTTCCGTCTCGAGCTTCCCGCAGATCGGCCGGCCACAGTGTATCTGCGGGTGCGAAGCACCAGCACGATGAGCTTTTCGATGAAGATGTGGACGCCGGAGGCGTTCATTTCGAGCCTGACGACCGAGTCGCTGCTGTTTGCGCTCTTTTACGCGACGCATGTGGTGCTGGTGATCTTCAGCATGTGGATGTGGAGCGTGGCGCGCGACCGGTCATTCGGCTATTTCGGGTTGAGCGTGCTGCTGAATCTGTTTACTTCGCTGGGGGCCGAGGGATATCTGTACGAGTATTTGCTGCCGGGCTCACCGCTGCTGAGCAATGCGATCTATCTGCTCAGCTGGCTGCTCGGGACGTCGGCCGGCATCCTGTTTACCGCGCATTATCTCGGGCTGTTCGAATCGCGCCACAGGCGCGTGGCGGTGGCCGCTTGCTGGCTCACGCTTGTCGTGGCGCTTGCGGCGGCCTCCTGCATACTCGTTTTCGACGTGTGGTGGGTGCGGCCGTTGTATTTGCTCTGGCAGGTGCTCGTGATCGTGATCTCGCTGGCCGTCGCGGCCTGGCTGACGGTGCGCGGTTACAGGCCGGCGCGGGTGATCCTGCTTACGCTGCTCCTGCTGCTGGTCGGCACCGCGCTGCGCGTCGCGCGCAACGTCGGCTGGATCGATCCCGGCCCGATCGTCGACAACGCAGGGTATCTCGGGATGCTGGCCTTCATGCTCATCATGAACTCGGCGATCGCCCGTCGCTATACCGGCATGCGCGCCGAAAAGGAGGCCGCGCAGGTCGAAGCGTTGCGTGTCGCTCGTCAGGCGGAGCGCGATCTGGAAGCGAAGGTCGCGTTGCGCACGCAGGCGCTCAGGGAGGCTATCGAGCAGGTCGAGGTATCCCTCGCGCTCGAGCGCCGCGCGCAGGACGAACAGCGCCAGTTTCTCGCCACGGTCTCGCACGAACTGCGCACGCCGCTGGCTGTCATCGATGCCACCGCGCAGAATCTCAACCTCGACGACTCGCACATCGATCCGATGACCTCCGCCCGTTACCAGAAGATTCTCCGGGCCACGCAGCGTTTGACGTTGCTGCTGAACGACTCGCTGCACGAGGACGGCTTCGAGTTGCTCAGGAACGGCTGCAGGCCGACGCCGACCAGGCTGGCAAGCCTGCTCGAGGACGCTGCAACGGCGGCCAGCCTGCTGTCGGAAGGGCATCGGCCGGAGGTCGATGCGCAGGACTTGCCGGAAACGTTCGAGTGCGACAGCAGTTTGTTGCGTCTCGTGCTGCGCACGCTCGCCGACAACGCCGTGAAATACACGCCCGAGGGCACTCGTATCGTGTTGCGGGGAAGGCAGGTCTTGCACGGTGTCGAGCTGGCGGTGGAGGACGACGGACCCGGCATCGACTCATCCGATATGCCTCATGTTTTCGAGCGCTTCTATCGCGGACGGAATGCCGGCCGGAAGCCCGGAACCGGGCTTGGCCTTTCGCTTGCGCGGCGCATGGTCGAAATGCAGGATGGCAGCCTGAATCTGGATAGCGCGCCGGGGCGGGGCTGCCGCGCCATCATTTTCCTGCCGCCGGGCGCGGCTGGGCGTCAGGACAGCGAGAGAGGCTCGGCGAACGCGTAGCCGAGGCGATGGGCCGTCTTGAGGGGCAGCTCGGTGCCTGATTCATCCCGCCAGCGCTGGCGGAGACGGCTGACCATCGTCTCGAGCCGCCGCTCGTCGTAATCGAGCCATTCATAGCCCAGACTCTCCACGATCTGGCGGCGGCTGACGGGCTGTGTCGGATGGCGCGCGAGCAGTTCGAGCAGCCTGCTTTCGCCGGGGGAGACGTTCAGCCGGCTGCCCTTGGGGGCGCAAAGCGCGCCGGCTTGCCTGTCGAGGCGCCAGTTGGTCACGACCCGCCGGTTCAACGCATGGAGGATCGCGTCGAGTTCGAGCAGCTTGATCGGCTTGACCAGATAATGGTCGGCGCCGCCTCTCAGTCCGTTTACCTTGTCCTGGGTCTCGCCGCGGGCGGTCAGCATGACGATGCCGCAGCCGCTCTGGCTTTCTCTTAGCCAGCTGGCCGCGTCGAACCCGTTGCCGTCGGGGAGCATCACATCGACGATGGCCATTTCGGCCTGCATCGCCAGCCTCCGGAATTCCTCCACCGTCCCTGCCTGGATGACGGTCCAGCCGCGCTTTTCCAGAAAGGCGGCAATTTCTTCGCGCAGCTCGACCTCGTCGTCGAGCAACAGTACCGTTCCCATATCCGTTCTCCCCCTGGAAGCGCGCCGGCCCGTCGGCAGCGACTTCCTGTGTTTCCTGGCGATGCTGCCGCAGCTCCCGCTCACGGAGCGGGCTGCGGTGTCCTTGTCCACCTCATCGAGGCCACATCGGCCGACTTCGACTCTGGCCCGTTTCGCGTGTGCGGACATCACGCAAGACGACCCTGATTTACGGTTAGTTAGGCAAAAACTTTAGGGTGCTGACAATGCATGGACTCTGCGTTGAGTTGAGCGGCTGGTGTTGCCGGCGAGCGCGAGATTCCGTGCGATGTCCTGGGCGGGATGGGCGGGACGATGGAGAGAGTGGCCGCGCAAATTCGGAAAGTCATATCAGTGGTTTGGCCGGGTTCCGGACTGCTTGCCAACATCGCCACGTTGAAGCTCGCATTCCATCTGCCGCCCTGTCGGCGGGGCGTGACGTTTGCCGGGCTTTACGCCAGCGATGTGCCGTAGTGTTGCACGTCAACCATGTCAGCATTTGTCAGCTTTTGTGCGACAAGCTTGGATAACCTGCACGCGGAATTAGAGCGCGCACTGGGCGTATGTCCGTGTCGCGCGCGGCGATGGCAAATTACGAAGTGCAATGAAAAACAACGAAGGCAATCTGAAGAGAAGAGCGCTCGTATTGGCGGTGGCTACGGCCCTGGCGGCAATTGCCTCCCCGGAAGCGGGGGCGACGCAGTCGTGCGCCAATTGGATGACGGCGGACTGTACGGTCCAGCAAGGCGAGGTACTTTCAGGCGCGGGGACGGGGGTGCACGTCGGCGGCACCGTTGGCACGTTGACGAACAGCGGTAGCATTTCGGGAGGCTATTACGGGGTTTTTAACCCCTCCAGCGGAGTTGTCGGCGCGATCAATAATAACGTTGGCGGCATCATAGACACAGACTGTATCGGTGGCTGTGAAGCAGTTCATAACGACGGCACGCTCGGCACGCTGACCAATAGCGGCACCATCAGTGCTGGCCAAAATGGCAGCCACAGCATCTACAACGATGGCACGATCACCAGCGTGACCAATGGCGTTGGCGGGACGATCGGGTCGATCGGCGGGACGATCGGTGGCTCTGCGGAGATCTACAACGTCGGCAGGTGGCTCGACACGCTGACCAATATCGGCACGCTGACCAATATCGGCACGCCGACCAATATCGGCACGCTGACCAATTTCGGCACCATCAGTGGTGCCAACGGGGGCATCAGCAACTGTGGCGGGGGGAATGTCGGCTCGGCCAATATCGGCACGCTGATCAATAGCGGCACCATTCGCGGCTACAACACCGGCATCATGAACAACGGCGGTACGATCGGCACGGTGACCAATAGCGGCACCATCAGCGGCGCCGGCAACTTCGGCGGCGGGATCCGCAACGACGGCACGATCGCCAGCCTGACCAATAACAGCGGCGGGGTGATCAGCGGCATCGCGGGTATCAACAACAGCTTCGGTACGATCGGCACGCTGACCAATAACAGCGGCGGGGTGATCAGCGGCGTCGGCGCGGGTATCAGCAACAGCTTCGGTACGATCGGCACGCTGATCAATAGCGGCACCATCAGCGGCACCGGCAGCGCTGGCAAGGGAATCGACAACGGTAGCACGATCACCAGCCTGACCAATAACAGCGGCGGGACGATCCGCGGCATCACGGCTATCTACAACGGCAGCATAATCGGCACGATCACCAATTCGGGGGTGATCGCCGGCAATATCGTCAATGCATCCGTCAGGGGCCTGACCATCAATGGCGGCGCCGCCGGGATCTTCGGGACGCTGACCGGCTACAACGGCTCGATTGGCACAATTTACAGTGATCATGTCGTGTTCGGTAGCGGCAACCTGGTGCTTAATGACCACGTCAACGCAATCAGTACCGTGCAGAACATCGGAGCCACGCTACAGGTCAACACACCCGTGACGATCACCGGCAACTACAGCCAGGGCGCAGGCGCATCGCTTCTGATCGGAGTGGGGAGCGGAGCGGTGGTGACAGGCTGGCCGACCGACAGCGGCTATGGGCGACTGGTGGTCAGCGGCGACGCGACGATTGCCGCCGGCTCGTCGGTGAGCTTGAAGAGCCAAGGCTACGCGTTCGCCAACGGCCAGCGCTACGTGGTGGTGGATGCGGCCGGCACGGGTACGTACAACGCCGACAGTCTGCACTATTCAGCTGACGGCTTTAAAGTCAGCGGCCAGTCGGTGTATTTCGGTAACCATACTGACCTGGTGCTCACGGTGGGAGGCCTGTCGACGCCAGCGTCCCCCGCCACGAACCCTAACGCGATCGCATCGCTGGCCGGCCTGGCGCGTTACACCGGCCTCGATCCGGCGCTGCTGAACCTGTTCAACGCCTCTCTCGCCCTGACCGGGGGACCTGCCGCCGCCGCCAATCACGCCGGCGTGCAGTTAGGGCCGATCCAGAGTGCGTCGCAAGGCAAGGCCGCCGCTGCAGCGACATTCGGCACGCTCGATATCGTCTCTGCGCACTCGACCCAAATGAATCAGACGCTGGCTGCCAGCCAAACGGGCGTGGCGACCGGCGAAAGTGCGCTTGGCTGGGGCGCGTGGGGCCAGGCCTTTGGCGGTCACGTCGGCCAGGGCGCCGTCGATCAGGTTCCTGGATACGGCGCGAACTACGGCGGCCTGCTGCTTGGTGCCGATCGAGCGCTGGGCGATCGCTGGCGCGCCGGCGGTGCGTTCAGCTACAGTAATACGTCGGTTGATGGTCAGGACGCAGCCGCGGGAGACACTACGGGCGTGAATGCCTACGGCCTGATCGCCTATGCGAGCTACAGCGGCAGTCCATGGTACCTGAACATGTCGGGTGGCGTGGTACAGCAGCAGTACAACTCCAGGCGCGTAATCAGTTTCCCGGGCTTCTCGGGTGTGGCGAATGGGCGGTTCAGCGGCCAGCAGTACGTGGTGAGCACGGAGTTCGGTTATCCGCTTGCGCTGAATGTCGCGACGCTTACTCCGCTGGCGGGCCTGACCTACAGTCGCCTGCACCAGAACGCCTTTACCGAGACTGGCGGCAACGGCGCTGCGCTGTCGGTGGGTGCGACGAACGGAACGTCGGTGCGCAGCAGTCTGGGCGTGAAGCTCGAGAAGAGCGTGGCGACCGCCTACGGCGAGTTGGTTCCATCTCTGCGCCTGCAATGGACGCACGAGTACGACCACACGCGTGTTGTGACCGGCGCCAGCTATGCCGCCGACCCGACTGGCCAGACCGCATTCACCACAGTCGGTGCCACGCCGGTCTCGGATCTCATGCAACTCTCGTTGGCCGTGACGCTGCTGCGCTCGAACACCATGAGCTTGATCGGACGCTACGATCTGCAGGCAGGCTCGCAGTTCCTGTCGCAGACCGGCAGTCTGCAATTACGTCAGCTGTTCTGATTCGCTTGATCTGGATGTGCGCGCCTCGCGACGGCCGTTCACGGGGCACTTTGATCGAGTGTAACTTCGTTCCCACTAAATTTTTTAGTGGGAACCAACGTGGACGAGATGTTGGCCGGCAAGGATGTCGCTCCGAGCAAAAGACCGAACCTCCCGGTCGATTGCAAGCGGGCGCTGGTCGAGCAGACACGCGAGCCGGGCGCCTCGGTATCGCTGGTCGCGTGACTTAACGTGTGTGATTCGTAGACATCGTCTCAACTAAAATGAAGCGACGGATCGAGAGATCGCCGCGCGATTACGTTGGGTGTGCATGTATCACGAGACCGGCAATGCCGGCCTCGTGTGCGCGCGGTGCGGCATATCTCGATCGACACTTCGCAAATGGCTGCGTCGCTATGAGGAAGCTGGCGAAGCAGGTCTCCAGTCTCAAAGCCGTCGTTCACTCCGCAGCCCAAACCGGAAGGTTACCGAGGCTGCCGAGGCGGCGAGTTCGTCGCCGAGTCAGTACAACGGCGCTTGATGAGCGAGTGCATCAAATTCCGACCGATTCCGCCACGCAACGAAAACGGCGCCCTAAGAAGTGAAACGATGTCCGTGAATCGCACAGTTGAAGCGCGCCCGCGTCGTTCATTACTCGCTGGAGCGCACGGAAAACATCCCGCCTGCCTATCTGAAGCGATTCTGCCTGAAGGGTGCCGGCCAGCGGGAAGGAGCGCTGCTGATCGACCGTGAGTTGCGCAGCCGCGTCGCGTTCTCGCAGATCAACCTGAACCAGCGCCCGCCGGGCATCGGTAAGCGTTCGGCAAACCCAT
>NZ_JGVW01000131.1 GCF_000687455.2 Burkholderia sp. lig30
CGCCGCGCGCGGCGTCGAGCAGCGTGCGTACCTCGTCGTCGCTCGTCTGATCGAAATTCTCGTAGAACTGACTGATACCGAAGAACGACAACGGGTGCAGGATCGCGACGAATGCGTCGGCGACGTCGTCGAACTTGCGCTGCACGCCGCACGGCGCAACCGGCGCCGCCGCGATCACGCGCGCCGGATGCTGCTCGCGCAACGCCTGCAGCGCGACGCGCATCGTCGCGCCGGTCGCGACGCCGTCGTCGATGACGATTGCCGTGCGACCCGCGACCGGCACCGGCGGCCACCCGCTCCGGTACAGCAACTCGCGGCGATGCAGCTCGGCGGTCTCGCGCTCGATCACCTCGGCAAGCTGCGCGTCCGTCACGCCCGTCGCCTGAATTACCGAGCGCTGCAGATACGTCGCGCCGCCGGTGGCGATCGCGCCCATCGCCAGCTCAGGCTCGAACGGCACGCCGAGCTTGCGCACCACCAGCACGTCGAGCGGCGCGCGCAGCGCCCGCGCGACCGGATACGCGACCGGCACGCCGCCACGCGGCAGCGCCAGCACGACAAGATCCGCCTGCCCCGCGTATCCCCGCAGCGCGGCGGCGAGCCGGCGGCCCGCGTCCGCGCGATCGACGAAACGATCCATGACGATCCGCCCTCCTTGCCGGCTGGCATCACCGGCGGCATCGGGAAAGCGCACGGCCGCGCTCACGCGCGAAACCGCTGCTCCTCGATCTGCTGCAGCTTGCCCACTTCCGCGACGCTGCCGAGCAGCGAGGCCAGGTAGTCGACGACGTCGTCGAGGGTGATGATGCCGGCCAGCCGCCCGGCGTCGTCGACGACCGGCACCCGGCGAATGCCGGAGCGCCGCATTTCCTCGAGCGCGACGCCGATCTCGTCGGTCTCGGACACGACGATCAGGCCGCGCGACATGATCTGCCCGGCCGTGGTCTGCTCCGGGTTCTCGCCTCGTGCCAGCACTTCGATGACGAGATCGCGATCGGTGACGAGGCCGATCGGCACCGCGTCGCCACCGCGATACTCGATCACGACGATATCGCCTACATGAGCATGGCGCATGCGATCCGCCAGTTCAAGCGCGCTGCATTCGACAGTGCAGGTCTCGACGGGGTGGGTGCTCAATCTTCCGACGTGCATGATTCGGCTCCTCTGCGGTGGACCCGGGCGGCGCGCATGCGCCGCCGCTCACGCCGCGGATACGGACGGGCAGGAAAGTGCCGGACGCCGCGCGGGCGTGTCGTGCGATCAGGTTAGGCGTCGCGGGACGCGGCCGGTTGACGTACGTCAACGCGCGACGCACGCAGCGCATGCACCGGCCATTCACCGACGAAACGGTTCGGCGGCCGGCGTGGGCGATGCGCCGGCCAGACGCCGTCAGAGCCGGCCGGCCTGGCGATACAGCCGCCAGAACGTCTGCGCGTAGGTTTGCGCCAGCTCGGGCGCACGCTGGAACACGTTGACCGTCTCGCCACGCGATTGCGCGCGCTCCGGCAACGCCGTCAGCGCGACGCTGTCGTCGACGATCGCAAAGCGCGGCACGGGCTCCGCATGGCGCGTGTCGATCGCGATGTCGACACCGCCGCTCGCCAGCGCGCCGACGCCGCTGTATTTGCCGCCGCCGGTCGCACGGTTCAGCACCACCCGCACTTCGACGCCTTGCGCGCTCGCCGCGCGCAGCGCGCCGGCCACGGCGGGCGGCAGCGATCGATACCCGGCAAGCAGCACCCGCCGGCGTGCCTGGCGGATCAGGTCGACCGTCGCGTCGACCGCGGCGTTGTCGCCGGAAAAATAGGCGCCGACCGACGCGCTGTCGGAAGGGATAGGCAAGGCGTGGGCGGTCGGCGCGCAGACGAGCGCGAGGCAAAGGCAAGCGGCGATTCTCATGGCGGCGCCATTGTAGCGATGCCGTCCTGCGTTGCAAGCGCGTGATTCCATCCCGCCATGGCGTTCTCCTGCCAGGCGCACCGGATGGTTCAGCGGCATTCCGGGCCGCACGGGCGCGCCGCTTCTTCGCCCGCCGCGCCAGCATGTTCATCCCTTCGACGAACGCCGAGAACGCCATCGCCGCGTAGATGTAGCCCTTCGGCACGTGCGAGCCGAAACCCTCGGCGACCAGCGTCATGCCGATCACGATGAGGAAGCTCAACGCCAGCATCACGACGCTCGGATTGCGGTCGATGAAACGCGCGAGCGGCTGCGCGGCGAACAGCATCGCGCTCACTGCGGCGATCACCGCGACGAACATGATCGGAACATGGTGGGTCATGCCGATCGCGGTCACGATGCTGTCGATCGAGAACACCAGGTCGAGCATCAGGATCTGGCCGACCGCCGCCCACATCGTCAGGCCGCCTGCGCCGGCCGGCGCAGCCGCTTCGTCGTCGTCGCGCGACACGTGATGGTGGATCTCGCGCGTCGCCTTCCAGACGAGGAACAGGCCGCCGGACAACAGGATCGCGTCGCGCCACGAGAACGCATGATCGAACAGCGTGAACACGGGCTCGGTCAGGCGCGCGACCCATGCGACGGTGCCGAGCAGCGCGAGCCGCATCACCAGCGCGAGACCGATGCCGAGCCGCTGCGCGCGGGCGCGCTGCGCTTCCGGCAGCTTGTTGCTGAGGATCGAGATGAAGATCAGGTTGTCGATGCCGAGCACGACTTCCATCACGACGAGCGTCAGGAGCGCCGCCCAGACGGCGGGGTCGGCGGCGAGTGCAAGCAGGTAGTCCATCAGGGGTCCGGAACGGGAATCGAAAGCGCGATGATCGCCCGGCACGGACTTCGAAAAAATCAGCGAAAATCTGACAGTCTGTTCGGTTTTTTCGAAGCATCGAAGCCATGCTCAACTTTCGCCATCTCTACTATTTCTGGGTCGTCGTGAAGGAAGGCGGCTTTGCGCGGGCCGCCGAGCGGCTCGGCATGGCCGTGCAGACGATCAGCGCGCAGGTGCGCGAGCTGGAAAAGACACTCGGGCACCAGTTGCTCAAGCCGGCCGGTCGCGGCGTCGCGATGACCGATGCGGGACAGGCGGCATTCGCGCGCGCAGAGGAAATCTTCGAGATCGGCCGGCTGATTCCCGACGAAGTGCGCGCTGCAGCGAGCCAGCCGACGGTGCGGCTTGCGGTCGGCCTGTCAGACGGCATCTCGAAGCTCGCCGCGCACGCAATCCTCGCGCCGGTGCTGGGCACCGCGTCGCTGCGCCTGCTGTGCCACGAAGGCGAGCACGAGGCCCTGCTCGCGGAGCTTGCGCTGCACCAGCTCGATCTCGTGCTGGCCGGCCAGGGCGCGCCGCACAACGCGAACCTGCGCGTGACGAGCGAGCGGCTCGTCGCGTCGCCGGTCGACTGGTATGGCCCCGCCGCGCTGGTCGGCCAGGCGGCGCGGCAGCATTTCCCGCACTGCCTCGCCGAGTTGCCGGTGCTGCTGCCCACCGCGCATTCCGCGCTGCGCGCGCGGCTCGACCGCTGGCTGGAAGCGCAACGCATCGTGCCCCGCATCGCAGGCGAATTCGAGGACAGCGCGCTGATGGCGGTATTCGCGGCGCGCGGCCTCGGCGTGTTTCCGCTGAGCGAGCTCGGCGCGAACGACGCAACGCTGCTGCGGGGACTGCGGCGGCTCGGACGCGCCGGCAACGTAACCGAGGAGATTCACGCAATCCGCTCGCGGCGCGGCGAGCATCATCCGTTGACGTCGCAGTTGCTGGCCGCGGCGCGCGGTCATGCGGGCGGCGACACGCCCGCATGACGCCGTGCAAGGCCCGGTAAGGCAGAGCAAGCCAGCGTAAGGCCGCGTAAATCCATGTAACGCCGCGTCAGGCGCCCGCGCCATCAAACGAAACTATAATAGCGCCCCGGCCATGCGCGATTGCCGCGCCCCCGCGACGGCGGCCGACGCCTGTCGCGCCGCGCGGCATCCGATCGGCCGCCGCATGCCGCGCGCTGTCCGGCGCGGCTGTCACGGGGTCGAGCCCTTTGAAAGACGCCATGCACAACCGATTTCGCCAGTTCTCCGTTCCGTGCGCGATCGCGATCGCGACCGTGCTGTCGGCGTGCTCGTCGACGCCGAAGCCGCTCTATCAGCAGGAGCAGTTCGACGCGGCGAGCAGTCCCTACGCTCACACGTTCCACTCGAAATCCGACGCGACCTGCGAAGGCGCGCGCCGCGCGCTGCTGAGCCAGGGCTACATCACGACTTCTGCGCGTCCCGATGCGATCGACGGCACCAAGAACTTCCAGCCGGACAACGATACCCACGTCGTGATCGAATTCCACGTCGTGTGCGCGGACGCCAATGGGGACGGCACGTCGAGCATCGCCTATGTCAGCGCGGTGCAGGACCGCTATGCACTGAAGAAGACCAGCACGTCGGCGAGCGTCGGCCTGAGCCTGTTCGGCTCGGTGTCGCTGCCGATCGGGTCGAGCGACGACGCGATGATCAAGATCGCGAGCGAGACGATCCCCGCCGGCGTGTTCTACGAACGCTTCTTCAATCTCGTCGATCATTTCCTGAAGGTCGATCCGGCGCGGCGCGACCGCGCGACCGTCAAGGCGGCGGAAAAGGAGCGCGTCGCGCCGCTGCCCGAGCCCGCGCCGACGCCGCAAGGCGAACCGATGAAGCTGATGACGCCTGCCGTGCCGACGCCCCCTGCGCCGCCGGTGGCGGCCGGGGTGGCACCGGCGCCCGCCACGCATGGCGCGGCAGCGGGGAGCGCCGCGTTGCCGGCAGCGGCTGCTCAGACGCCGGCCACCGCAGCAGCGGTGCATGCGGCGTCGTTGGCTCCGGCACCTGCAGTCGCGCCGAGCGTCGCGGCATCGACCGTCACGCCAGCATCGACGCCTGAAACGCCCGCCGCTGCGCCGGCAGCACACCCGGCAGCCTCCATCCCGGCTTCCGCGACCACCGCTACGCCGGGCGCGGCAACATCGTCCGCCACGCCGCTGTCGATATCCGGGCCGAACGCCACTGCGCCGGCCGCGCGTGCGGCAACCGCTCCCGCCCCGGTGCCCGCACCGGCTCCGTTGGCCGTGCCCGCGCCGGCAAAGACGTCCGTGGCTTCCGCGCCGGTCCCTTCCGACCTCGCCGCGCCGCCGGCCGCCTCCGCCCCGACAGGCGCAAGCGCCGCCGGCACGAACTGACCGGCCGTCAATCAACGGCGGGCTCCGCGTCCATATCGCCGGCATCGGGAACCTGCAGGATCGACCGCGCGATGTCCGGGTTGCGTGTGCCGAGCCATTCGTCGTACTCGTCGGGTCGGACGACGACGACCGTACGCTTCTCGTCGCCGGGCCGGTGCATCCGCGACATCACCGGATGCCCTTCGGCGCTGACGGTCAGCATCGCCATGCCGATCACCGTATCGCCGTCCCGGTTCGCGTATGCGCGCCAGATCCCCGCAACGCAAAACGGCCGCCAGCCCGCGAGACCGATGCGAAACCGGACGTGCCGGCCCGTTTCCCAATTCGGCTCGTAGATCCACCGTGCCGGAATGAGACATCGCTGGCCGTCGCGCCACGCGGCACCATACAGGCGCGACGCGCCGACCGTCTCCGCGCGCGCGTTGACCGTGGCGAGCAGCGCGGGCACAGGCCTGCCAGCGTCCCGCGCCTGTGCGCGTCGCGCGTCCTGCACGCGTTTCGGCCAGAAGCCGAACACCGCAACGACGCCGCGGCGGCCGGCCGGTTCTGCCGGTTCCGCCGTCACGATCGGCGCCGCACGGTCCGGATACACCTCCGGGTCCCACGGCGTGCGCCGCCACAGCTCGCCGAGATCGATCCTGAGTTCGCTCTGGCCCGGGTCTTCGCCCGGCGCGCGGTAGTTCGTGCACATGCCCGCTCCCGAGGAATCGAAACGTGCTGGTTCGCCAGCCGGAACCCTCTTCACACGGCGGCAGGCCGCTCATCCGGATCAGGAAATGCGATGCGGGTTCGCCTTCTTCAATTGAAGAACAGGTAGATCAGATTTCGCAAATAATCGGGTATCTCCGTGAGAATATGCTGAACGTCCATTCCCGAGCGATAAAGCAGCAACGTCAGCGGGCAGAGCCACAGCGCCGCAACCACGACTTCCCTCATTGTCTTTCCCCAGCGATTGGTCGAACTTCGACTGGCGGCAGTTCAGCGGTGACGAACGCAGCATGTTGCTCACCAGCATGGCCATTCGCATGGCCCATGGCTGCCGTCGCGGGTCCCCCGGGCGCCCTGCCGCCCTGATGCCATCTCTACCGCGATGCTCACCCTCCGCTGCATTGAACGACATCGGCTGGCGTCATGTGCCCCAATCCCGGTCCGCCGGATCGGCGCCGTCGTTCGACTTCCCCCGATCACCCGCCCGGCGCGCGAATCGTGATCGACGACGCGGCGGCAGGCGGCGATTCGTTGTGCTTTTTCTTTCACTTCGCTTAAGCCAAAGCACAACACATACCAGCGGAGCAAAACCGACGCCCGGCGCGAATCGCCGTCAATGGGCGCCTGGTTGCCCCCCGTTCGACTGCCAACGATGTTTCCGGATTGAAACAGCCGGACCGGCGCCTGGCGTGTGCGACGGAAAATGGCGCAGCACTGCAACATGCGCCGCACGACGCGTCGCGCCCCCGGCACGGCCATCGCGTGCGGCCCTGCCGCGCCGGGCGTGCCCGTCCGGCGGGTCACCGTCGGGCACGACACACCGGGGAACGTCATCGAGGCCGGCCCGATGTTCCAGATTTGAAATAAGACGATCGTCGATGGAGGCGGGAAACGACGCCACGGGCGCCTCGTCCCTGGGCATTTCCGCCTTCAAGCGCCTAGCGTTCGGCGCCGCCTGCACGCTGGCTGCGGTCATGCCGAACGTCTGGTCGTTCGGCGCTGCACTGGTGGCGCCGGGAGCCGTTGCACCGACCTTCACCCCCTCGACCAACAGCCTGGTCCAGCTGCGGACCGAGCCCTCTGTGCGCGGGCGCGTGATGGCCCTCTACACGGCCATCTTTCTGGATTGCACGCCGCTCGGCGCACCCTTCGTCGGATGGGTGGCCGACGCGTTCGGCCCGCGGTGTGCGCTCGGCGTCGGCGCGGGATCGGGCTTCGCCGCCGCAATCTTCGCGCTCGCCCATCACCGCCATCGCACTGCAAAAGCCCTGCTCCAGCGGTGATCGTCGGAGCAGGGCGACATTGCAATGGAATAAAACTCCAATATAATGGATTCATGAACGTAGATGCTCTCATTGCCAAACGCGTCCGCGACCTGCGCAAGGCTCGGGACCTCACGCTGGACGACCTGGCTGACGCGAGCGGGGTCAGCCGCTCGATGATTTCATTGATCGAGCGTCAGGAGACCAGTCCGACCGCTGTCGTGCTCAACAAGCTGGCCGACGCGCTGGGCGTCACATTGGCCGCGTTGTTTTCGACGGAGCCCCGAAGCGTGGCGGAACAGCCGCTCGCGCGCCGGTCCGAACAACAGGTCTGGAAGGACCCCGCCTCCGGTTACGTGCGCCGACACGTGTCGCCAAGCGGATTCGCGTCGCCGATCGAGCTGGTCGAGGTGATCTTCCCGCCTGGCGAAAGCGTCGCGTTCGAGAACGTGATGCGCAACATGGTGACGCATCAGCAGATCTGGGTGCTCGAAGGCGAAATGGACGTCACCGTGGGGGAAAAGACCTGGCAGCTCCAGACGGGTGACTGCCTTGCCATGGTGCTCGACCAGCGCATCGTCTTTCGTAACCCGGGTCTGGAGCCGGCGCGCTATGCCGTGGCGCTGACGACCCTTCCACCGACTTCAAGGAGAACCTGATGAGCGACCACACCATCGTGCAGTGCACCTTCGAACGCCATGCCGATGCGATCCTGGAGATCTTCAACGAGGCAATCCTGAATTCGACCGCGCTCTACGACTACAAGCCTCGCACGTCGCAGAACATGGTTGCCTGGTTCGACGCCAAGCGGGCCGGCGGCTTTCCGGTGATCGGAGTCGAGGACGGCGAAGGAACGCTGCTGGCCTTTGGAAGCTACGGCACGTTTCGGGCATGGCCGGCCTACAAGTACACGGTGGAACACTCCGTGTACGTGCACCAGGATCATCGGGGGCAAGGGCTTGGCCGCGTGGTGATGCAGGCGCTCATCGCGGCGGCCCGGCAGAACGACCTGCACGCGATGATGGGCGGAATCGACGCGACAAACGCCGGAAGCATCGCGTTGCATGAGCGGCTTGGTTTCAAGCACGTGGGCACGCTGCCCGAGGTCGGCTTCAAATTCGGTCGCTGGCTGGACCTGGCGTTCTATCAATTGCTGCTCGACACCCCCGCCCATCCGATCGACGGCTAGCGCGGCGAACCCTGATTCCGCGACGCCACGTGCGGCGCATCGCACCTGCGGCACCACGGCGCACTGATCTGACAGGAATCACCCGATGAACGCCTATCTCACCATCGCCATTCTGGCGGCAGCCGGTATCGCAGTCGTCATGCAGAACCTCTTGATGGTACGCATCACGGCGTCCGTGTCGACCGTGCTGGTCACGCTGGTGATCAACTCCGGCATGGGCCTGACGCTGCTCCTGGCCGCGCTCCTGCTGCGCAACGGCATCAACGGCGTGACGGAAGCCGTCAATGCCGTTCGCCCGTGGGCCATCCTGCCCGGTCTGCTCGGATCATTCTTCGTCTTTGCCGGGATCGTTGGCTATCAAAGGGTCGGAGCAGCGGCAACCATTGCCGTCCTGGTGGCCAGCCAGCTCATCGCCGGCATGCTCGTCGATGCATGGAAGGCCGGCGCGCTCGACGGATCGCGAATGAACGCGCATTCCTTGCTCGGCGCCGGGCTCCTCGTCGCGGGAGCCGTCCTTATCGCGCACAGGCGCATTTGAGCGCCAAAACGGAAAGGTCGGAAGGAATGCCGGGGTGCCGGGAACCGGAAGCCCCCTTGACAAGCCGTGCGCGCTGCGTATTGCATTGCACAACGCGACCCGGTATCATTCAGAATCCCACAAGCTGCGCACAATGCCGCGCGAGGCCTCCCGGCCTCGACTGTCCATGCGCCATTCCACGATTCCGTTCGCCCTCCCCTGCTGGCAGATCGACCTGCTGTCATGCCTGCGACGATCGTCGCCCCACCTGTCGAGGAGCATGTATTGGCAATTCCTGATCGGAACGATTCCGCATCCCGCGCAATCACAATCGCGTCAAAAACCGGCCGCCGCGCGCCGAAGGAAAAGGCTCAGACCCTTACACCGCCGGATACCGCATCGCCTGCACACCAGGACGAGGAGCGTCAACGCCAGATGCGCGCGTTGATCGCGCTCGGTCGCGAGCGCGGCTATCTCACCCACGCGGACATCAACGATCACCTGCCCGACAACTTTACGCAAACGGCGGCGATGGAGACCATCGTCAGCACGTTCGGCGACATGGGTGTCGCCGTGTACGAGCAGGCGCCGGACGCCGATACCCTCCTGCTGAACGACGCTTCGCAGGCCGTGGCCTCCGACGATCAGGCGGACGAGGAAGCGGAAGCTGCGCTGTCGACCGTCGATTCGGAATTCGGCCGCACGACGGATCCAGTCCGGATGTACATGCGTGAAATGGGCGCCAGCGAGCTGCTGACCCGCGCCGGCGAAATCGAGGTCGCGAAGCGCATCGAAGACGGTCTGCAGGACATGATTCAGGCGATCGCCGCGTGTCCGTCGATCGTGTCGACGATTCTTGCGGACGTGGACCGTATCGTGGCCGGCGAGCTCCGCATCGACGAACTCGTCGATGGCATCAGCGACGACGCGAACGAAAGCGACATGTCGCCGGCGTCCGACGAAGAAGATGCGGAAGCACCGGCCGCCGCCTCGGACGAGGACGACGTTGAAACCGACGCCGGGGATCTGGAGGAAGCGAATGCAGCCCGTCTCGAGCAGCTCACGAACGACAGCCTCGCGGTTTTCGCGCGCGTGCGGGCATTGTTCGAGCGGCTGCCGGATGGGCCGGTGACCGGACAGTCTCGTTCTGCCGCCGTCGTGCAGGTTCGCGCGGAGATCCAGCGCGAGCTGGCGCCGCTCCGTTTCACGGCCAAAACCATCGACCGCCTGTGCGCGATCGTGCGCGAACAGGTGACCGAGGTTCGCTCGATCGAGCGCAGCATCCTGCAGATCGCCGTCGATCGGTGCGGCATGCCGCGCGAGACGTTTGTCGAGTCGTTCCCGGGACACGAGACCGACCTTGAATGGACGAGCCGCATGGCGGCGACCTCGCAGCAGTTCGGCGCGGCGCTCGAGCGGCATCTGCCGGCCATTCAGGCCGGGCAGCAGAAGCTCATCGACATCGAGGCCAGGGTCGCGCTGCCGCTCCAGCAGCTCAAGCAGATCAACCGTCAGATGAGCGCTGCGGAATCGAAAATGCGGCAGGCCAAGCGGGAGATGATCGAGGCGAATCTTCGGCTCGTCATTTCAATCGCCAAGAAATACGTGAACCGCGGCATGCAGTTCCTCGACCTGATCCAGGAAGGCAATATCGGCCTGATGAAGGCAGTGGACAAATTCGAATACCGGCGCGGCTGGAAATTCTCGACGTACGCGACATGGTGGGTCCGCCAGGCGGTTTCGCGAGCGCTTGCCGATCAGGCGCGGACCATTCGTGTGCCGGTGCACATGATCGAGGCGATCAACAAGCTGAACCGGATTTCGCGTGAAATCCTGCAACAGACCGGCAAGGAAGCGCATCCGGCCGTGCTCGCGGAGCGCATGGAGATGTCCGAGGAAAAGGTGCGCAGCATCCTCAAGATTGCGCGGCAACCTGTTTCGCTCGAGACCCCGGTGGGCGACGATGCGGACGCGACGCTCGGCGACATGATCGAGGACGCCGCCGCGAGTTCACCGGCCGATGCAGCGATCCACGCGAACATGCGCGCAGCGATCGATGAGGCACTCGACGCGCTGTCGCCGCGCGAGGCCAAGGTCTTGCGGATGCGATACGGCCTCGATACGACCTCCGAGCACACGCTTGAAGAGGTGGGCAAGCAATTCGACGTGACCCGCGAGCGGATCCGCCAGATTGAAGGCAAGGCGATGCGCAAACTGATGCATCCCAATTGCTCGGACAAGCTGAAGCCCTTTCTCGAGCATTGAGCAGAACGGAGAATGGCGCCGCTTCGGCGCCATTCTCCCGATCCTCGGCGATTACGACTCGGCCCGCTCGCTGTCGTGGCCGAGTGCGTTCGCGGCGCGAATCTTACAGCGGCTTGATGCTCGCAGCCTGCTTGCCCTTCGGGCCCTGCTTGATTTCAAAGCTGACCTTCTGGCCTTCCTGAAGCGACTTGAAGCCGCTGCCCTGAACTTCGGAGAAGTGCGCAAACAGGTCTTCGCCGCCGTCATCCGGCGTGATGAACCCGAAACCCTTTGCATCGTTAAACCACTTGACGGTACCTGTTGCCATTTTCTGAATGTTCCCAAAAGACGAGTTATGAATGAACGACTGGCCTGTGCCAGACGTGCGGCTATCTTGTATCACAGGGGAATCGTCGCATGCAATCCAGATTTTCGGGTGGGTTCGACAACCTGTACCGTTACGCCGTGCGAGATCGGGCCTGTCGTTGAAGGGAAAACACGGGGACCGTCCGTTTTGCCGCGTATTGCACGGCACTGCGGACAAACCGATAGCCACGCACTTCGATCAGACCGACATCGTTAAAGAACGGCGCGAGACTGCCCGGCGCGCCGATGACCAGGTCCATCAGCAAGCCGCCCGGGTACTTTCACGGAGCGTGCCCGACAGCGGGAAGCCGCATGCCGAAAGAACGAAATTGCGGCAGATCGAGTGCCGCTGGCGGCACGTCGGGGGCGATCGCCGGGCGCGCCCGCCCAGCTTGCCTCAACGACGGCGAAATGGCGTGCTGCGTGCCGCGCCGGTGCTCCGCTCGTCCTTATGACGAAAATTGATCCGCCCTTTCGTCAGGTCGTAGACGGACAGCTCGAGGGTGACGCGATCGCCCGCGAGAATGCGAATGTGGTTCTTGCGCATGCGTCCGGACGCATAGGCACCAACGACGACGCCATTGTCAAGCGTGACGCGGTAACGGCTATCCGGAAGGACTTCGTCAACGATGCCGTCCAGTTCAATCAACTCTTCTTTCGCCATGCATAGCTCCTGTTCAATGGGTGGGATGGTGGCACCGACAACCCCCGCGAGGCAGTCACGGGCGCTGATCGGACATCTGCGCGGGCGGCATCGAAGCAATGACGCCAGCACGTCGGCAAGGTTGCCCCTCGATCGACCGTCGACCCTGTGCGCTGCGCGCGCTCCGTACGCGCAAATTGCCGTGCCGGTTCCTGCGAACCGCAAACGACGGGGCAAGCGACGTGGGCCGGTGCATGTGCTGCACGGCGCGACCGGGCGTAATGCCTGGGTCACGCTGGCGCATGAAAAAAGGCGTCAGCCCGACCCGAAAGGGGACCACATCGCGGTAATGCGACATGGTGGATTGGATGAATAGCAACGCTCTGGTGCCGCTTGGGCATCAGGGCGCATGAAAAGACTGCCGGATTCGCGGCGGCGAATGGGTGAACGCATTGCCTGCGTCGTCGCCGATGATGGAAGATGTTGCAGAGGCGCGTACCAAATCCGACCGTGGTTCTGTTGCCGCCTTCCGACAAGTGCACAGTATGCGCCCAATACGCGCATTTGACCAGCGAAGGTTCCTATGCCGGCGATCCGTCAGCCATCCCCCCGCAAATAGCGTGTATAGTCAGGCATCCCGTTGTGGAGAAAATTGTCGTGTCGACGCGACAACAGCGCATCTGCAACGGGGCGGACTTTAGCTCACTCACCGACAGCGACAACAATCGCCCCATACGTGCTCGCATGTGAGCCGGCCACGTCGCTCGAGGCAAACTCAAGGATTGATTTGACCACCATTACGCCGAAGGAAAATGAACCGCTTGACGTCGCGCTGCGACGCTTCCGTCGAGCCATCGAGAACACCGGCTTGCTGAAGGAACTGCGGGCACGGATGTCCTATGAGAAGCCGACTGCCGAACGCAAGCGCAAGAAAGCTGCTGCCGTTGCGCGGCAACGTCAGCGCATTCGACGGTCGAAGCTGCCGAAGAAAATGTATTGAGGCGGTTCGGCTTGCCCGTCGATGCAACCCGGGGCCACGGCGCGAAGTGGCTGCGCCCCGGGGCTGCGTCGGGCAATGGCATAAGTTGCCTGCAGCCTGCAGCAACTGCCCTCTCCAGGCTCGACGGAACCCGGCAACCGGGTTCGGGTCGAGTTCGCGACGGAAAAATCGGTTATGCGTCGGCGACCTTGATCACGATTTTGCCGAACGGGCCGCGCGCCAGATGTTCGAATGCTTGCACGGCCTCATCGAAACGATAAACGCGGTCGATGACCGGCTTGATCTCGTGCGCATCAAGGAACACGTTCATGCGCTCGAACGAACTGCGCGGCGCGACCGCGATGCCGCGGATCGTCGTCTGCCGAAAGATCACGGGCATGAGGTTCAGCGCGGTTGTCTGCCCGGCAAGAAAACCGACCTGCGCGATAACGCCTTGCACCTTCGTTGCGGCAACGGACTGATTGATACCGTTTCCGCCCGCGACATCGATCGTGATATCCGTACCCTTGCCATCCGTCAGCTCGAGTACCTTGCGCGCCCAATCCGCGTGTGTCTTGTAGTTGACGCCCTCCAGCTTATCGCTTGCGACCAGCGTCTTCACCTTGGCGAGGTTCTGATCCTTGCTCGACGTGACGATCACGCGCGCGCCGTGCGCGACGGCAATTTGCGCCGCGAAAATCGACACGCCGCCGGTCCCCTGCACGAGGACCGTCTGCCCCGGCTCGAGATGGCCGACGTCCATCAATGAATACCATGCAGTCAGCGCGGCGATTGGCAGCGTCGATGCTTCTTCGTCGCTCATCGATACGGGTGCCGGAACCGCACTCTCCTCGTGGATGGTCATGTATTCCGCAAGGCCGCCCGGAAGCGGCATGCCGAGGCAGTAGTCCGGTTCGTTGGGGCCGGGTGCGCCATCGATCCACCGCGAGTAGAGCGTCGAATTCACGCGGTCGCCGACCTTGAAACGCGTGACGCCGGCGCCGATGGCCATCACTGTGCCCGCCGCATCCGAGACGGGAATCAGCGGCTTCGGCACGAGATGCGGCTCATAGATGCCGTCGACGATCGCCTTGTCGCGAAAGTTCAGCGACACCGCGCCGACCTTCACCAGAAGCTCGCCCGGCTGCGGCACCGGCGTCATCACGTCGCCCGGTTGCAGGTTGTGCAGACCAAAATCCTTGAGAAGCCATGCTTTCATTTGAAACCTCACGTTCGCCGGATAGCGGATGCCATCACGATGAACAGTGTAATTTCGGCATTTTGGTTGAGTTAGGCGTTAAAATTCCAAACATTCGATCCCAAGATTCCAGAATCAACGATGGATGACCGTTTCGCCGGAATTCGCGAATTCGTGGCCACCGTCGATCACGGCAGCTTTACGGCGGCCGCGGAGACGCTCGGCATCACCGGGTCCGCGGTCGGAAAAAGCATTTCGCGGCTGGAGGCCCGGCTCGGCGTGCAACTGCTGCATCGGACGACGCGCCGCATCGATCGCACGACCGCGGGCGAAACGTTTCTGCAGACGTGCCGACGGATTCTCGAAGAACTCGATCAAACCGAATCCTTTCTCTCGACCGGGCACGAACAACCCATCGGCCGATTGCGCGTCGATCTCCCGACGACCTTCGGCCGCCGCCACATCGTCTCCGCGCTACTGAAGCTGACGCAGCGTTTTCCGCGCCTCGATCTCGCGATCACGTTGCAGGATCGCGCAGTGGATCTCGTCAGCGAGGGCGTTGATTTGGCTGTTCGCATCGGGCCGCTGGACGCGTATCCCGATCTGGTCGCACGCAAGCTCGGCGAGCAGCGGCTCGTGGTCTGCGCCGCGCCGGAGTATCTCGAGCGCAGGGGCGTTCCTGCGAGCCGCGAGGATCTGCTCGCGCACGATTGCCTCATCGGCTGGCGACGAAGCGTGCGTTCGGGCTGGCTGCTCGCGAACGCCGACGGTGGCGCGTCGTATTTCGACGTGCGCGTCCGGCACGAGTTGACCGATGGCGACGCGCTGCTGTGCGCCTGCACGTCGGGCTGCGGGCTTGCACAGCTCCCGGGTTGGCTCGCGAAAGACGGCTTGCGTACGGGCGCGCTGCGCGAGGTGCTGCCCGAACTGTCGACGACCATGCCGATTCACGTGATCTGGCAGAAGACACGCCATCTTCAGCCAAAGGTCAAGGTTGCCGTTGATGAGTTGGTCAAGGTTTCGAGGGCAGAGGTCGCTGTCTTTGGGCCATGAATGCGCCCGGTTCCAGTGTCTCCATGCCTGGCGATATGCGGTATCCATGCTTTACCGGCAGTGCGCGGCGTTCCACACGCGAATTCCCCCGACGTCTCTGCCCTCAACTTCCGTAACCGGCCGGCATCAGCCAGCCCCCTCATCGAAGCGCCGTCGGGCCTTTCAGCCGACGCTTGCCGTCGATGATGGCTTTTGCTTCGTCAATGGCAGCATCCAGCGCCCAGTCTTCGCGACGATAGCCCTCTTCCGCAAGGCACTGAACTGGAATCTGCATGGCAGGCTGAGCATCCGTGTCGTTCGGGATAAGCACGAAGCCTTGGAACCCGAATATCTGCATATCCGCGCCTCCGACGCCTTGTTTCGGAAGCGTTTGAACTGAATATTCAAAGCCGTTGTGCGTGTTCTCGGCGCGGGCCATGTTTGTCTCCAGCGTGGTCGTCTTTGGATCCTAGCACTAACAAACAGGGTGCGACTGCAGCGCGCGGCGGCATGCCATTTCGCGCGATCCGCGGACCACCTGTACAGGTGAATCGACCGTCAAGAGCGCAGACAACCATCGCATCCCCGGCCAAGAAGGCCGGCCGACAACTCTTGGTGCAACGGGACAGTCAAACCGGCTTGGTTTAGCTACGCCGCGACGACACTTTCCGAGTTCATCAGAACGCGGCTTCCGGATCCGGATCGATTTCGCGACGGAAAGGCTGGGAGAAACAACGGAATTTCGTGGTGCGGGGACCGGAATCTACAATTGCATTAAATCATGCACTGACATTCTCAAGGCGCACGTTTGCAGCACGCCCGCACATGCAGGTTGATCCCGGTACGGACACGTCCGTACCCTCCCGCTACACGTATTTGTCGCCGACTGTACTGCGGATCGGGTAAGTGTCGTAGACGATGATCATGCGTTCGATGCGTCCGTTGTCATCGAACTCGAACACATCGACACATTCGAACCGCACGCTGGAACCATCCGTCAGCCCCCAATCGTAGATGAAGTAACCCGTCGCGCGTCGAGCCCCCGTGGTGCTGACGCAGATGTCGATCGGCGTTATCTTGCTCTCGCCCGACGCGGCATCGACTTTCGCAAAAAACGGTGCGGGTTCCATCCAGCCGAGAAACGGCGAAAAGATCTGCGCCTCCGGCGCGAACAACGCGCAGATCGCGGCAACATCGCCGCGCTCAAGCGCCTGGAGGTAGGTGCGAATCTGCCGCGTGTATAGTGCTTCCGACGATGAGACCACCCTTCTCCTCCGATCATTCGTTGACGACTCGGCCTGTCCGAACGAACAGGCATCCGGTACCGGTACGATAGCGATGCACCGATGGCCAAACAATCGAAAAATCCTCCAGCCGGGTATGCACTGCATGCATATCCTCTTGCCGACCTCACGCGCCCGCAGCCCCCGCTGGCAGCGCTCCAGTCGTTCGTCGCGGCAGCGACGCTCGGCAGTTTAAGCAAGGCCGCGGATCATCTCTGCCGGACGCAAGGCGCAGTGAGCCGTCAGATTCAGCAACTGGAAGCGCACTATGGATGCGCACTCTTCGTGCGTCACGTGTCAGGCCTGACGCTGACGACAGAGGGTCACGCCCTGCTCGCCGTGGCGATCAACGTCCTCACCGAACTGGTTCAGCACACAAACGCTCACGCCGGCGCGTCGCCGGTTCTCACCCTCCGGTTACCGTCCACGTTCGCGATTCGATGGCTGCTCCCGCGGCTGCCAGACATCCATCGCGCGCTCGACGGGACGGAGCTCCGTATCCTGGCGGCATGGGATCATATGCGGATACGGCATAGCGCCGTTCGACGCAACACACGACCAGAGGGGTAAATGATGATCGATGGCCTGGTAAGCGGCCGGCTCTACGGCGAAGCCCAGATCCGGACAGGACAGAATGGAAAGCGGTTCGTAACATGCAAAGTGCGTGCGACTGCTGGCGACGGCGAAACGCTGTTCGTGAACGTAATCGCGTTCGACGAGGAGGTGCAGACCGCATTGCTCGCTCTCGGTGACGCAGATAGCGTATCGCTCTCAGGCGCACTCACGCCGAAGGTTTGGACGGACAAGAATGGCCTCGTGAAACCGGCGCTCGATATGGTTGCTCATGGGCTTCTGACGGCGTACCACATGCAGCGCAAGCGGCAGGCAGTTCATTCGCCCACGGCGGACGGACACACGGTGGCCGGCACGGACGACGACCTTTGAGAATCACATGAACTTCTACACGCTCAAGGAGGCCGGGTAATCCCCCCGATCGGGAGTACTGTCACGGGTGAACGGTTGCAGTAGCCTGAAACGAAAAAACCCCGCAGATCTATGTCTGGCGGGGCTTTCTTGTGAAACATTGAAGCCAACTGAGGCGTAGTTGGTGCCGGGGACCGGACTCGAACCGGCAAGCCAGTTAAGGCGGCGGATTTTCGTCACACTGCTTCTTTCGAAGCCGGCTCCGCCACGCGGTGCCGTTCGTGCGCTGGACTATGCCTTCGCCATCGCCCGCAAGCCGATCCTGCTGCCCGCGCGCCTTAGGCGCCCCCCGTCTAGTCTCTACACCTTCCTCGCATAGGCCGCACTGCGCCCGCGAGGCTTGGCTCGGCGTTGCCTCGATGCGCGCATCAGGGGTTTCACCGAATTTGAAGGGTTCTGCACCGGCCGTTTCCGGCCGGGCACTCAATCGTTTAAGTCCGCTATGTTTACCAATTTCATCACCCCGGCAAGGGCGGACGCGATTCTACCACTGCTCGTGCCCGGCATCGCGATTTGACCCCGCCGCACGCGGCAACGCCCTGTCGAACGTATCGGTAGCGCACCGCCCGATGTCGCTGCGCCGATCCTGGCGCACACTATACGCGGCGGCGCGATGGCCGCGCCGCCCGCGCAGGCAACGACGCCCGCCCGAAACCCGAACCGCCCGACCGACGCCGTTCCGCTCGACCCTGCCGGAGACTTCATCGTGACCCGTCGCCTGCCGTCCCCGTTGCGCGTGCTCGCCACGTCGCTCGCCACGTCGCTCGCCTGCGCCGCGCTGCTCCTCGGCGCGTCCGTCGCGCCTGCGGAAGAAACCGCGATCTGCTACAACTGCCCGCCCGAGTGGGCCGACTGGGCATCGCAGATCGCGGCAATCAAGCAAAAGACCGGCATTCGCGTGCCGTTCGACAACAAGAACTCGGGCCAGGCGATCGCGCAGCTGGTCGCCGAGCGGAAAAATCCGGTCGCGGACGTCGTCTATCTCGGCGTATCGTCGGCGTTCCAGGCGAAGTCCAACGGCGTGATCGCGCCGTACCGGCCCGCGCACTGGAACGACATCCCGGCGAACCTGAAGGATCCGCAAGGCTACTGGTTCGCGATCCATTCGGGCACGCTCGGCTTCTTCATCAACAAGGATGCGCTCGGCGGCAAGCCGGTGCCGCGCTCGTGGTCGGATCTCCTGAAACCGATGTATCACGGCATGGTCGGCTATCTCGATCCGTCGAGCGCGTTCGTCGGCTATGCGGGCGCGGTCGCCGTCAACCTGGCACTGGGCGGCAGCCTCGACGACTTCAAGCCGGCGCTCGGCTGGTTCCGCAAGCTGAAGGACAACGCACCGATCGTGCCGAAGCAGACCGCTTACACGCGCGTGCTGTCGGGCGAGATTCCGATCCTGCTCGACTACGACTTCGACGCCTATCGCGCGAAATACAACGACGACGCGAACGTCGAATTCGTGATTCCGGAGGAAGGCACGATCTCGGTGCCCTATGTGATGAGCCTCGTGAAAGGCGCGCCGCACGCCGCGAACGGCAGGAAGGTGCTTGATTTCGTGCTGTCCGACGCAGGCCAGAAGCTGTGGGCGAATGCCTATCTGCGCCCGGTGCGCGAGCAGGCGATGAGCGCCGACCTCGCCGCGAAATTCCTGCCGGCGAGCGATTACGCGCGCGCCAGGAGCGTCGATTTCGACAGGATGGCGGCAGGCCAGCAGGCGTTCGGCCGGCAATACCGGCAGATCATGCGGTAACCGCGAGGAACGCGCTGCGGCTCGCTCACAGCAGCGATCTTCACATCAGGCAACTGGGCCGGTTGGCGTACCGGCGCGGCCACGGCCGCGGCGCACGCTCAGGCGCCGCGCCTGCGCGCGGGATCGAACACGAAAGACAGCCCGACGCTGCCGAGAATCGCGAGCGTCGCGAGCACCGTCGCCTTCGTCACCGGCTCGCCGAGCAGCAGCGCGCCCAGCGCCACCGCGACGATCGGGTTCACGTACATGCAGCTGCTCGAGATGATCGGGCTGGTATGGCGGATCAGGTAGCCGTACGCGACGTACGCCGCCATCGTGCCGAACGCCATCAGGTACAGGAACGCGAGCACCGGCAGCACCGCGAGATGCTCGATGCGCTCGCCGAGCACCCACGCGGCGAGCGCCGACATGAGGCCGCCCAGCCCGATCTGCAGCGAGGTGGACAGGAACAGGTCGGACGGCAGCTTGAGGCGCGTCGCGAGATGCGCGCCGCCCGCCCAGAACAGCGCGCCGGCCAGCACGGTGATGCTGCCGAGCACCGAGCCCGCGGACGCGGGGCCGCCGGCATTCAGCACGACGATGCCGGCCATGCCGAGCCCGACTGCCGCCCACTCGCCCTTCGACACCGGCCGCCCGGCGACCGCGGCGATCACCGTCGCGAACAGCGGAACGGTCGCGACCATCACGGCGGCCGAGCCGCTTCCGACGCTGCGCATGCCGAACGCGATCATCCCGGACGACAGCGCGACGAGCATCGTGCCGACGATCGCCGCATTGCGGACCTCGAGCAGCGACGGCCGGGCGGGCCGCCGGCGCAGCCCGAAGATGAACAGGCCAACCCCGCCGAGCAGGTTGCGCAGGCCGGAGAGGAGCAGCGGCGGAAACGCGTCGAGCGCGACATGCAGCGCGAGATACGTCGAGCCCCAGACGACATAGATGAAGACCAGCGCGAGCGCGACCCGCCCGCCGCGGCTTTGCGGCAGCCGGACCGGATGGCGCGCGAGGAAATCGAGGAATCGGCGGAGCAGCGTCATCGTTCAGCCCGCCTGCCCGGCATAGCGCACGCGACGGTGAATGGCGCCGGGGAAAGCGGCAGGCATCCCGGATCGGGACAGGACGGCGGGCGCGAACATGCGGAGCCACATGACGGTGCGAACGGCGACGAAAATGAGCCGGAGCAAGCCGGCCGGTGGCGGACAAAAAAAGTGTGCGCGACCGGATCGGCTGCGCACACGTCGCATTATGCATTAAGGAATCGAAAGGAAATCGACGCGCTGGCTGAAAGGCTGTCGACTGATGTTTCGGCGCGACAGTCGGTCCGGGCACGCGTCCGGCCGGCGCACTCGGCGCGAATTCGCCGGCGGCCGCCGCATACGTGCCGTCCACCGTCCACCGCTCCCCCATCGTCAGCCGCCCACCGTCAGCCGGCGCCCCTGGCGCACGACCCTAGTCGATCAGCACGCAGTTGCGGCCGCCCCCCTTCGCACGATACAGCGCCCGGTCCGCGACCATGAACGCTTCGCGATAGCCGTTGTCGCGCGGGCTGTTCCGGTACGTGTGCGAGCCGCCGATGCTCAGCGTCACGCGGCCGAACGGCGAACCCCGATGCTCGATCGCGAGGCGCTCGACGCCCGCACGCACGCGTTCGAGCACCCGGTTCATCGCCGGGCGCTGCGTCTGGCCGACCAGCAGCGCGAATTCCTCGCCGCCGATGCGGCCGGCGACCATCCCGTGCAACTCGGCCTCGCGCTGCAACACGACGGAAACCGAGCGCAGGCACGCATCCCCGGCGTCGTGGCCGTAGTTGTCGTTGTATTGCTTGAACCAGTCGATGTCGATCATCGCGGCGCCGATGCCTTCGCCGTCCCGCGCGTCCTGCCAGCGGCGATGGATGCTCTCCAGCGTGTAGCGGCGGTTGAACAGCTGCGTCAACGGGTCGACCGCGGCCGCCGTACGCAGTTTCAGGTCGTTCTCGATCATCGCCCCCAGGCGGCAGAGCACAGTGCGCTGCGCGTCGTCGATCTTCCTGGGTTGCGGGTCCATCGCGCACAGCGCGCCGACGATCGCGCCGTCGGGCAGCCGGATCGGCACCGCCGCATAGAAACGCACGTGCGGCGGAAACTTGACCAGCGCGCATTCCTGAACGTCGCTTCGAAGCGCCGTGTCCTCCACGACGAAGATCCCGCCGTTCTGGATCACCCGCTCGCTGAGCGAATTGCGGCGCGGGATCGCGGGCAGGACGACACCCGCTTCGCCCCGGTAATGCTGATGATCGGAATCCAGCAGCATGACCGCGGTCATCGCCACGCCGGTTGCACACCTGAGAATTTCGGTCGCGTGGCGAAAGCACTCGCGCATTACCTGGTCGTCGTGCAGCAGCCATTCGGTGACGGATGGCGCGGCGTTGTGGGAGCCCGCGACATTGGAGGAATCCAGGTCTTGCGCGGCGGCGGGGTCGAAGGCGGATCGTTGAAGCACGGAGGTTTGGAGCAGTCGGTTCTCAGGCGATAACGGCGGCTGCCGGCGGAAGTTTAGAAACGCGACCGCAGCCGGCGGCTTGCTCGCCGCATTTCGTTCCGGCCCCGTGCTGGCCGGACAGGTCACGAGCCGCCGAACCAGTTGTATCCCTGGTCGACCCAATAGCCGCCCGGATAGCTGTTCGTCACGAAGATCTCCATGATGTGCTTCGGATTCTTGTAGCCGAGCTTGGTCGGCATCCGCAGCTTCATCGGAAAGCCGAACTCGGGCGGCAGCCGCCTGCCGTCGTATTCGAACGTCAGCAGCGTCTGCGGATGCAGCGCGGTCGGCATGTCGATGCTCTCGTAGTAATCGTCGGCACATTTGAAGCCGACGTACTTCGCGCCGGTGTCCGCACCGACGCGCGCGAGGAACGCGCCGAACGGCGTGCCGCCCCAGCGGCCGATCGCGCTCCAGCCTTCGACGCAGATGTGCCGCGTGATCTGCTCCGCATGCGGCAGCGCGTACAGCTCGTCGAGCGTCCACACTCGCTTGCCGGTCACGCGGCCGGACAGCGCGAGCCGGTAGGTCGACGCATCGACGTGCGGCACCTCGTCGATCCCGTAGTACGCGTTGAACGGAAACGGCCGCGTCAGCTCCGCCTCCGTGTAGGTCGGCGCGAGCCGGGACGGGCTGAACAGCCACGCCTGCACGCGGTCGTTCATCCGCGACACCTTCTCGAGAAACGCGTTGACCGACGCGTCGTCTTCCAGCGTGCAGCCGGACAGCATCACGAGGCCACCGAGCGTCAGGATGCGGCGGTTGAACAGCCGCCGCGACGGCATCGCCAGCTCGCGGCGCACGTCGATCGCGAGCGCCTGCCGGTCGAGCCGGTAACGCGCGACGCCGGGCGGGTCTTTCGGTTCGGACATGATCCCCTCCTTGGGCCGGGTTCGCTCCCGGAACGGGCGAGCCGGCCCTAGCGGCCGCGCAGCATCGCGAGCAGCGAGCGCGGCACCAGCAGCGCCATCGCGACATGCACGACGAAAAACGCGACGAGCAGCGCCATCGCCCAGAAATGCACGATGCGCGCGCGGTCGTAGCCGCCGAGCAGCGCGCGCAACAGCGGAAACTGCACTGACTTCCAGATCACGAGGCCGGACAGCACCAGCACGACGAGATCGGCGATCGCGGTCAGGTACGCGGCGCGCTGCACCGCGTTGTAGACGCTCAGATCGTCGTGGGACAGCCTGCCGCCCAGCGCCGCGCGCAGGTCGCGCCACACCGCCGCCGGCGTGACCGGAAAGAACTTGCGCGCGAAGCGGCCCGTCGCGGCCGCCATCGCCAGATAGAACAGGCCGTTGCCGGCCAGCAGCCACATCGCCGCGAAATGCCATTGCAGCGCGCCGCCCAGCCAGCCCCCCAGCGTGATGCCGTGCGCGAACGTCAACGACGGGTAGATCGGCGACGCGTCATAGATCCGCCAGCCGGACAGCGCCATCGTGACCGCCGCAAGCGCGTTGAGCCAGTGGCTCACGCGCACCCACAGCGGGTGGATCGTCCGCGCGGGCGGCGCGGCCGGCGCGCGCGCGGAATCGGGAACAACGTGCGACATGACTCACCTCCTCGAACGGCGCGGCGCGCCCGCCGATGCGCGGCGGACGCGGCACGCGCCTCCCCCCGACGCGTTCAGTACGGCGCCGGGCTCATCTTGTCTTCCTTGGCCGGCTTGCCCATCGTGTCGTGCGACATCGCGCCCTTCTTTTTCATCTCGTGCTTGCCCTTCTTCATCGCATCGTCCTTCTTCATGGCATCGTCCTTCGCCATCGCCTCGTGGCCCATCGCGTCCTTCGCCATCGGCGTCTCGTCTTTCGACATGGCGTTGCTCTGCGCGTACGCGCCCGTCGCGGCAAACGCGACAGCGGCGGCACAAACGGCGATCAGGGTGTTCTTCATGGCATCACTCCTTCATGGTGGATTCAAGGAGCCGAATAGACGGATGGCGTCACGCGAAATGACAGCCACCCAAGAAAATTCTAGTGAATGCCGGCCCACTCCGATGCCGCACATGCTCCGCGGCCCGTACGCCGCAAGCGGCCCGACACCGGCCGAACCGCCCGAGTCGCCTCCGCGCAGCCACCGTGCGCCGCGCGCGGCCGGCGGTTCAGGGCCCGTAACGATCTGTCCCCGGTTGAAACCGCCGCGAACCCGGTGTATCGTGTGCGCTTGCTAACGCGGGGGTCCTGCAATGCGCTCGATCAAACAACGAGCTTTGCGGGTGAGAAATACCCTTTGAACCTGATCTGGGTAATGCCAGCGCAGGGAAGCGTCCGGGTCTCGCCACCTTTTTTCAGACGAAACCCGCCGCCTCGCGAGTCTCATCTCCTGCTTAGCGTCCCACATTCGCTTTGCATGGGACCCGGGCGAGCGCCCACGCGCCCGCCCGGTCCGATACAGGAGATCGCATGAACGCCAATCCGAAGTTTCTGTCCGCCGACGCCCACGTCGACGCTGCCGCCATCGCGCCGCTGCCGAATTCGCGCAAGATCTACGTAACGGGCTCGCAGCCGGACATCCGCGTGCCGATGCGCGAAATCACGCAGGCCGACACCCCGACCGGCTTCGGCGGCGAGAAGAACCCGCCGATCTACGTCTACGACACGTCGGGTCCGTACACCGATCCGGACGCGAAGATCGACATCCGCGCGGGCCTGCCGGCACTGCGCCAGCGCTGGATCGAAGCGCGCGGCGACACCGAGGCGCTGACGGGCCTGACCAGCCAGTACGGCCGCGAGCGCGCCGCCGACGCGGCGACCGCGGAAATGCGCTTCCCGGGCCTGCACCGCAATCCGCGCCGCGCGCAGGCGGGCAAGAACGTCACGCAGATGCACTACGCGCGCCAGGGCATCATCACGCCGGAAATGGAATACATCGCGATCCGCGAGAACCAGCGCCGCGCCGAGTACATCGAGAGCCTGAAGGCCAGCGGCCCGAACGGCGCGAAGCTCGCCGCGATGATGGGCCGCCAGCATCCGGGCCAGGCGTTCGGCGCCGCCGCATTCGGCGCGGACCAGCTTGGCGAGATCACGCCGGAATTCGTCCGCGACGAAATCGCGCGCGGCCGCGCGATCATCCCGGCGAACATCAACCACCCGGAATCGGAGCCGATGATCATCGGCCGCAACTTCCTCGTGAAGATCAACGCGAACATCGGCAACTCGGCCGTCACGTCGTCGATCGGCGAGGAAGTCGACAAGATGACCTGGGCGATCCGCTGGGGCGGCGACACGGTGATGGACCTGTCGACCGGCAAGCACATCCACGAAACGCGCGAGTGGATCATCCGCAACAGCCCGGTGCCGATCGGCACGGTGCCGATCTACCAGGCGCTCGAGAAGGTCAACGGCAAGGCCGAGGACCTGACCTGGGAAATCTTCCGCGACACGCTGATCGAGCAGGCCGAGCAAGGCGTCGACTACTTCACGATCCACGCGGGCGTGCGCCTGCAGTACGTGCCGCTCACCGCGAACCGGATGACGGGCATCGTGTCGCGCGGCGGCTCGATCATGGCGAAGTGGTGTCTCGCGCATCACAAGGAAAGCTTCCTGTACGAGCATTTCGAAGAGATCTGCGAAATCATGAAGGCGTACGACGTGAGCTTCTCGCTCGGCGACGGCCTGCGCCCCGGCTCGATCTACGACGCGAACGACGAAGCGCAGCTCGGCGAACTGAAGACGCTCGGCGAGCTCACGCAGATCGCGTGGAAGCATGACGTGCAGGTGATGATCGAAGGCCCGGGCCACGTGCCGATGCAGCTGATCAAGGAAAACATGGATCTGCAGCTCGACTGGTGCAAGGAAGCGCCGTTCTATACGCTCGGGCCGCTGACGACGGACATCGCGCCGGGCTACGACCACATCACGTCGGGCATCGGCGCCGCGATGATCGGCTGGTTCGGCACCGCGATGCTCTGCTACGTGACGCCGAAGGAGCACCTCGGCCTGCCGAACAAGGACGACGTGAAGGAAGGCATCATCACCTACAAGCTCGCCGCGCACGCCGCCGACCTGGCGAAGGGCCACCCGGGCGCGCAGGTGCGCGACAACGCACTGTCGAAGGCACGCTTCGAGTTCCGCTGGGAAGACCAGTTCAACATCGGCCTCGATCCGGACAAGGCGCGCGAATTCCACGACGAGACGCTGCCGAAGGATTCGGCGAAGGTCGCCCACTTCTGCTCGATGTGCGGCCCGCACTTCTGCTCGATGAAGATCACCCAGGACGTGCGCGAGTTCGCCGCGCAGCAAGGCATGTCCGAAACCGACGCGCTGAAGAAGGGCATGGAGGTGAAGGCCGTCGAGTTCGTCAAGAGCGGCTCGGAAATCTATCACCGGCAATAAGCGCCGGATCGCGTCGCGATCCGCGAAGCCCGCTTTCGAGCGGGGAACCCCACGTTCTTCCGGACGTGGGGTTTTTTTCATTCTTCGCCCGTAAGCGCGCAGCGGGCGTTGAACGAGATCCACCGCCGTTGCCGTCGCCCAACCCGCGTTGCGGCGGGCGAAACAATTCATTACGAAAGCGCGAAGGCCCTAACAAGTCCTTACAGCAGCGGCACGGCGCCGCGCGTAGATTGCCCTTATGCGCGGCACCGATCGGACGCGCATGCTCCGTTCACGACATCAAGGACAACGACCATGAACACGATTCGTCGTATTGGGGTGTACGCAATGCTCGTCGCGACGATGGCCAGCCTGTCGGCATGCGACACGATGACCACGCGGCAGCGCGACACGGCGATCGGCGCGGGTGTCGGCGGCGTCGCCGGCGCGGCGATCGGCGGCAACGCCCTTTCTACCCTCGGCGGCGCGGCCGTCGGCGGCATCATCGGCAATCAGGTCGGCAAGAAGTAATCCCGACGCCCGCGCGCAGCGCGCGGGCTGACCACATGACGGCGCGTTCCCGTCCGCGAGGAGCGCCGTTTTTGCATGCCGGGGCGAGGCGGTTCTCGCGGCAGCGCCGGCGTGGCGCTCGTAGCACTTCTCATGGCAATGCCCGTAGCAGTCCCCGTAGCGATTCCCGTAGGGACGCCCGAAGCGGTGCCCGAAGCGGTGCCCGAAGCAATTCCTCGAAGCAATTCCCCAAAGCGGTTCCCGAAATGATCCGTTACCGTTTCACACAGCGTTTCATGAACGTGCAGCGTAAGCTGAAGCATCGGCGCATCGCCACCCTTGCCGGGGCATCATCATGACCAGGACGCTCGTCTCGGCCGCGCTCGCATGCGCGGCCCTCGCCGGCTGCTATTACCCGTACGGCTACTACCCGTACGGCTATTACCCGCCGCCCGTCGCGCAAACCGCGCCGGTATATGTCGAACCCGGCCCCGTCTACCCTGCCGGCCCGATCTATTATCCGGCGCCCGCCTACGCGCCGGCCTGGGGCTGGTGGGGGCCGGCGGTATCGCTCAATTTCGGCTTCGGCGGCCGCGGCGGCGGACGTCATCACTGACGGCGCGCGCGCATCCGCGCCGCCCGCTTCCCGACCGGCCCGGCACGCCGATTCCCGTTTCTTGCCGTTTCATCCGCTCGGGCAGCGCCGGCCGCACGGCGCGGTGTAAGATGCTCCGCATTCCTTACCCGGCCTGTCGGCCCACGCACGATGTCCGCCAGAAACCTCTGCCTGCTGATCGCGCTCGCGGCCCTTTGGGGCGCGTCGTTCCTGTTCATTCGCGTCGGCGTCGCCGAATTCGGCGTGGCGCCGCTGATGGCGCTGCGCGTCGGCATCGGCGGACTGTTTCTCGTCGGGCTTGCGCTCACCCGCTTCAAGCCCGCCGAGCTCGCCGCGCAGATGCGCCGCCGCGCGTGGCCGCTGCTCGTCGTCGGGCTGCTCAATTCCGGCGCGCCGTTCTGTCTGTTCGCGTTTGCCGAACTGACGCTGTCGGCCGGCGTGACGTCGGTCATCAACGCGACGACGCCGCTGTGGGGCGCGCTCGTCGCCTACCTGTGGCTCAGGGACAAACTGTCGCTGCCGCGCGCGCTCGGCCTCGTGATCGGCTTCGCCGGCGTGCTCACCCTGGTCTGGGACCAGGTCGCGAGCGCGCATGGCAATACGTCCGCCGGAACCACTGCGCTCGCATCGGCGGCCGCGCTCGGCGCGACGCTCCTGTACGGCATCGCCGCCAACTTCACGAAGCGCCACCTGAGCGGCGTCGATCCGCTGATCAATGCGACCGGCACCATGATCGGCTCGACGCTGTTGCTGCTGCCGTTCGCGATCGCGACGTGGCCCGCCGCGCCGGTGTCCGCCCACGCGTGGGGCGCCCTCCTCGCGCTCGGCATCGCCTGCACCGGGATCGCCTATTTCATCTACTTCTACCTGATCGCGCACGTCGGGCCGGCACGCGCGATCACCGTCACGTTCGTGATCCCGATCTTCGGGCTGCTGTGGGGCGCGCTGTTCCTGGGCGAGCACGTGTCAGTCGTGATGCTGGAGGGATGCGGGATCGTGCTGCTCGGCACCGCGCTCGCGACCGGCGCGATCAAGCGCATCCCTGGCCTGCGGTCGCGCGGCGGCGAGGCATGCTGACAGGCGCCCGGCCGCCTGCCCGCCCGTCTTGTCCGTCCGTCGCGCCGGCCGGCGCAGGCGGCGGCATGCGCCGCAACGGACTGTACGCGACGCGAGTCTGGAGTTAACCTGATACGCGAATCGCTCGGACACCGATACACTTCCAACACCTACCCACCGGAGCCGCCCAACATGGACGACGCTCTTCCCTGCCCGCCGGTGCAACCGATTGCGTCGGCGGCATGCAGCGAAGCCGTGCCACTGCGTGGCCCCGCCTCCATGCGCCGCTGACATGCCGCACGTCATCGACGACCTCGCGCTCGACACCCTGCTCCAGCACCTCACGCTGACGCCGAGCGGCTGGCTCGCGGACTATCACGGCGCGACGCTTCGCAGCGCGTTTCAGCCCGTGCTGTCGATCACGCACAAGCGCGTCGTCGGCTACGAAGCGCTGCTGCGCGCCACCAACGCGGCCGGCGTGCCGGTTTCGCCGAGCACCTTGTTCGATCGCGCGCGCGCGGCGGCCGACGTGTTGCTGCTCGACCGGCTCGCGCGCTGCCTGCATGCCGCCAACTTCGTCGCGCAAGGCATCGGCGACGGCTGGCTGTTCCTGAACGTGATGCCGCGCGTGCTCGATTCGGGCCTCGTCCAGCGGGAATTCATCGACGCGCTCTGCCTTCACTTCGGGCTGGCGCCCAACCGGATCGTCCTCGAGGTCGTCGAGCGCTCGTCGCGCAACGAAGCCCACCTCGCGCGCGCGATCGACATGATCCAGCATCGCGATTTCCTGATCGCGATCGACGATTTCGGCACCGGGTTCTCCAACTTCGACCGCGTGTGGCGCGTCAGGCCCGACATCGTCAAGCTCGACCGTTCGCTCGTCGAGCACGCGACGCGCTCCAGCGACGACCGCCGCATCATTCATCATCTGGTTTCGATGCTGCATCAGGCGGGCGCGATGGTGCTCGCCGAAGGCGTGGAGAACGACGACGCGCTGCAGACGCTGATGGAGGCGGACATCGATTTCGTCCAGGGCTTCCAGTTCGGCCAGCCGGACACGTCGATCGCCCGCGCGAGTGCGGCGGCGCCCGCGATGCTCGATGCCGCATGGAAGCGCTTCATCAGCCGGCGCCAGGCCTGCACGCACACCGCGCAGCCCGGCTTCGACGCGATCGAGCGCATGGTGCTGGCCGGCGCGGCCGCATTCGCCGCGACGGGCAACCTGCAGGAGGCCGCGCGGCGGGTGCTCGTCGTGCCGGCCGCGCGGCGCGTGTTCGTCACGAACGAGATCGGCGAGCAGTTCCTGCCGTCGATCGGCGCGCAGCCCCACGACCAGAACCCGGTCGCGACGCGGCTCTCCCCGCTGTTTCCGGAAACCCACAGCAACTGGTCGCGGCGACCCTACTTCCAGCGCGCACTCGCGGCGCCGGGGCGCGTCGCGCTGATGGGGCCGCACTTCTCGCTGACGGACGGCCGCGACTGCTACACGGCCGCCGTCGCGACGCTCACGCATGACCGCCTCATCGTGTTCTGCGTCGATTTCGTGCTCGACAGCGGCGAAACGATCATGCGCTGACCGCGCGACGCATCACTCCGCGACCTTCCCGCGCCCGGATTTCACCGTGCTGCGGCGGCTCTTCTGCTCCAGCCGCCGCTCCTTCGACGCACGCGTCGGCCGCGTCGCGATCCGCGCGCGCGGCGTGAAGGCAACGCCGCGAATCAGCGCGTCGAGCCGCGCGAGCGCAGCCTCGCGATTCTTCTCCTGCGTACGGTACTCCTGCGCCTTGATCACGATGACGCCTTCTCGCGTGATGCGCTGGTCCGACAGCGCGAGCAGCCGCGCCTGGATGAGCGGCGGCAACGACGACGCACGTATGTCGAAGCGCAGGTGAATCGCGCTCGACACCTTGTTGACGTTCTGTCCGCCGGCGCCTTGCGCGCGCACTGCGGTCCATTCGATCTCGGACGGATCGAGCGTGTAACGGATCATCATCGGGACACCTCGTCGCGCCGCCGGGCGAGCGCTTCGTCGATGCGTGCCGCGAGGCCCGAATCGCGCCGCGTGCGCGTCGCGATCGCCTGCGCGAGCACGCGCCGCGCGCCGATCACCTGCACGCGCGCACGCGCGCGCGTCACGGCCGTATAAACCAGTTCGCGCGTCAACACGCGCCCGAACGCGGCCGGCAGCACGAGCGCCGCCTCGTCGAACTCCGAGCCCTGCGACTTGTGGACGGTCAGCGCGAACGCCGTCTCGTGCGGCGGCAGCGCGGCAGTCGACACCGCGCGCGCGGTGCCGTCCGCCCGCTTGAACCACACCCGCAGCACGCCGTGCGCGTCGGGCAGCGCGATGCCGATGTCGCCGTTGAACAGGCCAAGCGCGTAATCGTTGCGCGTCACCATGATCGGCCGGCCCGCGAACCAGTGCGCGCCGACCGCGAGCGGCACGTGCGCAGCGCGGCGGACATGCGACGCGACGAGCGCATTGACATGCTCCGCGCCGCGCGCGCCGGTGCGCGTCGCGCACAGGATGCGGAAACGGTTGAGCGCGTCGAACAGCGGCAGCGGATCGGGCACGGCAGCGGCGAACGCGTGCCGCAGCGCGTCGAGATAGGAGGAGAAGCGCCGCGCGAGGCGCTCGACCGTCGGCGCGGCGAGGGTTTCGCCGATGTCTTCGTGGAGCGATGCGGCAGCCGCGTCGTCGGCTGGCAGCGCATCGAGCGCCGCTTGCACGGCGCCACGGCGGATCGCGAGCGAGAGCCGGCCGATCGGCGAATCGAGCCCGAAACGGTAGTTGCGTTCGAGCCAGACGACACAATCGGCGAGCGGTGCGCGTGCCGTGGCGGACGTGGTGGTGCTGGCGGCAGCGGCAGCCGCTGCGGCTTGCTCGGCTTGCTCGGCTTGCCCGGCTTGCCCTGCTTGCTCGATCTGCGCGGCCGCTCGACGCGCATCATCGGCGTCCAGCGGCGCAACGTCGGCGGCATCGAGCCACACCAGTTCGTCCGCCTCGATCCATGCGGACGGTGCGGCGTCTTCGCCTGGCGCGTCATGCGCCGACACACTGGCCCCGCTTTCGCCGCTCTCGTCGAAATCGAACAGCGACGCCTGCCGCGCATCCACACGCCGTGCGGCACGTTTCGGCACGGGCGGCAACGACTGCAGGAACGGCGTGGCGACAACCCCGGCGCCGGCCGCCGACGGCAGCGCCGCCGCGAACGCCGCCTCGTCGATGCCGAGCGCCTGCGCAATGCGCTCGCGCGCGGCGGCGCTGAACGACGGCCGCGCGCTCAACTCGGCGAACACCGCGCCCGCCTCGACTGCGGCAAGCTGATCCTTGTCGCCGAGCAGCACCAGCCGCGCGCCCGGCGCGAGCGCGTCGAGCAGATGCGCGGCCAGCGCGACGTCGATCATCGACGCTTCATCGACGACGATCAGGTCGTACGGCAACGGGTTGTCGCGGTGATGGCGGAACCCCGACGCGCCGCCGCCGCCCAGCAGGCGGTGCAGCGTGGACGACGTGTCCGGCAGGCGCGCCGCGAGTTCCGGCGGCAGCGCGCCGGCCCGCCCGAGCAGCGCTTCCTGCATGCGCTGCGCCGCCTTGCCGGTCGGTGCGGCCAGCGCGACGCGCAGGTCCGGATGCGCATCGAGCAGACAGGCCAGCACGCCGACCACGGTGGTCGTCTTGCCGGTGCCGGGGCCGCCGCTCACGATCGTCACCCGGCCCGTCAGCGCGACGATCGCGGCGACGCGCTGCCAGTCGACGTCCGCGGCAAGCGCGGGTGAAACGCCGCCGGCCGCCGGTTCGAAGTAACGCGCGAGCCGCTCGCGCAGGATGCCGGGGGCAAGCGCCTCGTTCGCGCCATCGCCGACGTCCGCTTGCGCGACCAGCGCGTCGGCCAGCCGGCGCTCGTAATCGAAGTAGCGCGCGAGATAGAGCCGGTCGCCACGATCGACGACGAGCGGCCGCTCGTCGCCGCGCGCGAGCGTGCCGAACGCGGCGACGCCGCTCGCGGCGAGCGCCGCGCGCACGTCGGCCAGCCGCTCGTCGTAGTGCTGCGCGAGCGCGCCGAGCGACACGCAGACATGGCCGGCCGCGGTCGCGCGGCTCGCCGCAAACGCGGCGCGCGCCGCCCAGCGCGCCGCCACGGCCGGCGCGCCCGCGTGACGCGCGAGCTCGCCGATCCGGCGCGCGAAGCCCTCCGCGAGGGCCAGGCCGAAATCCGCGGGCTCGGGCAGGCGCGCCGCGAGTCCGCCGCTGAACGCGAGGGTATCGTCGAGCACCTTCATGCGCGGCCTCCCGCCATCATCCGGTCGAGCGCGTCGACCAGTTCGCGCGACGGCCGCCGCGCATGCACGCCGGCCGGCTTGCCGTCGCTCCGCCAGCCCGGCCGCACGCCGCGCACGAACAGGTACAGGTAGCCCGCCATGTGCGTGTCGTAGTCGTAATCCGGCAGGCGGCCGCGCAGATAGCGGTGCAGCGCGACCGTGTAAAGCAGCGCCTGCAGGTGATACGCATGGTCGGCCATCGCCGCGTCGAGCGCATGCTGACCGTACGCGCCGGGGGTATGGCCGAGATGGTTCGATTTCCAGTCGACGGTCCAGAAGCGGCCGTCGTGCTCGACGATCATGTCGATGAATCCCTTGATGAAACCGGCGAGCGTACTCGCCTCGAGCGCGACGTCGGGATAGCCGTGCGCGACCAGCAGGCGGCGCAGCGCGGCCAGATCCAGCGACGGCGCGGGAAACAGGAAGCCCATTTCGTTGAGCCGCCTGACGGGATCGAGATCCGCGAGGCACATGCCCGGCACGAGTTCGGTGCGCACCACGTCGTCGACCAGTTGCGCCATCATCGCCGGCAACCGCTCGGCCAGCTCCGGCTCGGCCTCGACCGGGCGCTCGCGCAACGCGTCGCGCGCCGCCTTCGGCCATGACGACGCCCGCGTGAAGTCGCTCAGCTCGAACAGGCGGTGCAGGCACTCGCCCGCCGCCGCGCCGCGCGGAAACACGAGGATGTCGTCGTCGGGCGGCACCGCCGGCAGCCATTCCGGCACGGCGTCGCCGTCGGGCACGATCGCGGCCAGCGCGTCGTGGTCCGGCCGCAGCTCGTCGTCCGGCAACGGCGCGACGCCGGCCTCCTCGCGCGCCATCGACGCGGTCAGCGAGCTGAAGCTCGCGATCCGCCAGCTATCGCGCAACACGCGCGATGCACGGCGCGCCGACAGCGCGAGCGCCGCATCGTGCCCGGCCGCGAGCCGCTCCGGCCGGGCGGGCGCCGGCAGCGGCCCGACACTGACCGGGCCGCCTGCGAGTGCGCGCCACGCGTCGCCGAGCGCGGCCTCGTCGGGCGGCTCGTCGAGCCATGCGTCGAACGCGTGGCCGCCGCCGGCCACGAGCCAGTTCAGCACGCTGCGACGCGATTCGCGGGTCGAGCGCGACGACAGGTAGGCGCCCGCGACCAGATAGCAGCGATAGACCGCGCGCGTGAGCGCGACGTAGACGAGCCGCGCGCGCTCGGCCGCCTGCTCGCGCATCGCCTGACGCACCGCATGCGCGGCCGCCTCGTCATCGCAGCCGTAATGCAGCACCGCGTCGCCGGCTTCGTCGTGATACTCGTGCGCGTCCGGCAACCCGGACGCGGGCGGCTCGCGCAGGCTCCCGTCGTTGAGGAACGGGCAGAACACGATCGCGTATTCGAGCCCCTTCGACTTGTGAACGGTGACGATCTGCACGAGGTTGCGATCCGATTCGAGCCGCAGCTGCGCCTCCTCGCCGCCGCCGTCGACGCGCTGCGCGGCGAGCCAGCGCAAGGTCGGCGCGATGCCGGGCTGGGCGACCGCGCGCGCATGGGTCAGTTCGGCGAGATGGTTGACGTCCGTCACGCGGCGCTCCCCGTCCGGTCCGGCCATCAGCCGCTCGGCGACGCGCAGCTCGCGCGTGAACGTGCGCCACATCACCGCGAAGCCGCGTTCGCGCCACAGCAGCCGATACCGCGAGAAACGCTCGACCCAGCTCATCGCGTCGGCGTCGCCGGACGCCGCGCCGCCATCGCCCTGCTCCATCCGCCACAGCGCGTCGGCGTCGAGACCGAACCAGTCGGCGGCCAGCGCCGCGCGCAGCCGCCGCAAGTCGCCCGGCGAGTCGATCGCCGCGAGCACGCGCTCGAGCTGCTCGGCGTCGGCCGTCGAGAACACCGACGCCTGCGCCAGCTCGACGCTGCCGATGCCCCACGCCGCCAGCACGCGCTTCACGAGACTGCCTTGCCTGTGCGTCTGCACGAGCACCGCGATGTCGCCGGGCGACAGCGGCGTGGCGCCGAGCCGGACCCGCGCGTCGCGCGCGTCGCGCATCAGCCGCGCGATCTCGGCCGCGCAGGCCTGCGCGGCGTGCCGCTGCGCGTCGCGCTTGTGCCACACGTCGTCCCCGCCCGGCAGCGTCCAGATCCGGAAGTCGCCGGCCTGCGGGCCGGCATCGGTCTCGTCGTGAAGCGGCGCGCGCACGCGCGTGCCCGCGCGCACCGGGTGATAGTCGAGCCCGTCGAGCACGAACGCGTGCGGATTCGACAGGAACAGGCGGTTGCACGCGTCGACGATCGCCGGCGTCGAACGCTGGTTGACCGCAAGCGTATAGCGCGCGCTCGCACGCGCACGCGCCGCGAGATACGTGTGCAGGTCCGCCGCACGGAAGCTGTAGATCGCCTGCTTCGGATCGCCGACGAGAAACAGCGGCCCGTCCGGCGCGAAGATCCGGTCGAAGATCGCGAACTGCAGCGGATCGGTATCCTGGAACTCGTCGATCAGCGCGGCCGGATAGCGTGCGCGCAGCGTCTGCGCGAGCCACGGATGCGCGCGCAGCGCATCGTGCAGGTTCGCGAGCAGATCGTCGAACGACACGACGCGGCGTGCGCGCTTGCGCTCGGCCAGCGCGCGCGGCGCATCGTCGAGCCATTCGGCGACGAGCGCGAGCCAGCGCGCGCGCTGCGCCGCCTCGGCCGCCTCGACCGCGGCCTCGAGCGCGCCGGCGGCCTCGAAGAACGGATGTTCGGGCGTCGTGCCGCCCTTCTTGGTTGCCTTGACGAGCGCGGCGCGCGTGAGCTTGAGCGCGGCCCTCGGCAGCGCGGCCGCCACGGCCGGCTGCGCGAAGTGCGCGGTCCATGCGCCGGACGCTTCGGCGAGCGCCTCCGGCTTGTGCGAGCGCTGGTTCAGCGAAGGCTGCGCGGCGCGCAGCAGCGCGTCGATCGCGTCGCGCTCGTCCGCCCACCATCGGGCCGCCACCGCGAAGCAGTCGGCCGCGGCCGATTCCGCCGCGCTGTCCGGCCCGGCCAGGCCATCCCAGCGCAACGCCGCGAGCGGCTTCTTCAGGCGGCGCGCGAGCTGCATGTCGAGCGCATCCGGCCCCGCGCCGGATGCGACCAGCCATGCGGCGAAACCCGGCCAGCGTGCGGCCGTCGGCTCGACGCGCGTACGCCAGAAGTCGGCCGCCAGCTCGAAACGCAGCGACGCGTCGTCGGCTTCCATCTCGAACGCGAACGGCATCGCGGCCGCAAACGGCGCCTCCTGCAGCGCCCGCTGGCAGAACGCGTGAATCGTGTGGATCGCCGCCTGGTCGAACGCGCGCAGCGCCCGGCGGATGCGTTTCGCCGCCGTGTCCGGATCGAGCACGCCGTGCGCGCCCAGCGTCGTCTCGAGCAGGCGCGCGACGAACGGATCGCCGCCGTCGTCGCCGGTATCGAGCGCATGCGCGAGCTGCGCGAGCCGGCTGCGGATGCGCTCGTGCAATTCGGCGGTCGCCGCCTTCGTGAAGGTCACGACGAGAATCTGGTCCGCGCCGAGATCCTTCTCGAGCAGCAGGCGCACGTACAGCGCGCAGATGTTCCAGGTCTTGCCGGTGCCCGCCGACGCCTCGATCTGGTTGACGCCGTCGAGCGCGCAGCCGAACACATCGAGTTCGTGCGCCGCTTGCTGATTCGATGCGGTGCCGTTCATGCCGCCTCCCGCAGATGTTCGACGAGCGGCCCGAACACGAGCCGCGCGAGCGTGCCGAACGGCTCGTCGAGCGACGGGTTCGCGCCGCGCCAGGCGATCGCGAGCGCGGGATCATCCGCCTCGCTCGCGACCCGCTCGTTGATCCAGACGCCGGCCGCCTTCGCCTCGCTGTCGGCAACCCACGCCCACGCGCTGCGCGGGAAGAAGCGCAGCGGCATGCGCCGGCCCGCCCGGAACAGCGCGGCCAGCGGCGCGAGTTGCGCGAGCGGCGCCGCGACCGGCGTCAGCTCGAACGCGCCGCCGTTGCCGAACCACAGGGTGCGGTGCGGGCCGTCCGGCACCGCCGCGCAATAGACCAGGTGCGCGAGCCACGCGGACAGGTAATCGCGCGCGCCGGGCCGCGCATACCGGTAGATCACCTGCCCGGCGGCGGTCAGGCGGTTCAGCGTGCCGTGCAGCCGCAGCGGTGCGGCCACTGCGTCGCGCGCCAGCATCGCGTCGTCGTCGCCGAACAGCGCCTGCGCCTGCGCCGCGTCCGGCCAGACGGGCGCGACGTCAAACGCGAACGGCACGCGCGTCGCGCCGCCGTCGAGCGCGCGGCGCACGTTGCCGGCCAGTTGCGTCAGCGCGTCGAGCGCCTGGTCGCGCCAGACCTCGCCCGTCGCGCCGCCCGGCAGCTCCGGGCTCGCATCCGCGATACGCCGCGCGCGATCGCGCGTAGGCGCGTCGCCGGATTCGATCAACAGCGGCAGCACCCGCTCGGCGAGCGCGTCGCTGCCGGTGTAGTCGAGCGAGAAAGGCTCGGTGTCGAGCAGCTCCGCCTGTGCGTCGGCGAGCACGATGCCGAGACGCTCGCGCAGCAGCGCACGCGCCGGATGGCGCCAGAACCGCTCGAAGTCGCCGAACGCGACCGGCTCGGCCGGCTCGGCAGGCAGCGGCCGCGCGAAAAACGGCGCCGCATCGCGCCCGTCGGCGCGCGGCGCGTCGGCGGCCAGCAGCGTAGCAAGCGCCGCCCGCTCGGCGTCGTACGAAAACAGCGGGCCGTGCGGCTGGAAGTACGTGGCGGAGAACGCTTGCAGCGGGTGCTCGACGATGAACGAGCGGCGCGCGGCGTCGACCGCGTCCGGCGCGGCATCGGGGCCGGCGGCGACGAGCGCGAGGTGATCGAGCAGCTCGTCGACGAGCGCGGCGGGCGGCAACGGCGCGTTGTCGCGGATGCTACGCCCGGTATAGGCGATCATCAGCCGGTCGCGCGTGGCGAGCAGCAGGTCGAAGAACAGGTTGCGCTCGTCGTCGCGCCGCTGCCGGTCGCCGAGCTTCGGCAGCACGCCCATCAGGTCGAATTCGTCGGCACGCGCGAGGCTTGGCAGCACGCCGTCGTCCATCCCGAGCAGGCACACGATCCGGTACGGCAGGCCGCGCAGGCTGGTCAGCGACGAAAACGTCACGCCGCCCCACGGCACGCCGCCGCGCGCGGGATCGTCCAGCGCGGCGGCCAGCCCCGCGCGCACCACGGCCGCGGGCATGTCCAGGTCCGGCGCGCCCGCCGCCATCGCCTCGAGCATCGCGTCGAGCGCGTCGCGCACGCCGGCCAGCGCATCGGCATGCGCCGCACCGGAATCGAAGAAGCGCGCGAGCGTATCGGCGAACAGCTCGCTCCACGCGTGCGGCGTGCGCGGCTCGGCGACACGCCGGGCGAAGCCGTCGAGATCGTCGGTGAAGCGCGCGAGACGGCCGAGCAGTTCGGCCTCGCCGCCCTCGGCGCCGTCGATCGGCAGCCATGCGCCGATCGGCGCCGCGCCCTCGGGCATCGCGTAACCGAGAAACAGGCGCGTGAGCGCGTCGGCAAAGGTATGGCGCGGCGCCGGCGCGTCGACGTCGCTCCATGCCGCATCGTCTTGTGCGCCGGCGTGCATGGCCGCCGGCCCTTCGCCGCCCGGCGCGGGCGACAGCCCGCGGCGCGCGCCGGCCGCCGCGAGCCAGGTCTGCACCGTCTCGAGCGCGGCCGCATCGATGCCGTAGCGCGCGGCCACCGCGTCGACGCGCAGCCACTCGATCAGCGCCGGCGCGCCGACCTGGCGCTCGGGCAGCGCGAGCCAGTCGAGCAGCACGCGCGCGACCGGGTTCGCCTGCGACGGCGGCAGGCCGGTGATGCGGTACGGAATGCGCGCGCCCGGCGCGGACGTGCCGAACACGGCGTCGACGAGCGGCCCCGCCGCCGCCAGGTCGGGCACCGCGACCAGCACGTCGGACGGCTTCAGGCCGTCGTCTGCGTCGAACCACGCGAGCAGGCGGTCGTGCAGCACCTCGAGCTGGCGTGCGAGGCTGTGGCAGACGTGCACCTCGATGCCGTGCTCGGCGGGCGGCTCGCCCAGTTCGGACTCGTCCCGCAGGTCGAGGATCGCATTCTGGATGCGCGCGAGCCAGGTCGGCGCGCGGTGCTCGACGTAGCGCGACGCATCGCTCGACGCCGCGCGCTCGGTCAGCTCGTGCAGCATGTGCAATTGCGCCTGGGTCTGCCGGCCCCATTCGGCGAGGAGCGGGTGGCCGACTTCCTGGTAGTCGAGCTGCCCGGCCGCGTCGAGCGCCTCGGCGCGCGCGGCGGTGACGATGTCGAACCAGAACTCGCGGCATGGATTGAGCGCGTAGATCCGCACGTCGACCCAGCGCGACAGCTCGCGCAGCAGCGCGATGTGCAGCGGCGGCATCGTCGGCAGCGCGAACACGCAGACCGATTTCGGCCATTGCGCACGCGCCTGCGCGAGCGTGCCGGCGTCGAGGCGGCCCGCCTCGTCGAGAAACCGGTGCGCGGGCGGCATGCCGCTGTCGCTCAGCTCCGCGAGCAGCGCGCGCCACAGCGCAGCCTGCCAGCGCTCGTCGTCGTGCGCCGCGCCGGGCGCGTTGCCGTCCGTCAGGATCGATTCGCCGGCCTGCCAGGCGGCGAGCCATTCGGGACGATACGTGAGGTAGTGATCGAGGACGATCGCGACACGGTGCGCGAGCTCGTAGCGCATCGCGTCGTCGGACGCCGACAGATACGCGGCGAGCCGCGGCGACGCGCACCACGGCGCGTGCTCGAGCGGCGCGGCCAGCAGCCGGTAGCAGCGCCACACGAGCCGGTCCGGCGCGAACGGCGAGCGGGCCGGGACGTCCAGCACACGGCCGATCTGCGCCCACAGCCATTGCGCGAGATAGGTGAACCCGACGTTCGCGCACACGCCGTGACGCTCGGCGATGTCGAGTTCGAGACGGCGGCGCAGCGCGGCGCTCGGCACGATGATCTGCTGCGGCGCCCACGGGCCGCTGGCGGCGAGGTCGTCGAGCAGCGCGTCGGCCAGCGTTTCGTGACGATTCGAATAGAAGAGATGGAGCATGAAGCGGGCGTGAAAGCGTCGGGCGCGGCCGGCGCCGCGCGAACAGGAGCGCCAAGCATAGCAAAGCACCGCGCGGCGCGCCTCGCCGGCCGAATGGGCGAGGTCTTGCGCCGCCCGAAATACGATAGACTCGTCGCCAGACTTCGCGCCCGCGGGCGCCGCTTCGCTTCACCAGCCACTCTGCCCATCGATGCGCTATTCGGTCGAAATCAGGAAATTCCTCTACAGCCAGTATTTTTTCGGTGGCCTGCGTATCGCGGTCGGCGTGTCGCTGCCCACGGTGCTCTTCCTCGTCGTGTTTCACGATCGCGACCTCGGCTTCACGATCGCGACGGGCGCGCTCGGCGCGTGCGTGGTCGACATGCCCGGCCCGCTCAAGTACAAGCACAACGAAATGCTCGCGTGCAGCGTGATCGGCTTTCTTGCCGCGCTCGCCACGGGGCTCGCCACGCCGAACATGTTCGCGCTGTGGCTCACGATGGTGCCGCTCACGTTCGTGCTGTCGCTGATCGTCGTGTACGGCAACCGCTGGCCGCAGATCAGCTTCGCGACGCTGTTCATGATGGTGATGACGCTCGAGGAAAAGCTCACGCCGCTCGAGGCGCTGGTCAACGCGGCATGGATTCTCGCGGGCGGGCTCTGGTACACGTACTGGGCGACCGTCGTATCGCGCTGGCAGGCGCGCCGGATCGAGCAGCAGGCGCTGGCCGAGAGCCTCTTCGCGTGCGCCGACTACCTGCTCGCGCGCGCGGCGTTCTACGATCTCGACACCGATCTCGACGAGTGCTACCGCAACCTCGTCGCGAAGCAGATCACCGCGGTCGAGACGCAGGAGACCGCGCGCGACATCGTGCTGCGCAACCTGCCGAAGCTCCGGCGCGGCAAGCTCGACCCTGCCCGCACGACGATGTTCAACCTGTTCATCAACAGCGTCGACCTGCACGAGCTGTTCGTCGGCGCGCACACCGATTACCCGCTGGTCCGCAACACGTTCGGCGGCACGGACCTGATCATCTTCTACCGCGACCTGATCTGCAAGGCGGCCGCCGATCTCGAGGAGATCGGCCTGGCGGTGCTCGAGAACCGCACGCCGCATTCGCGCATCAGCGTGAAGGCCGAGTTGCGCGCGATCGAATACGAGATCGAGCTGATGCGCAACCGGAACTTCCCGGCCACCAACGCGGAAGCCTACGCGGCGGTGCTCGCGACGTTCCGGCGGATCTGGAGCGCGACGCGCCTGATCGAGCGGATGCGGCGCAACCTGTCCGGCAGCGGCAGCCCGCACACCGAACTGAAGATCGACAAGGCGCTCACGCGCTTCCTGCAGCGCCGCCGGATGTCGCCGCTGCTGATCTTCTCGAACCTGACCATGCGCTCGCCGAGCTTCCGCCATGCGCTGCGCGTGACGATCGCGGTCGCGGTAGGCTTCTGGCTCGGGCGGCTGCTGCCGCTCACCAATGCGTACTGGATCGTGATGACGAGCATCATCATCCTGAAGCCCGGCTATTCGCTGACCAAGCAGCGCAACACGCAGCGGATCGTCGGCACGCTGATCGGCTGCGCGGCGAGCCTCGCGCTGATCTTCACGATCAAGGATCCGCACCTGCTGTTCGTGATCATGTTCGCGTCGATGGTGATGAGCTACAGCCTGCTGCTGTTCAACTACACGGCGAGCGTCGTGTTTACGTCATCCTACGTGCTGTTGATGTTCCACCTGCTCGCGCCGGGCAGCATGCGCATCATCGGCGAGCGCGCGATCGACACCGTGATCGGCTGCATGATCGCGATCGCCGCGAGCCGGCTGTTCCCGTACTGGGAATACCGCCTGATGGGCAAGCTCGTCACCGACATGCTCAGCGCCACCCGCAAGTATTTCGAGGCGGCATGGCGCGCCGGCCGCGGCACGGTCGCGTCAGTTGCGCCCGTTGCGCCGGTCGCGCCAGCCGCCGCGGAGGCTGGCGACGGGGCCGGCGCGGCAGCGGCAGCAGTAGCGGCCCCGACCGCCACCGCCGCCGCCGAAGCGAGCGGCCTCGACAACGACTACCCGTACCGGCTCGCGCGCAAGAACGTGCATATCGCGTTCGCGAACCTGGGGCAGGCATTCCAGCGGATGATGATCGAGCCGAAGGCGCACCAGCGTTTCGTGCCGGAACTCAATGACCTGCTCGTGCAGACGCACGTGCTCGGCGCGCAGATCACGGCCGCCGCGCCGCTGATCCGCAGCGCGAGTCCGGCCTTGGAGGGTCTCGCCGATCCGCAGGCACGCCACGACGACGCGCTGCGGCGCGG
>NZ_JGVW01000132.1 GCF_000687455.2 Burkholderia sp. lig30
GATCACGGTGCGTTCGACGGGTTTCGACCCGGTCGCGGCGGCCGGCGGCAGCGCGACGGTCGAGAAGATCGAAACGGCGGCGGACGCGGGCGTGTCGCAGTTCGTCAGCCGCGAGGTGACGAAGCTGGACCGTCCGGAGCTGACGAGCGCGAAGATCATCGTGTCGGGCGGCCGAGGTCTGGGCAGCGGCGAGAACTACACGAAGGTGCTGGAGCCGCTGGCGGACAAGCTGAGCGCAGCGCTGGGCGCATCGCGCGCGGCGGTCGACGCCGGCTACGTGCCGAACGACTACCAGGTCGGCCAGACCGGCAAGATCGTCGCGCCGCAGCTGTACATCGCGGTCGGCATCTCGGGTGCGATCCAGCATCTGGCCGGGATGAAGGACTCGAAGGTGATCGTTGCGATCAACAAGGACCCGGAAGCGCCGATTTTCAGCGTGGCGGACTACGGCCTGGTGGGCGACCTGTTTGCGCTCGTGCCGGAACTGGCCGCGAACATGCCGTGATCGACGGCCACGCCGAACAGGGCGCGCGAACGAGGGGGCGCTCGATGGCCGTCACCAGCCGGATGCAGACCATGAGAGAGCAGGCCGCCGCGTCGGCGAATGCGGAGGACGCGTCGATCTGGCGCTGGATGTCGGCGCTGATCGACGAGCGCCGCATTCGCTGGTGTTACGCGGCAGGCAAGTGGCTCGTGAGCGTCGATCATCGGCACGTCGCCACCGACGACAGCTTCGACCGTGCGATCCGAACGGCAAAGGAGAATGCCGAACGCGGGACATCCGCTGCCGGCCGGCGTGGGGCATCCGTCACCAAAGGCTGACACGGAAAGCGCGAAGCCGGACCGCGCGCTGAACCAGAGCAGGAGAGGCCGGCGCTCGCCCCAACCGGTCCGGCGGTTCCGCGATGGCGAAACGCGGCGCAAGCGTGCCGCCCCCTACCCGGGAAAGCGCAGCTCGACGAGCGCGCCGCCGCCTTCCGCGTCGCGTATCCGGATCGTCCCGCCGTGCGCCTCCATGATCGCGAGCGCGATCGCGAGGCCCATCCCGGCACCGCCCGTGTCGTCGCGCCGGACGCGATAGAAGCGGTCGAAGACCTTGCCGCGCTGCTCCGGCGCGATGCCCGGCCCGTGATCGCGCACCGACAGCAGCGGCCCCGGCCCGCTCGCGACCGTCACCGTCGTGCCGGGCGGCGCGTGCGCGATCGCATTGTCGATCAGGTTCCGCAATGCGCGCCGGATCGCGTCCGCATGGCCGTGCACCGTCGCCGCGCCGCGATCGTCGTACGCGATCGGCCGGCCGCGCGCCACCGCGAGCGGCGTCATCGCGGCCGCCACGTCGCTCGCAATCCGGCCGAGATCGGCCCGCGCGCCGGCCGGAATGTCGAGCGCGGCGGCGCGCGCCATGTCGAGCATCTGATCGACGAGCCGGGTCATGCGCTGCACGTCGTCGAGCAGCGCCGCCTTGTCCGGCGAGTCCGGCAGCCGCCGGATGCCGAGCGTCAGGATCGCAAGCGGCGTCCTCAACTCGTGGGCCGCGTGACCGGCGAAATCGCCGAGCGTCTGCAACGTGCCTTCGAGCCGTTCCAGCATATGGTTCACCGCGCGCGTGAGCGCCTGCGCCTCCCATGACGAAGACGACATCGCGATGCGGGTCGACGTCTGCGTCGCGTCGATGCGGTTGACGGCGTCGATGGCCGCCTTCAGCGGCTTGAGCGCGCTGCGCACGACGCTGAAGTTGAACATCAGCAGCATCAGCGACAGCGCGACCAGCGGCACGATGACGTGAAAGCGGATTTCGTCGAAGATCACCGGAACGAACGGCCGGAAGCCGCTGCCGGCGATAGCAACCGTGATCCAGAGCGTGCGGTCCGCCGTGTCGATGCGCCGCGTGCCGCTCAGCAGGAAGCGCTCGCCCCACGTCTCGCGCTGCGTGCGGATGACGAGGAACGACAGCGGCGCGACGTCCTCCATCAGCAGGTCGCCGTCGTCGTAACGCGCGACGACGCGTCCGCCGCGCTCGTGGATGATGAACGAGCGGCGCGTGTCGGGCGCGATGGGCGAATGCAACTCGGGCGCGATGTCGTTCGACACGCCGGGATGACCGGCGTAGCCGGCCGCGATGCGGTTGGCCTCGGCGCTGATCAGCAGCTGGTCGAGTTCGGTGGTGTTGCTCGCGTACATGCGGACGACGAGCAGCACCTGGATCAGCACGAACGCCAGCGTCACCAGCGCGAGGCGAACGGAGATCTTGAAAAACAGCGTGTCTCGCCAGCGCGGACGCGGCTCGCGCGGCGGCCTCGGCGCGGCCGGCGCGCCGCTATCGGGGCGCGCGCGTGTCATCCTGCGACGCCGTGAGCATGTAGCCGATGCCGTGCACGGTATGCAGCGTGACGTTCGCCCGCGCGGCGGCGAGACGCCGCCTCAGGCGCGAAACGGCCGCTTCGAGCGCATTGGGCGTGACGTCGGCGGCGAGCGCGTAGAGCGCGTCTTCGAGCGAGCGTTTCGTCACGACGTGACCGACGCGGCGCATCAGCCGCTCGAGCAGGTCGAGCTCGCGCGGCGGCACCGCGACGGGTTGCGCATCGACGCGCACTTCGCGCCCGGCCGTATCGAGTTCGAGGTTCGCGACGGTGAGGGTGACGCCGAGGCAGGCGCCGGGCCGGCGCAGCAGCGCCCGGCAGCGGGCCGCCAGCTCGGGCAGGTCGACCGGCTTGACGACATAGTCGTCGGCGCCCGAATCGAGCCCGAGCACGCGATCGTCCAGCCCGTCCCGGGCGGTGACGACAAGGATCGGCGCCGTCTGGCCCGCGCGCCGCGCTTCACGGATGAACGCGACGCCGTCGCCGTCCGGCATGCCGAGATCGAGCAGCACGAGATCGAACGCACCCGACGCGAAGGCCGCGCGCGCGTCGGCGAGCGTGCCCGCCGTTTCGACGGCGAAGCCTTCATCGGTCAGCCCCGCCGCGATCAGCGACGCGAGTCTGGCGTTATCCTCGGCGAGCAGCACGCGCATGGTCGATATCGGTTCCGGTGGCCGGGCGCTTCCGGCCGGTGATCATCGCAAGTATGAGATTTTCCCGGTGCCGCACGCTTTCCGCAAGCGCCGCCACGACGTGCACCGCGGCCATGCAGACGACGAGGTTCGCGAGGGTTTCGTGGATCTCCTGCACCCATTCGACGCCCCAGAACGCGTCGAGCGTCTGCATCCAGCCGGTCGCGCACAGGCCGGACAGCACGCCGATGAGCGCGACGATCATCCAGCCGCCCGCGGGGTTGTGGCCGACGTAGCGGCGCGGCCGCCGGCGGGCGAGGTCGGCCGCATGCGACACGAAGTCGCGCGGCGGCACGACGAAGCCGCCGAAGCGCGCGTAGCGGGTGCCGACGAAGCCCCACACGACGCGGACCGCGAGCGCCGCGGCGACGGCGTAGCCGACGTAGCGGTGCGCGGTCTTGCCCGCGTCGAGCACCGCGTAGTTCAGCACGACGCCGAGCACGACCGTCCAGTGGAAGACCCGCACGAGCGGGTCCCAGACCCGGACGGTGGCGGGTCCGGTGGCGCCCCGGGGCGCCGGGTTCAACGGCGCGCGCATCGCTCAGTCCTCGTTGTGCTCGACGATCGAGCCGTCGACGGGGTTGAAGTACACCTCCGCCTTGCGGCCGTCGGCGGTGCGGCCGTAGATCTCGTAGCAGCCGCTCTTGGTCTTCTTGAACACCTTGATGTCCTTGTAGCCCATTGCGGCGATTTTCTGCCGCATCGCGGTTTCGCTGAGCCACGCGGATTCCGGGGCCTTGGTGCAGGCCGGGCTGGCGAACGCGGTCGAGGAGGCGGCGGCGATGGCAACGAGCGCCAGCAGGCGGGCGAGGGAAAGATGCGTCATGTCGAATCTCCGGTGAATGGATCGGGTGTCGCGCCGGATCGGCGTACGAAGGCCACGATAGCGGCGGGCACTGACCGAATCCTGACCGGGCGCGGCGGCCGCGCGCGGCACCGCGGGCCGGTCAGGTTTTCGTCAAGCCGCGGCGGCACCATGCGTTCGTCGTCGAGCCGACGACGCCGATCCGATTGGAGGAACAGTGATGAAACGCGTATCGAAGCGCCTGTCGGGCGCCGTGTTCGCCGCGCTCGCATTCGCGGCCGGGGCCGCGTCCGCCGAGCCGCAACTCAAGCCGCAGACGAAGCACAATCTCGAAGCCGCGATGCATGGCGAGGCGTTCGCCCATCTGAAGTACAAGGCCTATGCGGAGCAGGCGCGCAAGAGCGGCCGCCCGGAGCTGGCGCGGGTGTACGAGGAAAGCGCGAACGTCGAGGCGAACGAGCATTTCGCGCGGGAAGCCGACGCGCTCGGCCTCGTCAAGAGCGACGAGGCGAACCTGCTCGACGCGATGGCGGGCGAGCACTACGAGAACACGAAGATGTACGTGAAGTTCGCGAAAGAAGCCGACGCGGCCGGCGACACGAAGGTCGCCGCGCTGTTCCGCCAGATCGCCGTCGACGAGGGCGATCACTACGCGGCGTACAAGTCCGAGCTGGAAAAGCTGCGCACCGCCGCGAAGTAAGCGCTCGCGGCGCAGCGGGTCACGGCCCGGCCGCATGGGCGGCGGGACGTGACATCGAACCGTGATGCGCCGGTGCTATGCTGGCGCGTCCTTCACGACCGGCACGCGCTTGCGCGATGCCGGTTTCGTCCATTCACCCGCCCTCAGGCGCACGGCATGAAACAGAACGCATCTCCGCTCTTTCCCGACGACGAAACCGAGGACCCGGCCGCGAGCGCCGCCGCTGCGTCGCGCAGCACCTGGGTCAGCGTCGTCGTGAACCTCTGCCTGAGCGTCGGGCAGGTGATCACGGGGCTGCTGTCCCAGTCGCAGGGCCTGATCGCTGACGGCATCCATTCGCTGTCGGACCTCGTCGCGGATTTCGTCGTGCTGTTCGCGGGTCATCACAGCAGGAAGCCGGTCGACGCGGGGCACCCTTACGGGCACCAGCGCTACGAGACGGCCGCGTCGCTCGCGCTCGCGCTGATTCTGCTCGTTGTCGGTGGGGGCATGCTGTGGACGGCGATACTGAAGCTCGAGCGGCCCGAGACGATCCCGCAGGTGCACGCCGTCGCGCTGTGGGTCGCGCTCGCCGCGCTCGTCGCGAAAGAGACGCTGTTCCGCTACATGCTGGCCGTCGCGACGCGCGTGAAATCGAGCATGCTCGTCGCCAATGCGTGGCATGCGCGTTCGGATGCGGCGTCGTCGTTCGTGGTCGGGGTGGGCATCGTCGGCAACCTGCTCGGCTATCCGCTGCTCGACCCGGTGGCCGCGCTGATCGTCGGCGGCATGGTCATGAAGATGGGCTGGTCGTTCGGCTGGGACGCGTTCCACGACCTGATGGACCGGGCCGCGGACGCCGAGGAGGTGCGGGCGATCGGGGACACGCTGCGTTCGACGCCGGGCATTCTCGGCGTGCACGACCTGCGCACCCGCAAGATGGGCGACATGATCCTCGTCGACGCGCATCTCGAAATCGACGCCGACCTGTCGGTCGCGGAAGGCCACGACATCGCGGTGGCGGCGCGGTCGCGCGTGCTGGAGCGCCACCGCGTGCTGAATGTGATGACGCACGTCGATCCGCGCAGGCGGGCGGCTGTCGCGGCCGCGCCGCTGGCGGGGTAGCGCGCGCTACTTGTGCGAGTCGCGCTCGCGCCGGCTGCCGGACGCGCGCGCCGGCGAGCGGCGCCAGCGCAGCTTGCGCTCGTCGAACAGCGCCCGCCAGTCGAGTTTCATCAGCAGGTAGACGACGCCGAGCAGCGCGAGCTGCGACAGGACGAAGTACGCGCCGAGATAGTGGCCCTCGAACTGGGACTCCAGATCGAGGTGCGCGGACGCGAACCGGCCCAGGAACGCCCACACCGCATAGCTCGCGGTACGGCCGATGAAGAACGCCGCGCCGATCACGGCGAGCGGCGAGCCGGACAGGCCGTAGGCGATGAACAGGTAGTTGGACGGAAACGGACTGAGCGCGTACAGAAAAAACGCGCTCACGGTCAGGGTCTTGCGCTTCTCCAGCCACGCCTTGACGACCTCGATGTTCTCCCGGTCCGATTCGCGCATGAACCGGCCCCGCGCCACGACGCGCGCGAAGGTGGCCAGGATCAGCCTGCCGGTCGTGGCGGCCCCGGCCGCGACGACGGCGAACAGCAGCGGATTGCCTTCCGGCACGTTGAAACCGACCCACGACATCGCCATCCACGTCGGCGGCGCGAATGCCGGCATCAGGTTCAGCAGCAGGATCACGACGAACAGCACGGCCAGCGTCACCATGCGAGGGGCTCCGGACAGTCAGACTTATGGCCCCCATTCTGCTGGCGCCGTGTGACCCGACGTTGATGCGGGTCAAGCGAACGGCGGGCGCGGCGGCTGGCGCGAACGCCATTCGAATTGATGCGTGTCAAGCGGCGGCGGGGCGCGGTTCGTACACTGAAACGCATGTCCCGTGCCACGCCCGCCTGCGTGCGCTTCGCCCTCTCGTTTCTCGACCGCCTCCCATGCCCCGCATCCTGCGTTCCGTCGATTTCGCGTTGCTGTTCGTCTCGGCCTGCACCCTGGTGGCCGGTCTCGGCTGCGTGGCCTTCGGCGCCAGCGCGCTGGCGCGCGGCCTGTGGTTCGCCGGCGCGCTGCCGGTCCTCGTGGCGCTGTCGGTGTCGATCGTGCAGGCGCTGCGGCGGCGCGAGGCCGGCGTCGACGTCCTCGCGTGGCTCGCGATCGTCCTGGCGCTCGCGCTCGGCGAATCGCTTGCGGCGGTGGTGATTTCGCTGATGCTCGCGAGCGGGCGCGCGCTCGAGCGTTACGCGCAGGCGCGCGCGCAACGCGAGATGACCGCGCTGCTCGACCGCGCGCCGCGCGAGGCCAACCGCTTCGAGGCGGGCGAATGGTGCCGCGTCGCGCTGGACGCGGTGCGCCCCGGCGACCGCCTGCTCGTGCGAAGCGGCGAGTTCGTCCCGGTCGACGGCACGCTGAGCGCTCAGGCGGAGCTGGACGAATCCGCATTGACCGGCGAAGCCGCGCTCGCGACGCGCAAGGCGGGCGAAGCGGTGTGCAGCGGGGTCGTCAATGCCGGCGCGGCATTCGAGATGGTGGCGTCGGCCGGCGCGCGCGACAGCACGTTCGCCGGGATCGTCCGCATGGTGCAGGCCGCGCAGGCGGAACGCAGCCCGGCGGTGCGCCTCGCCGACCGCTATGCGTTCGGGTTCGTGCTCGCCGCGCTGCTCGTCGCCGGCGCCAGCTGGCTCGCGACGGGCGACGTCGGGCGCGCGCTCGCGGTGCTCGTCGTCGCGACGCCGTGCCCGCTGATTCTCGCGGTGCCGGTCGCGATCGTCTCCGGCATGTCGCGGTGCGCGAAGCGCGGCATTCTCGTCAAGGGCGGCGGCGCGCTGGAGCGGATGGCCGGGGCATCCATCCTGTTCTTCGACAAGACCGGCACGCTGACGGGCGGCCGCGCGCGTCTCGTCGCGATCGAAAGCGGCGCGGACAGCACGCCGGACACGGTGCTGCGGTTCGCCGCGTCGCTCGCGCAGGCCTCCGGCCACGTGATGTCGGAGGCCGTGACGACGGCCGCGCGCGAGCGGCATCTGGCGCTCTCCGCGCCGTCCGGGACGGTGGAAATGCCCGGCGCGGGCTTGTCCGGCCAGGTCGACGGCCGGGCCGTCGACATCGGCTCGTTCGCTTACGTGTCGTCGCGGACGGCGGCGGCGCCGTGGAGCGCGGCGTTCTTGCGCCGCGTCGGCTACGAGGGCGCGTCGGCGGTGTTCGTCGGCATCGACGGCGTGATGGCGGGCGCAATCCAGATGGCCGACCAGGTCCGGCTCGAGACGCCCCGCGCGCTGCGCCTGCTGAGATCGGAGGGCATCGCGCGGCTCGTCATGCTGACCGGAGACCGCCGCGACGTGGCCGAGACGGTCGGCGCGCTGCTCGGCGTGACCGAGGTGCGCGCGGAGCAGGCGCCCGCCGACAAGCTCGCGGCGATCCAGGCCGCCCGTGGCGAAGGCACGGTCATCATGGTCGGCGACGGCATCAACGACGCGCCCGCGCTCGCGGCGGCCGACGTCGGCGTCGCGATGGGCGCGCGCGGCGCCGCGGCGTCGTCCGAGGCGGCCGACGTGGTGCTGCTGGTCGACCGGCTGGACCGCCTCGTCGAAGCGTTGCGGGTGGCGCGCCGCGCGCGCCGGATCGCGCTCGAGAGCGTGGTGGCGGGGATGGCGCTATCGCTGGTCGCGATGGGCGTCGCCGCGTTCGGCTACCTGCAGCCGATTCCGGGCGCGATGCTGCAGGAACTCATCGACGTGGCGGTGATCGTCAATGCGCTGCGCGCGTCGCGGATACGGCCGGCGACGACGGCCGGCGGCCTGCCGCGCGGCGACGCCGATCGCCTGATCGCCGAGCATCTCGAGCTCGGGCCGGTGCTGAAGCGGATCCGCGATCTCGCGGACGAATTGCCGCAACTGCCGGGCGCGGCCGTGGCGGGGGCGCTTGCCGACATGAACGACCTGCTCGACCGGCAACTCGTGTCGCACGAGCGATGCGACGATGCCGACGTGTATCCGGGCCTCGCGCGGCTGCTCGGCGGAGAGGACCCGATGGGGGCGATGAGCGGCGCGCACCGCGAGATATTCCGGGTTGCGCGCCTGCTGCGGCAGATGACGGCGGATGTGCCGCCCGAGGGGCCGGACGCGGCCGGCCTGCGGGAGTTTCAGCGGCTGTTGTACGGGCTCGATGCGATCGTGCGGCTGCACTGCGCGCAGGAGGACGAGCTGATTCACGCGCTCGAAGCAGGCGCGTAGTGCGCCGGCGTCGAGGTGCACCGCCGTCATGCGCGCGCAGAAGCATCGAGATCGATTCATGAATGCCGTTCATGACGGCTATCGCGCGGCCCCGGCTAATCAACCGCGCGCCGGGCGGGCATGATGCTCGCCAGTCACTTCTTCGTTTCGGGAGCATGAAATGGAACAGCGCACACTGGGCAAGGGCGGGCTGACGGTGTCGGCGATCGGCCTCGGCTGCATGGGCCTGAGCTACGGCTACGGCCCCGCCACCGACCGGGCCGACGGCATCCGGCTGATTCGCGCCGCGTTCGAGCGGGGCGTCACGTTCTTCGACACGGCTGAAGCGTACGGCCCGTTCGTCAATGAGGAACTCGTCGGCGAGGCCGTCGCGCCGTTTCGCGATCAGGTGGTGATTTCGACGAAGTTCGGCTTCAAGGATGGCGACGTGACGCACGGCCTCGACAGCCGCCCCGAGCGGATTCGCGCCGTCGCGGATGCTGCGCTCAAGCGGCTGAAGACCGATCGCATCGATCTGTTCTACCAGCACCGCGTCGATCCGGACGTGCCGGTCGAGGACGTCGCGGGCACCGTCGGGGATCTGATCCGGGAAGGCAAGGTCGGGCACTTCGGGATGTCCGAGGCGGGCGCGCAGTCGATCCGCCGCGCGCACGCGGTGCAGCCGCTGGCCGCGCTGCAGAGCGAGTATTCGATGTGGTGGCGCGAGCCGGAGGAGAGCGTGTTGCCGACGCTCGAGGAGCTGGGTATCGGCTTCGTACCGTTCAGCCCGCTCGGCAAGGGTTTCCTGACCGGGGCGATCGATGCGCGCACGACGTTCGATCCGACCGATTTCCGCAACATCGTGCCGCGCTTTTCCGAGGAAAACCGCCAGGCCAATGCGGGGCTGGTCGATGTGCTCGGCCGCATCGCCGCCGGCAAGGGCGCGACGCGCGCGCAGATCGCGATCGCGTGGCTGCTCGCGCAGAAGCCGTGGATCGTGCCGATCCCGGGCACGACCAAGCTGCATCGCCTCGAGGAGAACGTCGGCGCGGCCGCCGTCGTGCTGACGGCTGACGATCTGGCGGCGATCGACGCGGCGCTGCGGCAGATCAAGGTGGTCGGCGAGCGCTACCCGGCCCATCTGCAGCAGCGCGTCGACCGCTGACGCGTGCTCGGCCGCCGGGGCGTCGTGCGGTTCTTCATGGCCCGGCGACCAGCCGACACGGCGCGCGCGTGACGCGCGCTGGCCCGCTCACGCGTCGCCGGTTTGCCCCGGCTGCCGGTGCAGATCTTCCATGATCTGTTCGGCGAGGAAGTCGCACGGCGGCCGCTTCGACTTCGAGCTGCGCGCGAGGATGAGTTCGAGCGGCGGCAGGTCGGGCAGCCCGTGCGAGCGCCCGAGCACCGTCAGTTGCGCCGGAATCGCGCAGCGCGCGAGCGGGGCGACCGCGAGGCCCGCCTCGACCATGCTGATGAGCCCGAGCAGGCTCGGGCTTTCATAGGAGGTGCGGTACGGGAGCCGCGCGCGTTCGAGGCTGCGAATCGCGTTCTCGCGCGCGACGCTGCCCGGCATGAACACCGCGATCGGCAGCGGCCGCTCTTCCCAGACCCGCGGGCCGTTCGCCATTGCCGCCCACGCCATCGGCTCGTGGCGCACGAAGTCGCCGTTCAGGCCCTTGATGCGCGTGCCGCAGACGAGGTCGACCGTGCAGTCCTTGATGAGCGGCGCGAGCGCGCTGCTGGGCAGGCCAATCACCTGGATTTCCACCTTCGGATAGGACGCGGAGAACTTCTTCAGGACGGACGGCAGCAGCGACGACGCGTAATCGTCGGGCACGCCGATCACCACCTTGCCGGTCACGTCCGGCCGCACGATGGCCGCCCACGCTTCGTCCCGCAACGCCAGCATGCGTCTGGCGAAACCCAGCAGCACCTCGCCCTCGCGCGTCAGCACGATGCTGCGCGGCCGGCGGACGAACAACGGCCGCCCGAGCGCCTCCTCCAGGCTCTTGATCTGCATGCTGACCGCGGACTGGGAGCGGTTCACGGCTTCGGCGGCGCGGGTCATGTTGCCGGTCTCCGCGACGGCGATGACGGTGGCCATCACGTCATGATCGAGCATCTTCATCGGTATCAGAAAAACTGAACGTAACAATCAGCATTATGCAGTTTTATTGTGGCTGCGTGTCTGTCATAGTGCATGCAGGCCGGTGGCGGCACCGGTTCGCCGCGCGTCGTCCGGCGTGCGCCGGCCGGGCTTGCCGATCCGTTCAGCCTCGATGAAATACGCTCAGGTGTATTAATGATTGATCACCCGTTACGCGCCACGCTTGCCGGCGAATTGCACGCCCGGCCATTCCTGCGGATCGCCGAATCCGTTGCGCTGATGCACTACGCGATCTATGCGGACGGCGATGCGCGCATCCACGAGACGCTCCTGCATGCGCTGTGCCGCGACACCGGCATCGCGTTGCCGGACGCGGGCGCCACGCACTATTCGGTGCAGTCGCCGCTCGGCTGGCACCTGAAGTGGGAGCGTCACACCGAGTTCTCCACGTTCACGTTCGTCACGCCGCGCACCGATGGCGACTATTTCAACGATCTCGCCATCGAGGGCATTCCGTCCGGCTGGTTCGAGCGGCTCGCCGGCATCCGCTTCGTCGCCGTCCGCATGGAGCTGCTGTCGAAGGGGGCGGCGCGGGTGGCGCGCGACGCGCTGCGCCACTGGATCGACGGCCCGATCCTCGTCGGCGGCAAGGTGCTGGGCGGCGGTACGGTGTTCTGCGACTGGCAGGTGCGGGCGGACGGGTTCATGCGTTTTCTCGTCATCGACGAGGGGTTTCGCGAGGAGCAGGGCGGCAGGCTGCTGCAGCGCCTGTGCGAAATCGAGACGTACCGGATGATGGCGCTGCTCGCGCTGCCGGTCGCGCGCGGGATGAGCCGGGATCTCGACGAGATCCACGCGTCGCTGCAGGCGCTGATGCACAGCATGGACACCCATGGAGTGAACGGCGACGACGCCGAACTGCTGATCCGGCTGACCCATCTCGCGGTGCGCGTGGAATCGCTGTCGGGCTCGGGCGGCCGCTTCAGCGCGTCACGCGCGTACGAGAAGCTGGTGCTGGCCCGCATCCAGGAGTTGCGCGAAGAGCGGATCGAGGGCATGCCGACGATCTCGGAGTTCATGGAGCGTCGCTTCGCGCCGGCGATGGAGACGTGCCGGAGCGTCTGGGCGCGTCACGAACAGATCGCGGACCGGATTGCGCGGGCGGTCGATCTGCTGCGTACCCGCGTGAATCTCGCGCAGGAGAAGGACGTCACGCGGCTGCTCGCCGGCATGGAGCGGACGGCGCGCAATCAACTGCATCTGCAGCACGCGGTCGAAGGGCTGTCGGTCGCGGCGATCTCGTACTACGTGCTGTCACTGGCGGCGGCGGCGTTCAAGGCGCTGCACGTGCTGAGCCTGCCGGTCGATCCGGAACTGGCGGAGGGCTTGCTGATCGGGCCGGTCGTGCTTGCGGTGATCGCGATCACGCGGCGAACCCGCACGCATGTGCCGGATGCGCGCCATGCGGGCGACGCGGAGGCTTCGTTGGAGCGGTCGAATTGATGCCGCCGATGCTCGCCGTTCTGCTCGAAGGCGGGGCGGTTGCGCGCCCGGCGGCATGACACCGCCGGGCGCAATCTGCAGGGTTCCGGGCTGGCGCCACGCCCGCTATTGGCGCAAGCAGGCGCTACGCGTGACACGCATCTCGCCAGCGCGTGTGGCGGGCGATGCGCCGCGGTGCCGCGGAACCGTTGGCCGAACGCGCGTCAGGCCGCCGATGCCTTCTTCAGCACGTCGTACAGCGCATCCTTCAGCTGGAGCTTTTCCTTCTTCAGCGCTTCGATCGCGGCATTGTCGGCGGGCGTGACGCCGGTTTCCATGTTGTTGATCTGGTGATCCAGTTCGTTATGGCGCTCGAAGAGCCGCGAGAAATGCGCGTCTTCGGTTTTCAGGCGGGAAATCAGGTCGCGAAATTCGGGGAACATCTCATACTCCTTTCTTTATCGTTCTCAGGGACGAAACGATCCATCAAATTCTCGCCGATCGTGCCCGGCCGCTGTTGACCTGTATCAAGCGGGCTGCCGCATGCGGGGCGGGGCGCGCGCCGCTGCGTTGCGCCCCGCTCGCGCGTCAGCGCAGGCCGACGCGTCGTTCCGCCCAGTGGCTGAAATCGTCGACCACCGCTTCGGTCAGCTGGTGGCCCATCGGATACAGCCGGGTTTCATGGGCGACGCCAAGCTCGGTCAGTTTCGCGTCGGCGCGCTCGGCCCACGTGACGGGGAGCTTGTCGTCGAATTCGCCGTGCGCGATGAACGCGCCAAGCGAGCGCAACGCGTTGCGTGGCGCGATATGCGGATCGAGCTCGGGCAGGATGCGGCCGCTCAGCACCGCGAACCCGGCGACGTCGGACGGCGAGCTGAGGCCGACGCTCGCGCTCATGATGCCGCCCTGGCTGAAGCCGCCGATCACGGTCGGCAATGCGTTCGCGCCGTCGCGTTCGCGCAGCGCGCGCAGCAGCGTCAACAGCGCGACGCGGCTCGCGTCCGCCTGCTGCGCGTCGATCGACGGGCCGTTCGGGCCGAACTGCACGGAGAACCACGCATGCTGACCGGGGCCGATCGTGAGCGGTCCCCGCACGAACAGGATCTCGATGCGCGGATCGAGCGCGTCCGCGAGTGCGAGCAGGTTCGTTTCATTGCCGCCGACGCCATGCAGCAGAAGCAGCCGAGCTGCCGGCGCGGGCGTGGCGGCGCGCAGCCGATAGGCGAGTTGCGATACCGGTTCGTGGATCAGTGCGTTCGTCATGCGTCGTGTCCTCGCTGCATTGGCCGGGACGTCCGACGCGTCGCCTGTCGCGCGCGATGCGGAGTTGCCCGGCATGACCGTAAAATCGCACATTCTATGCAGACGCGCATCCGCGATAAACGGTGCGGCTGAGATGCATTGTCGCGATAGACGATGCAATCGGGCAAGGGGGCGGGACGGCTGGTATGGCTGCTTTACGGCAGTCGCGCGAGGAACGGAAAACGCGGAAAAAGCAATATGTCGAGTTTTCTTCCCGGTTTGTTGGGTGGAGTAGTTGGCGGCGTCGCATCTCTACACCATATCGCTGCCGGGACTTTATGCGACGGGTAAGCACGTGATCCTCGCGATTGACAACGGCGGGCGGCTGTATTGGAATGGCCAGCTCGTCGTAACCGAACAACGGGTCAGGCTGCAAACGTGGCTCAACGTCGCCATTGTCGTCGGTGCATTGGGGACGGTCGCCTATTTCTGCCAGTGATAGGGAACCGACATGCACAAGAATGCTATCGCGCTATACGCCCTTGCAGCATTGGCACTCGCCGCTTGTACGGACACCGGGCCGATCAAGATTGGCCCGGACACCTACACGATCTCGACGCGGGTGCCTCTCGGCGGCCCTGCATCAGCAAAGGGCAAGGCCTTGCAGGAAGCGAACGCGTTTTGCTCATCCCAAGGCAAGGAGATATTGTTGCAGCATGAGCAGTCAAGCGAATGTGCGTGGCATGGCGGCTGCGGCGAGGCAGAGATAGCGTTTTATTGCCTTCAGGCCGGCGATCCGATGCTCAAGCGCCCGGCGTTGAGGGCCGAACCCAATCAGCGTATTGAGATGGATCAGAAGCAGGACGTTGTGAACAAGGAAACCGCCGGCACGGCCGGCACCCAGGATAAATCGCTGTAGAAAGGTCGAATGAAAAAAGGGAAACCAAAACTTACCCGCCAGGACGCCGAGCGTCTTTTCGCGGGACTGCCACGCGGGGACGCGAGCATGTCGAACAAGCCCGTGAATCCCTTCGAAGCAAGCGTGTTCGAAACGGTCCGGCACACCCACGACGAAGCCGGGCTCTGGAAGGATAATCTGATCACGCTTCCGATTGCGATCGAGATGCCAGCAGGCTACGCGTCGCTGTCCAGCCTTCGCGAGGCAATTGCGCGGGCCTGGCGCGTGAGATGGGTGAGAGAAACCAGCCACGAGGTGATTGCCGAGTTTCCGGAGGGATGGAAAGCCATTCGTCCAGCTACCGGCCCCATTGAACTGCGAGATCCGTCGAACGTCATTCGAGCCGTATACGGCTGGGCCGAAGATGCAGAACTGAGGATTTTGCCGCGTTATGTGGTCGAGACGCAGGCGAACAGTTCAAGTGGACTCGGTAGCCTGCTCATCCGTGACCGCGCGAACGATCAGCTCCTCGAGCGCTCCGCGGTCTGGTCGTCGATGACCGGCACCAGCCATCCGGAATGGGCTCGGCTTTCGGGATGGCTCAATGCACGCTTTCCGCAGCATCGAGACCCGTTGCGGTACTGGGTAGATTGTGAGGAAAATGCCGGCCAGGCCGAAGTCTAGGAAAACGCCGGCCGCGTCGGCAGAGGAAAAAGCGGAATAGCCGGAAAAAGCGTCTGGCGGGACCGACCGGGCGAAGTCACCCGATGCCGGGGGCGGAGGCTTGGATGCGAGAGCGGCCCGCTACCGGGGGGAGCGGCGGCGGGCCGGGGATCGCGGTGTGTGTGTCCGCGTGTTCGCGTCGTGCACGGTCGGGGGGGCGTGCCGACGCGTTCAGGTCACGCTTGGCGATCCGGGGGCGAGCCCCCGAACCGCGCGGTGTGATCCGGATTTAGTGACCGCGATACAGCGACTTGAGGTCGTCATCGGTGCGCGCCGGCACCACCTTCACCGGCTTGCCGGCAGCAACGGCCGCCTGCGCTTCCTTGCCGACGCCGCTGTTGTCGACGCCTTGCGCCTGGGCCATTGCCGCGTGTTGCTTTGCGACGCGGGCTTCAGCGGCCTGGATGTCGTCCGGGTAGTGCGGATCTTCGCCGACGGCCGGGTTATAGCCTGCCTTTTCCAGTTCGATCAGTTCGGCGCGAACTTGCGCACGGGTCAACGGTGCGGTGTTCTGAGCAAAAACCGCAACCGGGGCGGCAAGGGCAGCGGCAACGACAACGGCTTGGATCAGGTTCTTCATGATGCTTACCTCGAGACTTTGTTTGGTTCGACTGGTTGCCAACACCTTGTTTGCAACCGATGAACACAGTCTAAGGAAGCACCCGCCTGAGAGTAATCGGCGTTCGGGGAAGACATTGTTCCTGCCAAATGGAAAAATCCGCGCGCGGATCGTTCGTTCCCCGATTTTGTGAGCGCATCGTTTCGGCGCGCTGAAAGCACGGCCGAACGCGCGCGAAAGCGCATCAACGTCGTCCCGGTTTCGCGCCGGGCCCTACACGCCGCGTCTGCGCACGTCGCTCACCGCGTCGACGAGCTTGTACTTGCGAATCTTTTCGTAGAGCGTGCTTTTGGCAATGCCGAGGTGGCTGGCGGTCTGCGTCAGGTTGCCGGCATGACGCGCGAGCGCCCGGCGAATGTAGTCGGCCTCGGCCGTCTTCAGCGATTCGCCGGCTGCCTGCGCGGGCAGGTCCGCCGCCAGCGGCGCGGCGGGCATGGCCGGACGGGCGGCCGCGCCAATCTCGGTCGGAAGCTTGTCCGCCTTGATCACCGGGCCGTCGGACAGCAGCAGCGAGCCTTCGATCGCGTTGCGCAACTCGCGCACGTTGCCGGGCCAGCCGTAATTCAGCAGGCGCGCATAGGCGTCGTCGTCGAACGATCTGGGTGGCAGTCCATAACATTCGCAAAGGTGTGACAGCCAGTGGTCGACGAGGGCGGGCAGGTCATCCGCGCGTTCGCGCAGGCTCGGTATCGACACGGTCGTGACGGCGATCCGGTAGAACAGGTCCATGCGGAACATCCCCTTCGCGATCGCGTCCTTCAGATCGCGGTGGGTCGCGGCGACCAGGCGGAAATTCACCTTGCGCGGCGTATTCTCGCCGAGGCGGTAGATCTCGTTTTCCTCCAGCACGCGCAGCAGGTGAGGCTGGATGTCGAGCGGCATTTCGCCGATCTCGTCGAGGAACAGCGTGCCGCCGTCCGCGGCTTCGATCTTGCCGGCCGCGCCCGATTTGCGCGCGCCGGTGAACGCGCCTTCCGCATAGCCGAACAGCTCGCTCACGAGCAGGTCTCGCGACAGGCCGCCGCAGTTGAGCGCGACGAACGGCCCGTCGGCCCGTTCGCTCGCCTGATGGATGCCCTGCGCGAACAGCTCCTTGCCGACGCCGGTTTCGCCGAGCAGCAGCACCGGGACCTTCGACGGCGCGAGCTGGCGCGCCTTGTCGACGGCCGCGCGCAGCGCGGGGCTGTCGCCGACGATGCGCTCGAACGCGTACGGCGCGCTGCGGGTGCGGTCGCGTCCGCGAGCGGCCGTGATCGCGCCGCGCGGTGCCGCGGCGCCCGGAATCACGACCATGAACCCGAGGACATCCGTGCCTTCGCGCAAGGCCTCGACATGGGCATAGCGCAGCCACGGCGGCGCGTCGTTCGCGGGCCTCGTCGCGCGCGTATCGGCGTCCATCCCGGGCAGCACGAAACCCGCGTCGAGGTGGATGTCGAAGCCGAGCCGGCGCAGCGCCGGCACGACCTGCGCGTTCGCCTTCACGAGCCGGCCGCGTTCGTCGACGATCAGGATCGCGTCGGTGGGCGACGCGCCGAACCGCGCGGTGCAGCGGTCCAGCAGGCGCAGGCGGCGTTCCATCGCATCCTTCGCGAGGCGGCCTTCGATGCGGCCGGCGAGCGACACCGCGAGCGCGAGACTGTAGCGGCTGTAGGTATCGGCCAGCCCCGACACGTCGATCACGCCGAGCACGTGGCCGTCGAGCGGATCGTGGATCACCGTCGCCGAGCAGGTCCAGCGCTTGATGCCCGCGCAGAAGTGTTCGGCGCCATGGATCTGCACCGGCTGCCGCAGCGCGAGCGCGGTGCCGATCGCGTTGGTGCCGCAGTTCAGCTCGGTCCAGTCGCAGCCGGGCACGAGGCCGACTTCGCTCGCCGGCTCGATGATCCGCATGTCGCCTTCCTGCTGCAGGATCATGCCGTCGGGATCGGCGAGCAGCATCACCGTGCCGGTTTGCGACAGGAACTCGCGGGTCTGCTGCATCAGCGGCAGGCTCACGTCGATCAGTTGCGCGTTGGCCGAGCGCCACTGCATCAGGCGGCTTTCGTCGAGCGGCGGCGGCGCGCGGCCGACGCCCGGATCGACGTGTCCGACGAGGCAGCGTTGCCACGAATCGTCGACGACGCCGCGCACGTCGGCGGAGTGCCATTCGCTGCCTGTCACCAGATGCTCCCACGCGGCCATGATGCTGGCCTCGTGCTGGGGACGGGGAAACCAGTCCAACGGGGTGCCTGTCTGCTGCATGCGTGTCTCCTGACGGTTCCGCCGGCCGGGAACCGTGAGGCCGTCTTGCCGGCCTTTTGGATGTGGCGAGCCGCCCGCTTTCGGCGGCCGGGCTGTCGCTCGCGATATCGTACTCCGAACCCGCGCTGCCGTCGGGTCGGGGATGATACGGACAAGCAATGCCCGCGCCAGCGGCGACGCATGCGCAAGCAGGCGCGCGCGGGCGGCGGCACCGCCCGGGCACGCCCGGAAACGAGCCGGCCGTCCGAAAATCGGACGGCCGGAAATCGAACGCCTGGTGTGTCGGCGCCGCGGCGAAGCCGGCCGGGGCCGGATGCCGCCGACGGCGCCGAACCTCAGGTCAATCCACGCGCTCCGGCACCGGCAGCTTGACCCATTCGGTATAGAACGCGTCGATGTCCGGCTCGAAGTCGTGGATCACCGGGTACCACGGCGTCGGCGCTTCGACGTCGTGCATCGCGCCGCAGGTCGGGCAGTAATACTCGCGGTACACCTGCCATTGCGTGTCGGGCGCCATCAGCCGCGGGTAGACCTCGTCCATCGCCTCCTCGGAATCGCGCACGAAGATGTTCGCGTGCAGTTTCCAGTTGTCGCGGTAGTCGCAGAACACGTGGCCGCAATCGCACTGCGTGACCCACTTCTTCGTGGCCCACTGCTGCACGATGTACAGGTGCGGGCCGAGCGGCAGCACGATGCGGTCCTTCCAGCCGAGCTTCTGCTGCAGCGCGTCGACGTACATCCGGAAGCGCTCGCCGTCCTTCGGCATCGACAGCATCCGCAGCGTGGTGTCCCAGTCGAGCTTGCCGTCGACCAGGTTCCTGATCTGTTCCTTGGTGTAGGTAGACATCTCCATTCCTCTTTGATGTGTGCGCGATGGGCGGGCTTATTCTTCGACCAGCACCACGGTGTTGACGTCGGGCATCTTCGACAGGTCCATGCGGAACTTCGAGCCGTAGGTCGGCACGTCGAGCTCGTCCTCGGTCAGCGTCCACGTTTCCGGGAGATCCCAGAACGCGCGGAACTGCTGCTCGAACTTGTTCGACAGGCCGAAGCTCGTCGCGAACATGTGCTGCACCTGGGTCGACGCATGCTTGAGCAGGATCCGCTCGCGCTCGCCCTTCATCCATTCGCGGGTCGGCTGCGAGCGGGCGAGGCGCGCATTGCGGATCTCGACGCGCTGCAGCGCGGTCGCTTTCGCGTCGACGGTCCAGATGCCGTTGCCGTCGCGGGTCGCGACCGCGCCGTAGACCTTCTGCGCGTATTCCGGCAGCAGCACCGCGTTGTTCAGGTCGCGCTCGATCGCGTCGATTTCCCGGTCGAGCGGATCGCCGAAGCCGGGGCCGCCGCGCAGGTAGTTCAGGTACAGGTCGTAGTTGCTGTAGCAGTCCTCCGTCGTCATGCACTGCTGGTCGCGCTTGACGATCGCGCCGGCGTTCAGGTGGTTCTCGTAGTCGGGCAGGTCCGGGTTGGTGTCGCCGCCGAGCGGCAGGCTCTCGGCGAGTGCGATGCGCTCCTTGAGGCCGGTGCGGTGCGCCTCGAAGCGATAGCCGGTTGCCGCCGGGTAGCCGCCCATCAGGCCCCAGTCGCTGTTCATGTAGCCGTTGCCCATGAAGAACATCGTCCAGTCCTGCGCCTTCCACACCATCCGCAGCGTTTCGAAGCCGCAGCCGCCCCGGTACTTGCCGTAGCCGCCCGAATTCGACTTCACGTTGCGGCCGAGGTAGAGCAGCGGTTCCGCCATCTCCCAGATCTCGATGTCGCCCATGTCGCCTTCGGGGTTCCAGATCGCGGCGGCGTGGTTCAGGCCGTCCTTGATCGCGCACGCGCCAGTGCCGCACGACGACGCCTCGAAGCTGTTGACCGCATGGATGTCGCCGTCCTGGTTGATGCCGCCGCCCTGCAGCCAGTTCGACGTGTTGGCGTTGCCCGCGTTGACTTCCTCGAGGTAGCCGCGGCTGAAGTACGACTGCGACAGCGCGCGCCACATCGCGCTCCAGCCCGAGACCAGGAAGTGCCATGCGTATGCGTGGCCGGTGCGGCGGTCGTCCGGGTTCATCCACGCGCCCTTCGGCAGATGGAACTCCGTGCCGAAATACGCGCCGTCGTTGATGCGCTGCGTCGGCACCAGCGTCTGCGTCATCATCACCCAGATGCCGCTCGTGAACGCCACCTGGTGCGCGTTGTACGAGTGCCAGCCCCAGCGGCTCGCGCCGTCGAAGTCGAGACGCCACGAGCCGTCCTTGCGGATTTCCATTTCCACCGGCGAGTGCATGATCGAGTCGAGCTTCGCGAATGCCGACGAAGTCTGCACGTCAGGGTGGTTGTACGGCACGTCGACGAACGCGACCTTGCGGTACTTGCCCGGCAGCGTCATCGCCTTGATACGGGTCTGCAGGCCGCGGCGCCCTTCCTCGATCACTTCGTACGCGAACTTCTCGTACGCATCGAGCCCTTCGTCCTCGATCACCTCTTCGATCAGGTTGCGGATCATGTGGCAGCCGGCAATCCGCGTGCGCTCGTCGAGAATCCAGTATTTCGGCGTGCGAACCGAGCGTTGGCTTTCGTGCAGCCAGTCGCGCAGCGGCGTGTCGTTCACACCGGTCTTGCGGCAGGTGATCATGTAACCGTCGCCGAAGCGCTGCACCTGCCCCGTCGACATCGAGCCCGGCGTCACCGCACCCGTGTCGATCACGTGCGTGACCCCGCCGACCCAGCCGACCAGCTTGCCGTGCGCGAAGATCGGCACGATCGTCGCGATGTCGCACGGGTGGACGTTGCCGATCGAGCAGTCGTTGTTGGTGAACATGTCGCCGGGCTGGATGCCCGGGTTGGTTTCCCAGTTGTTCTCGATCATGTACTTGATCGCCGCGCCCATCGTGCCGACGTGGATGATGATCCCCGTCGACGTCAGCACGCAGTCGCCCGCCGCGTTGTACAGCGTGAAGCACAGCTCGCCTTCCTGCTCGACGATCGGGCTCGCGGCGATTTTCTTGGCCGTTTCGCGCGCATGGACGAGGCCGCCGCGCAGCTTGGAGAACATCTTCTCGTAGCGGATCGGGTCGCTTTCGCGCAGTTCGAGCCGCTGCAGCCCGTTGTAGTGGCCCGTCTGCGCGGTGCGCTCGAGGATGCCGTCGCGGAACTGCTTGAGGGTTTGGCCGTTCTTGAGCAGGTCGGCGAACCCGACCTCCTGGCTGGACATCATGTTCATCGCGTGTCTCCTTACTTGACTTCCTTGAGATGGAAGAGGCGGTGCTTGTCGAGCGTGGTGGCGAACCCCTTGGGCACCACGAAGGTCGTCGAGTCGGACTCGATGATCGCCGGGCCGGTGATCTGGTTGCCCGGCTTGAGCGCTTCCATGCGCCACAGCGCGGCGTCGTGCCACTGCTTGTGGCGGTAAAGGGGGCGCGTGCCGATGTGCGCGTCCGCCGGCGGCGTGGGGCCGCCTTCCGGGTCTTCCGGCAGCACCGGCTTTTGCGTGATGACCATGCCGCGCATGATCGCGCCGGTGACGGAGAAGCCCAGCTCCGGCGAGCGCGCCGAGCTGGCGTAGACGCGGCCGTAGGTGTCCTCGAACGCATCGACGATCTTGTCCCAGTCGTGCGCGTTCGTCGCGCTCGCGATCGGCGACTCGATCTCGAGGTCGTTGAGCTGACCCATGTACTGCATCCGGAAGCCCGGGCGCAGGATCACGTCCTGCTCGCTGAAGCCGTTGATCCGGAATTCCTCGATCACCTTGGCGGCCAGTTCGGCCCACGCCTTCTGGATCGTCTGCGCGGCCTGCGCCTTGTCGCCCTCGGGCGCAAGCTGCGGCAGCGCGAGGTCGACGCTCTTGTCGTAGCGGTATTCGAAGTCCGCGCACGCGCAGCCGAACGCGGAGAAGCCCGCGGCCCAGGCCGGCACGACGACGTCCTTGAAGCCAAGCCCTTCCGTGTAGCCGTACGTGTGGACCGGGCCGGCGCCGCCGTACGAGAAGCAGACGAACTCGGTCGGGTTGTAGCCCTTCGCGCTGACGTTCGAGCGCAGGTACTCGCGCAACTGCAGGTCGAGCAGCTCGATCACGCCGGCGGCGGCGTCCTCGACGGACAGCCCGAGCGGATCGGCGATCTGCGCCTTGATGTGCTCGCGCGCGCGGTTCACGTCGAGCTTGATCTGACCGCCGAGGAAGTTGTCGGGGTTCAGGTAGCCGAGCACGACGTGGCAGTCGGATACCGACACCGTCGTGAGCCCGCTGTCGGGCCAGCAGGTGCCGACGCGGTAGCCCGCGCTGTCCGGGCCGAGCTTGATCGAGCCGCTGTACGGATCGAGCCGCACGAAGCTGCCGGCGCCCGCGCCGACCGAATCCATCGTGACGAGCGGCAGCGACAGCACGAGGCGCGCCATGTCCGGGTCGGACGCGATCGCGAAATTGCCCTTCGTGATCAGCGCCATGTCGAACGACGTGCCGCCGATGTCCGAGCATGCGATGTTGTCGTAGCCGAGCGCCTCGCCGAGCAGCTTCGAGCCGATCACGCCGCCGATCGGCCCCGACACGATGGTGCGCGCCAGCTCCTTCGCCTTCCAGCTGATCGTGCCGCCGTGCGTGGCCATCACGCGCAGGTCGAACTTCGCGCCGTGCTTGCGGAAGCGGTCGCTGACCTTCTTCAGCGTCTGCCGCGACGGCTCGGCGGCGTACGCTTCGAGCACGGTCGTGTTCATCCGGTGGCTTTCCTTGCGCTGCGGATAGTAGTCGACCGACGCGAATACGGGGATGTCCTTGCCGATCGACTTCAGCTCGTCGCGCACGATGTCGCGCGCCTCGCGCTCGCTCGTCGCGTTCTTGTGCGACTGCAGCAGGCAGATCACGATTGCCTTTGCGCCGGACGCGACCAGTTCCCGCGTCGCCTGGCGCACTTCGTTCTCGCGCACCGGGATGACGATCTCGCCCTGCACGTCGGTGCGCTCGGTGATGCCGCGGGTGCGCGACAGCGGCACGAGCGGCTCGTCGTAGCGGTGCGTGTTCAGGTGAATCCGCTCTTCGAGCGCATAGCCCAGGTAGCTCTGGATCGCGCGGCCCATCAGATGGATGTGCTCGAAACCCTTGTTCACCAGCAGGCCGACGTCGAGGCCCTTGCGCTGCACGACGCGGTTCAGCATCGCCGTGCCGGAGTACACGCAGGTGACGAGCTCGGGGTAGACCTCGTCGACGTCGCGCTGCCAGTGCGCGAGCGCGTCTTGCGATGAATTGAAGATCGCGAGCGATTCGTCCTCGGGATTGCTCTGCGCCTTGCCGACGACGAACCGCCCGTCGGCGCGCACGAAGAAGGTATCGGTCATCGTGCCGCCGGCATCGATGCCCAACACCTGGACTTGCGAAAGCCCTTCCATGTTTTCGTCTCCATTGATTGAAGTAGTCGTGAGCCGCGATGCGGCGTGCGTTCCGGACGCGACGCACGTTGCGCGACGGCTCGGGGGGAGAAGCGCAACAACCGTGCCATTCGGCTGGGCGCGGGCGCATAGGCCGATGGCGCAAGGCTGGGCGGGGAGAGGGCGGCAAACGGCCGGGGGAAGGG
>NZ_JGVW01000133.1 GCF_000687455.2 Burkholderia sp. lig30
ACGGGTTCGCCGGACGCTTACGTCGGTACGGCAAGCGCACCTTGATACTGTCGGGCGCCGTTGCGCTATTCGGCATCGCAGGCCTGATGTGCTGGGAATCTTGGTGGAACGCGAATCCAGAGGTAGGCGTCGGTCTGTTCATTGGAGTAGCCGCCACCTGCCTCTACCTGTCACTATTGTTTCAGCGGCTCGAGCAGCAGGCGGCAACCGACCCACTCACGGGGGTTGGGAATCGCGCCTCCTTTGAGCGAGCCATCGAACGAGTTCTGGCCATTCAAAGCGTTAAATCCGGCAATACTGCTCTATTTCTTATTGATTTAGATGGCTTCAAGCAGGTAAATGATGCCTACGGGCATGCGGTGGGCGATGAACTGCTGCAGTTGTTCGCGAAGAAACTACGAGCCAACTTGCGCCAAGGCGATACGGTTGCGCGTTTGGGAGGAGATGAATTCGTGGTTCTGGCGCGACACGTCGATGGTAGAACTGGTGCACGAACAATTGCCAATAGCATTCATGCCATCCTCGCCAACATCCATACCATCGATGGCCACCGGATTGATGTATCCGCGAGCATCGGTGTTTGTATGTTATCCGTGGGTACTGAGAGCACCGCCTCTGACATCCGTGTCCTGATGCGATGTGCCGATAGCGCCATGTATCGTGCTAAGAGGCATAGCAATGGGCAAACGGTATTTGCCGATTAGGCACGCAACAACCTGGCAAACTAGCTGAATCTGAATTCAGGGTGTCATGCGTGACTGGGCCGCACCGTGAAAACACGCTGGGCTGCATAGTCGCGTTGCCGGAAGCGACGCCGGTGCATGAGGCCGAGCGCCTGCAAGCCGACCTGGCGCGTGCGGGCATTGCGCCCTATGCGTGGGTCGTCAACCAGTCGCTACTGGCAAGCGGAACGCCCTATCCGATGCTCTGCCAGCGCGGCACGTATGAGGTTCCATTCATTCGCCGGGTCGCCGACACCTTGTCGCAGCGAACCGCGCTGATAGCGTAGCTCGCCGAGGCCCCCGTAGGGGAGGCCGGTCTGGAGCAGGTGACGATGGGCACCGTGCCTCGAATCAGGGCGAGAACTGCTCGAATGCGGCGAGCGCGTGCGTCGCATACATCATCGACGGACCGCCGCCCATGTACACGGCGGTTCCCAGCACTTCCTCCAGTTCGGCGCGTGTCGTGCCGAGCTTGACGAGCGCCTTGACGTGAAAGCCAATGCAGTCGTCGCAACGGCTCGCGACGGCGATGCCGAGCGCCACAAGCTCCCGGGTCTTCCTGCTCAGCGCGCCGTCCTTGGTGCCGGCCGCGGCAAGCTGGCTGAATGCCGTCATCAACTCGGGCTGGGTGTCACGCAGGCGCCGCATCTGACCAGATACATCGTCGACTACTGCCTGGAAATTTGGAACCCCACTCATACGTCTAGCCTCCTATATCAATCGCACAACATCGGTCACGCCGTGCGGATGGGCGAGCAGCAGGTCAATCGCATGACCGGCCATCCGCCAGACAATTTCGTTCCAGCCAAGCGCTATTTCTTCCCGGGCTCCGGGGCGACAACAGGAGGCCCCATCCGGTATTGCTGCTGCCACATCATGTTGTTCATCATTTCCTGCTGCATTTGAAGATACTGGTCGCTCATGTATTGCCGCTTCCGCAATTGCTCAGGTGTCAGCTGGGAATAGTACCCGCCCATGTGACCCCATCCACCACCGCCGGGGCCCGCGCCACCCATCATTCCAGCACCGCCACGCCCCATCATGCCGGGGCCCATCATTCCAGGCCCCATCCCGCCATAGCCCATCATTCCCGGCCCCCACATGCCTCGCATGGTGCCCATCGCGCTCTGCATCGTCTCCCAATGCTGCTGCAGGAGTCTCTGACGCTCCTGCGGGTCCTGGGTTTTGCCAATCTGGTCCATCTGCGCGTGCATGGTGGTCATCTGCTCTCGAAGCTGAGCCAGACTTTTGTCAAATTCGGCCGTGTTCGGAGCCTGCGATTTCGAGCTGCTCTTCGTAGTCGCCCCATCTTTCGCTGCCGCATGGGCCAGCGGTGATGTCAGGGATATTCCGATAACCGCTGCAAGCACAATTTTTTTCACGACGCCTCCGTATAGACGTAAGGAGTGACAGGGCAATTCGCTCGACTTCTTGTTTCGTTCGAAGCATACGTCTGCGGCTACGCCTACTTTTGATGTGCATCAACGGTCGGTATGCGTTGAGTTCGTGCGAGCGGGCGGACCTCCCTGCGCAATCTGCGGTTGCCGAAGTCCCACTGATGTCGCCGATATGCTTCAGCTTGAATCACGGCATCGCTTTGGCGGAATATCGAATCATGTCCGCGCCATGCTGCATGAAGATGTATACGGCGGCGCTCAGGAAGAACGTCATCATCGCTGCGATGGCAAGCGAACGGGTCTGCACTTGCCTGTCGTCGCCCACGTGGTGAAGCAGTGCGGCCGTGGCGATACACGCGATGCCAAAACTGACGCCTGCCGCCACGTCCGAAAACCAGTGTACCCCGAGGTAGAGCCGTGAAAATGAAATGAGGAAGATGAGCAGCCCCGCCGCGATTGCGATACGACGACTCCATGCGTCACCGAAGGCGCGTGCGACGAAGAACGCCAAAAAGCCGTATGTCACAACACTTAATGTCGCGTGATTGCTGGGAAACGAGAAGCTGTTCACACCGTCATACATCAACACCGGACGAGGCCGTCGGATGACGAACTTGACCGTTTCAACGAATACCTGAGCCAAACCAACGGCCGCGACCCAATAGAGCGCGCTTCGCAGCTGCCGGCGCCAGACAAACCAGCCAAGTACGACGAAAATCACCGGTACCGTGACGGCCGCATCTCCCAACTCAGACATTGCGACCATGAGCGAGTCGAGCATCGGAAATCGCATGCGCTGCAACACGTCATGAATCATGACGTCGACCTCAACAAGCGGGTCTCGTGTAACGACATCTTCGAGCATCCCGAAAAAAAGCCACATCCCGCCAATCACCAACACGACAGCAACCAGCGCATTGCGCATGCCGACGCGCGTGAACACCAACCTCCACGTGAGCGGCTTATTATGGAGCGCGCTGAACCCGCCACCTGGCGACGCCGGCGAGGCGGTCAATTTATCAATGAGCCGTTTCATGACGACGACCGTCACCACGACCACCAGCGCGGACGGGATAAACATGATGGGCGACGGTAACGCGAAGCCAAAGAAAGTCTCAAGCGGCGCTATGACGAGGGTTGCGACGAATGATGCAAGCATCATCGCAATCGACACGCCACGAAACGCGTTGAGCGGGCTCGACAGCAATACCAGCGTGCTCGTAGCGACGCAGTACAAGGCGAGTGTCGCCATCGACCGTGCGTTATCAAGGCTGCCGTGCTGGTACTCATCCTCGGGAAAGTAACCCTGCCTACTTTTCCAGCTAGAAACAGAGGCCGCAGGCATGACCTCAGGCCATTCAAGTGTTCGGCAAGCGTGGTTGCCTGCTTGGGATACAACTCCGACTTTCTTGCCGCGAACCAGCACGTTATGGCTTTTGTAAGAGGCCCGCTGTCTCCCATCGTTCCGCCGCGACATGCGTTCGCGACCTCGACACGCAACTCCTCATCGGTAGCCACGAACGCCACGAAGTTCCGCAATACAAAAAGCTTGTGGAGAGCGTACGCCCGGCTATCTCCGTTGGCAAAGGCCTTCGCCAGCGTCTCGGCAACTTCGTCCGCGAAGGAAGACGGCAGAACCGAGCGAAGAAAAGTGAAGTCAAAGACCCTATATAGAGAAGGGACTTCATATACCAGCGGGGCGCGGAGTATCACTAGCCCCGCGACGCTCCGTCCATGTTCGGACACCATTACTGGTCGTGGTTGTTTGGGCTTTGCCATGCGCCTCCGGGTCCAGTCGGATAGGAGTCGAAACTGGGGAAGGATGGATTCGCCCAAGCGGCAACGTATAACGTAAAATGCGTTAATGTGAAACGCACTCCCCGTCGCCGGCGGACTATCCAGTCGTCAAATAGATACTTTTCCGTATCTATTGGATACAAAATAGTAGCGCGAAGGCTCCATGTCAAGGGCAAAATGAACTCGGAACTTTTAGAGGAGTACGAATGCCACACCCGGCGCCTGCTCGCTGCAAATCTGCGCAGCGCGCGTGCTCACAAAGGGCTCAATCAGGAAGAGTTGGGGCAACTAGTGGGACTTCACCGCACGTACATCGGAGGTTTGGAGCGAGCGGAAAGAAACGCCTCGTTAGATACGATTGCAAGAATCGCGAAGGCGTTGGGGTACGAAGTGTACGAGCTGCTGAGCCCGACATTGCATGTGCGGTGATGGTGTTTGCGGACGCGAGGTTGTTTACCTCGCCCCACGTCAGAGAGTTGCTGCTTAGACCGCGATAGGCGCCTTGATGGCAGGGTGGTGCTGGTAGCCCTCAATCACGAAGTCTTCGTAAAGATAGCTGAAAATGTCATCCGGCTTTCGAGCGAGTTTGAGCGTGGGGAGCGGGTACGGCTCACGCGTGAGTTGCTCGTTAACCTGTTCCAGATGGTTCATGTAGATGTGGCAATCGCCCCCAGTCCAAATCAGCTCGCCAACTTCGAGGTCGCACTGCTGCGCCAGCATGTGAACGAGCAACGCATAACTCGCGATATTGAAGGGCGTCCCGAGGAAGGCGTCTTGGCTGCGACAATACAAGAGGCAGCTCAGCTTGCCTTCGCTTACATAGAACTGGGCAAGACAATGGCACGGCGCCAACGCCATCCGCCCCTCTTTAACGTTCTCGACCGGCGACACGCTCTCATCCGGAAACTCTGCCACATTCAGTGCCGTCAGCAACAGGCGGCGCGAGTTCGGCCGGTTCTTAATCTGGTTGACGAGCTGCGCGACCTGGTCAACAACTGTGCCATCCGGGCGCGGCCAGAAACGCCACTGATGACCATAGACCGGACCGAGGTTACCGTTCTCGTCCGCCCACTCATCCCAAATGGTGACGCCGTTCTCGTTCAGGTACTTGATGTTTGTGTCACCGTTCAGGAACCAAAGCAACTCATGAATGACACTCTTCATGTGGATGCGCTTAGTGGTGACGAGAGGAAAACCCTCAGACAAGTCAAAGCGAAGCTGGCGCCCGAAAACACTAATCGTCCCGGTGCCGGTCCGGTCCATCTTCTTGGAGCCGGTCGACAAGATGTCGCGCAGGAGGTCGAGGTATTGAATCATGTTCGAGCTACAAAAAATAAGGGCCGCATGCTGCCGCGTCAGGCTTATATATTAAAGGGGTTTCAGCGCGATGCGTGAATTGCCCGTAATCTTACGGGCAATCGCTTCGCTCATCTCCCTTGTCCGGCAAAGGATTCGGCGTAGCCCGTAACTGCACCGGGTCACAAAGATGTGGCAAGCCGGCAGCGCGATCTGGTCGAGCACCGCCGGATTCCATGCGTGGAACAGGATGCGACGGTCGGACGGGTTCTGCATGATCGTGTCGAGGCATTGGCGCAGCTGGTCGATCGCCTTGTACAGCAGCACTTTCGGCGCACCGTCCTCGTCGAAGCGCGTGACGACGCGAAAGCCGCGCTGCGTCGCATCGGCGATCTGCGCGTCGGCGCCCGCGTCGAGCACCTTGTAGCCGGGCCACTGGCGCCATTGCACGCCATAGACGTCGCCGAGATCGTCGACGCCCTGACGGTACGGATTCGCAAGCCACTGCGCGTTCTCGTTCGCGTTGGAATCCCACACCTTGCAGCCGAGCGCGCGGAAGTCCGCCGCGCTCCTCGACGCGCGCAGGAAGCCCACCAGCTCGCCGATCGCCGACTTGAACGCGAGCTTCTTCGTCGTCACGGCCGGAAAGCCTTGCTGCAGGTCGAAGCGCAGCATGGCGCCGGGCATGCTGATGGTGCGGATGCCCGTGCGGTTTTCCTGCCAGGAGCCGGTGTCGAGGATAGTGCGAACGAGATCGAGATACTGTTTCATGCGGGTTCCTTCGGCCGCGACTGCGGCCGCACCCGGCAATTCTAGCAAGCGTGGCCCGATGTCTCGTGTGGCGGCGGCGCGAGGCCCGTGAGCGCGTCGCCACGATCGCGCATCCCGTGCGCGCACATCAGCCGGTACAGCGTGACGCGCGACACGCCCAGCTCACGCGCCGCATCGGCGAAGCGCCCGTGATGGCGCTGCAGCGCGTGTTCGATCGCCTGCCGCTCGGCAGCCTCGCGCGCCTCGACGAGCGATACCGGCGCGAGCGCCGCGTAGTCGCCGAGTTCGAGATCCTCCGCGCTGATCATCCTGCCTTCGGACATCACGATCGCGCGGCGCACGCGGTTGATCAGCTCGCGCACGTTGCCAGGCCACGCATAGCCGTACAGCGCGGCGATCGCATCGGGCGAGAAGCCGCGCAGCCGGCGGTGCGCGTCGCCCTTGAAGCGCTCGAGCATGTGGCGGGCGAGCACCTCGATATCCTTGCCGCGGGCACGCAGCGGCGGCTCCTCGATCCTCAGCACGCAAAGCCGATGGAACAGGTCTTCGCGAAAGCGGCCTTCGCCGAGCGCCGCGTGCATGTCGACGTGCGTCGCGCAGATCGCGCGCACGTCGACCGGAATCGACCCGTGGCCGCCGAGCCGCTCGATCTTGCCCTCCTGCAGGAAGCGCAGCAGGCTCGCCTGGCTCTCGAGCGGCAGATCGCCGATTTCATCGAGGAACAGCGTGCCGCCGTGCGCGGACTCGACGCGACCGATCTTGCGCTGGTTCGCGCCGGTGAACGCGCCGCGTTCGTAGCCGAACAGCTCGGCCTGCAGCAGCGTCGCCGGAATCGCGCCGCAATTGATCGCGACGAACGGCCCGCGCGCGCGCGCCGAGCGCTCGTGAATCGCGACGGCCGTCAGTTCCTTGCCGGTGCCGGATTCGCCGGAGATGAAGACGGGCGCGTCGGTCGTCGCGACACGGCGAATCATCTTGAACAGCGCGAGCATCGCGTCGCAGGTGCCGACCATCTCGCCTTCGCTGCGCCCCACTGCCGCCGGTGGCGCGACGAGATCCGTGAGCGTGACCATCCCGTGCGCATGACCGACCGTCTCGATGATGCGCGCCGTCTCGTAAGGCATCGTCACGTAGTCGAAGCAGTAGTCGCGAATCAGGTGGCGCAGCACGGCGTCCTGAAGCTGGCCCCGTTGCGTGGCCGCGATCCAGCCGATATGCGGAATCGTGAGGCAGCCCTCCAGCTCGCGCAGATCGGATGATTTGAATCCCGACGAGAAATCGAGCAGCCCGGCCTTGGCGACGCCCTGCTGCGCGGCGCGCCGCACGTCCCGGACCGTCTGCGCGAGATCCACGCGCCAGCCGCGTGCATCGAACTGCCCGCGCAATGTCTCGCTCGGCTCACGCGAGAAATAGATCACATGCCGCGCCTCGGCTTCCATACCCACACCCCGTTCATCAACCGTCTTACGATTACCGGCACACGCGCCCTCGCGTGGTGAAAGGATCAAACAGGGTCCACGCGCAGGCTGGCTCGATTCACCGGTTCACGGCGAGGCGGCACCGCTCTCCTCGCATTCACGGCACGTATCGGAATCGAGGGCTCTGGCGAGTCTCTTCGGATGTTTTTCTTGTGGTTAAAGCAGCTTAGTTATACACGCCAAACAAAACAAATCGATTTCGAAAAACAGCCCAATGCTTAACAATGCTTAACCCGACGACAGCTTGGGTTAATCCTCTGCACATAAGCGCGCAATCGCATGGCCGACGAACCGGGGCGTGAATGACACGTCGTGATTTTCAGCCCTGAAGCGGCCCGGTTGAATCCGCAGTATTCCCAAGCCCCCTCGTTTCAGGCCTGAAACATTTTTTTTGCATTTAGCCTCGCGATTCTTGACGCCGGATTGCCAATCGCAATTGCGACAACGGTTTGAGCACGATGGCATGTATTTCGCTGGATACCCGGCATACCGGAGACACGCCATGCGAAACCTCCATCGCCCCTTCTTCATCTGGATGGCCGTCGCGCTCGCAACTGCGTCCGCGCCGTTCAGCTGCGTCGCGCAAGAGGCCGCGCAACCGGACGAGCCGGGCCTCGTGCCTGTGTCGCAGGTCAAGGACGCTACGGTGATGAACCGTTATGCCCAGATCGACGAGGACACGCTCAACCAGCAGCGCGGCCGCGCACCCGGCTTCGTCATGGTGGCGGCGACGCCGCAGATGCTGGGCACCCCCCCGTCGGTGACGCTCTGGGACGAACTCGCGCCGCCCGCGCCGTTGCCGATACCGGTCGATGCGCAGCGCACGATGCAGGGCAATACCGTGACCTACACGAGGAAATAACGGCACGCCTCTGCGCGCCACGCACACGCGTCACGAACCGTCCTGCCCCGACCCGATACGAGAGATCAACCATGAACGTTCCGCTCTTCCTGTCCCGCCGCCCGCTACGCGTCGCGCTGTGCGTGGCGCTCGCCGGCGGCGCATGCGGCGCGGCACGTGCGCAGGAGCAAGTGACCAACCCGGGCGACATCATCGTGACGCGCGACATCACGCCCCGCATCGCGTATCGCCCCGTGCCGACGGATCAGGACCCGGTGCGCGTGCGCGCGACCACGTTCCCGGCCAACAGCTTCAATCCGATGATGGCCACGATGGTCTCGGATCTCGACCTCACGAACGCGCACGGATCGAACGGCGTCATGCCTGGCGGCATGCTCGGCGGCAACGCGGGCATGCAGGCGGTCACGCGCGTGCTCACGGGCGACGCCGCCGGCGCGGCGGGCGGCATGATCGCGCGCGGAGCGGTCGGCGGCGCAAGCCCGGCCGGCGGCATCGGCGGCGCGATCTCCGGCGCGGTGACGAATGCGCTCGCGCCGCTCACGAGCGCGCTGGGAGCCGCCAAATGAACGCGCTCGTGCAATGCCTGCCATCGCGCTTGCGCGCCGCCGCAAGCTGCCATGCCATCGCCCGGTCGTGCGTGGCGGGCGCAGTGCTCGCGATCGGTGCCGCACTTGCATTGCCCGCGGCGCACGCCCAGGACGTGCCGCTCGTAAGCGGCACCGCGACGATCGCGACCGGCACGGCAACCGGTGCGACCGGTGTGATCGCAATCAATGAAGCAGCCGGCCTCGACAACGTGCAAGCCAATCAACTGGCGTTGGGCATCGCTGCGGCAGGCACCGGATATATCGCGTCGACGCAGGCAGCGACGACGTCGGCGCGCGTCGGCGACACGGCCGTGCGCATCGAAGGCTCGGCTTTCTCGAACGTCTCGGGTGCATTGATGGTGAATCAGAGCGCAGGGGCGGGAAATCTTCAGCGCAACAGCACCGTGCTCGGAACGCTGGGCGCGGGAGTGCGGGCTGTCTCGGATACCGAACTATCCGAGACAGCCCCGGGACACGGTGGACTGGGACTCCCGGTGGGCGGGCGGGATATGCCCGAAGCGTCGATTAGCGGCGACGCTTTCAAGCATATCAGCGGCATCGTACAAGTCAACCAGACCTCCGGCGCCGGTAATGCCACGGCAAACAGTTTTGTGCTCCGTCCCCCGGCGGGCACTCTTTTTAACTAAGCCATCACCGAAACGGAGCGTACTATGAAGCGCACACTCATTGCAGCGGCGATCCTCGCGTCAGCAGCCAGTTCCGTGTATGCGTCGCCGCCGAAGGCCTATCTGTTCAACACGACGGGTGTCACCGACACGGTCGCCATCCATGGCTGGGTCAGGCTGTTCGGCAGCGTGACCGTGACGAGCACGGCCGGGGCCGTCATCAACAACAACCAGTCGGTCTCGGTGGCCGGCGTGGTGCTCGATCCGAACTACCAGAGCTACTCGAAGGGCGCGATCACGACGACGTTCAACAACGAAGACAAGAACGTGTCGGTAAGCGGCAGCTCGTCGTTCTCGTCGAACGAGTCGTCCTCGAGGATGTCGTCGTCGCAATCGACCGAATCGAAGTCGTCGTCGCACGATTCGCACAGCGTGACGGCATGGGCCTCGGGCGAAAGCTCGAAGTCCCAGTCGAGCCACACGAAGCAATCGTCGTCGTCGCAACAGGACACGAGCGCGAGCAGCGGCCACAAGGCCGTCGCAGGCGTGCTGACGGTCACGGTCGCCGCGTCCGAAAACGAGAGCACGTCACACACCCGCACCCGCCACGGCAGCAGCGAAAGCGAGAACTTCAACGGCAGCCTCTACGTGGCCGGCGCGGCTGGCGTCGCATGGGACAACGCATCGTCGAACAGCAACACGCATGACGCCAAGATGAGTTCGTCGTCGAGCTCCAGCCACTCCGAGAGCGAGTCCGGCTACAAGGCGCGGGTGCATCACGACGATTCGTCGTCGACCTCGTCGTCCAGCAAGTCGATGCAGGCGAGCTCGAGCGAAAAGTTCTCGAAGAACACGTCCTGGAGCTACAAGCTCGACGTCGACAAGACTGACGTGACGACCACCGGCAGCGTCACGCAGCACATCGACACCCGCAAGCCCGGCGAGCTCAACGCGGGCACCGGCAACAACGCCGCGTCGGGCGTCACCGGCAACCTGGGCGTCAACGTCGCGGAAGGCATCAGCAACGCGCAAAGCAACGACGTCGCGCTCGCGTCGGTGGACATCGGCAACGTGTTCGGCAACGCGCAGATCTTCAGCAGCCAGTCGTCGTCGGGCAAGGCCGCCGTCAACAACTTCAAGCTGAACGCGACGATCGGCGACGGCTCGCTGTCGAACGTGTCGGGCAACGTCGGCGTGAACGTCGCGTCGGGCATCGGCAACGTGCAGAACAACAGCCTCGCCGGCGCCGTGACGACCGTCAATCCGGCGCAGGTGTCGACGGTCGCGATGCTCGCCACGGACGACAACACGCAGAATGCGGCCGCGCAGGCCAAGGGCCGCTTCGAAGGCACCGCGTTGCTCGGCGCCAACACGCTGCACGGCTCCGCCGGCAACATCGGCGTGAACATCGCCGGCGGCGTCGGCAACCTGCAGCACAACGGCCTCGCGATCGCGGCGCTCAACAACGGTCATTGACCGCACAACCGGGGGAACGCGCCGTGCCGCCCGTTCGTCGGGCGACGCGGCGCGCGTGGCAGGAGATCGGCATGTCCGGGGAACATCGGCTTTCGTCGCGGCACATCGCCGCCGTCGTGGCGACCGGCGTCTGGTGCGCGGTGGCCTTCGCGCAATCGAGCATCGACACCTACACGCTCGCGGGCGTGCCGCTCACGAAGCACCTGAAATCGGTCCGCGACCTGCGCTATCGCGACATCGTCAGCCAGAAGTTCGACTTCAGCTGCGGCTCGGCCGCGCTCGCCACGCTGCTCAAATACGGCTACGACATCGATATTCCGGAACCCGAAATGATCCGGCGGATGATGGCATTCTCGTCGCCGGACGTCGTGGTCAAGAATGGTTTCTCGATGCTCGACATGAAGAAGTTCGTCGAGACCCTCGGCCTGCGCGGCCGCGGCTTCAGGGTCGGCATCGACGCGCTGTATCACCTGCAGATCCCCGTGCTCGTGCTGATGAATCTCGACGGCTACGAGCATTTCGTGATCGTCAAGCATGCGGAAGACGGCCGGATCTTCATCGCCGATCCGGCGCTCGGCAACCGCATCCTGCTCGAAAAGGACTTCGCCAGAACCTGGAACGGCCTCGTCTTCGCCGTTCTGGGCAAACCGTTCAAGGAGGATTCCCCCCTGTTGCAGAACAACGAATCGCTGGCGCTCAAGCTGCGCGACCAGGCGCTCGGCACGAGTTCCGCCGCGGTTCCCTTCGTCGAATTCGGCTTGATCAAGGCAGACCTGTTCTGACTCGTCATGAAACGCTACCTCTCGCCGCTCTGCCTCGCATGGTGCACCACCCTGTGCGGCTACGCGAGCAGCGCCGTTGCGGCCGAAAACGCGCCCGGCGCGCTCAATGCATCACGTCCGTTCGACAGCCAACTGCCTGCACCGGCGCTGCAGCTCGTCGACGACGACGTCCTCGCCCACCAGACCGGAAAATATGCCGGCGCATCGATGATTTCCGGGTTCGTGCTGAATCTGGTGTCCCAATGGCAATTGCCGAACGGCGCGCTTGCGGTCGCGCAAGGCACGCTGTCGGTCGCGACGAATGCCGCCGGCCGGCCCCACGCGCACGTCACGACATTCGCCCGGGTCGTCGACGGCGGCGACGGGCCGAGCGGCGCGAACCCGAACGCCATCGCGACCGGCGGGCAGTCGGTCTCGGTCAACGGCATCTCGCAGATCACGCAGGTCGCGGGCAACTACAACACCGGCACCAATGCGGCCGTCATCGACTTCAACGCGAACAATCCGACGGCGCAGCCCCTGCCCGGCTCGACGTCGAACGCCAGCGCATCCGCAAGCGATGCGTCGGGCACCGTGAAGGCGGTGATTTCGTTTTCCGGCAAGGGGCTGTCCGTCGCGTTGCAGACCCCCGCCGGCCTCGCCACCCAGTCGATCTCCCCGGCATCCTCCCAGCAGGCCGGTGCGATCGCGCAACTGCTGCAAGTCACGGGCAATCGCCAGATTGTCTCGAACCAGCTTCAACTGCTGTTGCGCACCCAGTCACTGTCGTCAGCGACGCTCCGTCAGATGGGCGTCCTCCAGGCGCTGCAGAACAGCGCCCTTCCGAGGAGATGAGCGCGGCCCGCAAGCCGCGACAGCGCACATGCCGCGCACGCGTGTGCCACTTCTGGCCGCAGCGGGCCGCGCCCCTTGGCGCGGCTCCCGGCGGTCCATTCCGGGGGGAAGGATCATGTCGCATCACAAGTCGTCAACAGGCAAACCGCGCACCGTGCTCGCCGCCATCCCGGCCGCGGTGCTTTGCTTTGCGTTCACGCAGGGCGCGCATGCGCAGGCGCTCGCCGACCAGTCGCTCGAGGAGCGCCTCAACACGTTGATGAAAGTCGTCGACGCGCAGCAGCGCAAGATCGACGTGCTCGAACGTCAGGTCGTCGATCTCGAGATGGCCCGGCGCGGGCGCGGCGCCCCGGGCGGGTCGGGCGACGGCGTCGCCGCGCCGCCGGCGCTGGTCTCGCAATACACGCCCGTCACGCCTGCGCCCGGCGAAGGCACCGGCACCGCGACCGGCGTGCCGGTCAACCCGCCGCCGCCCGCGAGCGCGGGCGAAAGCGGCGCGCCGGGCGCCATCGGCACCGTGCAGAAAGCCACCGAGCCCGGTCGCACCGCGGCGGAAGACGCAGTCGTGCAACGCGAGCATGCGCCGCTCTTCGACCACAAGCTGACAATCGACTGGGGCATCAGCGACACCTATTACGACCGGCGGCAACTGCAGCTGTCCGGCTTTCTTGCGCTCGACGCGATCTTCCTCGGCAACCTGAACCTCGGCCAGACGAAGTCGCACCAGCTGATGTCCGACGTGGACGTCCGCTATGGACTCACCGACCGGATCAGCGTCGACGTCGACGTGCCGTACCTGTACCGCACCGCCACCTTCATCAACGGCGGCGCGGGCACCTCGGCGAGCACGATGTCCGACACGAACGTCAGCTCGCACGCGCTCGGCGACGTCAATTTCGGCATCTACTACCAGTTCGTCAAGGAGCGCGACAGCATTCCGGACATCGTCGGCAGCCTGCGCGTGAAGTCGCCGACCGGCACGTCGCCGTTCGGCATCAAGTTGCTGCAGGCCGACCCGAACAACACGAACCTCGTCGCGCCCGACAAGCTGCCGACCGGCACCGGCTTCTGGAGCATCACGGCCGGCGTCTCGGCGCTGAAGACCTACGATCCGGTCGTGCTGTTCGGCAGCGTGTCCTACACGTACAACGTCGCCCGTTCGTTCTCCGACATATCGTCGGTGGCCGGCCAGACCGTGCCCGCCAAGGTCAAGCTCGGCGACATCATCCAGTTCGGCGGCGGCGTTGCGCTCGCGTTTTCCGAACGCGACTCCGCGAGCATCGCCTACACGATGGCGATCGAACCGTCCACCGAAACGCAGGCCCCGGGCCAGGGCTGGCAGCGAGTGCCGGGCAGCCAGACGACGGCATCGACGTTGAGTTTCGGCCTCAACCATGTGTTCAACAAGCACCTGACGATGAACGCGTCGGTCGCGATCGGGCTGACGCCCGATGCGCCGAACTTCATCGTCGGCCTGCGCTTCCCGTACACGTTCTGAAGCGCGCTCACGCAACGAGGTTATCGTGCACGACTCCCGCCCAGTCCCTTCAACCGCCCAGCCGGGTTTCGTGCCGCATCTCGCGATCGCACGCTCGGACGAGGCCGGGCCCTGCCACCTGCTGGCGGTACGGCCACTCGTGTATCTGTCGCGCCGCCCCGACGCGGCGCTCGTCGGGCACTTGCGAGAGCGCCGCTGGGACGTGCTGTGCGCGAAGTCCGCGCACGACGCGCAGCGGCTCGTGAAGCCCGATCTCGCGCACGCGGGGATCGTCGATCTCGACGGCTTCGCATCGCGCGAGCTGACGCCGCTCGAGCCGGTGCTGCGGCATCAGCAGATCGGCTGGGTCGCGCTCGCCGATCCCGCGCGGCTCGCGGAGCCCGACATCCGCAAGCTGATCCGGCAATACTGTTTCGACTACATCAAGGGCACGCCGACGCACACGACGATCGACTACCTCGTCGGCCACGCGTACGGAATGGTGACGCTCTGCGACCTCGAACTCGCGAGCGACGTCGCGGCGCCCGGCGACGACGAGATGGTCGGCACCTGCGACGCGATGCAGCGGTTGTTCCGCACGATCCGCAAGGTCGCGAACACCGACGCGGCGGTATTCATCTCCGGCGAATCCGGCACCGGCAAGGAGCTGACCGCGCTCGCGATCCACGAGCGCTCGTCGCGGCGCAAGGCGCCGTTCGTCGCGATCAACTGTGGCGCGATCCCGCATCACCTGCTGCAATCGGAGCTGTTCGGCTACGAGCGCGGTGCGTTCACCGGCGCGAACCAGCGCAAGATCGGCCGCGTCGAGTCCGCGCACGGCGGCACGCTGTTCCTCGACGAAATCGGCGACATGCCGCTCGAGAGCCAGGCGAGCATGCTGCGCTTCCTGCAGGAGGGCAGGATCGAGCGGCTCGGCGGCCACGAATCGATCCCGGTCGACACGAGGATCATCTCCGCCACGCATGTCGATCTCGACGCCGCGATGCGCGACGGGCACTTTCGCGCCGACCTGTTTCACCGGCTCTGCGTGCTGCGGATCGACGAGCCGCCGCTGCGCGCCCGCGGCAAGGATATCGAGCTGCTTGCGCATCACGTGCTGCTGAAGTTCCGCAGCGACGGCGCCCGCAAGATCCGCGGCTTCACGCCGTGCGCGGTCGAGGCGATGTACAACTACCCGTGGCCCGGCAACGTGCGCGAACTGATCAACCGGATCCGCCGCGCGATCGTGATGGCGGACAGCCGGCTGATCTCGGCGTCCGATCTCGACCTCGGGCAATACACGGCCCAGCAGTCGACGACACTTGCCGAGGCGCGCGAGCGCGCGGAGAAACGCGCGATCGAGGCTGCGCTGCTGCGCCACCGGCACCGGCTCGCCGAGGCGGCGGCGGAACTCGGCATTTCGCGCGTCACGCTGTACCGGCTGATGGGCGCGCACGGGCTGAGGGACCTGTCCGACACCGAGCAGCGCGCGGCGGCGGGCGACGACGAGCACGGCGAGTAGGCACGGCGGCGCGGGCCGCCGCGCCCGACGCCGGCCGGCAATCCGGTAGAATCGGCGCCATTCTGTCCCTGCGCTTTCCCATCCTACGTTCATGACGACGCTGACCCTGATCGTCGCGCGCGCCCGCAACGGCGTCATCGGCCGCGACAACCAGTTGCCCTGGAAACTTCCCGAGGACCTCGCGTTCTTCAAGCGCACGACGATGGGCGCGCCGATCGTCATGGGCCGCAAGACCCACGAATCGATCGGGCGGCCGCTGCCGGGGCGCCGCAACATCGTCGTGTCGCGCGACGCGGCGCGGCGCTTCGACGGCTGCGACACCGTGACGTCGCTCGCCGACGCGCTCGCGCTCGCCGCGCACGACGGCGCGCCCGAGGCATTCCTGATCGGCGGCGCGCAGCTCTATGCGGAGGGCATCGAGCACGCCGACAAGCTGGTCGTCACCGAGATCGACGCCGATTTCGACGGCGACGCGACCTTCCCGGCCCCCGATCCGGCGCGCTGGCAGGAAGTGTCGCGCGACACGCACCAGGCGGCCGCGCCGAACGCGTTCGCGTACGCGTTCGTCGTCTACGCGCGCAAGCGCGGCTGATCCGCGCGCAAAACGAAACAGCCCGACCGGCTCGCGCCGGTCGGGCTGTCGTCATCCGGCCCGCGCGCGCCGCCCGTTCAGGAGCAGCACGCGCGCACCCCGCGCGGCTTACTGGCCGGCGATCGTCATCTGCTCGATGAGCACCGAGCCGGTTTCCTTCGTGCCGCGCACGATCGAATCCGAGCCGATCGCGACGATGTGCCGGAACATGTCCTGCAGCGTGCTCGCGACGGTGATTTCCTCGACCGGATACTGGATCACGCCGTTCTCCACCCAGAAGCCCGCCGCGCCGCGCGAGTAGTCGCCCGTCACATAGTTCACGCCCTGCCCCATCAGCTCGGTCAGCAACAGGCCGGTGCCGAGCTTCTTCAGCATCGCGTCGAAATCGTCGCCCGCCTCCGTCAGCGAACTCCTCAGCGCGAGGTTGTGCGAGCCGCCCGCGTTGCCGGTCGTCTGCGTGCCGAGCTTGCGCGCCGAATAGGTCGACAGGAAATAACCCTCGACGACGCCGTCCTTGACGACACTGCGCGCGCGCGTGCGCACGCCTTCCTCGTCGAACGGCGCGCTGCCCATCGCACGCCGCACGTGCGGATCCTCGACGACCTGCACGTGCGGTGCGAACACCGGCTTGCCGAGGCTGTCGACGAGGAACGAGGTCTTGCGATACAGCGCGCCGCCGCTCACCGCCTGCACGAACGCGCCGAGCAGCCCCGCCACGAGCGGCGCCTCGAACAGCACCGGCACCTTGCGGGTATCGAGCCGGCGCGCGCCCATCCGCGCGAGCGCGCGTTCGGCCGCATAGCGGCCCACCGCTTCCGGCGCGGCGAGATCGGCGGCGCTGCGCTTCGACGAATACCAGTCGTCGCGCTGCATCTGCCGGCCGCTGCCGGCGATCGGCGCGCACGCGATGTAGTGGCGCGAATACGGGTAGCCGGCGAGGAAGCCGCGGCTCGTCGCCAGCACGAATTGCGAATGCTGCGCGGACACGCTCGCGCCTTCCGAATTGCGGATCTGCGGGCTCACCGCGAACGCGGCGTCTTCCGCGCGGCGCGCGATCTCGACCGCCTCGTCGGCGGACAGCTCCCACGGGTGATACAGCTCGAGGTCTTGCGGCGCGTTTTCCAGCAGCTCGGCTTCGGCGAGCCCGGCCGCGTCGTCCTCGGCGGTGAAGCGCGCGATGTTGTACGCGGCGGCAACAGTGTCCTTGAGCGCGGCCGGAGAAAAATCCGACGTGCTCGCGTTGCCGCGCTTCTTGCCGATGAACACGGTTACGCCGACCATCTTGTCGCGGTTGTGCTCGATCGTCTCGACCTCGCCGCGCCGCACCGACACCGACAGGCCGTCGCCTTCGGAAATTTCGGTCGCGGCGTCCGTCGCGCCGATCGCCTTCGCATGGCGGAGGATGTCCGAGGCGATTTCTTTCAGCTGGTCCTGCGTATGCGGGAAATAACGCGCTTGCGCGTCGAGATTGGCAGCCATCTTCGTGTTATCCGGTGGCGGGCCGACGGCCCGCGTGTGTCAAAAGGTGCGTATCCCGCGATCATAGCAAGGTCCGGGGCGCCGCAACGGAGAAGCTGGGGGCGCCCGCGCCGCGATACAATGCCGCCCATGACACGCAAAACCCGTATTCAGCCGATCGAGCACGCCGACGACGACGCCGGCCACGGCTACGATCGCCCCAGCAAATCCCAGTTGAAACGCGAGATGCACGAGCTGCAGACGCTCGGCCAGGCGCTCGTCGACCTGCCGAAGGACGCACTCAAGCGCATGCCGATGCCCGAGAGTCTCGGTGATGCAGTGCGCGAAGCGCGCCGCATCACCGACCACGAAGGCAAGCGCCGCCAGCTCCAGTACGTCGGCCGCGTGATGCGCTCGCTCACCGACGACGAGACGGCCGCGCTGCGCACCGCGCTCGACGCGCAGCGCGGCGTGAACAAGGCCGCGACCGCGCGCCTGCACTGGATCGAACGCACCCGCGAGCAGTTGCTCGCCGACGACGCGGCGCTGACGGAATTCATCCGCCAGCATCCGGACGCGGACGTGCAGGAAGGCCGCACGCTGATCCGCAACGCGCGCCGGGAAACCCAGCAGGGCAAGCCGCCGCGCTACTACCGCGAGCTGTTCCAGTGGGTCAAGACGGCGAGCGGCGCGGCGGCCTCGGACGACGACGACGCCGAGCCCGCCGGGGACGACCATGACGACGAAGCGTAACCCTCCCGACGAACTGGTGGTCGGCCTCGTGTCGATCAGCGACCGCGCGAGCAGCGGCGTCTACGAGGACAAGGGCATTCCCGCGCTGCAGGACTGGCTGCGCGGCGCGCTCACGTCGCCGTGGCGTGCCGAGACGCGTCTGATCCAGGACGACGCGCCGACGATCTCGGCGACGCTCGTCGAGCTCGTCGATGTGGCGGGCTGCGATCTCGTGCTGACGACGGGCGGCACCGGCCCCGCGCGCCGCGACGTGACGCCCGAGGCGACGCTCGCGGTGGCGACGAAGGACATGCCGGGATTCGGCGAGCAGATGCGGCAGATCAGCCTGAACTTCGTGCCGACCGCGATCCTGTCGCGGCAGGTCGCGGTGATCCGCGAGACCGCCGGTCACGCGGCGCTGATCGTCAACCTGCCCGGCCAGCCGAAGTCGATCAAGGAAACGCTCGAAGGCCTGCGCGCCGGCGACGGCCGGCCGGCCGTGCCCGGCATCTTCGCCGCGGTGCCGTACTGCATCGACCTGATCGGCGGCCCGTACGTCGAGACCGACGCCGCGGTGGTCGCGGCGTTCCGTCCGAAGAGCGCGTTGCGCGCCCCGAAATGACGCGCGGCCGGCTGCCGGCTCAGGCGGCCGGCGCGACGTTGTCCGCCGGGGCGGCTGCGGCCGCGGCCGGCACGAGGAAGTGCTTGCGGTAGTACTTCAGCTCGTCGATCGACTCGTGGATGTCGGCGAGCGCGGTGTGCATCGCGCGCTTCTGGAACCCCTTGTAGATCGCCGGCTGCCAGCGGCGGCACAGCTCCTTGAGCGTGCTGACGTCGAGATTGCGGTAGTGGAAGAAGCGCTCCAGGTCGGGCATCCAGCGCGCCATGAAGCGGCGGTCCTGGCAGATCGAGTTGCCGCACATCGGCGACTTGCCCGGCGGCACGTGCTGCGCGAGGAACGCCTGGAGCTGCGCGGCAGCGTCCTCCTCGGTCACGGTCGACGCGCGCACGCGGTCGATCAGGCCGGAACGGCCGTGGGTGGTCTTGTTCCAGTCGTCCATCTTCGCGAGCGTCGCGTCGCTCTGGTGGATCGCGAATACCGGGCCTTCGACCATGATCTCGAGCGTCGAGTTGGTCACGACGACCGCGATCTCGATGATGCGGTCGTTATCCGGGTCGAGGCCCGTCATTTCCATGTCGAGCCAGACGAGGTTCAGCTCGTTGCGCACGAGTTGGGGCTGGCTGGTGGAAGCGGGAATTTCGGTCATGAGTCATCCTGGAAAATGGCGGGCGGCGCCGCAGCGCCGCGCGAGCGGCCGGCAGCGCACATGCGGGGCCGGTCCGCAAGAACATATAATTCTCGCATAGAACCCTTTGGCGCCTTCGATGTCACCTTATTCGTTCACCCTGCTGTTCGCGCTCGCCGTGCTCGCGATGGTCGTCACCAAGCTGTGGCTCGCGTCGCGGCAGGTGCGCTTCGTCGCGGCGCACCGCAATCGCGTACCCCCGCAATTCAGCGCAACCATTCCGCTCAACGCGCACCAGCGCGCGGCCGACTACACGGTCGAGCGCACCCGGCTGACGATGCTCGAGATCGTCGTCAGCGCCGCGGTGCTGGTCGGGCTCACGCTGCTCGGCGGCGTCGGCGCGTTCGATGCGGCGCTGAGCGGCTGGCTCGGGCGCGGCTACGCGCAGCAAGTCGCGCTCGTCGCGTCCGTGTTCGCGGTCACGAGCGCGATCGACCTGCCGTTCGAGTATTACCGGCAGTTCGGCATCGAGGCGCGCTTCGGCTTCAACCGGATGACGCGGCGCCTGTTCTTCACCGACATGCTGAAGAACGCGCTGCTCGGCGCCGCGCTCGGCCTGCCGCTGCTGTTCGTCGTGCTGTGGCTGATGAACCAGGCCGGCAGCCTGTGGTGGCTGTGGACCTGGGCGGTCTGGGTCGGCTTCCAGCTGCTCGTCCTGCTGATCTATCCGACCTTCATCGCGCCGCTCTTCAACAAGTTCGAGCCGCTGAAGGACGACGCGCTGCGCGAGCGCATCGAGCGGCTGATGAAGCGCTGCGGCTTCGCGGCCAAGGGCCTGTTCGTGATGGACGGCAGCCGCCGCTCCGCGCACGGCAACGCCTACTTCACCGGCTTCGGCGCGTCGAAGCGGATCGTGTTCTTCGATACGTTGCTCGCGCGGCTGTCCGGCAACGAGATCGAGGCCGTGCTCGCGCACGAGCTCGGGCATTTCAAGCGCCGCCACGTGATGAAGCGCATGCTGGTGTCGTTCGTGCTGAGCCTCGCGATGCTTGCGCTGCTCGGCTGGCTCGCGCAGCGGACCTGGTTCTTCACCGGGCTCGGCGTCACGCCGTCGCTCGGCAGCAGCAACGCGGGCGCGGCGCTCGTGCTGTTCTTCCTCGCGATTCCGGTGTTCCTGTTCTTCGCGACGCCGGTCGGCAGCCTCACGTCGCGCAAGCACGAATTCGAGGCGGACGCGTTCGCGGCCAGCCAGACCGATGCGCAGGATCTCGTCAACGCGCTCGTCAAGCTCTACGAGGACAACGCGTCGACGCTGACGCCCGACCCGCTCTACACCGCGTTCTACTATTCGCACCCGCCTGCGTCGCAGCGGATCGACCGGCTGCTGAAACTCGCATGAGCCGGCCGACCTCCCCCCGCAAACCGGCCCCGCGCGCATCAGGCGCGGAACGTGCCGAAGGCCGCGTGATCGCGGCGCACGGCCGCCACTACATCGTCGCGCCCGACGACGGCGGCCCGATGCTGCAGTGCTTTCCGCGCGGCAAGAAAAGCGAGGTCGCGGTCGGCGACCGCGTCACGTACGAGCGCACGTCCGCCGATCAGGGCGTGATCGCCGCGATCGGCGAACGGCACAACCTGCTGTACCGCTCCGACCAGTTCAAGTCGAAGCTGTTCGCGGCCAATCTCGACCAGTTGCTGATCGTGCTCGCGACCGAGCCCTATTTCAGCGAGGATCTGCTCGGGCGCGCGCTAATCGCCGCCGAGGCGAACGAGCTGAAGCCACTCATCGTGCTGAACAAGATCGACGTCGAGGCCGCGCTGCCGGTCGCGCGCGCGCGGCTCGCGCCGTACCGGGCGCTCGGCTACGACGTGCTGGAACTGTCGGTCAAGGGCGCGCCCGACGACGCGCGCGCGCAACTCGCGCCGCACCTTGCCGGCCGTTCGACGATCCTGCTCGGGCAGTCGGGGATGGGCAAGTCGACGCTCGTCAACCTGCTCGTGCCCGATGCGGAAGCGGCGACTCGCGAAATCTCGGCCGCGCTCAACAGCGGACGCCACACGACGACGTTCACCCGCCTCTATCCGCTGCCCGAAAGCGGCGCGCTGATCGATTCGCCGGGCTTTCAGGAGTTCGGCCTCTATCATCTGACGGAAGGCCGGCTCGAGCGCGCGTTTCCGGAATTCCGCCCGCTGCTCGCGCACTGCCGTTTCTATAATTGTCATCACCTGCACGAGCCGGGCTGCGCGATTCTCGAGGCCGTCGCCGAGGGCCGCGTCGCGCCGACCCGGCATGCGCTGTACGCGCAACTCGTGCACGAGGCGAGCCAGATCGTGCGCTGACCGCGATTGCCGGGCGGACCGCGCCAGCGGCGCGTTCCGCACGTGAACCGCCCCGCGCGCCGGCCGCCCCGCCGACAGGAGGCGTCATGCGTTTCAGGGCTCCGGATCTCGCCACCGCGCAGCATTGGGCCAATGTCCTCGAAGCCGCCGGCATCGGCTGCGAGCTGCACAACCGCTATGCGACGGGCGCGCTCGGCGGCATTCCCGCCGACGCCTGCGCGCCCGAGATCTGGCTCGACGACGAACGCGACGACGCGCTCGCCCACCGCTTGCTCGACGCCGCGTCGCACGGCCCCGCTGCCGGCGCGACGCCGTGGCGCTGCAGGCACTGCGGCGAGGAGCTCGAAGCGCAGTTCACCGCATGCTGGCATTGCGGCGCGGCACGCGACCCGCGCGACGGCTGACGCCCAGCAAAAAGGCCGGCATCGAGCCGGCCTTCCCGTTTCCTGCGAATCCGCTTCCGCAGCCGCGTCAGGACACCCAGACGGCGATCGTCAGCATCAGCAACAGGATCATCCACAGGATCACCGCGCGCCAGACGAGGCCGACAGCGGATTGCAGCGTGCGCGGCGTGCAGTCGTCGCCGACCGTGACCGGCCCGCTGTCGCCGACCGCCAGAACGTCGACGCTCGACTGCTCGGCGAGCGGCCCGGCAAGGCGCGCGCCAAGCGCACCGCTGCCTGCCGCCAGCAGCACGCCGTCGTTCGGGTCGGGCCACTGGCGCGTGTGGTTACGCCACGCGTAGATCGCGTCCTCGAAGTTGCCGACGATCGCGAAACCGAGCGCCGTCAGGCGTGCCGGCACCCAGTCGATCACGAAGAACGCACGCTGCGCGAACGTCGAGAATGCGGCGGTGCGATCGTCGCCGGGCGTCGACCAGCTGCGCGCGAGGTATTCGGAGATGCGGTACAGCACCGCGCCTGCCGGACCGATCGGCAGCACATACCAGAAGAACACGCCAAATACGTGGCGATGCGACGCGACGACCGCGTGGATCAGCGTATGGCGGACGATTTCGCCGACCGGCATGTCGACCGTGTCCATCCCCGTCCATTCGTTGAGGATTTCCCGCGCGCGCGGCACGTCGTCGTTGTTGAGCGCGAGATGGATGTCGGTGAAATAGTGGCTGAACTGGCGGAAGCCGAGCGTGAAATAGACGACGGCGACGTTCCACAGGAACGCCAGCGCGAAGCTCACCTTGTACAGCAGGAAATAGACGAGCGCGGTGGCCAGTACCCAAGGCAGGACGACCGCGAGCCATGCGAGGACGCCGTGCTTCTGCTTGCCGGCGTCGAGACCGTGCGCGACGGTTTCCGCATGAAACTGGAACAACGCAAACACCGGATTGCTCGGTGATAGCGCGCGAACCTGTTCGATGATCAGGGCAAGAAGAACCGAAAAGAAAGTCATGCGTGGCGCCGTCTTCGGGTTATGTCATTTTTTGCATAACGATAGCACAGCGTAAGCCTCGCATGGCCCCATGCGCCGCGTGCCGGCCGCGCCGCGGATGCCGCGCGCAGCGCCGGATTTCATCCTGCCGCCAGGAAGCGGTAAAGATTGCGCAACATGCCGGCAGTTGCGCCCCAGATGAAGTAATGCGCGCCCGCATCGCCATTGGGATAAGGCATCGCAAAAAAACGACGCTCGCCGCCGTCCCAGCGAAACACGCGCACCTGGTGGTTGGCCGGATTCATCAGGAACGCGAGCGGCACTTCGAATATCTCGGCGACTTCGAGCGTGTCCGCCTGCATGGTGAACGGCGGATGCACGAGGCCGACGACGGGCGTCACGCAGAATCCGGTTCCCGTCAGGTAGTCCGGCAGCGCGCCGAGGACTTCCACCCGTTCGCCGGCAAGCCCGATCTCTTCCTTCGCCTCGCGCAACGCGGTGGCCGTCGCATCGTGGTCGAACGGCTCGCGCCGGCCGCCGGGAAAGCTGATCTGCCCCGCGTGGTCGTTCAGGTGATCGGCGCGCTGCGTGAGCAGCACGGTCAGGCCCGCTTCGCGCGCGACCAGCGGCACCAGCACCGCGGCGCTGCGTGGATCGATGCCCTCGACGAGACGCGCCTCGGAAGGCTCCTCGATCCATTCGAGCGCGTGCGCGAAGCGGTCGCGCAACCCGCACGGCGTCATCCGCCGGCCGTCGATGGCCGGCAGACCGACGCCGGTCGTTTCGACCGGCAGCACTTCGGGATCGATGATGGGGCGGCGATTCAATGGAACTCCGTGTCCTCGGGCGATATGAGCATATTGTCGCGCCAGAATGAAAAAAGCACCCGGGTGGGTGCTTTTTTCTTACAGCTCTTACGCTTACGCTTGCGGAGCAGCAGCGGCGCGATCCTTCGACACCAGCTTTTCCTTGATTCGAGCCGACTTGCCCGAACGCTCGCGCAGGTAGTACAGCTTCGCGCGACGGACGTCACCGCGACGCTTCACGACGATGCTTGCCAGCAGCGGCGAGTAGGTCTGGAACGTACGCTCGACACCTTCGCCCGACGAGATCTTGCGGACGATGAACGCCGAGTTCAGGCCGCGGTTGCGCTTCGCGATCACGACGCCTTCGTAGGCCTGAACGCGCTTGCGGGTACCTTCAACCACGTTCACGTTCACGATCACCGTGTCGCCCGGGGCGAATTCGGGAATCGTCTTGCCGGCGAGCGCGCGCTCGATCTCTTCCTGCTCAAGTTTTTCGATCAGATTCATCACTGACTCCTAAAGCCATCTTGTCGGCGTTTGCGCCCGCCTGTGCCCAGGCCCGGCCCCGATAGAGGATGGATTCACATCAGGTGCCGCGCACGCATGCGCAGCACCGCCAATTCCCGCTCGCGAAGCCGCCTCAGGAGGCGTTTTTCGCTTCGCGCGCGAGGTTCGCGAGCCATGCTTCGTCGGCACGGCTCAGCAACTTGTCGCGGCGCGCCCGCGCAATCAGGTCGGGACGCTTCAGCCACGTGTTTCTCAATGCTTCCTGGCGCCGCCAGCGCTCGATCTCGGCATGATGCCCGCCGAGCAGCACGTCCGGCACCCGCATGCCCTCGTATTCCTCGGGACGCGTGTAATGCGGACAATCGAGCAGCCCGTCGACGAAGCTGTCCTGCACGGCCGATTGCGCGTCGTTCAGCACGCCAGGCAGCAGACGGACGACGGCATCCATCATCGCCATCGCCGGCAGCTCGCCGCCGGACAGCACGAAATCGCCAAGGCTGATTTCCTCGTCGACGCAACGGTCGAGCAGGCGCTGATCAATCGCCTCGTAACGGCCGCACAGCACGATGACGCCCGGCTCCTGAGCCATCCGTACGACGCGCTCGTGCGTGAGCGGCGCGCCCTGCGGCGACATCATCACGACGCGCGTGCTCGCGACGCCCTGCTCCGCCTGCGCCGCCTTCGCGGCGCCGATCGCGGCTTCGAGCGGCCTGGCCAGCATCACCATGCCCGGACCGCCACCGTAAGGCCGATCGTCGACCGTGCGGTAGTTGTCCGTCGTGAAATCACGCGGATTCCAGGTGCGAAGCCCGAAGCGCCCCTGCTTCACGGCCCGGCTGGTGATTCCCCAGTCGGTCAACGCGCGGAACATTTCGGGAAAGAGCGTGACGATATCGAACTGCACCGCGCTCTCCGTGACCTGGTTCATTTCAGTAATCGGCTTCCCAGTCGACGACAATGCGACGCGCCGCCTGATCCACCGTTTTGACGTACACCCCGACGAACGGAATCAGCCGCTCGGCGGTCACCGGCTGGCCGTCTTTCCCGGTCGCCGGATATTCGACACGCATGATCGAATGCACACCGTTGTCGATCATGCCGGCCACCTTACCGAGCGCCACCGCCTTTTCGTTGATGACGTCGAGACCGATCAGATCGACCCAGTAAAACTCGTCCGCTGCGAGCGCCGGAAAATCCTCCCGGCGCACGAACACGCGGGTACCGCGCAGCGACAGCGCCGCGTCGCGATCACCGACGCCGGCGAGATGCGCGACGACCGTGTCGCCATGCGTCTTCGCCTGCTCGATGCAGACAGACTGGCGCTCCGCGCCTTTTTGCAGCAGCCACCAGCGGCGCGCCTTCAACAGCGCGTCGCCGCCGCGACCGGCGTCGGCATGGGTCGCAATCTTGACCCACCCCTTGAGGCCGTAAGCGTCGACCACCGCACCAACCTCGACAGCATCGTCGGGCCAGGCCTGCGTGGCCTCGAGGCCACCCTGTTCCGCCGCTGCCGCGCTGGCGTCCGTAACCGAACCGCGCTCGGCCGGCTTGCGGACGAACGCACCGAACGATGCACGCGCGCGCTTGGCGCTACCGGAATCGTGCTCCGCCATCACTGAACCTCACGGCCGGCACGACCGGCATGCAGCGCCATCCCGCTCACGCAGCCGGTTGCGCCTTTTGCGCTTGCTTCACGAGACGCTCGACGGTCGGCGACAGTTGCGCGCCAACGCCTTGCCAGTACGTCAGGCGGTCCTGAGCGATACGCAGCGATTCGCCCTTCGTGGCGACCGGGTTGTAGAAGCCGACGCGTTCGATGAAGCGGCCGTCACGACGGTTACGCGAATCGGTAGCAACGATGTTGTAGAACGGGCGCTTCTTCGAGCCGCCGCGAGCCAGACGGATGATAACCATATGAAATCCTTCGGGAAAACCGGGTTCGAAACTACTGAAACGTGCGATTATAGCTGGAAACCAGTGGCACAACAAACACTTACGCGCAAAATTCCGCAGACGCCGCGCGGGCGGGCATACAATCGCCCTGTCACGGACCTTCCGCCGCCGCCATGCCGCTCGCTTGCGCCATGACACGCCGCGCGCAGCGCCGCGTTGCCGCACTGCTCGCCGGCGTAGCCTGTTTCCTCCCCGCCGCGGCGCCCGCCGAGAGCCTGCCGCTCGCCCAGCTCGTGCTGCCACCCGGCTTTCACATCACACTGCTGAGCGACGCCGTGCCGGCCGCACGCGAAATGGCGTGGTCGCCACGCGGCATCCTGTACGTCGGCAGCATGGAGGGGCGCGTGCACGCGCTCGTGGTGCGCGACGGCGAGGTGCTCGCCCATCACGTGATTGCGTCCGGGCTGACGATGCCGGTCGGCGTCGCCTATCGGGACGGCGCGCTGTACGTGTCGGCCGTCTCCCGCATTCTGCGCCTCGATCGCATCGACAGCCAGCTGGCGGCGCCGCCGAACCCCGTGGTCGTCACCGACGCGCTGCCGAGCGGGCGCCATCACGGCTGGAAGTTCATTGCGTTCGGCCCGGACGGCAAGCTGTACGTGCCGACGGGCGCACCATGCAACGTCTGCCTGGTCGATCGCGACCGCTACGCGATCATCGCACGCATGAATCCGGACGGCAGCCGCCAGGAAGTCGTCGCGCGCGGCGTGCGCAATACGGTCGGGTTCGCGTGGCACCCGGACACCGGCGAGCTGTGGTTCACCGACAACGGGCGCGACATGATGGGCGACGACGTGCCGGACGACAAACTCAACCGGGCGCCCCGCGCCGGGCTCGATTTCGGCTTTCCGTTCTGCCACGGCGGCGACACGCCCGATCCCGAATTCGGCAGCAAGGAAGCGTGCCGCCGCTACACCGGCCCCGTGCTCAAGCTCGGCGCTCACGTCGCGTCGCTCGGCATGCGCTTCTATACAGGAACGATGTTCCCCGCCGCGTACCGCAACAACATCTTCATTGCCGAACACGGCTCGTGGAACCGCAGCACGAAGGTCGGCTATCGCGTGATGCGGGTCGTCGCGTCGGCGGACGGCAGCCACGCGCGGCAGACGCCGTTCGTGAGCGGCTGGCTGCGGCCCGACGGCTCCGTGTGGGGGCGCCCGGCCGACGTGCTGCAGTTGCCCGACGGCTCGCTGCTCGTCAGCGACGACTACGCCGGCGCGATCTACCGGGTCACCTATGCGGCACCGTGACGCAGAACGGGGATGACCGCGCCGATACCGCCATCGTAGAATGCGGACCGGGCAGCGCGCCTGCGCCGCCGGCAGTCGATACCAAACACACGATATTCCCGCCACTTATGTCCAGCAGCACGCCTTCGCCCCGCCGCTTCCGCTCCAAGACGCTCACCGCCGCCTTGGCGTTCCTGTTCGGCTCGATCGGCGCGCACCGCTTCTATCTGTACGGCTGGCGGGACGTGTTCGGCTGGGCGCACCTGATCGGCACGCTGATCGGCATTCCCGGCTTCCTGCTGCTGTCGGCCTCCGAACGCACGGCCAGCCTCGGCTGGTGGCTCGCGATGCCCGGCGCGATCTCGCTCCTCGCGGCATTCCTCGCGGCGATCGTGTACGGCCTGCGCCCCGACGAAAAATGGGACGCGCAATTCAATGCCGGCACCGGCAAGCACAGCCGTTCGGGCTGGACGGTCATCATCATCGTCAGCTTCTCGCTGCTGGTCGGCGCGTTCCTGCTGATGACGTCGCTCGCGCTGTCGTTCCAGACGTATTTCGAATCGCAGGTCGAAGCGGCCAAGCAGATCTCCCAGTAACGGCGGCATTCAGAACAGCTTCAGCTGCGCGTCGTCGGGCGCCGAACCCGCGCACAACGTCGCCGGCATCCGAAACTGCGACACGTCCAGGATGCCGTTCGTCCGCTCGTTCAGCCCCAGGCGCCTGACCGCCTGACGAAAGCGCTGCCGCAGCAGATCGGCCCAGATCCCCTCGCCCTTCATGCGCCGGCCGAACGCCGGCTCGTAATCCTTGCCGCCACGCATGTCGCGCACGCGGTTCATCACACGCTCCGCGCGATCCGGAAAATGCGCGGCCAACCAGCGCCTGAACAGCGGCGCGACCTCCCACGGCAGGCGCAGGATGATGTAGCTCGCATGCGTCGCGCCCGCCTCCGCGCAGGCTTCGAGCACGCGCTCCATGTCGGGCTCGGTGACGAACGGAATCACCGGCGCGATGCTCACGCCGACCGGCACGCCCGCGTCGCTCAGCGCTCGAATCGTGCGGAGCCGGCGCGCCGGCGTCGACGCGCGCGGCTCGAGCGCGCGCGCGAGATCGGCGTCGAGCGTCGTGATCGTGACCGCCGCCATCACCTGGCCGCGCGCCGCCATCGGTGCGAGCAGGTCGAGATCACGCTCGATCAGCGATGATTTCGTGATCGCGGCGAACGGCAGGCCGTGATCGTGCATCACCTGGATCACGCTGCGCGTGATGCGCAAATCCCGCTCGACGGGCTGGTACGCGTCGGTATTGACGCCGAGTGCGACCGGCTCGGGCACGAATTGTTTCTTCGCAATCTCGCGCGCCAGCAACTCGGCGGCATTGACCTTCGCGTAGATGCGGCTCTCGAAATCGAGGCCCGGCGACAGCCCGAGATAACTGTGCGTCGGACGCGCGAAACAGTAGATGCAGCCGTGCTCGCAGCCGCGATACGGATTCAGCGACACGCTGAACGGGATATCGGGCGACTGGTTGCGCGTCAGGATGCTGCGGGCGCGCTCCTCGAACACCTGCGTACGCAGCGGTGCAGGCAGATCGTCGCCTTGCTCGACGTGCGTCCAGCCGTCGTCGACCGCCTCTCGCTGCGCCGTCTCGTACCGCCCCTGCAGATTGTCGACCGCGCCGCGCCCCTTTCGAGGCGCAGGCGGCATAACCGGAAACTCTCCAACGAATCGATCATTCATTTACCCCGCCCAGTCACATGCACACCGAATACTGTACATTTATACAGTATTCGGTGTGGCGTGCCAAGGGCTCGGGCGGGCTATTCCTCGACCGCGATCGTCAGCGTCTCCTTGATCTCCTCCATCACGACGTAGCTCTTCGACTGCACCGCGCCCGGCAGCTGCAGCAGGATGTCGCCGAGCAGCTTGCGATAGTCGGCCATCTCGCCGATGCGCGCCTTGATCAGATAGTCGAAGTCGCCGGACACGAGGTGGCACTCGAGCACCTCGTCGATCTTCATCACTTCGCGGCGAAACTGGTCGAACATGTTGCCGCTCTTGTGGTCGAGCGTGATCTCGACGAACACCAGCAGCGCCGCGCCGAGCTGGGCCGGGTCGACCCGCGCGTGATAGCCGGTGATGACGCCGTCCCGCTCCATGCGCCGCACGCGCTCGATACATGGCGTGACGGTCAGGCCGACCTGCTCGGCGAGATCCTTCATCGCCATGCGGCCGTCGTCCTGCAACAGCTTGAGGATGCGACGGTCGAGCTTGTCGAGCTGCCGTACTGGCTGACGTTGAGTTCTCATGTTTATCTACTGAAAATCTAAAAAATACGATAACAAAACCTACTGATTCGACAATACCATAGCGCGAAAAACTAGGTCAGCTAGAGGAATCACGGAGCCGCGGGTGCAACCGGCTTTTATCTGGCCCTTCCTTTTTGGAGCATCTATGCGAGTCGTCGTTTTGGGCAGCGGTGTGGTCGGCGTGGCAAGCGCGTATTACCTCGCGCGCGCCGGTCATGAAGTCACGGTGATCGATCGGGAGGCTGGCCCGGCGCTCGACACGAGCTTCGCGAACGCGGGGCAGATCTCGCCCGGCTATGCCGCGCCGTGGGCCGCGCCCGGCGTGCCGCTCAAGGCGGTCAAATGGATGTTCGAGAAGCACGCGCCGCTCGCGATCCGTCTCGACGGCACCCGCTTCCAGCTGCAATGGATGTGGCAGATGCTGCGCAACTGCACGCCCGAGCGCTATGCGGTCAACAAGGGCCGCATGGTGCGTCTCGCCGAATACAGCCGCGACTGCCTGCAGGCGCTGCGCGCCGATACCGGCATCCAGTATGAAGGCCGAACGGGCGGCACGCTGCAGCTGTTCCGCACGCAGCAGCAGCTCGACGGCGCCGCGAAGGACATCGCCGTGCTGCGCGAAGCGAACGTGCCGTTCGAACTGCTCACGCCCGCCGACCTGAAAAAGGCCGAGCCGGCGCTCGCCTCGGTATCGCACAAGCTGACGGGCGGCCTGCGCCTGCCGGGTGACGAAACCGGCGACTGCCAGTTGTTCACGACGCGCCTCGCCGCGCTCGCCGAAGGCCTCGGCGTGAAGTTCCGCTACAACACGCCGATCGACGCGCTGGCGCTCGCCGGCGGCAAGATCGCGGGCGTCCAGTGCGGCAGCGAAACGGTTCGCGCCGATGCGTTCGTCGTCGCGCTCGGCTCGTACTCGACGCGCTTCGTCGCGAACCTGATGAAGATCCCCGTGTATCCGCTCAAGGGCTATTCGATCACCGCGCCGATCGTCAACGAGGCAGCCGCGCCGGTCTCGACGGTGCTCGACGAGACCTACAAGATCGCGATCACGCGCTTCGACGACCGGATCCGCGTCGGCGGCATGGCGGAGATCGTCGGCTTCGACAAGCGCCTGCGCGACGCGCGCCGCGAAACGCTCGAGATGTGCGTGAACGACCTGTTCCCGGGCGGCGGCGACACGTCGAAGGCAACCTTCTGGACCGGCCTGCGCCCGATGACGCCGGACGGCACGCCGATCGTCGGCCGCACGCCGGTGTCGAACCTGTTCATGAACACCGGCCACGGCACGCTCGGCTGGACCATGTCGTGCGGCTCCGGCCAGTTGCTCGCCGACCTGATCTCGGGCAAGAAGCCGGCGATCCTGGCGGACGACCTGTCGGTACACCGCTACCTGAAGGAAACCGCCGGCGCACACCGCCCCGCGTACGCATAATCCGCGCCCGCCCGCGGCGACGCGGGCAGGACGCTCCCCCTCGCACACGGCGCCCTCGGGCGCCGTGTGCGCTGTGCGGCACGCGCACAAGCTCAGAACTGGTCTTCGGCCAGCGCGAGCACGCTCTGGCCGCTCTTCGCGCTGACGATCGACGCTTCGAGCCCGCCCGCCTGCACGAGGATGTGCTCGGCATAGAACTGCGCGATCGCGATCTTCGCATCGTGGAACGCCGGATCGTCCGCACGGCGGCGTTGCGCGGCGAGCAGCCCGCGCGCCATCTGCCAGCCGCACAGCACGATGCCCGCGAGCTTCAGGTACGGGACGCTGCCGGCAAATACCGCGTTCGGGTCGCGCTTCGCGTTCTCGACGACGAAATCGACCGCCGCGGCCAGCGCCCGCGCGCCCTGCTCCAGCCGTGCCTTCATCGACGCGGCCGCGACACCTTCCGCGCGGCCCAGCGCGTCGACCGTCTGCGCGATCTCGCCAAGCAGCGCCTTCGCCACCGCGCCGCCGTCGCGCACCGTCTTGCGGCCGACGAGGTCGTTCGCCTGAATCGCGGTCGTGCCTTCGTAGATCGCGAGAATCCGCGCATCGCGGTAGTACTGCGCCGCACCGGTTTCCTCGATGAACCCCATGCCGCCGTGCACCTGCACGCCGAGGCTCGCGACCTCGTTGACCATCTCGGTGCTCCAGCCCTTCACGACCGGCACCAGGTACTCGTAGATCGCCTGATGGCGCTCCCGCGCGGCCGCGTCGGGATCGCGATGCGCGTGGTCGCCGTGCGCCGCCGCGACATACGCCAGCGCCCGCGCGCCTTCCGTCATCGCGCGCATCGCCGCCAGCATCCGGCGCACGTCCGGGTGATGGATGATCGTCACGGACTGCGTCGCCGACCCGTCGACGGGACGGCTCTGCACGCGCTCCTTCGCGAACGCCGCGGCCTTCTGGTACGCCTGCTCGGCGACGCCGATGCCCTGCATGCCGACGCCGAAGCGCGCCGCGTTCATCATGATGAACATGTATTCGAGGCCACGATTCTCGTCGCCGACCAGATAGCCGGTCGCGCCGCCGTGATCGCCGTACTGGAGCACCGCGGTCGGGCTCGCCTTGATGCCGAGCTTGTGCTCGATCGACACGCAGTGAACGTCGTTGCGCGCGCCGAGGCTGCCATCGTCGTTGACGAGGAATTTCGGCACGATGAACAGCGAGATGCCCTTCACGCCCTCCGGTGCGCCCGGCGTGCGCGCGAGCACCAGATGGACGATGTTGCCGGCCATGTCGTGCTCGCCCCACGTGATGAAGATTTTCGTGCCGAAGACCTTGTACGAGCCGTCGGCCTGCGGCTCGGCGCGCGAGCGCACGAGCGCGAGATCGGAGCCGGCCTGCGGCTCGGTCAGGTTCATCGTCCCGGTCCACTCGCCCGAGATCAGCTTCGGCACGTAGCGTTGCTTCTGCGCATCGGTGCCCGCGGTCAGCAGTGCCTCGATCGCGCCGTCCGTCAGCAGCGGGCACAGCGCGAACGACAGATTCGACGCGTTCAGCATCTCGATGCACGGCGTCGCGATCAGTTTCGGCAGGCCCTGACCGTCGTACTCGGCCGGATGCTGGAGCCCCTGCCAACCGCCTTCGACGAACTGACGGAAAGCCTCCTTGAAGCCCGGCGTCGCCGTCACTTCGCCATTGCTCCAGCTGCTCGGATGGCGGTCGCCTTCGGCATTCAGTGGTGCCAGCACTTCGCCGCAGAATTTCGCAGATTCGTCGAGCACGGCCTGCGCGGTGTCGAAGCCTGCGTCTTCGAAACCGGGCAGCTTCGCGACGTCGTCGATGCCGGCCAGTTCCTTCAGCACGAACAGCATGTCCTTGACGGGTGCGATGTAGCTCATGTTGCTCCTCTCATTTCTCTTTCTGCATATGGCGTAAAAAAGGGGCGCTCATCGCGCCCCTTGTGCCGTGTGCGTTACCGCCGATGCCTCACGCGCGGCGCATGCCGCGCATCAGCCCAGCTCGCTCACCAGTTCCGGCACGAGCGCGAACAGGTCGCCCACCAGGCCGTAGTCCGCCACGCTGAAGATCGGCGCTTCCGGATCCTTGTTGATCGCAACGATCACCTTCGAATCCTTCATCCCGGCCAGATGCTGGATCGCACCCGAGATGCCCACTGCGATGTACAACTGCGGCGCGACGATCTTGCCGGTCTGGCCGACCTGGTAGTCGTTCGGCACGTAGCCCGCGTCGACTGCCGCGCGCGACGCGCCCAGCGCCGCCTGCAGCTTGTCCGCCAGCGGCTCCAGCACCTTCGTGTAGTTCTCGCCGCTGCCGAGACCCCGGCCGCCCGACACGATGATCTTCGCGCTCGTCAGTTCCGGACGGTCCAGCTTCGTCACCTCGCGGCTGACGAACTGCGACACGCCCGCGTCCGCCGCCGCGCCGATCGGCTCGACCGTCGCGCTGCCGCCTTCCGCCGCCACCGGGTCGAAGCCCGTCGAACGCACCGTGATCACCTTGACCGGATCGCTCGACTGCACCGTCGCGATCGCGTTGCCCGCGTAGATCGGGCGCTCGAACGTGTCGGCCGAATCAACCGCCGTGATGTCCGAGATCTGCGCGACGTCCAGCTTCGCCGCCAGGCGCGGCGCGATGTTCTTGCCGTACGCGGTGGCCGGCGCGAGGATGTGCGAGTAGTCCTTCGCGATGTTCAGCGCCGTCGCCTCGACGTTCTCCGCCAGGCCTGCGGCCAGCTGCGGCGCGTCGGCCAGCAGCACCTTCGACACACCTGAGATCTTCGCCGCTGCGTCTGCAGCCGCTTGCGCATTGTGGCCCGCGACCAGCACATGAATGTCACCGCCGATCTTCGCTGCCGCCGCCACCGTGTTCAGC
>NZ_JGVW01000134.1 GCF_000687455.2 Burkholderia sp. lig30
ACGGGTTCGCCGGACGCTTACCACCCTGTTTCGCCAGCACTCTCTCGAGGACATTTCCCGGGTCGTCGCAGCGGACTATCGCGTGGGCCTGTGGAAGATGTTTGGCAAGAAGCCTGTCGAACGGTTTTATCAAACCATGCTTGTCCCGCGAGAAGTAACCGCGCAACAGATGCGGGAGGTCAGTCCAGACGAGTGGTTTCAACCGAACCTTCTCTATCGTTCGCCCTTTACGTCGTTCAACAAGATGTGGTTCTTCTGGGGACGATGCGGCCTCGACCGCAACTTGGGGTACGCGTTAAGTGACATTGTCGGTCGAAGCGAAAACAACGGAGTTCGCCAGGCCTTCGAGAAGTTGTTCGAGGCGTATGTCGGTCGCAGCCTGGCCCTGACGGGCGTTGAGGTTCTGGGCGAAAACGAGGTTCGCGCTCGTTTCGCTGTCGAAGGTCAGTGCTGCGACTTCGCGGTGCTGGACGGTGCTGGCGTTGTGTTGCTCGAGGTCAAGAATAAAGCGCTGACTCACACGCTTCCGGCTAATGGAACCGCCCGCGACTACGCTTCAAGGCTCAGTGCGACCGTGAGAAAGGCAGATGGGCAGCTTCGAAATGTTGAGGCCTTCGTGCGAAAAGCTCGCCCCGAAACGACTGTGCACAAAGTCGTCATCACTTACGGCGACCTTTTTGCATCCGAGACGGACCAACTCTTCACGACGAGCGCGGACCAATTCGCATCGGACAGCCCCACGTACATCCTCAGCGTTGACCATCTCGACCGCCTCGTTGAGGTCGTGCGTCGGGGCCAGTGCCGGTTCGCGTCCTTTTTCGAAGATTACACGCAGAGGCGACGCCAGCCTGAGAGGCGTCTTTTGTTGCTTTCGGAGCTCCTGAACGAGGAGCCTTATCTCGGGCCAGATTTGCCGGCGCATCTCTACGATATCTACGAGCAGTTCTACGAGAAGTTGGCTGAGCGGGCGCAACCGAAGCAAAAGGTCGTCGCCACTTGAGGGGTAGATGCCAGCAATTGCGTGGCAGAAAGGTCTGGAGGATGGTCAGCTTGGGCCGACACTGAGAGCCGCGAACGTCCGCTCAATGAGGCATCGCTCCTGTGCAATTTGCCGAATCTGCAAGGCAATCGCAAAAAGGGGCACCGAAAAAGGCTCCGGAGCCCCTTTGACAACAGTTTCAGTTACGCCTTGTCAGGCAAAGCTTAGCGGCAGAAAAGGCCCTCGTAACCAAACCTAAATCGAGCGCCCGTAACCGGAATTAATGCAACTTAGCACACGCTGTCGACACAACGAGCGCTCTTACTCCACGTCACCGAGTTCGCCAGATTCCACGTTTTGTCTACATCGAACTGACAGACGCCAACGACTGCGTTCTTGGACGTCCCTGAAGAGCACAGGTGTTTGTCGATAAAATAAAAAACTATCAATATTAAAATATAATAGTTTTTGTGAGTCGCGTTTCCTCAGTTTAGAGGCTATCTACAGTCGCGGTCCAAGCCCGACAGACCTTATCGTCGCCCGACAGACTTAATTGTTTCCTATCAACACATCACCCCTATCGTCAGCAGTGACTTTTTGTATATCGTCATTTTCCGATATATGATTCGCAAAACGACGATCCACCTCGTTTCACCGAAGCCCACCCATGACCGACGACATCGACATCGACTTCGACGCGATCCACAAGGCGCTCGCCAATCCGGTCCGCCGCGAGATCCTCGCGTGGCTCAAGGAACCGCACGCGCACTTCCCCGACCAGACGCTGCCGTTCGACCACGGCGTCTGCGCGGGCCGGATCGACGCGCGCTGCGGCCTGTCGCAGTCCACTGTCTCCGCGCATCTCGCGACGTTGCAGCGCGCGGGGCTCGTGACGTCGACTCGCATCGGCCAATGGGCATTCTTCAAGCGCAACGAGGCGGTCATCGACGCGTTTCTCGACGCACTGCGCCGCGAACTCTAGCCCACCCGGCCGGACAGGCCACGCGGACACCCCGCCCGCGCTTTCCTCAAGAGGTCACTTGCCATGCCTACGTTGTTCGATCCCCTCGTCCTCGGCGACCTGACGCTGCCGAACCGCATCGTGATGGCGCCGCTCACGCGCACCCGCGCGGGCGACACCCGCGTGCCCAACGCGCTGATGGCCCGCTATTACGCGGAGCGCGCGTCCGCCGGCCTGATCATCAGCGAGGCGACGTCCGTGACGCCGCAAGGCGTCGGCTATGCGGGCTCGCCCGGCATCTGGTCCGACGAGCAGGTCGAAGGCTGGAAGCGCGTCACGCAGGCCGTCCATGACGCGGGCGGACGCATCTTCCTGCAGCTGTGGCATGTCGGCCGGATTTCCGATCCGATGTTCCTCGACGGCGAACTGCCGGTCGCGCCGAGCGCGATCGCCGCACAAGGCCACGTGAGCCTGGTGCGCCCGGCACGGCCGTACGTCACGCCGCGCGCGCTCGGCCTCGACGAGATTCCGGGCGTCGTCGCCGCGTTCCGCAAGGGCGCGGAAAACGCGAAGGCCGCCGGCTTCGACGGCGTCGAAATCCACGGCGCGAACGGCTATCTGCTCGACCAGTTCCTGCAGGACAGCACCAACCGCCGCACCGACGCGTACGGCGGGCCGGTCGAGAATCGCGCGCGCCTGCTGCTGGAAGTCACCGACGCGGCGATCGCGGTCTGGGGCGCCGGGCGCGTCGGCGTGCATCTCGCGCCGCGCAGCGACGCGCACACGATGGGCGATTCCGACCCGGCCGCGACGTTCGGCTACGTGGCGCGCGAACTGGGCCGCCGCAAGATCGCCTTCATCTTCACGCGCGAATCGTTCCGCGGCGATCAGTTGAGCCCACACCTGAAGGAAGCGTTCGGCGGGCCGTTCATCGCAAACGAGAAATTCACGCTCGACACGGCGCAGCAGGCGCTCGCGCGCGGCGACGCCGATGCGATCGCATGGGGTCAGTTGTTCATCGCGAACCCGGACCTGCCGCGCCGCTTCGCGCTCGACGCACCGCTCAACAAGCCGGTGCCCGAGACGTACTACGCGGCCGGGGAAACCGGCTACACCGACTACCCGTCGCTCAGCAACGCGGCCTGACGTCCGGGAGCCCCTCCGTGCGCACGCACGAACGCGCGTGCGCCGGTTCGCTAGTTCGCTAGTTCGCTAGTTCGCTAGTTCGCTAGTTCGCTAGTTCGCCGGTTCGCCAGTTCGCGCGCGCCGCCGCGCGCGAGCCGGCGGCGGCGCCGTGTCTAGCGCCGCGTCGCCGAGCGCGTTGAGATCCTCACCCTGGCTGCCTTCGACGCCAGATGACACCGAACCTTCGGTACTACAGCCCACCGCCGCAGCCGATCGCACCACACACCACGCCTCGCAAACACATTGATTCGCATTCCTTCTCTTTCGCGAATCTGACTTCAAAATTTCTCGCGCCGGATTGCCCCTTTCCCTTGGCTGCCCGGTTCGCTTCCGCCGTACCCGTTACGCCCCCTCCCGCGCGCACCGACACGCTCTCCGTCCGACTTACCTCATCGTTCAACGCATCGTACTAGTCCTATAAAAGTCATCGAATTACGAGATGCGGTCTGATTAAAACCGCGCGTCCGATTTTCGATAATGGTTTCCGAGACGAGCAACGTCACCGTTTCAAACGACTCAAGCACGTTTCACCCCGTCAACCTCGTACACCCAGGGAATCCAGACAATGAAGATCGCGACGAACCGCAAACTCCTCTCCCTCCTGCTGGTCTCGGCCGGCCTCGCCGCCGCTTCGGCAGCACACGCATCGGACGGCACCATCACGTTCACCGGCAACGTGATCGCGTCGACCTGCAAGATCAACGGCAACCAGGCCGACATTTCGGTCGCGCTGCCGCACGTCGGCGCCAACACGCTCGGCGCGGCCGGCGCCACCGCAGGCCGCACGCCGTTCTCGCTCGCGCTGACTGACTGCACGACGGGCGGCACCAACCCGACGAAGGTCGCCGTGGTGTTCGAATCGGGCTCGAACGTCGATCAGACCTCGGGCCGCCTGACGCTCGACGACGGCACCGCCGAAGCGCCCGCCGCGAAAAACGTCCAGATCAGCGTCCTGAACGACAAGCAGCAACCGATCAAGGTCGGCTCGGAAGGCGACCAGGGTTCGCAGACCGTCGATATCGCGGAAGACGGCACGGCGCAGCTGAACTATTTCGCCGAGTACCACGCGACAGACAAGGCCGAGGCAGGCGCGGCCAACTCGAAGGTGCAGTACTCGCTGACCTATCAGTAAAGCGCGCGCACGGAGCCGCTCCCGGGCGGCGTGGCTCCGGATTCCAAACCGCTACCCCGGGCGCGCCGCCCGGGATGACGTCCCCTCCACCTGAGTCGCCATGAAGATCATCAAATCACTTCAAGTCATCGCCCTGATTTCCGCCGCGATCGCCTCGCACGCGTATGCCAGCGTGGTGATCTCGGGTACGCGCGTCATCTTCCCGTCCACGGAGCGGGAAGTCACGGTCAAGCTCACGAACGAAGGCAAGGCGCCCGCGCTGGTGCAGGCCTGGCTGGACAACGGCGATCCCAACGCGTCGCCCGACGACATCGACGTGCCGTTCACGCTGATGCCCGCGATGTTCCGGATGGAACCGGGCAAGGGCCAGACGCTGCGCATGATCCATACGAACGAGCCGCTGCCGGCCGACAAGGAGTCGCTGTTCTGGCTCAACGTGCTCGAAATTCCGCCGAAGAACGCAACCGGCGCGGACCGCAACCAGCTTCAGATCGCGTACCGCTCGCGCATCAAGGTGATGTACCGCCCCGACGGCCTGCCGGGCAATGCCAATACCGCCCGCAACCAGCTCGGCTGGCAGCTCGTCAAGGCGGAAGGCGGCCGCTATGCGCTGCAGGCCACGAACCCGACGCCCTACGTCGTCAATTTCGGCAGCGTCGCGCTGAAATCGGCCGGCCAGAAATACGATGCCGGCATGGGCTATGTGCTGCCGGCCAGCACCCGGCAGTTCCCCGTCAAGGACCTCGCCGCCCATCCCGCGGCCGGCGCCACGGTCGAATTCAACAGCATCGACGACTGGGGTGCGTCGAGCGACAACTCGCAACCGGTTTCCGAAAAACCGTAACGCCCTCGCCACGCCGGCGGCAACGCCGTCACCAGCGGCCGGCACACGCCGCCCTTTCCTTGCCGCCCCGGATGCACTGCCGGGCCCGGCAACCGCGTCCGGACCGCCACCGCCCCGGGCGATGCCCGAATGCCTGACGCGCACGCGGCGCGGTCCACCGCCGCGCGCCGGCGAGACACGTTCAGTGCCCATCAACCAGGAGTGCCGGAACATGACCTCGATTCGACATGCGGCCCGTGACGTGCCGAGCGTCCCGCGCCTCAACCCCCTCCACGTACTGATCCTGTCCAGCCTGGCGGCATGGGCCGGCGACGGCCGCGCCGACACGCCCGCCCCCCTGCAGATCGCGCAGACCCAGTTCGCGCAGGTCGAGTTCGACGCCGGGTTCCTCGGCAACGGCAGCGGCAAGCGCGTCGACATCTCGCGGTTCTCCCGCGGCAACGTCACGTCGCCGGGCACCTACAGCGTGGACATCCACGTCGGCCAAGACTGGATCGGTCGCGCCGACGTGCCGTTCCAGGCCGCGCCCGGCACGCCGGACGCTCAGCCGTGCTTCGACCGCTCGCTGCTCAAGCGCATCGGCATCGACTTCACGAAACTGTCGCCCGAGCTGAACGTCGAGCTCGGCGGCGAACGCGCATGCCTGCGCATCGGCCAGGTCGTGCCGGACGCGAGCGCGGCATTCGATTTCACCGAGCAGAAGCTGACGCTGAGCATTCCGCAGGCATCGCTCGCGCGCAAGCCGCGCGGCTACGTGAGCCCCGAGCAATGGGATGCCGGCGTGCCCGCCGCGATGCTCGGGTACAACCTCAACGTCTACGGCTCGAAGACCAGCGCCAGCACGGCCCGGATCCAGGGCTATCTCGGGCTGAACGGCGGCGTCAACATCGGCGACTGGCATTTCCGTCATAGCGGCTCGTATACGTGGTCGTCGCAAGGCGGCAGCCAGTATCAGGACATCGCCACCTATCTGCAGCGCGACCTGCCGTCGCTGTCGTCGCAACTCGTGATCGGCGAGAGCTACACGTCTGGCGAACTGTTCGACTCGACCCAGTTCCGCGGCGTGCAGCTGTCGACGGACGACCGGATGCTGCCCGACTCGCTGCGCGGGTACGCCCCGGTCGTGCGCGGCATCGCGAACAGCAACGCGAAGGTGACGATTCACCAGAACGGCGTGACGATCTACGAAACCACGGTCGCGCCGGGCGCCTTCGAGATCGACGACCTGTATCCGACCGGGTACGGCGGCGACCTGAACGTGTCGGTCACCGAAGCGGACGGCTCCGTGCACACGTTCGCCGTGCCGTACGCGGCGGTGCCGCTGTCGCTGCGCCCCGGCATCAGCCGCTACAGCTTCGTCGCGGGCACGCTGCGCAATCCGCAAGGCACGAGCGATCCGCTGTTTGCGCAGGCAACGTACCAGCGCGGCCTGACCAACCTGCTGACCGGCTACGGCGGCGTGACGGCCGCGTCCGGCTACGCGGCCGCGATGCTCGGCGCGGCATTCAACACGTCGGTCGGCGCCTTCGGCCTCGACTACACGCACGCGCTGACGTCGATTCCGGGCGACCGGCGCTTCAACGGCTCGAGCCTGCGGCTCAGCTATTCGAAGGCGGTCGCGGCCACCGGCACAGACATCGCGCTGGCCGCCTACCGGTACTCCACGAGCGGCTACTTCAACCTGAACGACGCGATGCTCGCCCGCGACACCGCGCGCAACGGCGGCAGCATCGACGCCGTCTGGCGCCAGCGCAACCGCGCGTCGCTCACGCTCAGCCAGCGGCTCGGCGAAAAAGGCGGCCAGCTCAGCGTCACGGCCTCCACCGCCCGCTACTGGAACCGCGCCGGCTCGGACATCAACTACTCGGTCGGCTACAACAATTCGTACCGTGGCATCTCGTACAACCTGAGCGCGACGCGCCAGCGCGATTCGGCCGGCGACATGAGCACGCTCTACTACGCCGGCGTGACGATCCCGCTCGGCAAGACGCGCCCGATGACGCTGACGGGCAACTTCTCGCGCGACACGCAAGGCCAGATGCGGGCCCAGTCGACCCTGTCCGGCTCGGCCGGCGCCGACCACGCGCTGTCATACAGCCTCAGCGCGGATCACGCCTCCGGCTCGGGCCATTCGACGACCAACGGCAGCGGCAGCATGACCTACCGCTCACGCGTGGCAGAGCTGAGCGCGAGCGTCGGCGGCAACACCGACTACCAGCAAGGCTCGATCGGCGCGCGCGGCGCGGTGGTCGCGCACCCGGGCGGCATCACGTTGTCGCAACCGCTGTCGGAGACCTTCGCGATCGTCGAAGCGCCCGGCGCGGAGGGCGCGCGGGTTGCGAACGCGTCGGGCGTACGGGTCGACAGCCGCGGCTATGCGGTGGTGCCGTATCTGACGCCGTATTACCTGAACACCGTCGAGCTCGACCCGAAGGGCATCTCGATGGACGTCGAACTGAAGGAAACGAGCCAGCAGGTCGCGCCGCACGCGGGCTCGGTGTCGTTCGTCCGGTTCTCGACCGAGACCGGCCGCGCCGCGATCATCCAGGCGCGCCGCGCGGACGGCACGCCGCTGCCGTTCGGCGCGGCAGTCTACGACGCCACCGGCAAGGACATCGGCATCGTCGCGCAGGCGAGCAAGATCTTCGCGCGCGGGCTGGAGGAGAAAGGCGAGCTGACGGTCAAGTGGGGCGACGATGCCGGATCGGCCTGCCGGATTTCCTACGACCTGCCGACGCGCGACGGCAAGGGCAAGCGCAGCGGCTTCCAGACGATCAAGGGCGTGTGCGCACCGGGATCGGCGATCGCAAGCAATCAATAAGGAAAGCGTATGTTCTCTACCGTTCACCGTTCGAAAGACACGACGCTCGGCAGGCGTCATGCGGTCGCGCGCATCATGCCCTGGCTGGCGCTGGCCGCGATGGCGGCGCCCGTTCCGGCAGTGGCCGACGCACTGTATGCGTTCGGGCAGGCCTCGATCGTGATTCCGTCGAATGCACCGGCCGGCACGGTCGTCGCACGGACCTACTTCACGCCGCAGGAATTTTGCGGCAGGGACACCTGCAACCTCACCGGCGCGACCCTGTACAACAAGGGGAGCCTGCTCCAGTCGAAAGCGGGCCCGGATCTCGAAACGAACGTGTCCGGGCTGTCGACGCGGATCCTCGTCGACGGCACGCCGGTCACGACAGGTATTGGCGGGACGACGCTGCGCGGCATCGCCGAAGTCCAGCTGTTTCGCGACAGCCGCACGCCGAAAGACGGCTCGCTGAATTCGGGCGCCTTCAGCGCGTACTTTCTGGTCCGGTACAAGGGCACGTTGATGACCGAGACCACGTCGGTGTATCTCAGCGCGAAGGCCGCCTTCATCAACGGCACGTGCTCGGTATCCGACCAGACCGTCACGCTGCCGTCGGTGCCGCAAAACGCCTTCACCGGCGTCGGCTCGACCACCGGCGAGACGGCGTTCCAGTTGCGCCTGAACAACTGCCCGGCCGGCTACAACCGGATCGGCTACCAGTTGTCGCCGATCGACGGCGCGGTCGCCGGCGCGCCCGGCACGTTGAAGCTGCGCCCGGATTCCGGCGCATCCGGCATCGGCATCCGGATCACCGACGGCGCAAGCGGCCAGCCGCTGCCGCTGGGCCAGTCGCACACGGTGACCGGATACGACTCAGGCACCGGCGGATCGCCGTCGATTCCGCTGAATGCGTCCTATGTGCAAACCGACGGCGCGATCAACGGCGGTTCCGTGAACGCCGGGGTGCAGGTGATGCTCGACTACCAGTGACGACGCGGCCGGGGGGCATCGCCCGCCACCGTGCGACACTGCCGCGCCACACGCCCTCGCCTCCCGAGGGCGTGTTCACGCCAATGACAGCCGCTATGCCGCCTTCGCGAGCGCCCGCAGGTTCTGCCCCGCATCGGCCAGCACCTCGGGCGCGATCGACGCGCGACGCTCGATCAGCGTCCTGATGCTGCGCATGTCCTGCCCGCGGTTGAGCGTCACGCCAGCCGTCACCACGCCGTCGCGCAACCCGAACAGCGCGCAGGCCGAGCCCGGCATGTCGCCGCGCACGACCCATTCGTCCGCCGCCATGTCGCCGGCGAACTGCACGTTCACGCCGCACTGGTCGGTCCAGAACCACGGTACGTTCGGCGCATCGTCCGGCTCGCCGAGCATCGCGGCCACCGCCTTCGCCGCCTGGCGATTCGCGTTCTCCCAGGTCTCGCGACGCACGTGGCGGCCGGCCTGCGCGTCCCATTCAGCCGCGTTGTCGCCCGCCGCGAAGATGTCGGGATGCGACGTGCGGCAGGCGGCATCCACGAGGATCGCCCCGTCCGTGCGCAGGCCCGCCGCACGCGCGAGCGCGTCGTCGGGCTCGACGCCGATGCCGTAGACGATCACGTCCCCTTCGAGCACGGTGCCGTCGTCGAGCGTCAGCGCGAATGCGTTGCCGTTGCGCGCGGCCGCGACGAGCCGCCGCCCGGTCCGCACGTCGACGCCGCGCGCGCGATGCAGCGCGCGCAGGTGCTCGCGCACCAGCGGCGGCGCGCAGCGCGCCATCACGTCCGGCGCCTGCTCGATCACCGTCGCGTGCGCGCCGAGATCGACCGCGCTCGACGCCAGTTCCATCCCGATCACGCCGCCGCCGACGATCAGCACCCGCTGGCCTTCGCACAACGCGGCGCGCAGCGCGTGCGCGTCGTCGAGCGTGCGGAGCGTGAACACACCTTCGCCGAGGTCGTCCAGCATCGGCAGCCGGCGCACCCGCGCGCCGGTCGCCAGCAGCAGCTTGTCGAACGCGACCGACATCCCGTCGTTCAGCGTCAACACATGCGCATCGGCATCGATCGCGGTCACGCGCACACCGAGACGCAGCTCGATGCGCTGCTCCGCGTAGAAGGATTCCTGAAACAGCGCGACGCGCGTGTCGGCCGGACGCAGCAGCACGTCCTTCGACAGCGGCGGACGCTCGTAAGGCAGATGCGGCTCGTCGCCGATCAGCACGACGCGCCCCTCGAAACCGCGCCGCCGCAGCTCGGCGGCGGCCATCGCGCCGGCCTGGCCGGCGCCGACGATCACATAGGTCGTCTGGGTCATGCGTCTCCTCGTTTCGTTATATTCGCCGGCCGTGCCGCGCGCGGCGCGGCCGGCGCGTCACAGATGCAGGCCGCCCGCGACGTGGCGGATGCCGCGGATGCCGAGGCCGGCATCGGCCTGGATCATCACGCCGCTCAGCGTGCGGTTGTTCGCGCGCGACGCCAGCAGCACGAACGGGCCGGTGAAATCTTCCGGCGCGGGGAAGAACTGCAGCGGCAGAATGCTCGCGATCGCTTCCGGCGTGCGCGAATCCATGATGCGCTGCTGCGACTGGCCGAGCGACTCGGGACCGCGCAGGTCGCTCGCCATGCCGCACGGCCCGACGCCGTTGACGCGCACGCGCGGCGCCAGTTCGTACGCCAGCTCGCGAATCAGCCCGGTCGCCGCGTGCTTGCTCGCCGTGTACAGCGGCCCGCCGCCGCCCGGATAGAACGCCGAGTTCGACAGCGTGAAGATCATGCTGCCTTGCGACGCGAGCAGCGCGTCGGCCGCGGCCTTCGCGCCGAGCAGATAGCCCTTGAGGTTGATCCCGAACAGTTCGTCGAACCCCGCGTCGAGCCGCTCCGGCGACAGATCGAGCAGCGTCGCGCCGTGATCCCACACGGCCGCGTTGCCGACGAACGTGTCGAGCTTGCCGAAGCGCTCGATCGTCGCGGCCACCGCACGCCGGTTGTCGTCGTAGACGCGCACGTCTCCCTGCACGGCTTCGACGTCGGCGCCGAAGCGCGCGCGCAGCGCATCGACCTTCTCGGCCGAGCGTTCGAGCACGCCGACGCGCGCGCCTTCATTCAGGAAGCGCTCGACGAGCGCGAGTCCGAGCCCCGAGCCGCCGCCGGTGATCAGCGCGACTTCGCCGTCGAGCCAGCTCATGCTGCCTCCCGACGGGCCGCCCCGAGGAAGGCAGCCGCCCCCTCGGGGGGCAGCGAACGAATGTGAGCGTGGGGGCCGTTCATGCCACCTCCGGTTCGTCGACGTAGACCGAGCCCGCGTCGACGACGATCGGGAACGTGCGCAACGGGTCGGTTGCCGGCTGGCACAGCGCCGCACCGCTCTTCAGGCAGAAGCGTGCGGCGTGCAGCGGGCATTCGACCGTGCCGTCGTCTTCGACATACCCTTCGGACATCGATGCATTGCCGTGGCTGCACCGGTCGGCCAGCGCGTAGAACTCGCCCTGCACGTTGAACACGGCGATCGCCTGATGCGCGCCGTCCACCTTGATCGCCTCGCCGTCGGCCAGGCCGTCGGCGGGACATACGAAAATTCGAGCCATGATCAGAAAAGCACACTCAGGTTATGGGAGGTCAGCACCGCCTGGTCGAGCACGATCTCGCGGCGGCACACCAGCCAGCCCGCGCCGCCGTCGGCCGGGCGAAGCCGGTCGCGCCGCGCGCCGACGTAGAACGTCTCGTCGCGCTCTTTCTGCGAGCGGAACAGCAGGTAGTTGACCTGGGCGTCGTATTCGCCTGCCACGTCGGCCGCCTCGATCCGCACGTTGGTGACCAGGTGGCGCGTGCGCGACGGCGGCTCCTCCGCCCACGCCATGCCCGTCTCCAGGCGCGCGACACGGCGTTCGAGCTGCGACTTCGTGTCGTTGAAGATCCACGTCGTCGGCGGCTCCACGCCCTTGCGGCGATCGCGCGTCTGCGCGTTGACGACGGTGCGCATCGTGTAATGCACGTCTTCGCTCAGCAAGTCGAGCCAGTCGCGAAAGCGCCATGTGTCGAGGCAATCGGCTTCGCGATACAGGAACTGCGTGAGTTCATGATGCAGCGCCACGCTCACGGGCGCGCGCTCGATCGTTGCGACATCGCTCATTTCAGCACCTCCTGTTCGTATTCGCGGGTACGCTGCTCGACCTCGTCCCAGGTGTCCGACAGCAGCAGGTCGGCCCAGCGGCGATACATCGCGCGCGCGGCCGTTTCCGAGAAGATGTAGTTCGTGATGCCGGGAATGCCGTCGTCGCGGCGGCGCTCGCCGCCGAGGCCCATCTCCAGGCACAGGCGCGTCTTGCGCGCGCGGCTGCCGCGCAGCACCTTCTGCACTTCGACCCAGTTCTCCGAATCATCCTGCTCGAGGAAGCCTGCCGGGCCGAACGCGCGCGTCGCGCTGCGCTCGAACGCCGCCTTCACTTCGTCGGACGCGTCCTTGTCGGCGATGCAGAACGCCCACACCTCGACCTGGTTCGGGCCGCGCGGATGCCAGACCCGCAGCGTCGCGGTGCCGTTCAGCCAAGACAGCGTCGGGAACATCGTGTTGTGGCCCGCGAGGCGCAGCGCGCGCACTTCGCCGAGGCGCGCCTTCGCTTCCTCGTACGTATCGCGGAAATACTGCGACACCTCGCCGTCGACCCAGACGTTCGCGTCCGGCTTCTCGGTGAAGAAGAAGCCGCTGCCGTGGCCGGCCTGCCCGTACTGCAGCGCGTCCTTCGCGGTTTCCCACACCGGGCGCGCGGTCTGGCCGGCGCCGAGCGCCTTGTCGGCGTCGCCCGACTTCGCGCCGAGCACCTCGACCGCCGACGCGTGCGAGAACAGCGCGTGATACTGGTCGCTCGCGAACTGCTCGGCCGGGAATTTCCAGTTGCAGTCGATCACCCACTTGTGCACGCCGCCGATGATCTCGGTGCCGCCCTCGCGGCGATCCAGCACGCCGTCGAGATACCACGCGATGTCGCCCATGTAGGTTTCGAGATCCGGCGCGCTCGCATCCCAGTTGCCGAAGATCAGCCCCTTGTAGATCGCGACGCGGGTCACTTCCTGCAGGCCCCACTTCTCCTTGCACAGGCCCTGCGGGTATGCGCGCGGCTCGAGCGGCACATCGATCAGCGAACCGTCGACGCCATACGACCAGCCGTGGTACGGGCAGGTGAACGAACGGGTGTTGCCGGAATCGGCGAAGCTCACGCGCATCGAGCGGTGGCGGCACTGGTTGAGGAAGGCCTTCACCGAGCCGTCCTTCTGCCGGACGACGACGATCGGGTCCTCGCCCATGTATGTATTGAAGAAATCGCCCGCCTTCGGGATCTGGCTGACGTGTGCCAGGAACAGCCAGCAGCGGCCGAAAATGCGCTCGAGCTCGAGCGCGTAGATGTCCGGGTCGGTATAGATCGACGACGTCACGCGGCCGTCTCTTGCGTCGACCAGTGCATCGATATCAAGCTTTTCTGTCATTCGCGTCTCCTCCGTGGCACCATCCATTCCGTATGGACGAGCAAGCGGGAATGATCGTCGCCGCCCGCTTCGTTGTGAAATAGTTTGTTTGTTTGCCGTTAGACGTTTCAGCAATTACTGCCGAATGGAACTCCGCCACCTCCGCTACTTCATCGCGGTTGCCGATGAACTGAATTTCACCCGCGCCGCGCAGCGTCTGCACACGGCGCAACCGTCACTGAGCCAGCAGATCCGCGATCTCGAAGACGAGATCGGCACGCGGCTGCTCGAACGATCGAAACGCAAGGTCGAACTGACCGAGGCGGGCCGCGTGTTTCTCGCGGAAGCGCGGCTCGTGCTCGCGCAGGCCGATCGCGCGGTCGCGCGCGCACGGCAGGCGGGCCAGCAGCATGCGCTGACCGTGACGATCGGGTTCGTGCCCGCGGCCGAAATAACGATTTTTCCGGCGATCCTGCCGAAGCTCCGGATGCGGTGCCCGGGCGTCAACGTGGAGCTGCGAAGCCTGCCGACGATGGAGCTGGAAGAGGCGTTGCTGCGCGGCGACATCGACATCGCGTTCATGCGCCGGCCCGTGCATTCGCCGGACCTGAACGTGGAAGTCGTGCTGACCGAGCCGCTCGTGGTGCTGATGCCGGCGAGCCATCCGCTCGCCGCGCAGGCGCGCATCGAGCCGGCGATGCTCGACGGCCAGCCGTTCATCCGCACCAATCCGGCGTATGCCGGCCAGCTCTACGACATCGTTCAGGAATACTTCGAACGGCACCACGTTCAGCCGGACGTCGTGCAGGTCGCGACGAACATCCTGCTGAACCTGAACCTGGTCGGCATGGGGCTCGGGATCGCGCTCCTGCCCGCCTATGTCGAGGCGCTGGCCGGCGACACGATGTGCTGCCGGCCGCTGGCCGGCACGGCGCCCGAAATCGAGCTGGTGATGGTGACGCGCGCCGAGTCCCATCCTCCGGAGCTCGACGCGCTGGTCGACCTGATGCGTCGCGCGACCTTCAGGCGGCGCGGCTGAGCCGCGGCGCCCGTCGCGCGGCGCGCACAGCGCAACAAGCCGCGCGGCGGCGCACCGTCCGCGCGGTCAGGCTGGCAGCGTGTCGCGCGGCGGCGTGCGGGCGCACGCCGCCGCAAGCGGGACTCAGCCGGCGATGAACTCCAGCACCATCCGGTTGAACTTCTCCGCGTGCTCCCACTGCGCCCAGTGGCCGCAGCGGCTGAACACGTGCATCTCGGCGTTCTGCATGCCCCACACGAGACGCAGGCCGACGTCGAGCGGCACGAAGCGGTCGTCGCGGCCCCAGATCACGAGCGCGGGCGCCGCGATCTCGCCGAGACGCGGGCCGTAGTCGGTGAACTGCTTCGGATTCGCAGCCAGGCTCTTCACGAAATTCTCGAGATGGTCGCGGCGCGCGAGGATGTTCGCGAGACGCGCCTGCATCAGTTCTTCGGTCAGGCTGCTTGCGTCGTAGACGAAGACGTTGAGCATCCGCTTCAGGTTCTCGAGCGTCGGCTCGCGATACAGCAGCTGCAGCAGCTTGATCCCTTCGGTCGGCATCGGCACGAACTGGCTCGGGCCGCCCGTGCCGCCGCCCATCAGCACCAGCTTGCCGACCTGCTGCGGATACAGCAGCGCGAATGCGACCGCGCTATGGCCGCCCATCGAATTGCCGACGATGTGCACGCGATCGAGGCCGAGCGCATCGAGCAGCGCCTTCAGCGAGCGTGCGTTGAGCTCCGAGCGCGAGCCCGTGTTGACGATCGTGTCGCTCTTGCTCCAGCCCGGGCAGTCGAGCAGCACGACGCGGTAGCCCGCGTCGACGAATGCGCCGACGTTGCGGTTGAAGTTCGCCCAGCCGCTCGCGCCGGGGCCCGAGCCGTGCAGCATCACGACCGTCTCGCTGCCCTGCCCGGCGTCGTTGTAGTGCAGCTTCAGGTCGAATTCGCCGACCTTCACCTGCACGAACCGGCTGGTGCTTTCTTCCGTCAATGTCTGTCCTTGCTGCGTCATCTTGAACCTCGTCTGTCAATCGTTCGACCGGATGCGCGCGTCGCGCCGCATCCGCCCCATGAAGCGCCCATACGGCGCTTCGCATCCTTACTCCGTCGCGAACGGCTGCGCGGGCTCTCGATCCCGCGCGACGACCGTCAGCGCGGCGCATGCCGCGACGACGACGAGCGGAATGCTCGACGCCATCAGCATCGTCGTGCTCTGGCCCATCGCCAGCAACTGGCCGGCGACGAACGGCCCGAGGATCGAGCCGAACCGCCCGACCGCCACGGCCGCGCCGACGCCGGTGCCGCGCACGCGCGTCGGATAGATCGCGCTCGCGAGCGAATACAGCACCGACTGCCCGCCGACCAGGAACAGCCCGCACAGCAGCGCGCCGGACGCGAGCCATGCCGCGTCGCGCGATTCCGTCAGCACGGTCAGCGCGAGCGCGATGCCGACGTACATGCCGACCACCGTGCGCCGCCGTCCGAACCGGTCCATCAGGTTCGCGATGCCGACCGCGCCGATCCCGCCGCCCACGTTGAACATCATCTGCACGAAGCTCGACTGCGCATGCGTGAGGCCGCGCGTCATCACCATCGACGGCAGCCAGTTGAGCAGGAAATACAGCACGACGAGCGTGCCGAGATAGCTCACCCACAGCGCGGCCGTCGTTGCCGCACGCCCTTCCCCCCACAGCGCATGACCCGCGCCCGCTTCCGCCGACGTGTGCGCGATCCGCGACTGCGCGGCCACGAACTGTCCGGACTCCTGCAGCCAGAACGCGAGCAGCGGCAGCACCAGCAGCGGCCCGACTCCGCCGACGTAGAACACGTGCCGCCAGCCGGCCGGGCTCACGCTGACGATGCCGATCGCCGCCGCCAGCGCCGCGCCGAACGGCATCCCGCAGTACATCGCACCGACCGCGGTGTTGCGCCGGCGATCAGGCACGGCTTCCGCGCACAGCGCGATCAGGTTCGGCATCGCCGCGCCGAGCCCGAGCCCCGTCAGAAAACGCGCGGCCAGCAGGCTGTCGAAATTCCACACCTGCGTCGTCGCGAGCGAAAACAGCCCGAACAGCGCGACCGACAGCAGCAGCACCCGCTTGCGGCCGAGCCGGTCGGCCAGCCGTCCGCCCAGCGCCGCGCCGGGCAACAGTCCCAGCGCGCCGATGCCGAACGCCCAGCCCATCTGCCCGACCCCGAGCGCGAACTCGCGCGCCATGCGCGGCGCGGCAATGCCCGCCGACTGCAGGTCCAGTCCTTCAAGCAACGCAACGAGCAGGCAAAGGCCGATCGTGCGGGCGCCGCCGAGGCGGCCGTTCTCCGACGTGTTCATGAAAAGTCTCCAAGATCCGTGTATGCATCGCTCGTGGCGGCGATGTCTATCGATTTGCGGCGTCAAAAACACAACAGCGAAGGGCCGCGTCGCCGCCGCCCTTCGCCGTGTGTCATGCGCGTTCGCCGCTTGCGCGCTTCAGGTCCAGCGCGACGTCGACGATCATGTCTTCCTGACCGCCCACCATGCGTCGCTTGCCGAGTTCGACGAGGATGTCGACCGTCTTCAGGTCATACTTCTTCGCGGCCGCTTCCGAATGGCGCAGGAAGCTCGAGTACACGCCCGCATAGCCGAGCGCGAGCGTCTCGCGGTCCACCCGCACCGGGCGGTCCTGCAGCGGCCGCACGATGTCGTCCGCCGCGTCCATCAGCGTGTACAGGTTGGTGCCGTGGTTCCAGCCCAGACGCTCCGCCGCCGCGATGAACACTTCCAGCGGCGCGTTGCCCGCGCCCGCACCCATGCCCGCGAGCGATGCATCGATGCGGTCGCAACCTTCTTCGACCGCGGCGATCGAATTCGCGACGCCGAGGCTCAGGTTGTGGTGCGCGTGGATGCCCGTCTGCGTCGACGGGTCGAGCACCGCCTTCAGCGCGCGGAAGCGGTCGCGGATGTCGCTCATGCTCATCGCGCCGCCCGAGTCCACCACGTAGATGCAGGTCGCGCCGTAGCCTTCCATCTTCTTCGCCTCGACCGCCAGGTTCTCCGGCGTCGTCATGTGGCTCATCATCAGGAAGCCGACGGTATCCATGCCGAGCTCGCGCGCATACTCGATGTGCTGCTTCGAGATGTCCGCTTCGGTGCAATGCGTCGCCACCCGCACGATGCGTGCGCCCGCGTCATACGCGGCCTTCAGGTCGTGGATCGTGCCGATGCCCGGCAGCAGCAGCGTCGCGATCTTCGCGTGCTCGACCACGTCGGCCACCGCCGCGATCCATTCGAGATCGGTGTGCGCGCCGAAGCCGTAGTTGAAGCTCGAGCCCTGCAGGCCGTCGCCGTGCGCGACCTCGATGCTGTCGACCTTCGCCGCGTCGAGCGCGCGCGCGATCGTCTGCACGTTGTCGATCGAATACTGATGGCGGATCGCGTGGCTGCCGTCGCGCAGCGTCACGTCGGAGATGTACAGTTTCTTGCTCATGGGGAAGCCTTCCTTATGCGTTCGCGCGTTGCATCGACTGCGCCATGCGCTCGGCGGTCGCGAGCGCGGCGGACGTCATGATGTCGAGGTTGCCGGCATAGGCGGGCAGGTAGTGCGCCGCACCTTCCACTTCGATGAAGACCGAGGTCTTCAGGCCACTGAACTTGCCGAGGCCCGGGATATTGAGCGGTGCGTTTTCGGGGATCACGTCGAACTGCACCTTCTGCTTGAGGCGATAGCCCGGCACATACGCGTGCACCGCCTTCGCCATCTCCTCGACCGACGCCTCGATCTCGGCCTGGCTGGCCGCCTCGGACAGCACGTACACCGTGTCGCGCATCATCAGCGGCGGCTCCGCCGGGTTCAGCACGATGATCGCCTTGCCCTTCGCCGCGCCGCCGACCGCCTCGATTGCCTTCGACGTGGTTTCCGTGAACTCGTCGATGTTCGCGCGCGTGCCGGGGCCGGCCGACTTGCTGCTGATCGACGCGACGATTTCCGCGTAATGCACCTTCGCGACGCGCGACACCGCCGCGACCATCGGGATCGTCGCCTGGCCGCCGCAGGTCACCATGTTGACGTTGCCCGCGTCGAGATGCGCATCGAGGTTCACGACCGGCACGCAGTACGGGCCGATCGCCGCAGGCGTCAGGTCGATCACGCGGATGCCGGGCTTCAGCTTGCGCAGGAGTGCGTCGTTCTTCACGTGCGCGCCGGCCGAGGTCGCGTCGAACACGAAGTCGATCTCGTCGAACACGGGCAGGCGCGTCAGTCCTTCGACGCCTTCGTGCGTCGTCGCGACGCCCAGGCGCGCGGCGCGCGCGAGGCCGTCCGACGCCGGGTCGATGCCGACCATCGCCGCCATTTCAAGATGTTTGCCGTGCCGCATGATCTTGATCATCAGGTCGGTGCCGATGTTGCCCGAGCCGATGATCGCGGCCTTGAGTTTTTGAGCGCTCATGGAGGTCCTCAATCGATGAAGGTTGCGCGCACGCTGCCGAGGCCGGCGATCTGCGCGGTAAACGTGCCGGGCGACTTGACGGCCACCATCGGGCCGAGCGCGCCGGTCAGGATCACGTCGCCGGCGCGCAGCGGCGTGCCGAGCTGCACCATGCGGTCGGCGAGCCACGCGGCCGCGTTCAGCGGATTGCCGAGGCAGGCCGCGCCGTTGCCACGCGACAGCACCTCGTCGCCCGACGACAGCGTCATCTCGCAGCCGGCGAGATCCAGATCCGACAGCGGCACCGGGCGGCTGCCGAGCACGAACAGCGCGCTCGACGCGTTGTCGGCGACGGTGTCGACGAAGCGGATGTTCCAGTCCTTGACGCGGCTGTCGACGACTTCGATCGCCGCGAGCGCATAGGCGGTCGCGCGCTGCAGGTCGACGAACGTGTGCTTTTCCTGCACTAGATCGTGCTCGAGCACCAGTGCGATTTCGGCCTCGACCTTCGGCTGGATCAGCTGCGACAGGCGCATCGGTTCCGCGTCGCCGTATGCCATCGACGCGAACAGCGTGCCGAAGTCGGGCTGGTCGACGCCGAGCTGCTTCTGCACCGCCAGCGACGTCAGGCCGATCTTGCGGCCGACCACGCGCTCGCGGCGCAGCGCGGCGTTGGCTTGCTGGATCGCGTATGCGCCTTCGGCGTTCTGTTCGCCGATCTCCGCGCGCAGCGGGTCGACCGGCGCGCGGTCGCGCTCCGCGTCGCGCAGCCGCGCGGCGAGCGCGCTGACTTGTTCTGGGGTCAACATGTCGTTACTCCTGGTTTCGTTAGCGGGACGAACGCGCGTCGGCGGTCGAGCCGTGCATCGCGGCAAAGCCCGCGATCCATTCCGGAATCGGACGGTAGTAGTCGCGCACCGCGTGGTACGGGCCGGCGGCAGCGAGGGCGGCGAACGCCGCGACCCACGAGCGAATCTCGTGCGCCGACTTGCCGCCGTCGCGCGTGATCGCCGCGTTGGTCATCCCGTCGAGGGCTTTCAGATCGCCGCGCTCGAGCAGATCGAGGAACGCCTCGTCCCACTCGGGATTCAACGGATGCAGATGGCTGTCGCCCGTCGTGAACGCCTGCGCGGCGGCCACCGTGCGGGCCTGGCGCGCGGCGCGCGATTCGGCGCCCGGATTGCGCCCGGCGATCAGGCGTTCGGCGACCTCCTCGTTCGCGCCGGCCAGCTCCGGCACCGGCGGCTCGTGCGAGATCCCGCCCGAGCCGATCACGAGCACGCGGCGGCCGAGCCGCGACGCGAAGCGGCCGACCGCGTCGCCCAGCAGCCGCGCGCGGCGCAGCGACGCCATCGGCGGCGCGACCGAATTCAGGAACACCGGGATCACCGGATAACGGTCGAGGCCGCCCGTCATCACTTCGAGCGCCTGCGCGAAGCCGTGGTCGATCTGCATCCGGTACGACACAGCGACGTCGACGTCGGCATCGAGCACCGCCTCGGCCAGCTCGCGCGCGAGCGCTTCCGGCACGTTCAGCGGGCCCGCCATGCTCTTGAAGTCGCCGATCGCACGCGCCGCCATGCCGATGCAGAACGGCGGCATCAGGTCATAGAAGAAGCCGTTGTAGTGATCCGGCCCGAAAAGAACGATGCATTCCGGATCGAACGCTTCGACGCGGGCACGCGCGGCGGCCTGCACGCGTTCTACTTCGGCGACGACCTCCGGCACGGGATCGACATAGCCGTGCAGCGGCGTATGAGACAAACATTCAAGGTGAATCGGCACGTCATGCTCCCATCGGTGTTGCGACGCCCGCGAACGCGGTCGCCTCGGTCCGCGCGCCCTGCGTCGCGGACACGGTGTCGGTCAGTTTCAGCAATCCGGCCAGCTCGACGATCGCGCCCGACACTTCCTGCGGCGTGCACACGCCGGCGACGAAGCGGTCCGGTCGCAGCAGCACGACCGATTGCGGGATCTGGGTGAACCAGTCCTTCAGGCGGCCCGTCGTGTCGCCGATCGCGATCACGCCGTCGGGCACGTCGGCGGCATAGTCGAGCTGGACATCCGGCTTCGCGAGCACGAAGCACGCGCCGAGCCGCTCCCACACCGCGCGGGCCGAGTCGGTCAGGCCGAAGGTCGGGTCGCTGCCCCAGCCGATCACCGCGAAGCGGTTGCCGATCACGTCATCGAGGCGCACGGTGCGGCCGTCCGCGGTGCGCACGCGCGGCTGGATGAACATCCGGCCGACCGGCGAGCGGCCGAGCGCGTCGCGGCCATGCACCAGCTGCCCGAACCACGAGCTGCGCTTCTGGCTCATCAGCCCGAGCAGGCGGCCCGGCGCGGAACCGCCCGCACGGTCGAGCAGGCGCGCGAGCACGCCGTCGGTGCGGGTGCGCTGCGGCAGCAGCACGACGCCCGCCTCGTAACGCGGCATCGGCTTGAAACGCATCTCGACGAAATAACGCTTCGCCGCCGGGAACGCGCCAAGCACCCGCACGAACGCGTCGCGCACCTTGGTGCCGAAGCGCGTCGTCGGCGCGAAGATGTCGCCCGCGACCTCGGACAGATGGATCATCGAACGCGCGTGATCGCGCCGTTCGAGCGTGTAGCTCGCGAGCAGCTCGGGGCGTGCGAGCCCCTTCGCGACCAGCGCGAGCTTCCAGCCGAGGTTGCTCGCGTCGCGAATGCCGCTGTTGTAGCCCTGCCCCTGCCAGACCGGCATGATGTGCGCGGCGTCGCCGGCGAGCAGCACGCGGCCGATGTCGAAGCTGCGCGCGAGGCGCGCGTTGTGCGTGTAGACACGCTTGCGGATGTAGTCGACCTTGTCCGGATCGGCGACGACCTTGCGGATCAGCGCCGCGAGGTTCTCCGGTTGCGACAGCTGCTCCTCGGTTTCGCCCGGCATCACCATGAATTCGAAACGGCGGATGCCGTGCGGCAGCGCGGCCGACACGTACGGGCGCTCGGGGTCGCAGTGCATGTAGATGTGCGGCGAGCCGATCGGGTCGTTGCGCACGTCGACGACGATCCACTGGTTCGGCTTCGTGCGGCCTTCGAACGGCACGTTCAGCGCGCGGCGCACGAAACTGTTGCCGCCGTCCGCGCCGACCATGTAGGCGGCGCGCACGGTCTTGCGCTCGCCGTTCGCGCCGGTCACCTCGATCGTCACGCCGTCGCTGTCCTGCGAGAACCCGTCGACCGTATGGCCGAGCAGCACGTCGACGTGCTCGAAGCGCTTCAGGCCGCCGTACAGGATGCGGTCGGCGAGCGGCTGAAGGAATGCGTTGCGGCGCGGCCAGCCGAATTCGTCGGTGCGCGGCTCGATCGACGCGAAGCAGTGACCGCTCTCGGTCACGAAGCGCATCCAGTGATCGGGAGTCGTGTGCGGCAGCAGCTCGCCGGCGAGGCCGACCGCCTGGAACACGCGCAACGCCTCGTCGTCGAGGCCGATCGCGCGCGGGTAGTCGATGATGTCGTCGAGCTTTTCGATGACGATCGCGTTGACGCCCTGCAGGCCCAGCATGTTGGCAATCATCAGGCCGACCGGGCCTGCGCCGATGATCGCGACGTCGGTCGCGACGACGGTCGGGCTGGCGAACGTGCGCTCAGCCCCGGTTTGGGGGGACATGTCTCTCTCCTATCTCTGAGGCGCGGTTCGCAGCCGCGCATCCTCTACTCACCACGAAACCGGTGCCGGCGACGCGGCACGCTCGCCGCCATCGCCATCCCGGCGCAGCCTCTGCTACGATGGGCGGGTCTTCCCTGACACCTTCCACCGGGCATCCTCTGCCGCCGGCGCATCCAGTTTCGAACAGAGTCTAAGGAGCGCGATGGCGCGCCTCAACAATTTGGACAGAATGTGCACCTGATGCACGCCTTTGTTTTATAAGGCTTTTTATCGTGTCGAAATACACCAGCGTAAGGGGACTGGCGCGCGGCCTGCAGGTGCTTTGCGCGCTCAACGCGATGGAGAACGGGCGCGCGACCAGCCAGCAGATCAGCGATGCGACGGGGCTGCACCGGACCACCGTGCGCCGGCTGCTGGAAACGCTCGTCGACGAGGGTTACGTGCGGCGCAGCGTGTCGGACGACAGCTTCCGGCTGACGCTCGGGGTGCGCGCGCTGAGCGAAGGGTTCACCGACGACGAGTGGATCGCGACCGTCGCGCCGCCGATCATGGCGCAGCTGACGCAGCGCGTCGTATGGCCGTCGGACCTGACGACGCCGGACGGCGACGCGATGATCATCCGCGAGACGACGCACCGCTTCAGCCCGTTGTCGTTTCACCGCTCGATGGTCGGGCGGCGGCTGCCGATGCTGACGACGGCCGCCGGGCGCGCGTACTTCGCGATGTGCCCGGATGCCGAGCGCGAGGACATTCTCGCGCTCCTGCGTGCGAACACCGACGACGAGGAGCAGCACCGCCTCGCGCTCGACGATGCGTATATCGCGAACCTGATCCGCCAGACCCGCGCGGACGGCTTCGGGCTGAACGCGAGCGACTGGGGCGCGCAGAAGAAGATCGGCGCGGTCGCGGTGGCGATCGCCGCGCACGGGCACGTGCTCGGCTGCCTGAACGTGATCTACCTGTCGAAGGCGATCTCGTCGAGCGACGCGACCCGGCGCTTCGTGCCCGAGCTGCAGCGCGCGGCGCAAGAGATCGTCGCCGGGCTGGAAGGCGGCCCGGCGCAGGGGTGACGCGCCGGTTCGGTGGTTCGGTGGTTCGGTGGTTCGGTGGTTCGGTGGTTCGCCGGGCGGCTCGCGGCTCGCGCGCCGCAGCATCGTTTTTCCTTGACTTCCACGGCGGCCGCACTAATATACGCACCGCGTATATTTTCCAAAACAGGTGCTCCGATGACCGTTCCCCAGCAGGCCTTCCTCCGCGATGCGATGCGCCGCCTCAACATGACGCGCGAAGCGTTCGCCAATCGTATCGGCGTGAGCCGCCGCGCACTGGACACGTGGCTTCTGCCTGACGATTCGCAGGAATCGCGCGGCATGCCCGAGATCGTCGAGCGCTTCGTGTCGGAGATCGTCTGCCGCGCGACCCCCGACGAAACATATACGCAAAGCGTAGAGACGCAAGGCCTCGCGAGTCAGTTCCTGTTTGAAGGCAAGCCGCAACTGCTGTCGGTCGACCAGTTTTCCCGGGATTCGGTCGAGGCGCTGTTCCGCGTCGTCGACGTGATGCAGCCGATCGCGCGCCGCCGCAAGATCTCGCGCGTGCTCGAAGGCGCGGTGCTCGGCAACCTGTTCTTCGAGGCCAGCACCCGCACCCGCGTGTCGTTCGGCGCGGCGTTCTGCCGGCTCGGCGGCTCGGTCTGCGACACGACCGGCTTCACGTTCTCGTCGATGGCGAAGGGCGAATCGATCTACGACACGAGCCGCGTGATGTCGGGCTATGTGGACGCGCTCGTGATCCGCCATCCGGAAAAGGGCTCGGTCGCCGAATTCGCGCGCGCCACCAACCTCCCGGTGATCAACGGCGGCGACGGCCCGGGCGAGCATCCGAGCCAGGCGCTGCTCGACCTGTACACGATCCAGCGCGAGTTCTCGCGGCTCGGCAAGATCGTCGACGGCGCGCACATCGCGCTGGTCGGAGACCTCAAGTACGGCCGCACGGTCCACTCGCTCGTCAAGCTGCTCGCGCTGTACCGCGGCCTGAAGTTCACGCTCGTGTCGCCGCCGATGCTCGAGATGCCGGCCTACATCCTCGACCAGATCTCGAAGAACGGTCACGTGATCGAGCAGACGCACGACCTCGCGGCAGGGCTGAAAGGCGCGGACGTCGTCTATGCGACGCGCATCCAGAAGGAGCGCTTCACCGACGAATCGTTCGAAGGCTACACGCCGGACTTCCAGATCAACCAGGCGCTCGTCGACGCGGTGTGCGGGCCGGACACGCTGATCATGCACCCGCTGCCGCGCGACAGCCGCCCGGGCGCGAACGACCTGTCGACCGACCTGAACCGCGACCCGCGCCTGGCGATCTTCCGCCAGACCGACAACGGCATTCCGGTGCGGATGGCGATTTTCGCGACGCTGCTCGGCGTCGAGAACCTCGTGCAGCACTCGATGCGCGATGCGACGTGGCGGCCGCCTGCGTACCTCGGGCCGGAGGACGCGGTCTTTCACGGGATTGACTGATCGCTGGCCGGGCGGCGCTGAGGCGCCGCCCTCTGCCCTCTGCCCTCT
>NZ_JGVW01000135.1 GCF_000687455.2 Burkholderia sp. lig30
GGGCCGATGCCGCCGCCGGCGGCGGACTCCGCCGCCACCGTACGTTCGCTGCAGCGCACGATACAGGCGGCGAGCGGTTCGACGACCGGCGCGCCCGCCTATACCGTCCACGAAATCACGCTGGGTTCCGGCACGGTCATTCACGAATACGTGTCCACTGGCGGCACCGTGTTCGGCGTCGCCTGGCAAGGCCCGACGATTCCCGATCTCAAGTCGCTGTTCGGCGGCTACTTCCCGCAATACACTGCCGGCGTCGAGTCGGCGCACGCCGCGCGCGGCTGGCGCGCGCCCGTCGCGGTCGACACGAGCGGCCTCGTCATCCACACGGGCGGCCACATGGGCGCGTTCTCCGGACAGGCATGGCTGCCGCAGGCGCTGCCTGCCGGCATGACCGGCAATGACATCCAGTGACAGCGGGAGGCCGATCGTGCGTATCCCCCATACCCTCATTCGCTGGCTCGGCGCGCTGAGCCTCGCGGCCACGTCAGCCGTCATCGTCACCGCATGCGGAGGCGGCGGTTCGGCCGTCAGCGCCGCGAACACCACGGTGATCACCGTCGGCACCGGCGTCGCCAACATCATCAACATCCCGACCGTCAGCGTCACGGTATGCGCGCCAGGCACGTCGACCTGCCAGATCGTCGGCAACGTGCTCGTCGACACCGCGTCGTACGGCCTGCGGCTCGTCAGCAGCGCGGTGTCGGGCGTGCTCGGCAGCCTGCCCGTGTCGACCGCCGGCGGCACGCCGCTCGCCGAATGCGGCCAGTTCGTGTCGAGCTACACGTGGGGCTCGCTGCGCACCGCCGACCTGCGCATCGGCGGCGAGGTGGCCGCCTCGCTGCCCGTGCAGATCATCGGCGATCTCGGTACCACGAACGTGCCGGCCACCTGCACGAACGGCCATGCGTCGGCCAACAGCGCGCAGGCCCTCGGCGCGAACGGCATCCTCGGCATCGGGCCGGCGCCTTACGACTGCGGCACCACGTGCGTCACGACGATGGCGTCCAGCAACTATTACGCGTGTCCGAACGGCAACGCGAGCTGCGCGCAGACGACGGTCGGGCTGAGCCAGCAGGTGGCCAACCCGGTCCAGCGGTTTGCCGGTGACAACAACGGCATCATCGTGCAGATGTCGCAGATCTCCGCCAGCGGGCAGGGGAGCGCGACGGGGCTGCTGACGTTCGGCATCGGCACGCAGAGCAACAACGCGCTCGGCGCGGCGACGAAACTGACGTCGACCACCACGGGCGACGTGAACGGGACGTTCCTCGGCCGGAACGTGACCGCATTCTTCGACACCGGCTCGAACGCCTACTTCTTCGACGACGCGTTTCAGACCCGGTGCGCCGGCAACGCGGCGTTCTACTGTCCGGCGGCGACGACCACCTATTCGGCGACGCTGACGGGCCAGAACAACGCACAGGCGACGGTATCGATGACGGTCGCGAACGCGACCGCGCTGTTCGCCAACACGTCCGCGTTTGCGTTCAACGACGTGGCAGGCCCGCTCGGCATAAACGCCTCGCTCGACGTCGGTCTGCCGCAGTTCTACGGCAAGACCATCTTCTTCGGGATGGACCTGAGCGCGTCGGGCGGCGCGGGGCCCTATATCGCGTTCTGAGCGGCGGCCCGGCCGTCGCGGGCGAAGGGGGTGCGAGCAATCGCACCCTTTTTTTTAGTGAGGCGGATCGCACGCCCGGCGCGGATTCGCGGCGCGGCCGGCGGCCGGTCCGCGTCGCGGCGGCGAACCGCGATATCGTCCGGAACCTGCGCCGCCAACGCTCGCCGTCCTCCGTCCCGATTCCCAGAAATACCCCCCTTTCACGGCTTTGCTCGACCGATCGCGGTTTGACCGCTGCATGAATAATCGGTGTCACTGGAAAGCGGCATCCCGCCGCGTCCGTCTGGAGGCCCCGTGTCAGACGAGAGCGATCTCGAAAAAACCGAAGCCGCCACTCCCAAGCGCCGCGAGCAGGCGCGAGAGGAGGGGCAGGTCGCGCGCTCGCGCGAGCTGGCTTCGTTCGCGCTGCTCGCGGCGGGCTTCTACGGCACGTGGCTGCTTGCCGGGCCGATCGGCTCGCACATGCAGACCATGATGCGCGGCGCATTCACGTTCGACCGCGCGGCCGCGTTCGACACCCACCGGATGCTGGTGGCGGCCGGCAGCGCGAGCCTCGAAGGGTTTGCCGCGCTCGCGCCGCTGCTCGCGCTCACCGGGATCGCCGCGCTGCTCGCGCCGATGGCGCTCGGCGGCTGGCTGATGTCGCCGAAAGTCTTCGAGCTCAAGCTCGACCGCCTGAATCCGCTGTCGGGCCTCGGCCGGATCTTCTCGATCCAGGGGCCGATCCAGCTCGGGATGTCGCTCGCCAAGACGCTGGTCGTCGGCGGCATCGGCGGCGTCGCGATCTGGCGCAGCAAGGACGAGCTGCTCGGTCTCGCGACCCAGCCGCTCGACGCGGCGCTCGCCGACGCACTGCACCTGATCGCCGTGTGCTGCGGCACGACCGTCGCGGGGATGTTTGTCGTCGCCGCGCTCGACGTGCCGTATCAACTCTGGCAGTACAACAAGAAGTTGCGCATGACGAAGGAAGAAATCAAGCGCGAGCATCGCGAAAACGAAGGCGATCCGCACGTCAAGGGCCGGATTCGCCAGCAGCAGCGCGCGATTGCCCGCCGCCGGATGATGGCCGCGGTGCCGAAGGCCGACGTGGTCGTCACGAACCCGACGCACTTCGCCGTCGCGCTCCAGTACACGGACGGGGAAATGCGCGCGCCGAAGGTGGTCGCGAAGGGCGTGAACCTCGTCGCCGCGCGGATTCGCGAGCTGGCCGCCGAGCACGGCGTGCCGATGCTCGAAGCGCCGCCGCTCGCGCGCGCGCTCTATCACAACGTCGAACTCGAGCGCGAGATTCCCGGCTCGCTGTATTCGGCCGTCGCCGAAGTGCTCGCGTGGGTCTACCAGCTCAAGCGCTTCCGCACGGAAGGCGGCGACGTACCCGAGGTGCCCGTCGATCTCGACGTGCCGGCCGAGCTCGACAAGGGCTCGGAGGTCTCCGCCGCCGACGAACGCGAAGAGGCCGGTGATGCGCTCGGCACGGCCGGCCGCACGCAAGGGGGTGCCGCATGAACATGCCCGGCGGCCTGCTCTCGAAGCGCCCGGACTTCCTTGCCGGCGCGAATTTGCGCGCGCTCGCGGGGCCGATCCTCATCTGCATGATCCTGGGGATGATGATCCTGCCGCTGCCGCCGCTGCTGCTGGATCTGTTCTTCACGTTCAACATCGCGCTGTCGATCATGGTGCTGCTCGTCAGCATGTACACCATGAAGCCGCTCGACTTCGCGGCATTCCCGAGCGTGCTGCTGTTCTCGACGCTGCTGCGCCTGTCGCTGAACGTTGCGTCGACGCGGGTCGTGCTGCTCGAAGGCCACACCGGCCCCGATGCCGCGGGCCAGGTGATCGAGGCGTTCGGCCACTTCCTCGTCGGCGGTAATTTCGCGGTCGGGATCGTCGTGTTCGTGATTCTGATGATCATCAACTTCATGGTGATCACGAAGGGCGCGGGGCGGATCGCCGAAGTGTCCGCGCGCTTCACGCTCGACGCGATGCCCGGCAAGCAGATGGCGATCGACGCCGACCTGAACGCCGGCCTGATCAACGAGGAACAGGCGAGAAAGCGCCGCCAGTCGGTCGCGCAGGAGGCCGAGTTCTACGGCTCGATGGACGGCGCGTCGAAGTTCGTGCGCGGCGACGCGATCGCCGGCCTCATCATCATGGCGATCAACGTCATCGGCGGGCTGATCGTCGGGATGCTGCAGCACGACATGACCTTCGCCGCGGCCGGCACGAACTACACGCTGCTGACGATCGGCGACGGCCTCGTCGCGCAGATCCCGTCGCTCGTGATCTCGACCGCGGCGGGCGTGATCGTGTCGCGCGTCGCGACCGACGAGGACATCGGCACGCAGCTCACCGGCCAGCTGTTCACGAACCCGCGCGTGCTGATGATCACCGGCACCATCATCGTGATGATGGGCCTGATCCCGAACATGCCGCACTTCGCGTTCCTGGGGCTCGGCGGCGGCGCGATCTGGCTCGCGCGCCGGCAGACGCAGCGCGCGGCGGCCCGCAAGGCATCCGGCGACGTCACCGAGATCGCGCCGCCTGCCGCGCTGTCGGCCGACAGCCACGAGGCGACCTGGGACGACGTGCAGCTGATCGATACGCTCGGCCTCGAAGTCGGCTACCGGTTGATCCCGCTCGTCGACAAGAGCAGCGACGGCGAACTGCTGAAGCGCATCAAGAGCATCCGCAAGAAGTTCGCGCAGGAAATCGGCTTCCTGCCGCCCGTCATCCACATCCGCGACAACCTCGAGCTGCGGCCGAACGCTTACCGGATCGCGCTGAAGGGCGTCGAGATCGGCATCGGCGAGGCCTATCCGGGGCAATGGCTCGCGATCAATCCGGGCCAGGTGACGGCCGCGCTGCCCGGCGCGCCGACGCAGGACCCGGCATTCGGCCTGCCCGCGGTCTGGATCGACACCGCGCTGCGCGAGCAGGCGCAGGTGTACGGCTACACGGTCGTCGACGCGAGCACGGTCGTCGCGACCCACCTGAACCACCTCGTCGTCCAGCATGCGGCCGAATTGCTCGGCCGCCAGGAAGTGCAGGCGCTGATCGAGCGCACCGGCAAGGATGCGCCGTCGCTCGTCGAGGACCTGGTGCCGAAGACCATCTCGCTCACGATGCTGCAGAAGGTGCTGCAGAACCTGCTCGAAGAAGGTGTGCCGATCCGCGACATGCGCACGATCATCGAATCCGTGTCCGAGCAGGCGGGCCGCTTCAACGACGCGTTCGATCTCACCGCCGCCGTGCGCCTGTCGCTCGGCCGCGCGATCACGCAGCAGTGGTATCCGGGCTCCGGCGAGATGCAGGTGATGGGGCTCAACGCCAATCTCGAGCGCGTGCTGTCGCAGGCGCTCACCACCGGCGCGAATCCGGGCCTCGAGCCCGGTCTCGCGCATACGCTCCTGACCGGCACGCAAGAGGCGATGCTGCGTCAGCAGAATCTTGGGCTGCCGCCGGTGCTGCTCGTGCAGCACGCGCTGCGCGCGATGCTCGCGCGCTTCCTGCGGCGCAGCCTGCCGCAATTGAAAGTGCTGTCGTATGCCGAAGTGCCGGATACACGCACGATCAAGGTCGTTAACGTCATCGGGGGTTCCGCTTGAACATTCGAAAATTCACAGGCGCGACGAGCCGCGACGCGCTGCGGCTCGCCCGCGAAGCGCTCGGCGACGACGCCGTCGTGCTGTCGAACCGCACGCTCGATGACGGCAGCGTCGAAATCGTCGCGCTCGCCGACGCCGAGCTGGCCGCGATCGCGCCGCCCGTGGCGCTTCCGAAGGACGCGCTCGCCGCGTCCGGCGGCGTCGCGGCACTGCCCGGCGCGGCCGCGCAGGCGCTCCGCGGCGGTGCAAATCCGTATGCGAACGGCGGCATGCCGGACGTGTTCTCGTCGGTGTTCGGCGCGAGCGCCGAATCGGCCGGCGCAGCGGGCATGGCCGCTGCCGCGGCGCCGGGCGGCGCATCCGAGCCGGCGCCGTGGCTGGTCGAGCACGCGAAGCGGCTGACGCAGCAGCGCGAGGCGTTGCTCGCGCGTCCGCAGCCGGTCGCGCCGGTGCTCGAAGACAGCGCCCGCGCGACGCGTGACGCGATGCTCGGCGATGCGGCGCGGGGCGCCGCCGACGCGGCGCCCGAGTGGGCGCGCGATATCGTGCGCAACGTCGCGCGGCGTTTTCCGTCCGACGACGGCGCGGCGCAACGGCCTGCCGACACGCCTGCCGCGAAGTCGGCCGACAAGCCGCGCGGCGGCGACGCCGCGTCGGTCGCCGATGCGGTCAAGGCGCGTATCGAGCGGATCGTCAACGAGACGGTGATGCACGAGCTGAGTTCGATGCGCGGGATGATGGAAGAGCAGTTCGCCGGTCTGATGTGGCGCGAGCGCCAGCGTCGCAGCCCGGCGCATGCCGCGCTGACGAAGCACCTGTTCGCGGCGGGCTTCTCCGCGCAACTCGTGCAGATGATGGTCGACAACATGCCGCGCGCCGAAGGCGAGCAGACGCTCGAGCAGGCGACCGAATGGGCGCAGTCCGTGCTCGCGTCGAACCTGCCGGTGCTGGAGAGCGAGGACACGCTGATGGAGCGTGGCGGCGTATTCGCGCTGATGGGGCCGACGGGCGTCGGCAAGACGACGACGACCGCGAAGCTCGCGGCGCGCTGCGTGATGCGCTTCGGCGCGAGCAAGGTCGCGTTGCTGAGCACCGACAGCTACCGGATCGGCGGTCACGAACAGTTGCGGATCTTCGGCAAGATCCTCGGCGTGCCGGTGCATGCGGTGAAGGACGGGGTCGACCTGCAGCTCGCGCTGTCCGAGCTGCGCAACAAGCATATCGTGCTGATCGACACGATCGGCATGAGCCAGCGCGACCGCGCGCTGTCCGACCAGATCGCGATGCTGCGCGGCGCGGACACGCCGGTGCAGCGTCTGCTGCTGCTGAATGCGACGAGCCACGGCGACACGCTCAACGAGGTCGTCCAGGCCTACCGCAGCGCGGCGGACCAGCCGGATCTCGCCGGCTGCATTCTCACCAAGCTCGACGAGGCGACCCACCTCGGCGGCGTGCTCGACACGGTGATCCGCTACAAGCTGCCGGTCCACTACGTGTCGACGGGCCAGAAGGTGCCGGAGAACCTGTATGTCGCGACCCGGAAATTCCTGCTGAAAAGTGCTTTCTGTGTGCCGCGCGACGGCTCGCCGTTCGTGCCGCAAGACGAGGACATGCCCACGGTGCTTTCGGCGCTGACCGCACGTTCGACCGCTGAGCTGCACGAGGTGCGCTTTGGATAAACGGACGATCGACCAGGCAGAAGGGCTGCGCCGCCTGCTCGCCGGGCGCGTGTCGCGCATCGTCGCGGTGGCGGGCGGGCCGGCCGGCGTCGGCTGCACGCAGACCGCCGTGAATCTGGCCGCGGCGCTTGCCGCACTCGGCAAGGACGTGCTCGTCGTCGACGAGCGCACCGATGCCCACTCGGCCAGCGCGACGCTGTGCGGCGCGTGGCTGCGCGATGGCGAGAACGTGCGCGTCGACGCGGGATTCTCGGTGTACGCCGCGTCGCATTTCGCGCGTGCGGGCTACAGCGACGCGCAACTTGCCGACTTCATCGACGGCGCCGCCGACATCGTGCTCGTGGATACGCAGCTCGATGCCGACGGCGCGTTCTCGGCGCTCGCGCGCGAGGCGCACGACGTGCTGATCGTCACGCGCGTCGCCGCCCAGGCGATCACCGAGGCCTACGCGTATATGAAGCGGCTGCATTTCACCCATGCGATTCCGCAGTTCCACGTGCTGACCAATCACGTGAGCAGCCCGGCGGACGCGAAGACCGCGTTCGACAACCTGGCGGGCGTCGCGAGCCGCTACCTGGCGGTGTCGCTCGCCGACGCCGGCTACGTGAGCGCCGATCCGCTCGTCGAGCGCGCGCGCGAGCTGATGCGCACGGCGGTGGACGCGTTCCCGGCGTCGCCGTCCGCGCGCGATTACCGGCAGATCGCCGCCGATCTGCTGTATTGGCCGATGCGCCCGGGGCCGGGCGCGCGGCGGGCCCGCGCGGGCAGCCCCGCGTTTGAAGCGGGTGCGGTCCATGCCGCCTGAGGGCTCGATGAAGGAGGGAGCCAAGATGTACAACGCTCAAGGAAAGATTTCCCAGTCCGACGTGCTGGCGCAATACGCGCCGCTCGTGCGTCGCCTGGGCCTGCAGCTCGTCGCGAAGATGCCGGCGAGCGTCGATCTCGACGATCTGATCCAGGCCGGCATGATCGGCCTGCTCGACGCGGCCGGCCGTTACAAGGAGGACCAGGGCGCGCAGTTCGAGACCTACGCGACGCAGCGCATCCGCGGCGCGATGCTCGACGAGCTGCGCAGCAACGACTGGCTGCCGCGCAGCCTGCGCAAGACCTCGCGGGAGGTCGAGCACGCCGTGCACCAGGTCGAGCAGCAACTCGGCCGCTCGGCGTCCGAGACGGAAATCGCGACGCACCTAAACATGCCGCTCGGCGAGTTTCAGGGGATGCTGCAGGACCTGCACGGCAGCCAGCTGATCTACTACGAGGATTTCGACCGCGCGGCCGACGACGAGCCGTTTCTCGACCGCTATCGCGTCGATCATGCCGATCCGTTGTCCGCGCTGCTCGACGAGCATCTGCGCGAGGCGCTGGTCGAGGCGATCGAGCGCCTGCCGGAGCGCGAGAAGCTCCTGATGTCGCTGTATTACGAACGCGGGCTGAATCTGCGCGAGATCGGCGCGGTGCTCGAAGTGAGCGAGTCGCGCGTGTGCCAGCTGCACAGCCAGGCGGTCGCCCGCCTGCGCGCGCGGCTGCGCGAGCAGGCCTGGGTCGGCGCGGAGACCTGAATCGGGGCGGTGGCGCAGGCGCGACGCCTGCGCATCGCGCAGGCCGGGCCGTACGCGCCCCGCATTGTCCGCGGGCAGGAAATCTTCCCGCCGATTTGCTACAATCCCCCCGTTTTCCGAGGAGCGTTGCGACGGGCGCGATCAGCGTGCCCGCCAGGCTCGGAAGACTTCACCGAGCGGCCATGCGCGGCGGCGATCGACGATCGCACCGGCGTGCCGCTTCCTGAACGGCGCTCACGTCACCAATTTCTAGAACTTTTTTAGAAAGGAGGGCGTGATGAGCGCCATCATTAATTCCCAAGCTTCGCAAGATTTCCTCGTCGCAGACATGTCGCTGGCCGCCTGGGGCCGCAAGGAACTCAACATCGCCGAGACCGAAATGCCGGGCCTCGTGCAGATCCGCGAAGAGTACAAGAGCCAGCAGCCGCTGAAGGGCGCACGCATCGCCGGCTCGCTGCACATGACGATCCAGACCGGCGTGCTGATCGAGACGCTGACGGCGCTCGGCGCGGACGTGCGCTGGGCCTCGTGCAACATCTTCTCGACGCAGGATCACGCCGCTGCCGCGATCGCGGAGAGCGGCACGCCGGTGTTCGCGTTCAAGGGCGAATCGCTCGACGAATACTGGGAGTTCACGCACCGCATCTTCGAATGGCCGAACGGCGAGTTCGCGAACATGATCCTCGACGACGGCGGCGACGCGACGCTGCTGCTGATCCTCGGCTCGAAGGCCGAGAAGGACCGCTCGGTGATCGCCAAGCCGACCAATGAGGAAGAAGTCGCGCTGTTCGCCGCGATCGCGCGCCATCTCGACGTCGACGGCAGCTGGTACTCGACGCGCCTCGCGCACATCAAGGGCGTGACGGAAGAGACGACGACCGGCGTGCACCGCCTGTACCAGATGGAAAAGGACGGCCGCCTGCCGTTCCCGGCGTTCAACGTGAACGACTCGGTCACGAAGTCGAAGTTCGACAACCTGTACGGCTGCCGCGAGTCGCTCGTCGACGGCATCAAGCGCGCGACCGACGTGATGATCGCGGGCAAGATCGCGGTCGTCGCGGGCTACGGCGACGTGGGCAAGGGCTGCGCGCAATCGCTGCGCGGCCTCGGCGCGACCGTGTGGGTGACGGAAATCGATCCGATCTGCGCACTGCAGGCGGCGATGGAAGGCTACCGCGTCGTGACGATGGAATACGCGGCCGACAAGGCCGACCTGTTCGTCACGGCGACCGGCAACTTCCACGTGATCAACCACGATCACATGAAGGCGATGCGCCATAACGCGATCGTCTGCAACATCGGCCACTTCGACTCGGAAATCGACGTCGCGTCGACCCGCCAGTACCAGTGGGAAAACATCAAGCCGCAGGTCGACCACATCATCTTCCCGGACGGCAAGCGCGTGATCCTGCTGGCGGAAGGCCGCCTCGTGAACCTCGGCTGCGCGACCGGCCACCCGTCGTTCGTGATGTCGAACTCGTTCACGAACCAGACGCTGGCGCAGATCGAACTGTTCACGCGCGGCGGCGAGTACGAGAACAAGGTCTACGTGCTGCCGAAGCACCTCGACGAGAAGGTTGCGCGCCTGCACCTCGCGCGCATCGGCGCGAACCTGTCGGAGCTGTCGGACGATCAGGCCGCGTACATCGGCGTGCCGAAGGACGGCCCGTTCAAGCCGAACCACTACCGCTATTGAGGCCGGCGGCGCCGCCCGCCCCGCAGTGCCCGCGCCGCGGCTTCGGCCGCCGCGCGGGTCGCACGCGACACGGCGGCGGCGCTTTCCCGGACCGCCCGCCGCGCACCGCGCGGCAGGCGGTTCCGCTGTCTTTCCGTCATCCGGGCAGCCGCGCGCGGCCTGACCGTCAACCGAACCGGAGCACCGCATGACCGTCATCCTGACCTGGGTCATCAACGCACTCGCACTGCTGATCATCACGTACCTGGTGCCGTCGATTCACATCAAGAGCTTCGGCACCGCGCTGATCATCGCCGTCGTCCTCGGCCTGATCAATACGGTGATCAGGCCGGTGCTGATCCTGCTGACGCTGCCCGTGACGGTCGTCACGCTCGGGCTCTTCATCCTCGTCGTGAACGCGCTGTGCTTCTGGTTCGCGTCGTCGCTGCTGAAGGGTTTCGAAGTGTCGGGCTTCTGGTCCGCGTTCTTCGGTTCGATCCTGTACAGCATCGTGTCGTGGCTGCTGTCCGCCCTGATCTTCGGCCAGCGCAACATCGGCTGAGCGACACCGGGATAGGCTCCTGAATCATGAAACCGATCGAACTCTCGTTTGAATTCTTTCCGCCGAAGACGGCGGAGGGCGTCGAGAAGCTGCGCGCGACGCGCGCACAGCTGATGCCGCTCAAGCCGAAATTCGTCTCCGTGACGTTCGGCGCCGGCGGCTCGACGCAGCAGGGCACGCTCGATACCGTGCTCGACATGCAGAAGGACGGCCTCGAGGCCGCGCCGCACCTGTCGTGCATCGGCTCGTCGAAGGACAGCCTGCGCGCGATCCTCGACCAGTACCGCTCGCACGGCATCCGCCACATCGTCGCGCTGCGCGGCGACCTGCCGTCCGGCATGGGCGAGGTCGGCGAGCTGCGCTATGCGTCCGAGCTCGTCAGCTTCATCCGCGCCGAGCACGGCGACTGGTTCCACATCGAAGTGGCCGGATATCCGGAATATCACCCGCAGGCGAAATCGCCGAAGGCCGATCTGGAGAACTTCGCGCGCAAGGTGAAGGCGGGCGCGAATTCCGCGATCACCCAGTATTTCTTCAACGCGGACGCGTATTTCCGCTTCGTCGACGATGCGCGCAAGCTCGGCGTCGACGTGCCGATCGTGCCCGGCATCATGCCGATCACGAACTTCTCGCAGCTGATGCGCTTCTCGGAAATGTGCGGCGCGGAAGTGCCGCGCTGGATCGCGCGCCGGCTCGAAAGCTTCGGCGACGACCGCGACGCGATTCGCGCGTTCGGCGTGGACGTGGTGACGGGCCTGTGCCGGCGTCTCGTCGACGCGGGCGTGCCGGGCCTGCACTTCTACACGCTGAACAGCGCGGCGGCGACCAGGGCGATCTGCGAAGGTCTCGGCCTGTGAGCGGCGCGGCGCGCCCGGCTTGCAGCCTCGCGCGCGCAAGCGCCGCGTGACGCGGCGGGCGGCCCGCCGCCATTGGCCTTCCCGGCCCCATCGGCAATGCCGGCGGGGCCGTTTTTACTGTGGCCGCCGGCGTTCGGCACGCGCCGCGCGCATGCGACTTCGCACGTGACGGCGCTGCGCGGGCGGCCGGTGCGTTCGCGACGGCCGGCGGCGTCACGCCTGCGCGTGCATCAGCGGCGGCCGTTTGTCGAACCACGGCCGCGCCGTCTCCAGTTGCCGCGCGAGTTTCAGCAGCAGCGCATCGTCGCCGTGGCGCGCGGCGAACTGCACGCCGATCGGCAGGCCGTGCGCGTTCCAGTAGAGCGGCACCGACATCGCCGGCTGGCCGGTCAGGTTGAACAGCTCGGTGCAGCCGGCCCACGCGAACGCCTTCAGCGACGTTTTCGCGAGCATCTCCTTCAACAGCGGCTTGACCGGCAGCGTCGCGAGGATTTCCATCTGCGTGCGCTCGAACCGCGTCGGCAGCAGCGCGCCGATCCGGACCGGCGGGCCGGCGAGCGATGCGCACAGGATCACGTCATAGTGCGCGACGAGCCGCGCGACCTGCACGGTGAGCTGGCGCTGCAGTTCGAGCATCTCGGCGAGCCGGGTGCGCGCGAGCCGCCGGCCGACCACGGCCATCGCCCACGACGCGATCTCGAAGTCGCCGCGCCGCGGCGTGCGTCCGGTCAGTTCCCGCGCGCCGAGCACCATCTCGTCGGCGATCGTCGCCCAGAGCGTCAGGAAGATCTCGCCGGCGCGCGCGAAGTCGACGTTGAGCGTCGCGGGCTCGACGCGATGGCCGAGCGACGCGACGAGCGCGGCGGCATCGTCCAGCGCGGCGCGGGTGTCGCCGGCGAGCGCCGGCGCGAACATCGGATCGGTGACGAGGCCGATCGTCAACGCCCCGGGCGGCACGTCGAGCGCACCGAGAAACGTGCCGGGCGCGCCCGGCGGCAGCGTCTGGCCGGTCGTCACGTCGAGCAGGAGCGCACTGTCGCGCACGCTGCGTGCGACCGCATGCTGGACGACCAGATCGCCGTTCGTCGCGCGATCGGCGAGCGCCGGATGGCGGCTCGGCTTGAGGCCGAACAGGCCGCAGCACGATGCCGGAATGCGGATCGAACCGCCGCCGTCGGACGCATGCGCGAGCGGCACGACACCGGCGGCGACCGCCGCCGCGGCGCCGCCGCTCGAGCCGCCGGGGGTGTGATCGAGATTCCACGGATTGCGGCACGGCCCGAACAGCTCGGGTTCCGTATACGGCATCTGGCCGATTTCCGACGTGCTGGTCTTGCCGAACACGTTGAGCCCGGCGGCGCGGCTGCGCGCGATCAGCGGCGAATCGGCGTCGGGCACGTAATAGCGGTAATGGCGGCTGCCCATCGACAGCGGCAGGCCGGCGACCGCCGCGCCGAGATCCTTCACCAGATACGGCACGCCGGCGAACGGGCCGGGCGGGACCTGCCCGGGCGCGCTGCGCGCGTGCGCGGCCTCGTAATCCTTCAGGACGATCGCGTTGATCGCGGGATTGACTGCCTCCGCGCGGCCGATCGCGGCGTCGAGCAGCTCGCGCGGGCTGGCCTGCCGCCGGCGGACGAGTTCGGCGAGGCCGATCGCATCGTGGGCGAGATATTCCGACTGCATCGCTGTGCCCCCGGTGGTGACGTCAGGCGATGAAAGGGGAGCCCGGCGCGCATGGCCCGGGCCCGCGGCCGATGCTTACAGATGCTCGGCGAGGAACGTCAGCGTGCGGCCGTGTGCGAGCGCGGCGGCGCGCTGGTTGTAGGACGCGCGGTCGGTGCAATTGAAGCCGTGCTCGGCGCCCGCATACAGGTGGAACGTCGCGTTGTCGCGGCCGGCGAAGCTCGCCTCGACCTGCTCGACCGCCGACAGCGGGATCGCGTGGTCGTTTTCCGCGTAGTGGAACAGGATCGGCTGCGCGATCCTGCTTGCCGCGTCGAGCTGGTTCTGGATGCCGCCGCCGTAATAGGCGACCGCCGCGTCGATCTTGCCGGTCGCGGCGGCGAGGTACGCGAGGCGCCCGCCGAAGCAGTAGCCGATCGCGCCGACCTTGCCGGCCACTTCCGGCCGCGCGCGCAGCACATCGGCCGCCGCGGCGATGTCCGCCACCGCCAGGTTCACGTCGGTCTTCTGCATCAGCTCGATGCCCTTGTCGCGGTCGGCGCCTTCGTAGGTCAGCTCGACACGCGGCTGGGTGCGCCAGAACACGTCGGGCGCGAGCGCGACGTAGCCGTCGGCCGCGTACTGGTCGGCGACCGCGCGGATGTGCGCGTTCACGCCGAAGATCTCCTGGATGATGATGACGGCAGGACCCTTGCCGCGCTTCGGCAGCGCGAGGTAGCCGCCGAAGCTGTCGTTACCGGAAGGGATGTCGATCCATTGGGCAGTCACGTTGAACTCCTGACGAGCGAGGCGGCGCACGTGCGCGCCTCGCGGGTGAAGGGGGTAAAGGGTAAGCGGGGCGGCCTAGTGTGCCACCAATCCGCGGGTGCTGCAGGGCGTGCCGCTCCGGCTTCTCGTTACGCGATCGTTCCGTTCAGGATTATTCATTTTTCGGCGGCGCGGCGCTTCGGTACAGTCGGCAACGTCAACCCGTTACAGTGCGCTTTCGCGCATCATCGAAGGATTCGCCATGTCAGCACGTTCTTTCTCCACCCCGTTCTCCGAGCGCTTCGGCCTGCGCCTGCCACTCGTGCAGGCGCCGATGGTAGGCGCGACCACGCCCGCGATGGTCGCCGCCGCGTCGAACGCCGGCGCGCTCGGCAGCCTCGGCGCCGGGGCGTTCGAGCCGGCACGTCTCGAGGCCGAGGTGGCCGCGATCCGCGCGGCCACCGGCCGGCCGTTCGCGGTCAACCTGTTCGTGCTGCCGGAGGTCGCGCCCGACGCGGACACCGTTGCACGGGCGCTGGCGGCGATCGATCCGCTCAACGTAGCGCTCGGCCTGCCGCCCGGCACCGCGCCCGCACGTTTCGCGCCGGACTTTCGCGCGCAGCTCGATACGCTGATCGCGCTGCGCGTGCCGGTCGCGAGCTTCACGTTCGGCGTGCTCGACGCGGCCGACGTCGCGCGCCTGAAGGCGGCCGGCACCTACGTGATCGGCACCGCGACGCACGTGGCGGAAGGGCTCGCGTGGCGGGCGGCGGGCGCCGACGCGCTGTCCGCGCAGGGCGCGGAGGCGGGCGGTCACCGCGGCACGTTCATCGGCGCGGCCGAAGACGCGCTGATCGGCACGATGGCGCTGGTGCCGCAGCTTGTCGACGCGACCGGCCTGCCCGTGATCGCGGCGGGCGGCATCATGGACGGGCGCGGCATCGCCGCCGCGCTCGCGCTCGGCGCGCAGGCGGCGCAGCTCGGCACCGCGTTCCTGACGTGCGCGGAAAGCGCGATCGCGGCGGACTGGAAGGCGCGCCTGCTGGCGAGCGCGGACACGTCGACGATGGTCACGCGCGCCATCACCGGGCGCCATGCGCGCGGGCTGCGCAATACGCTGATGGCGCGGCTCGGCGAGCGTGCCGGCGACGTCGCGCCGTACCCGGTGCAGAACGCGCTGACGCAGCCGCTGCGCCAGGCCGCCGCGCGCGCGAACGACGGCGATTACCTGTCGCTGTGGGCGGGGCAGGGCGCGCCGCTGGCACGGCGGCGTGGCGACGCGCTGACGACCGCGCAATTGATCGACGCGCTCGACGACGAATGGCGGGCGGCGCGCGCGCCGGCCTGATGCCGGGCATCGCATGCGGTGTGGAAACGCGCGCGGCGGCGTGCGTTTCCTTCCCTGATCGAGCGCAAGACATCGCGATCCGGCATGGCGCGCACGCGCTTCGAAACCGCCTTTCGCCAGTCTGTAAAAACTAGCGGAAACCCTTATCCAGCGGGGCTTTCAGCGATCCCCTCGCGTCTCTTTTCAAGCCCGTTCATCGGTAGTGTTACTACTACCCCAAAAAAATCCCGCGATTTAATTTGATCACCTACACTGGCGCGCAAGTACGGGGGCACGTCGTTAAAAGCGGCTGTTTCGCGTGCTTGAGGCCAAGTGCATGAACGATGCAACCGGCGAATCGTCCAGTGAGCGAAACACAGGGATGGCAGCGGGGCACCGGGCGATGGCGTTTTTTGGGATCGAAACTGGAGACTTACATGACTATCAAGATGCAAAAGCTGTTGCCGATCACCGCAGCCGCGATGCTGTGCGCTGCAGCTGCGACGAACGCAGCGGCCGATCAAGTCGTCAAGATCGGCCACGTCGCGCCGCTGACGGGCGGCATTGCACACCTGGGCAAGGACAACGAAAACGGCGCACGTCTCGCGGTCGAGGAGATCAACGCCAAGGGTCTCACGGTCGGCGGCCAGAAGATCACGCTGCAACTCGATCCGCAGGATGACGCGGCCGACCCGCGGCAGGCAACGCAAGTGGCGCAGAAGCTCGTCGACGACAAGGTCGTCGCGGTGGTCGGCCACCTGAACTCCGGCACGTCGATCCCGGCCTCGAAGATCTACAGCGATGCGGGCATCGTGCAGATCTCGCCGTCGGCGACCAACCCGGCCTACACGCAGCAGGGCTTCAAGACGACCTACCGTGTCGTCGCGACCGACGCGCAGCAAGGCCCGGCGCTCGCGAACTTCGCGCATTCGAAGGGCATCAAGAGCGTCGCGGTGGTCGACGATTCGACCGCATACGGCCAGGGCCTCGCGAACGAGTTCGAGAAGAAGGCCAAGGCGCTCGGCCTGAAGGTGATGTCGCACGACGCGACGAACGACAAGGCGGTCGACTTCCGCGCGATTCTGACCAAGATCAAGGGTGAGAATCCGGATGCGATCATGTACGGCGGCATGGATGCGACCGGCGGCCCGTTCGCGAAGCAGGCGAAGCAGCTCGGCCTGCGCGCGAAGATCCTGGCGGGCGACGGCGTCTGCACGGAAAAGCTGGCCGATCTGGCCGGCGACGCGACCGACAACGTCGTGTGCTCGGAAGCGGGCGCTTCGCTCGAGAAGATGCCGGGCGGCAACGCGTTCAAGGCGAAGTACGAGAAGCGCTTCGGCCAGCCGATCCAGATCTACGCACCGTTTACGTATGACGCCGTGTACATCATCGTCGAGGCGATGAAGCGCTCGAACTCGACGGATCCGGAAAAGATCCTGGCCGCGATGCCGAAGACGAACTACACGGGCGTGATCGGCACGACGACCTTCGATTCGAAGGGCGACCTGCAGCACGGCGTGATCTCGCTCTACAACTACAAGGGCGGCAAGAAGACGCTGCTCGACGAAGTGAAGATGTAATCGAGCGGTCGACAGAAGAGACACGGGCGCGCAAGCGGCAACGCATGCGCGCCTTGTTTTTTTGGGAAGTCGCGCCGTCAGACCCGCAGGCGCGCGAGCACCTTCGGCGCGACGGCCGCGACGAGCGCCGCGCACACGGCGACGACCGACAGTCCGACCGGCAGGCTCGCGGCCTGCGCGACCGCACCGATCACGACCGGGCCGAACAGCAGTCCGAAGTATGCGAGCCCGGCGACGTGCGCGAGCCCTTCCGCCGCATGAATGCCCTTCACGCGCGCGGCCGCGGCGAACAGCACCGGCATCATGTTCGCGAGGCCGAGGCCCATCAGCGTGAAGCCTGTCAGCGCGGCCGCCGGGTACGGCAGCAGCAGCGCGCCGATCATCCCCGCGCAGGCGAGCGTCGCGCTCGCGAACACGAGCTGCGACGCGCCGAAGCGTGCGCGCACCGTGTCGCCGGCGAAACGCGCGGCGGCCATCCCGCCGGAGAAGGCCGCATAGGCCGCACTCGCGAGCGCGGGGCTCGCCGCGACGACGTCGCGCATGTAGACCGTCGCCCAGTCGTACATCGCGCCTTCGGCGATCAGCGCGACGAGCGCGATCGCGCCGAGCATCCACAGCGCGGGCGAGCGCCAGCGATTGCCGCCCGCGCCGTGCGCGTGTTCGTGGTGCGGCACGTGCGGCAGCACCGCCGGGCTGGCGATCACGAGCACCGCGGCGCTCGCGGCCGCGGCGAGCGCGAGATGCGCGGCGGGCGGCATGCCGGCCGACAGCAGCGCGCCGCCGGCCGCCGCCCCGGTCATGCCGCCGACGCTGAACATGCCGTGCAGCATCGACATGATCGGTTTGCCGAATGCGGTCTCGACCGCGCTCGCCTCGGCGTTCATCGCGACGTCGAGCGTCGCCATCGAGAAGCCGAACAGCGCGAGCACCGCGAGCAGCTCCGGATAGCTCGGCACGACGAGAATCAGCGCCGCGCAGGCCGTCATCGCGAGCCCGCCGGACAGGCAGGCAGTGCGCGAGCCGACGCGCGCGATCCACCGCGCGATCGTCATCATCGCCGCGATCGAGCCGACCGCGGTGGCCAGCAGCGCGAGCGACAGCAGCGCCGGGCTCAGCGCGAACCGGTCGCGCACGGTCGGGACGTGCACGCCCCACGACGCGTACATCATGCCGGCGACGAAGAAGAGCGCCATGGTCGCGGCGCGCGCGCGCCGTCGGACGGGAAGGGAGAGGTCGCGGTGCGCGGCGGGGGGCGCGGCGAAGTCGGATGCGGCGTCGGACACGGAGGGCTCGTCGGAAGAAGAATGCGGCGCACGGGCGCGCGCGGCTTGCGAATCGCCTGATTCTATCGAACACGTCGCCGCGGCACCGTCCGCCGCGGGTAACATCGGTGCGAGCCGTCCTTCGACCGCAGGAGTTTACGTGAACATCGATCCCGCCCTTCCGCTGCACCTGCTGCATCGCTGCCCGCTCGGCACGCTCGCGACACATGCGCGCGAGCCGCAAGGCTTTCCGTATCCGACGGTCGTGCCGTTCGTCGTCGATGCGCGTCACCGGCCGGTCATTCTCGTGAGCGGCCTCGCCGAGCACACGCGCAACCTCGCCGCCGATTCGCGTGCGGGTTTCCTCGTCGTCGATGCGCCGGACGGCGACGTGCTGAATGCCGAGCGTGCGACGCTGCTCGGGCGTTTCACGCCGATCGACGCCGATCCGCACTGCGTCGCGCGCTATCTGCGCTATGCGCCCGACGCGCAGCGCTACCTCGCACTGGGCGATTTCGCGTTCCTGGCGCTCGATATCGAGCGTGTGCGCTATATCGGCGGATTCGGCCGAATGGGCTGGGTCGACGGCGCCGCGCTCGACGTGCTCGCGCCGCTCACGTTCGACGAGGAGCGCGCGCTATGGGACGCGTACGACGCGGCGAGCCGCCCGGGGCTCGCGCTGCTCGGCGCCGACCGCTACGGCGCCGACTGGCTGCACGACGGCCTGCGCATGCGAACAGCGTTCGACGCGCCGCAATCGGACGCCGACGCGTTGCGCGCCCGCCTGTTCGCATGCGCGGGGCAGATTGCGTGACGCCCCGGCCGGAAGCGCGCTTAATCGGCCGATAATCCGGGTTGCCTATACAAGGCTATTCCGGTCTATCTCGCCGATCCTGTCGTCGGATGAAAACTTTCGTTATATGAATTCAGGGTAATTGCGTAGGCTGAAAGTCTTAATACGCTGTGCGTTTTGTCCTAATCTAACCGTAAGGGGATGGAGAATTGAGTATCAAGGCGATACTGGTCAATATGACTTGATCGAAATTTCATTTGAAGTCCGAATTCGGATTGATTTTGGCTTCAACCAGTTCTGTTTTGTGATACTCTCTGCCCGCAATAATCCGAGGCATCGCAAGTGTAAATGGCCAGCCGGCGGCAGATCGGTGTCATTTGATCAGATAAAAGGGAAACCATGTCTTCTTACAAAGACCTCCTGGCCCAGCGGGAGAAGCTCGAGAAGCAAATCGAAGAGGCCAAGTCGCGCGAATACGCGGAAGTGCTCAATGACGTGAAGCAGAAAATCGCCGATTACGGCTTTACGTTGGCCGAACTGGGCCTGAGCCGCGTCAAGGCCGGCAAGGCTGGTCGTCCGCGCGTCGGCGTTGCGGCGAAATATCGCGATCCGGAAACCGGCGCGACCTGGTCCGGTCGCGGCAAGCCGCCGCGGTGGATCGCCGGCAAGAATCGTGATCAATTCACGATCTGAACGGACGTCCGAGCGCAAAGCTGAAAAGCCACGTTTCCGTCGAGGAAACGTGGCTTTTTTTCTTCCTGGCGCCCCCCCCGAGTGGTGCGTCATGTCACGAATTTGTCATGAAGCGATGTGAATGAAAATGCGAGCTGTTCGCATAACCGATTGATTTAAATGATTTTTTTTGTGGTTGTTGCGGGCGGTTTGGGGGCGCGCTTGGTAGAATCCGGCATCGCCGATTCATATCTTGAAATTCATGTCTACGTTTTCAAGCGACGAGCAAAGCGGGGAAAAGCACGCCGTCGCCCGCAAGAGCACGTTCATCAGCATCGTTCTGAATGTCGTACTGGCCACATTTCAAATTGCTGTCGGCTTCGTGGGCCATTCGCAGGCGCTGATTGCTGACGGTGTGCATTCGATATCCGATTTGATCTCGGATTTCGTCGTATTGGTTGCGAATCGTCATAGCGGCGCAATGCCGGATGCTGACCACAATTACGGACATAGCCGTTACGAGACGGTCGCGTCGCTGTTTCTCGGCACGATCCTGATCGCGGTGGGGATCGGCATGCTGTGGCGTGCCGGCGATCGTCTCGTTCATCTCGACACTATTCCGCCCGTGCACGCCATTGCGCTGGTCGTCGCGGTGACCGTGCTGGTGTCGAAAGAGGCGCTGTTCCGTTACATGCTGCGCGAGGCGCAGCGCGTGCGCTCCGCGATGCTCGTCGCCAATGCATGGCATGCGCGATCGGACGCCGCGTCGTCGCTCGTCGTGGCGATCGGCATCGTCGGCAGCCTGGCCGGCGTGCGGCTGCTGGATCCGATCGCGGCTGCGATCGTCGGCTTCATGGTCGCGCGGATGGGCTGGACGTTCGGCTACGATGCGTTGCAGGATCTGTCCGACCGCGCGCTCGACGAGACCGATACCACCGAGATCCGCGCATTGCTGGTGGCGACGCCGGGCGTGCGCGACGTGCACGACCTGCGCACCCGCAAGATGGGCGACTCGGCGCTCGTCGACGCACACATCCTCGTCGATCCGATGATCTCCGTGTCCGAAGGGCATTTCATCGCGGAGAGTGCGCGGGCGCGCGTGCTGTCAGACCGGCGCGTGCTCGACGCGCTGATTCACGTCGACCCGGAGAACGACACCTCCAGGCGGCCGGCGCTGGCGCTGCCGCCGCGCAGCGAAGTCGCGGCCCGCGTCGAGGCCGAACTGGCGCGGCGCGGCCTGCGTGCGACGGCGGTCAACCTGCACTACCTGAGCACCGGGCTGGAAATCGACCTGACGCTCGCGGCCGATCCCGGCGCGAGCGGCGACGCGGACACGGCGCTCGCCGAGCGGCTCGACGTCGAGGCGCTGAAGCGCCAGTTCGGCGCGAGCCGGATCCGCTTTGCGCGGGCGGTGCCGACGCGCGCGTAGCGCGGCGGCGGCGCGCGCCCGCTACAGCGGCAACTGCGTGTCGAACTTGATTTCGCGCAGCACGACGCTCGTGCGGACTTGCGACACGGCCGGGATCTTGAAGATGCGCTCGTGCAGGAACACGTCGTAAGCCTTGATGTCGGGTGCGACGATCTTCAGGATGTAATCGGCTTCGCCCGTCGTGCTGTAGCACTCGGTGACTTCCGGGCAGGTGGCGATCTCGCGCTCGAATTGCTCGACGCCGCCTTCGTTGTGGCGGGTCAGGTGGACGTGCGCGAGCGCGCAGACGTGCAGCCCGAGTTTTTCTCGATCGAGCAGCGCGGTGTAGCGCTGGATCACCCCGGACTGCTCCATGTCCTTGATGCGGCGCCAGCACGGCGTGCTGGACAGGCCGACTTGGTCGGAAATCTCCTGCACCGAGCGGCGCGCGTCGAGCTGCAGCAGGCGAAGGATTTTTTGCGAAAAGGAATCGAGCGTCACCTGCGCCTCCATACGGCAGCTACAACACTATGAATGTTAGAGGCGCGAGAAAGGAAAGGCAATCCGATGCGGCGTCGTTGAGGGAGATTCTCTAGCTCGCGCGCGGGTCAGTAGGGTTTTGTCCCGCTTCGCCCTTGTCCGCCGGCATGTCGCCCGTGACGGCGGCGAGCTGCGCGATTGCCGCCTGCTGCGCGCGCAAGTCGGTGAGCATGTTGCAGAACAGCGCGCCCTGCTCGATCGCGTCGTCGAGCGCGACGTGCGTGTGCGGATGATCGTCGAACCAGTGCTTCGGAAAGCGCGGCTTGATCGCCTTGCGGTACGGCAGGCCCGTCATCGCGAACGCGAGCGTCTTGATGTCGAGCGCCGACCACGAGAACGGGCAGCGGCCGGTGAAGCGCATCATGTACCAGAACATGAAGGTGAAATCGAAGCCGGCCGGCATCGCGACGAACACCGGCTTGCCCGGCAGCGCCTCGACCCAGTCGACGTAAGCGACGAGCGCCGCTTCCGGCGCCTGCAGATCGCGCCGGCACGCGGCCCACGCGTCGGGCTGGGTTTTCCACCACGCCTCCTGCACCGGATGCGGCTGCGCGCCCGGCAAGGTTTCGAGGTTCGCGGAAAACGTCGCGATCAGCTGCTTGTCCGCCGTGTAGGCCGCGGACGCAAAGCTCAGCATCGAGTGCGGGCCGGGAATCGGGCCGTCCGCCTCGACATCGGTGCTGACATAGATCTCCTGGCTCATCCGGCGACTCCATCGGCGACGAACGGGTTGGTGCGCCGCTCTTCGCCGAACGTCGAGACCGGGCCGTGGCCGGGGACGAACGTGACGTCGTCGCCGAGCGGCCAGAGCTTTTCGCGGATCGAGCGGATCAGGTCGCCGTGATTGCCGCGCGGGAAGTCGGTGCGGCCGATCGAGCCGGCGAACAGCACGTCGCCGACGATCGCGAGGCGGTGCGCGCGGCTGAAGAACACGACATGGCCGGGCGTGTGGCCGGGGCAGTGATAGACCTCGAGCGTCTCGTCGCCGAACTGCACGGTGTCGCCGTCGTTCAGCCAGCGGTCGGGCTCGAACGCCTCGGCGGCCGGGAAGCCGAAGCGCTCGCTTTGCGCGGGCAGCTTCTCGATCCAGAAGCGCTCGTCTTCCTGCGGCCCTTCGATCGGCACGCCGTAGTGCGTCGCGAGCTGCTTCGCGCCCGAGCAGTGATCGACGTGCCCGTGCGTGAGCAGGACTTTTTCGACCTGCGCGTGCTGTCGCGCGACTTCCTGCTCGATCAGTTCGAGATCGCCGCCGGGATCGACGACGGCGGCGCGGCCCGTCTTTTCACAGACGAGCAGCGAGCAGTTCTGCTGGAACGGCGTGACCGGGATGAGCGTGACTTTCATGGAAGCACCGGCGGCTAAAAGGTTCGATTGTACCGGCCGCGCCCGCCCGCTGTCCGGGGCGCGCGCGGGGCGATTGTTACAGCGGCAGTGAGAATCGGTGCGGGGACGGCGCCGTTTTTCGAGATGGTTTTTTCTTTTGTGTATAATGCGGGCAACCATGCGTGAAAATCACGCAGTTCGCTGGTGTTCGAGCCCCTGTTCCGCGGGCGACGGGCACCGTCAAAGCAAGCGCCGCCGGGGAGTCCGGCGGTGAATCAAGCACCGAGCGTTCGGTGCTCACGTCTTGTCCGGCCGGGTGCTGCGCGCCCGCTGCGGCTCTGCTGCCGCGCCGCCGGATGAGGCCTGTGCCGCCGTTCCCGTGCGTTGGCAGTATCGACGCGCGCGAACGTGGAAGCCATGTTCGATGGCGGCATGTGGGGTCTGGTCAGGCTGCCGGGGACAGGTTGTGCCAGACGTGAAAGCTAATCAGGACGGTTGCGGCAAGTACGATAGCTGCGTCCATGCAAGCCGCCTGCTCGCATTCGAGCCGGGCGTGCCCGCATTTTCCGTCCGGGCCGCGTTATTCATGCAGTAATCGGCGGCCCGCACCAGAAGGCAACACGTCGATGAATTTTCGATTACCGAGCCAATTCGGTACCTTGGCCGTTTTTCTCGCGCTGACGGGCTGCGCTTTGCCGCCCAAGTCGTCCGATCAGACGACCGGAGGCGCGAATCCGAAGAACGCCGCACGCACGGCCGCCGCTGCGAACGCGGACAGTGCGTCGCTCAATTTCGATTCCGCGCTGGCCTCGATGCCGGCTGCCGACGACAAGAACGCGAAGCGCGCGTCGCTCGCCGACGCGGAGCCGATCGATGCGACCGACGTATCCGATTTCCGCCAGAACGGCCGGGCGTCGTGGTACGGCAGGGCGTTCCATGGCCGTCTCACCGCGAACGGCGAGCGCTACAACATGAATGCCTTCACGGCCGCGCACCGCACGCTGCCGCTCGCGTCGTACATCAAGGTGACGAACTCGACGAACGGCAAGTGGGTCGTCGTGAAGGTCAACGACCGCGGGCCGTACAAGCGCGGCCGGGTGCTCGACCTGTCGTACGCAGCCGCCAAGGTGATCGGCCTCGTGCATGCCGGCACCGGGCGCGTGAAGATCGAGGGGCTGTCGCCGCAGGAAGCGCGCGTCGCGCGCGACGAGATGTTCGCATCGATCTCGAAGTAACGCCGCGGGTGATTTACCCGCGCCAACGAAAAAGGGCTGCCATTCAGGCAGCCCTTTTTCGTTGGCG
>NZ_JGVW01000136.1 GCF_000687455.2 Burkholderia sp. lig30
GAAGCATCCATGCGCCGGCCGTCCTTTCCGCTGCTCGCCGCGCTGATCGGCTTCGGCATCGTGCTGTTCACGCCCGCCGTGCTGAACGACGCCGACACCTACTGGCACCTCGCGGCCGGCGCATGGATGCTTCAGCACGGCACCGTCCCGCTCACCGATCCGTTCTCGTTCACGTTCGCCGGCAAGCCGTGGGTCGCGCACGAATGGCTGTCCGAAGTGATGATGGCGCTCGCCTACCGCGCCGGCGGCTGGAACGGCCTCGTGATCCTGTTCGGTGCCGCAGCCGCGGCCACTCTCGGCTGCCTCGCGCATTACCTCTCACGCTGGCTGCGCCAGCCGGCCGCCGCGTTCACGCTGACGTTCGGCGCGATGTGCGTGAGCCCGAGCCTGCTCGCGCGGCCGCATCTGATTGCGTTGCCGGTGCTGGCGATATGGACGGTCGGATTGCTGTCGGCGAAGGAGCGCCATCGCGCGCCGCCGCTGCGCCTGCTGCCGCTGATGCTGATCTGGGCGAACCTGCACGGCAGCTTCATGTTCGGGCTGGCGCTGGTTCCGGCGATCGCCGCCGACGCGGCGTTCGATGCATATCGCGACGCAGGGCAACGCGACGCCCGGCGCATCCTGCTCGACTGGAGCCTGTTCTTCGCCGCCGCAGTCGCGGCGACGCTCGTCACGCCGAACGGCTGGCACGGCTTGCTCTATCCGATCCAGCTCACCGGCATGAAGCACATCGTCAGCATCGGCGAGTGGCGCCCGATGGATCTCCTGACGCTCCAGCCGATCGAACCGGCGCTCGCCGCCCTTGCGTTCGTCGTCGTGTCGCGACACGTGCGGGTGCCGGTGCCGCGTCTGCTGATCCTCGCCGGGCTCGCGTATCTCGCGTACCGGCATGGCCGGCACCAGATGCTGGCCGGCATCGTCGGCGCAGCCGTGCTGGCCGAGCCGCTCGGGCGCGCGTTCGGCGCCGCATCGCCCGCCCCCGCGCGGACATCCGGCCGGGAGCTGCTGCCAACCCTGGTCGCGGGACTCGCGTGCGCGGCACTGCTGAGCGCGATCCGCTTCGCGCACCCGATCGTGCGCGGCAACGACGCCGTGTCGCCCGCGTCCGCGCTCGCGGCGGTGCCCGCCGAGTTGCGGGACCAGCCCGTGCTCAACAGTCATGGCCTCGGCGGCTATCTGATCTTCAACCACGTGAGGCCGTTCGTCGACGGCCGCTCCGACATGTACGGCGACGCGTTCATGTTCGCGTATCTCGACGCGCTGAAGCCGGACCGCGCCGCATTCGAACGGCTCGTCGAACAGTACCGGATTCGCTGGGCACTGCTCGACGCGCACAGCGCAGCCGCGGCGATGGCCGCGACGCTGCCCGGATGGCGGCGCATCTACGCGGACGACATCGCCGCCGTGTTCGTGCGCGACACGCATTGACCACGCGGCCAGCCCGCGCCTGGCGCGCGCCCCACGCCGTGCATTGGCAGCCGCTTGTACGCGCCGCATCCAGATGCTGCGGCGCGTGTCACCTCATCGCAGTCACCGCTGCCACCGCGGCATCTGCACCGCGCGCCCCGACGCTTACTGCCTGATCGCCTTGCCGGCCTCGCGCGCCGCGCGCCAGACGCGATAGCGCACTTCGAACCCGTCCGGCACATATACGACGAGCGGCAGACGGCTGTTGTAGCGCAGCAGCATGTCGTCGCCGCGCACCTGCACGAACTGCTCGCGCGGCGTCTGGCCGGGACAGGCCATCATCGTCGACACCGGCCCCTTCACGTCGCCGAGCCGGTAATACGTGTAGCCCCAGCCCTGCACGGTTTCGGCCGTCAGTTCGCCGCCGAACCAGTGCTGGTTGCAATCGGCCTGCAGCGTCTTGCCGACCATCAGCTCGACGCGCGCGTCGGCCTCGTCACCGAGCGCGGGCAATCCGATCACCATGCGCTGCTGCCCGTCGGCGGGCGGCGGAAACATCTTGATGGCTTCGGCCGGTACACCCGCGGCATCGGCGGGCGCGGCCGCACACACGGCGGCGGTCGTCAGGCAAACGGCGGCCAGTGCAGCGCGGAAGGCGGTCTTCATCGGTGTGCTCCTGAGTGACGGACGGTTCCGCATGTTAACAGCCGCCGATGCGCGTTTCCTTGATCCGACCTTACGAGACTGTAATTTCGCGACACAATTGCGGCCGAACTCCGAGGCCTGCCCTCGTTTCTTACTCCAAACGACGGAGATTGCCATGATCAAGCTCACTGCGGCGGCCGGCATCGTCACGTTGATGGCCGGCTGCGTCGTCGCGCCGGACACGGGTTACGGCTACGGATATGGTTACGGCCCGGCCTACTATCCCGACACCGGCTACCTTTACGGCCCGGCCTACGGGCCCGCCTACGGCGCGATCGACATCGAGGGCGGCGGCGGGCGCGATCTGGGCCGCCACCATGAATTCCACCGTGGCGGCCGCGACGGGCACCACGGCGGGGATCGCGGCGGGCACGGCCACGATCGCGGAAACGACTGGAGCCCGGGCGGTGCCGGGCGCGGCGACGGCGGCCGCGGCGGCCGTAACTGACGCATTTGCAACCGGTTGTATCCGCCCGCCACCGCGCGTCCGGTTACGGCCGGCACGCCGGCGCACGGAGGCGCGGCGTGCCGTCAATCCGGCGCGTTGCCGCGCTCACCAGCCCGCCGGCTGCGGCGGCGCATCGCGATAGCCGTCGGGCATCGGCATCGCACATCCCACGTAAGCGCGTCGATAGCGGTCGTAGCAATATCCGGCCGGCGGCGCACCATACCCGTCACCATCCCGATACCGCGCCTGCTGATACGCGGGCGCGTCGTAGACGGGCAGCGGGTACGCCGGTGCCTGATAGTCCGGTGCCTGATACGCCGGCGCCTGATACGCGGCCGGCGGATAGTCCGGCGCCTCGGCAACCGGCGGCGGGTACGCGACCGCCGACTGCTGGCTCAGCGCGGACGTCACAAGCGCGCCCAGCACGGCGCCGCCGATCAGCGCGCCGAGGATCGCGCCATCGCGATCGTGCGCGGATGCCGGCCCGGCGACGGCCAGCGAACCTGCAAGGACACACACTGCTGCGAGCTGCTTCATGATGCGCTCCCACGAGAAGCGGTACGGGATGCGATGCATTGTGGTTGCCCGCGGCCGTAATAGATGCAGCAAGTGGTAACGCGCGATTACGTCGACTGGCGGATGATCGGGAGTCCCGCAAGACCGGAGCGCCATGCTACGATTTTCGGCACAAGGAGACACTTCATGCGCCCGGAAACCGCCCGCCGCTTCGATACCGAATTCGCGCCTCGCATCGCCCGCACGATCGCCGACACCTCCGACGGCTGGCTGCAGGCCGACGTGGTGCCCTACCACGGGCACGGCCACCCGACGCAGGTCCGCGTGCGCAGCACGTCGAGCGAGCACGTGCGCGGCTACACGCACCCGCTGAACCTCGAGCTGACCTGGGACACCGACGAGATCGAACGCCTGATGGAAGCCGACGGCCCGACGCGCTTCGAACACTACCTGGCGGCGCTGCCCGCGAAGCTCGACGCGTGGCAGGGCGCGCGCGGCCTTGATCTCGGCTCCCGCACGCAGGCCGAGGCGCTCGTCCTGATCGGCGGCCTCGACTTCGAAGGATGACGCCGCGCGCGACGCGACCGGCCACGCCGTCGCGTTTCGCGACCCGGTGATACACTCGGCCGGTTCGCGCCGGCGCGGCAGCGCAATCGCACGGCCGGCGCCTTTCACCCTGTCCACCCCTACAAGGAGGCCCCATGGCTGAGTTCCGGCTCCGGACCGACGCATTTCCGGCGAACGGCTTCATGCCGAAAGCGCAGGAGTACAACCACGCCGGCTTCGGCGTCGACGGCGGCAACGTGTCCCCGGCGCTCGTTTGGGAAAACGCACCCGCCGGCACGAAGAGCTTCGCCGTGACCTGCTACGATCCCGACGCGCCCACCGGCAGCGGCTTCTGGCACTGGGTTGCCGTGAACCTCCCGGCCGGCACGACGGGCCTCGCCGAAGGCGCGGGCGCCGCCGGCAGCGCCGCGTTGCCGAACGGCACGGTGCAGGTCCGCAACGACTACGGCGACGAAGGCTTCGGCGGCGCCGCGCCGCCGCGCGGCGACAAGCCGCACCGCTATGTGTTCCGCGTGCACGCGCTGTCCGTCGACAGCCTGCCGATCACGCCGGACACGACCAACGCGATTGCCCGCTTCATGATTCACCTGAACCAGATCGCGGCAGCGGAATTCACCGGTCTCTACCAGTTGAAGTAAGCCGTCCGGCTGGACACGCTCCAGCCGATTTCCGCCGCCCCCGGCCCGGCCAAATGGTTGCGCTCGCAACCTGTCAGCCCGACCGGCCGGGGGCCGACCAGCCTTCCGTTCCGCCATGAATGCCGATTCCGGCCTGCCGCTTCCGCAACGCTACTGGGCGATCGTCTGCGTCGCGCTCGGCATCACCCTCGCCGTGCTCGACGGTGCCATCGCCAACGTCGCCTTGCCGACCATCGCGCGCGACCTGCACGCGTCCGATGCCGCCTCGATCTGGATCGTCAACGCGTATCAGCTCGCCGTCACGATTTCGCTGTTGCCGCTCGCGTCGCTCGGCGAGCGCATCGGCTACCGGCGCATCTACATCGGCGGGCTCGCGCTGTTCACCGCGGCGTCGCTCGGCTGCGCGCTGTCGGGCTCGCTGACGTCGCTCGCGGCGATGCGCGTGATCCAGGGGTTCGGCGCCGCGGGCATCATGAGCGTCAATTCCGCGCTCGTGCGGAACATCTATCCGACCTCGATGCTCGGACGCGGCGTCTCGATCAACGCGATGGTCGTCGCGCTGTCGTCGGCCATCGGCCCGACCGCCGCGTCGGCGGTGCTGTCGCTCGCGACGTGGCCGTGGCTGTTCGCGATCAACGTGCCGATCGGCATCGCCGCCGTGGCCGGCAGCCTGCGCGCGCTGCCCGCCAATCCGGTGCACGACGCGCCGTACGACATCCCGAGCGCGCTGATGAACGCATGCGTGTTCGGGCTGATGATCGTCGCGGTCGACGGGCTCGGCCACGGCGAACGCCACGTGCACGTCGCCGTGGAACTGGCGGTGGCCGTCGTGATCGGCTACTTCTTCGTGAAGCGGCAACTGACGCAGAAAGTGCCGCTGCTGCCCGTCGACCTGCTTCGCATTCCGCTCTTCACGCTGTCGATCGGCACGTCGATCGCGTCGTTTGCGGCGCAGATGCTCGCGTTCGTCGCGCTGCCGTTCTGGCTGCAGAACGCGCTCGGCTTTTCGCAGGTGCAGACCGGCCTCTTCATGACGCCGTGGCCGCTCGTGATCGTGGTCGCCGCGCCGCTGGCCGGCGTGCTGTCCGACCGCTACTCGGCAGGCATGCTCGGCGGCATCGGGCTGGCGCTGTTCGCGGCGGGCCTGTTGTCGCTCGCGACGATCGGCGCGCATCCGGCAACCTTCGACATCGTCTGGCGCATGGCGCTGTGCGGCGCGGGCTTCGGGCTGTTCCAGTCGCCGAACAACCGCGCGATCCTGTCGTCGGCGCCGCGCGCACGCAGCGGCGGCGCGGGCGGCATGCTCAGTACCGCGCGCCTGACCGGCCAGACGCTCGGCGCCGCGCTCGTCGCGCTGATCTTCGGCGTCGCGCCCGCGCACGGGCCGACGCTCGCGCTCTACGTGGCTGCGGCGTTCGCCGCCGTCGCGGCGCTCGTCAGCACGCTGCGCATCGCCGCGCCACCGCCGAACGTGTCGACCTAGCGCGCGACGTCACGCATCCTGCTCGACGCCGAGGTCGCGTTGATAGTCGAGCCCTTCCGCCCGGGTGCCGCCCTGGTTGCGGTCGCCGTCGTGCGGCGCGTCGGCGGGTGCGCCGGCCGCCTCGGCCGAAGACGTATCGGCCTCCGGCCGCACGCGGCTCGCCGGTGCGTCGGGTGCGAGGTGCTTGTGCCGTCGTGAACGGCGCATGGCGGGGTGTCTCATGTTCAGAGCGGTGCGTCGCCGCGGTTGAAACGTTCCATAACAATCGAGTCTAGACGCGATCCGCACGCATCGAAGCGGCAAATCCCTTCAATTTGTAACGATTCGACCCTTCTCAAGCGATCCACGCCACAATTGCCTGCGCACATGCGCGGCCGCCGTGCGCAGGCCATTTGTCAATCGCTTGCAGTTCTCGTCGGACAATGGCGAAACAATGAATGGCGCGTGGGCGTGCATGCGTCCCGCTCCCGGACAGGACTCGCCCCCAGGAAGGAATGAACCAACACTTCGAATCGCGGCGCCGGGCCATGCCGGCTCGCATCGTGCTGGCCGCGGCCGCGACGGCCGCGCTGCTGTCCGGCTGCAACTCGCTCTACAGCGAAGGCGCGACGGCGGGCGCCGGCGTCGCGGGCGCCGCGGTTGCGGCCAAGGTCACCAACAATGCCGCGGTCGCGACGGGCATCGGCCTCGGCGCGGTCGCCGGCGCGCGCGCGGGCGTCCAGTACTCGCAGCGCGTCGCGCATCGCTACACGCAGGTGCAGATCGCCAAAGCCGCCGGGCCGCTCGATGTCGGCGGCATCGCACCGTGGTCCGCCACCCATTCGTTCCCGATCGAGGACGACGAACGCGGCCGCGTGACGGTCAGCCGGATCATCAGCGTCGGCCCGCTCGACTGCAAGGAAATCGTGTTTTCGGTCGACTATCCGGCGAAGCAGGATGCCGCATCGCAATCGTCGTTCTTCGTCGCGACGATCTGCCGGGACGGCCCGTACTGGAAGTGGGCGTCGGCCGAGCCGGCCACCGAGCGCTGGGGCGCGCTGCAATGAGCATCGCGATCCGCATCGCTTGGCTCGGCGCGCTTGCCACGGCCGGCGCGGCGCTGTCGGGCTGCGGCTCGGTCGGCGCGGCGAGCGGCGCGCTGGCGGGCGCCGCGACCGGTCTCGTGACGGCCAATCCGGCCGTCGGCATCGGTGTCGGCATCGCCGTCCAGTCCGCCACGGACGAAGCGGTCAAGCGCACCATGCGGCAGCTCCATCAGAACCAGCAGGACGCGATCGCGCACGCGGCCGGCGGTCTCGCGGTCGGCGAAGTCAGGGCGTGGAAGGTGAGCAATGCGATTCCGCTCGAGAACGGCGAAGGCGACGTGCGAGTCATGCGCGCGTACTCGACGCCGCTCGCGCTCTGCAAGGAAATCGCGTTCTCGGTGAAGGACGGCGCGCGGGCCGACTGGTATTTCGCGAGCGTGTGCCAGCAAGGGCCGCGCTGGAAATGGGCGTCGGCGGAACCGGCCGTGGACCGCTGGGGCAACCTGCAGTGACGGGCACGCCGTGCGCGGTGGGGCACGGCGGCCGATGCCGGGCGCGACGGCCCGGCGCGAACATCAGGACTCGACGTCCTCGAGACTGAAGATCTCGGTCTGGTCGTTGTACGAGAAGATCTCGCCATACCGGCCCCAGTCGATCACCGCGTCGAGCGTTTCCTCGGCGGCGCTGTCGGACAGGAAATCCTCCAGCTCCTGCTCGAAGCGCACGCGCGGCGCGCGATGCCCCGGGCGCTCGTTGAGCACCTTCTTGATCCGCGCCGCGAGCGGGACGTGCCGCAGCAGGTGCTCGGCGAACATCATCTTGCGCTCCTGCGTGCCGAACTCGGCGAACACCCGCGCGGGCGGCGTGAGGAACACGTCCCCTTCCCGCACGTCGGCGAAACCGAGGTATTGCAGCACTTCGGCGATCGGGAACAGATCGTCGACCTCCAGGTGCAGCGTGCGCGCGATTTCCGGCATGTCCGCGCGGCCGTGATACGGCGCGGCGGCCAGCGTCTCGATCAGGCCCGCCATCAGGTTGGTCGACACCTGCGGCAGCCAGCTGCCGAGCTCGAGCCCCTTCTTCGTCGCCTCGCCGACCTGGCGCGCCGTCATCTTCGCGTAGATGTCGTCGACGAGACGGCGGAACGCCGGGTCGAGACGGTTGCGCGGATGCTTGAACGGCACCTTGATCTCGGCGATCACGCGGCCCGGATTCGACGACAGCACGAGGATCCGGTCGCACATGAACACCGCTTCCTCGATGTTGTGCGTGACGATCAGCACCGACTTGATCGGCATGCGTCCCTGCGTCCACAGGTCGAGCAGGTCGGTACGCAGCGTCTCGGCCGTCAGCACGTCGAGCGCGGAGAACGGCTCGTCCATCAGCAGCAGCGTCGGATCGACGACGAGCGCGCGCGCGAAGCCGACGCGCTGGCGCATGCCGCCCGACAGCTCGCGCGGATACGCGTTCTCGAAACCGTCGAGACCAATCAGGTCGATCGCGGCGAGCGCGCGTTCGCGGCGCTCGCGCGCGCCGACACCGAGCGCCTCGAGGCCCGCTTCCACGTTCTGCAGCACGGTCAGCCACGGGAACAGCGCGAAGGTCTGGAACACCATCGCGACGCCGTCGGCCGGGCCTTGCAGCGGCTTGCCGAGATAGCTCACCTCGCCGCCCGTCGGCTCGATCAGGCCGGCGATGATGCGCAACAGCGTCGACTTGCCCGAGCCCGAGCGGCCGAGCAGGCCGACGATCTCGCCTTCGCGCAGCGACAGGTTCGCGCCGTCGAGCACGAGCAGTTCGCCCTGCGTCTTGTTGAAGCCCCGGCTGACATTGTCGACACGCAGGATTTCCTCGCCGAGACGCGGGGGCATCTGAACGGGGGCGTTTACAGCATTCGGATTTTGCATCGCGTTTCGCTCTCAATCAGTCTCAGTCGAGCCGCAGCTTCGCTTCGGCGAAGGCATACAGCGGGCGCCACAGCAGGCGGTTGAACAATGTGACGAACAGGGACATCACCGCGATGCCGAGAATGATCTTCGGAAAATCGCCGGCGGCGGTCGTCTGCGCGATGTACGCGCCGAGGCCGTGCGCCTGGATCCTGGTGTCGCCCCACTGGACGAACTCCGACACGATGCTCGCGTTCCATGCGCCGCCCGACGCGGTGATCGCGCCCGTCACGTAATAGGGGAAGATGCCCGGCAGGATCGCCTGCCGCCACCACTGCCGGCCGCGGATGCGGAAGTTCGTCGCCACCTCGCGGTAGTCGTTCGGATAAGCGGTCGCGCCGGCGATCACGTTGAACAGGATATACCACTGGGTGCCGAGCACGATCAGCGGCGACAGCCAGAGGTCGGCGTTCAGGTGGAAACGCACGATCACGATCACGAACACCGGGAACAGCAGGTTCGCCGGGAACGCGGCCAGGAACTGAGCGAGCGGCTGCACCTTCTCGGCGACCGCCGGCCGCAGCCCGATCCACACACCGATCGGCACCCAGATCACCGACGCGATCGCGATCAGCAGTATCACGCGCAGCAGCGTGATCAGGCCGAGCACGAGCACGTGGCCAACCTCGCCCATCGTCACGCCGGTCGACACGAAGCTGACGACGCGCCACACCACGTACGCGGTGCCGGCAAGCACGAGGATCGCCCACGTGATGTCGGCGGCAAGCGACGCCTTCTTCTCGACGCGCGGCAGCGTGAAGCGCACGCTGCCCGACAGCGGCAGGCGCAACGGGATGCGCGCCGCCTTCGCGAGGAACCAGCCGGCCGGCACCAGCAACTGATGGATCAGGCGCGTGCGGCGCACGAGATCGAGCAGCCACGATTCAGGCGCGTTGCCCGAGCTCGTCGTCTCCATCCGGAACTTGTCGGCCCACGCGACGAGCGGCCGGAACAGCAGCTGGTCGTACGCGAGGATCACGATCGTCATCGCGAGGATCACCCAGCCGACCGCACCGAGGTTCTTGTCCGAGATCGCCTGCGCGAGATATGCGCCGATCCCCGGCAGCGTGATCGTATGGTTGCCGACCGTGATCGCTTCCGACGCGACCACGAAGAACCAGCCGCCCGACATCGACATCATCATGTTCCAGATGAGGCCCGGCATCGAGAACGGCACCTCGAGCTTCCAGAAGCGCTGCCACGACGTCAGGTGGAAGCCGCGCGAGACTTCGTCGAGATCGCGCGGCACGATGCGCAGCGACTGGTAGAAGCTGAACGTCATGTTCCACGCCTGGCTCGTGAAGATCGCGAAAATCGCGGCCAGCTCGGCGCCGAGCACGCGGCTCGGGAACAGCGCGAGGAAGAACGTCACCGTAAACGAGATGTAGCCGAGCACCGGCACCGATTGCAGGATGTCGAGGATCGGCACCAGCACCATGCCGGCACGGCGGCTCTTCGCAGCGAGCGTGCCGTAGACCAGCGTGAACGTCAGCGATGCGAGCATCGCCGCCAGCATCCGGAGCGTCGTGCGCAGCGCGTACTCGGGCAGGCTCGATGGATCGAGCGAGATTTTCTGGGTGTTCAGCGTGGCGATCGGCGCCATCGTCTCGTGAAAGCCGACGACGGCCATCGCGATCAGGCAGATGATCAGCGGGAACGCGATGAAGTCCCAGCGGTTCGGCAGGACCCGCCACGCGGACGCGCTGGCGAGCCGGTTCGGATTGAAACCGAGATCCATCAGACGCTCTCCCCGGCAAGGCCGAACGAATCGAAGAATGAGACCGGCAAACGATGTTGACTCATGGCAAAGCGCTCGGGCGCGGTATTTCGTGTTGAATCACGGTGGAAAACGCACGCCACGCGCACGCTGCGCGAGAGCGCCGCAAAGCGACGGACCGCGTCGCTCCCACGACGGCACGACACTACTACAACCTGTATTTCAGGCACAACCTTCCGGATCAAGACGATGAAGATCGTCCATGGCCGCGGGCAAATCGGCCCCGAAACGGGCAGGCGACGGACGAATCGGCACGAGAATGATGGCCGACCCGCTGTCGCCCGGCCGGCGTGCAGGGCGGAATTATGCCGCGATCCGGCCCGCGCGGGAACCCGCCCGCGGCGTCGCGCGCGCAAACCGTTCGCTTTCGGCCGCGGCGCGACGCGTCGAAACGGTTATGATCGGGTTTGGCCCCATGTGGATTGATCGACAGACGAGCTGGAGGGATGAATGGCAGGAAACTTGGTGATCGTATGCCGCGATCAGGATGCCGACGCGTTCTACGAGCTGATGCAGGAATACGGCTCGTTCCAGACGCGCCTGTCGTCTACGGCCTGGTACCTGAACATGAACATCGTGCCGGAGTCGCTGCAGGACGCCATCCTTGATCGCCTTGGCAAGTACACGACGCTGTACATCTTCGAGGCAAGCAGCGTGACCTACAACACGATCGACAGCAACGCCGCCGAAACGCTCAGCACGCTGTTCGGCGAGTGAGCCCGCGCATGGCCCCCGTGGCGGGCGGGCCGGCGCTCCGCGCCCGGGGCCGGTTCATGCGAATGACGGGCTTGCGCCGGCCCTACGCCACCCGCTCGCTCGGCACGGGCTTCGGCACCACATCGTACGAAAACGACATCGCGACGCACAGGCCGCCCTCCGGCCGGTTGCCGATCTCGCACGTGCCGCCGAGGCGCTGAACCAGCCGTTCGACGATCGCGAGCCCCAGCCCGCTGTGGCCGTTGCCACCGCGCGCCGGGTCGAGCCGCACGAACGGCCGCGTGGCCGCCGCGAGGTCGCGCGGCGCGATGCCGCCGCCGTGGTCGGCGACCGTCAGCACGTAACCCGCCGCGGTCCGCTCGGTCGCGACGACGACGGGCGGCGCGCCATACGCATGCGCGTTGTCGAGCAGGTTCGACAGGATCCGGTCGAGCGTCGCGGTCGGCAGGAGGAACTCACTGCCCGCGTCGAGACGGATCTCGACCGCCGGCGCATTCGGCGCGACCGCGCGATAGGTGCGGGCGATCCGCTCGCAGGCCTGGTCGACGGGCACCGGCTCGCTGCGGTCCGAGCCGCCGTGCGCGAACACCAGGAACTGGTCGACGATGTGCGACATCGAGTCGACGTCGCGCACCACCCCGTCGCGCAGCCGCGCATCCTCCATCATCTCCGCGCGCAGGCGCATCCGCGCGAGCGGCGTGCGCAGATCGTGCGCGACGCCGGCGAGCATCACCGAACGGTCGTTTTCCGCACGCGACACCTGCTCCACCATCTGGTTGAAGCCGTGCGTGAGCTGGCGCAGCTCGCGCGGGCCGCGCTCGCGCAGCGGCGGCACCGTCTGGCCGCGGCCGAAACGCGCGACCGCGCGCGCAAGCGAGCGCAACGGCTGCTGCAGTTGCCATGCCGCGAACAACGCGGCGATCACCCCCGCGGAAAAGATCGTCGCGAGCCACATGACCATCCGGTCGAGCGAGCGCGGCGGCCGCAGCGGCTGCACCGGCACCACGATCCAGGCGGGATCGGCCGGCTCCTTGACCCACAGCTGCGGCGGCCGCCCGGGCGCGCCGATCTCGACGCGCGTGCCGGGCGGCATCCGCTCGCTCACGTCGTCGCGGAACCGCTTGAGCGGCGCGGGCAGATCGGCATCGGCGCCGGTATTCGGCACGTCGGCGCTGCCGGGCGCGACGAGACGCACGCGCGACGGCAGCGGCTGATCCGGCGTGCGGGCGACGTGTTGCCGCACCGCATCGACGAGAAACGCCGCCTCCTCGACCGCATAGCGCGTCTGCAGCTGGTTGCGCTCCAGCCGCATCGCGAAATACCACGCGAAGTGCGACAGCAGCAGCACACCGACGACGAGCAGCGCCAGCCGCCCGAACAGCGAATCAATGGGGTTGCGCATGGGACTCGCCGTCGGGCACGAACACGTAGCCGCGCCCGCGCACGGTCTGGATGAAGCGCGGCGCCGACGGATCCGACTCGAGAATGCGGCGCAGGCGCCACACCTGGACGTCGATGCCCCGGTCCGTGCCGTCGTATTCCGGCCCGTGCAGCAGCTCCAGCAGACGCTCGCGTGTCAGCGTGCGTAGCGCGTGGTTCACGAAAATCTTCAGCAGCGCGAATTCGCTGCTCGACAGCGTCGCCGGCCGGCCGTCGGCCGACAGCGTGCGGGCCTGGAAGTCGAGCACGAAGCGGCCGAAACAGTACGGCTCGCGCTGCTCGGGCGCGGCCGCCGACGGCGTCGTGCGGCGGCGGCGCAGGACCGCCTGCACGCGCGCGAGCAGCTCGCGCGGATTGAACGGCTTGCCGAGATAGTCGTCCGCGCCCAGCTCGAGGCCGACGATGCGGTCGACGTCGTCCGCCCGCGCGGTCAGCATGATGACCGGGATGTCGTCGCCGGTCGCGCGCAGCTGCCGCAGCGCGGTGAGGCCGTCGACGCCGGGCATCATCAAGTCCAGCACGATGAGGTCCGGGCGCTCGCGCTCGAGGCGCTTCTCGAGCGACACCGCGTCGTGCAGCACGGACACTTCCATGCCCTGGCGCACGAGGTAGTCGCGCAGCAGGTCGCGCAGTTCTTGGTCGTCGTCGACGATGAGGATCTGAGTAGTCATGGCTCGAAGTTTACCGCTCGAAGGCGGCCGCAAAGACGAAACAAAGTGCAGAAAGGGTTACTGCGGGTTACGGCGCAAGGCAACTGTAATGCATGGTAATCGCTCGGCCGGGGCGCGTAACAACGGACGGCCGGCGCTTCGCTAACCTGCGTGTTACCGGATGCGGCACCGGGTTTCGCCCGCCGCCGCGTCGCCGGCCCTTTCGACAAGGAGTTTCTGAAATGTATAAGAAGACGTCTCGCGTGGCCATCGCGGCCGCAGCCGTGCTCTCGCTCGCATTCGGCATCGCCCACGCCGCACCGCCGGCCGACATGCCGCCGCCGGGCGGCCCCGGCATGCATCACCACATGGGCGACGGCGGCCCGTTCGGCGTGATCGAGCACCTGCACGACAAACTGAACCTGAGCGCCGCGCAGGAGCAGCAATGGCAGACCGCGGTCAACACGATGAAGCAGGACCGCGAAGCAATGCGCAAGAGCCACGAGCAGATGCGCGCGCAGTTCCAGGCACAGCAGAAGCAGCCGATCCTCGACCTGAACGCGATGAATGCCGCCCGCGAGCAGGCCGAGCAGCAGCACACGCAATGGCGCGCGCAGACGTCGGCCGCATGGCTCGCGTTCTACAACGGCCTGAACGACCAGCAGAAGACGACCGTGAGCACCGCGATCAAGCAGCAGTTCGCGCGCATGGAGCAGCGCCACGAGAAGATGAAGGAGCGCTGGGAGCAGCACCGTCAGGCGGACAAGGCCGCCTCGGCGCCGGCGCAGTAAGCCGGCGCCGGCCGCCCCGCCGCGCGCGAGGCGGCCCGAGGGGCGGGCGGCGGCGTCCGCCCGACCTCTCACGCCCCGTCTCTCACGCTCCGCCTCTCACGCCGGCCTCTTCACGCATCCCTCTTCACGCTCGCCCCCTCACGCCCGGCCGGACGGCGGTACGCCGACGCCGTTGCCGCGTGCGAACCCCACCGTATCGCCCCGGGCGGTCCGCGCGCCGCGCCCACATCGTTGCATCCACGGCACCAATCCCCCACCCCGACCCGATCCACTGGCGCGATTCGCGCAACAACGACGGCCATTCGCGCCAGGCGGCGTCGTCCCGCGCCAACGGATTCCGCCGCGCGCGCGTTTCATCGCTGCCCGGGTATCGCGTTCGGGTAAAATACCGCGCTTTTGGCGCCCGCCGACCTGGCGGTTGCCGCCGACAAACCGCCGAACGACGAATTTTGGCTATCTAGAATACGGCGCAGCGCACGGCCCTACCGGCCGCGCGCGCCGCCCCGGGAAGTCACAAAAGGATGGAAATGAAGAAGGCCGCCCTGTGCGCCGCCCTCGCCCTCGTGGCGGGCAGCACCTTCGCGAAGGAGTGGAAGACCGTGCGGATCGGCGTCGACGCCAGCTACCCGCCTTTCGAGTCGACCGCGACGAGCGGCGAGATCGTCGGGTTCGACGTCGATCTCACGAAGGAAATCTGCAAGCGGATCAACGTGAAATGCGTATGGGTGCCGCAGGATCTGGACGGCATCATTCCCGCGCTGAAGGCGAAGAAATACGACATGATCGTGTCGTCGCTGACGGTGACGGACAAGCGCCGCGAACAGATCGACTTCTCCGACAAGCTGTACGACGCGCCGGCGCGGATGATCGCGAAGACGGGCTCGCCGCTGCTGCCGACCGTCGCGTCGCTGAAGGGCAAGCGCGTCGGCGTCGAGCAGGGTTCGACCCAGGAGACCTACGCGAAGGCATACTGGGAGCCGCAGGGCGTGACGATCATTCCTTACCAGAACCAGGACCAGGTCTACGCCGACCTCGGCTCCGGCCGGCTCGACGCCGCGCTGCAGGACGAGCTGCAGGCCGACTACGGCTTCCTGCGGACCGCGCGCGGCAAGGGCTTCGCGTGGGCGGGACCGGAGGTGAAGGACCTGAAGACGATCGGCGACGGCACCGCGATCGGCCTGCGCAAGGACGACACCGACCTGAAGCTGATGCTGAACAAGGCGCTGGCATCGATGCACAAGGACGGCACGTACGACCGCCTGTCGCACAAGTATTTCGCATTCAGCGTCTATTCGGCCTCGGCCAAGTAAGCGCCGCGACGGCTCGAACCCGGTACGCGCCGCCTCGGCGGGCGCGCACCGGGTTCGAGCCGTCGAAGCAGTCAACCACGCGCCGCCCGCGCCCTGGTTCGCCGCCCGCGGCGGGCCGGCCCGGCGCCCTTGCCGGGGCGGGCGGTCATGATACGCACGGGGCGTCCCGCAACTACCGCGGGGCGCGTCTTTCGCGGCGCACCCGGTGCGCCGTCAAGGACCACATATGTTTCTTCAAGGTTACGGCCCGCTGATCCTCGCAGGCACCTGGCAAACCGTCAAACTGGCGGTGCTCTCGCTCGCGCTGTCGTTCCTGCTGGGTCTCGTCGGCGCGGCCGCGAAACTGTCCCGCAGCCGCGTCACGTCCGCGCTCGGCACCGCCTACACGACGCTGATCCGCGGCGTCCCCGACCTGGTGCTGATGCTGCTGCTGTTCTACAGCCTGCAGATCTGGCTGAACCAGCTGACCGACGTGATGAACTGGGATCAGATCGACATCGATCCGTTCGCGGCCGGCGTGCTCGTGCTCGGCTTCATCTACGGCGCGTACTTCACCGAGACCTTCCGCGGCGCGTTCCTGTCGGTCCCGCGCGGCCAGCTCGAGGCGGGCAGCGCGTACGGGATGACCAACTGGCAGGTGTTCACGCGCATCATGTTTCCGCAGATGATGCGCTTCGCGCTGCCGGGCATCGGCAACAACTGGCAGGTGCTCGTGAAGTCCACCGCGCTGGTGTCGATCATCGGCCTCGCCGACGTCGTCAAGGCGTCGCAGGACGCGGGCAAGGGCACGCTGCGGTTCTTCTTCTTCACCCTGCTCGCGGGGGCGATCTATCTGGCCATCACGACGGTGTCGAACTTCGTGCTGATGTGGCTTGAGAAGCGCTATTCGACCGGCGTCCGGAAGGCAGACCTATGATCGAACTGATTCAAGAATACTGGCGCAACTATCTCTACACCGACGGCTACCGCACCACCGGCGTCGCGATCACGCTGTGGCTGCTCGCCGTGTCGATCGGGCTGGGCTTCTGCCTGTCGGTGCCGCTGTCGGTCGCGCGCGTGTCGAAGAAGAAATGGCTCTCGCGCGCGGTGTGGCTCTATACCTACGTGTTTCGCGGCACACCGCTCTACGTGCAGCTGCTGCTGTGCTACACGGGCCTCTACAGCCTGCAGGCGGTGCGCGGCACGCCGATGCTCGACGCATTCTTCCGCGAAGGGATGAACTGCACGCTGCTCGCGTTCACGCTCAACACCTGCGCGTACACGACCGAGATCTTCGCCGGCGCGATCAAGGCGACGTCGTACGGCGAGATCGAGGCCGCGCGCGCGTACGGGATGTCGACCTTCACGATGTATCGCCGCGTGATCCTGCCGTCCGCGCTGCGCCGCGCGCTGCCGCTGTACAGCAACGAGGTGATCCTGATGCTGCACGCGACCACGGTGGCGTTCACCGCGACCGTGCCGGACATCCTGAAGATCGCCCGCGACGTCAACTCGGCGACCTACATGTCGTTCCATGCATTCGGCATCGCCGCCCTGCTCTATCTCGCGATCTCGTTTACGCTCGTGTGGCTGTTCCGCCAGGCAGAGCGCCGCTGGCTCGCGTATCTGCGCCCGCAAGGCAAGTAAGTTTCGCCAGGACTATTGATGAATTCCCAGACTCAAAAGCTTTTCGTCGACGATCTGCACAAGCGGTACGGCAGCAACGAGGTGCTCAAGGGCGTGTCGCTGAAGGCGAACGCGGGCGACGTGATCAGCGTGATCGGCTCGTCGGGCTCCGGCAAGAGCACGATGCTCCGCTGCATCAACTTTCTCGAGCAGCCGAACGCGGGCCGCATCTTCGTCGACGGCGAGGAAGTGCGCACCGCGCAGGACAAGACGGGCGCGCTCAAGCCCGCCGACCCGAAGCAACTGCAGCGCGTGCGCACGAAGCTCGCGATGGTGTTCCAGCACTTCAACCTGTGGGCGCACATGAACGTGCTCGAGAACGTGATGGAAGCGCCGGTGCACGTGCTCGGGATTCCGAAGCGCGAGGCCGAGGAGCGCGCGCGCGAATACCTGGAGAAGGTCGGGCTCGCGCCGCGCGTGGAGAAGCAGTATCCGTCGCACCTGTCGGGCGGGCAGCAGCAGCGCGTGGCGATCGCGCGGGCGCTCGCGATGCATCCGGACGTGATGCTGTTCGACGAGCCGACGTCGGCGCTCGACCCGGAGCTGGTGGGCGAAGTGCTGAAGGTGATGCAGAAGCTGGCGGAGGAAGGCCGGACGATGGTCGTCGTCACGCACGAGATGGGCTTCGCGCGCAATGTCTCGAACCACGTGATGTTCCTGCACCAGGGCCGCGTCGAGGAAGAAGGCGTGCCCGCCGAAGTGTTCGCTCAACCGAAGAGCGATCGCCTGCGGCAGTTCCTGTCGGGCAGCCTCAAGTAAGGCCAGCCCCATGACCGGCCCGGCTGCACAATGCGCGCGGCCGGCCGGCGCGGCGAGCGGCGCTACCTGACCGCGCCGCAGCGACACGCACACACGGTGCGGTGCCCGACAGGGCATCGCACCGTTTTGTTATCGGGCGCGCGAGCGGCAACGGCCGCGCGCGGCGCTTACACCGCCGCTTCGTTCTCCTCGCCGGTGCGGATGCGGATCACGCGCTCGACGTCGGACACGAAGATCTTGCCGTCACCGATCTTGCCGGTGCGCGCGGCGCCGATCACCGCGTCGATGACCTGGTCGACCTGACTTTCCGCGACGACCACCTCGATCTTCATCTTCGGCAGGAAGTCGACGACGTACTCCGCGCCGCGATACAGCTCGGTATGCCCTTTCTGGCGGCCGAAGCCCTTCACCTCGGTGACGGTCAGCCCCGTCAGGCCGACCTCGGCAAGCGCCTCGCGGACTTCGTCCAGCTTGAACGGCTTGATGATGGCGGTAATGCGTTTCATGGTGTTGTCCCTCGATGCTCGTGTGGATGATAAAGACGCGAGGCCGATTCTACGACGCGCGCGGCGTCAATCGATGCTTTCGGCGAAGCGCGACGTGATCGGGTAACGCCAGTCGCGGCCGAACGCGCGATGCGTGACGCGAATCCCGATCGGTGCCTGGCGGCGCTTGTACTCGTTGATCTTGATGAGCCGGGTGACACGCCGCACGTCGGCCTCGGCGTAGCCGGCCGCGACGATCTCCGCGAGCGGGCGGTCTTCCTCCATGTACATCCGCATGATCGCGTCGAGCACGTCGTACGGCGGCAGGCTGTCCTGGTCGGTCTGGTTCTCGCGCAGCTCGGCGGACGGCGCGCGCGTCAGGATCCGCTCCGGGATGATGTCGTGCGTCGCGAATTCCGGCGCGCGGTTGCGGTAGTGGCAGAGGCGGTAGACGAGCGTCTTCGCGATGTCCTTGATGACCGCGAAGCCGCCCGCCATGTCGCCGTACAGCGTGCAGTAGCCGACCGCCATTTCGCTCTTGTTGCCGGTCGTCAGCACGATCGAGCCGAACTTGTTCGACAGCGCCATCAGCAGCGTGCCGCGGATGCGGGCCTGGATGTTCTCCTCGGTCGCATCTTCGGCGCGGCCTTCGAATTCGCGCGCGAGCGACGTGCGGAACGCGTCGAACATCGGCGCGATCGCGATCTCGTCGTAACGCACGCCGACGCGCCGCGCCATGTCGGCCGCGTCGGTGGTCGAGATGTCGGCCGTGTAGCGCGACGGCATCATCACCGCGCGCACGCGCTCCGGCCCGAGCGCGTCGCAGGCGATCGCCAGCACCAGCGCCGAATCGACGCCGCCCGACAGGCCGATGATCGCGCCGGGGAAGCCGTTCTTGCCGATATAGTCGCGCACGCCCATCACGAGCGCGCGGTAGACCTGCGCCTCGAGCGGCAGCTCCGGCGCGATCGCGGCGGGCAGCGGGCGGGCGCCGTCGAATTCGACGATCGCATGCCCTTCCTCGAACTGCGGCATCTTCGCGACCAGCTCGCCCGCGGTGTCGAGCACGAACGAGCCGCCGTCGAACACCAGCTCGTCCTGCGCGCCGACGAGGTTCACATACACCATCGGCAGGCCCGTCTCGCGGATCCGCGCGCGCACGATGTCCATGCGCACCGCTTCCTTGTTCATGTGGTACGGCGAGCCGTTCGGGATCAGGATCACCTGCGCGCCGGCCGCCTTCGCGATCTGCGCGGCGGACGCATGCCATGCGTCCTCGCAGATCACCACGCCGTACTTCACGCCGTTCAGGTCGAACACGAACGGCTCGGCGTCGGTCGCGAAGTAGCGCTTCTCGTCGAACACCTCGGCGTTCGGCAGGTCCTGCTTGCGATAGGTGCCGACGATCTCGCCGCCGGCGATCAGCGACGCGGCGTTGTAGGTGTCGGACGGCGGCACGCCGCGCTCGATCGGGCGGTTTGCATTACCATCGACGCCTGATGCGCCCTCGCGATGCGGATGGCCGACCAGTACCGCAAGGCCGTCGAACGCCTTGAGCTGCGCGGCCAGGTCGGCCAGCGCCGCCGCCGACGCCGCGTAGAACGCCGGCCGCAGCAGCAGGTCTTCGGGCGGATAGCCGGACAGCGCGAGTTCGGGGGCGATCATCAGTTGCGCACCATCGTCGTGCGCGGCACGGGCGGCCGCGACGATCCTGGCGACGTTGCCGGCGAAGTCGCCGACGGTGACGTTGATTTGAGCGAGAGCGATACGGGTCTTCATGACGGGATCGGCGCAGCCCGGCGGCTGCGGCAGGAACGGCTGACGAAAAGGTCCCGGGCGTGCGGCGCACGACCGGCGACATCCAACGAACGGAACGGATTCACACGGTTGAAACACGAACGCTTCGATTATCGCACGGGCATCCTGTCGGCTCCCTCCGAGGTGCACGCGGACGAATGGAACGCGCTGCTCGCACGCGCCGCGCACCCGACGCCGTTCCTGCGCCATGAATTCCTGTCGGCGCTGCACACCGCGCGGTGCGCAGTGGACGAGACCGGCTGGTCGCCGCGCTTCGTCACGCTGACCGATGCGCGCACCGGCCGGCTCGCGGCCGCCGCGCCCGTCTACCTGAAGAGCCATTCCTACGGCGAATACGTGTTCGACTGGGCGTGGGCGGACGCGTATCAGCGCAACGGCCTGTCCTACTACCCGAAGCTCCTGTGCGCGGTGCCGTTCACGCCGGTGCAGGGCACGCGCCTGCTCGCCGCCGACGACAGCGCGCGCTGCCAGCTCGCGGCGACCCTGCTCGCGCTCGCCGGGCAGAGCGAGGTGTCGTCGCTGCACGTGCTGTTCCCGACCGAGCCGGAAGCGACGCTGCTGCAGTCGATGGGGATGATGCTGCGCGAAGGCGTGCAGTTTCACTGGCTGAACGACGGCTATCGCGACTTCGACGATTTTCTCGGCACGCTCGAGCAGAAGAAGCGCAAGAACATCCGCGCGGAGCGGCGCAAGGTGCGCGATGCCGGCGTGACGTTCCGGCGCGTGAGCGGCGACGCGATCACCGATGCCGACTGGCGGTTCTTCACGCGCTGCTACAAGGAAACCTACCGCGAGCATGTGTCGAGCCCTTACCTGAACCTCGAATTCTTCCGCACGATCGGCCACACGATGCCCGGGAACCTCCTGCTCGTGATCGCCGAATCCGGCGGCCGGCCGATCGCGAGCGCGCTCGCCGTCTACCAGCGCGGCGAAGGCGGCAGCGGCGGCACGCTGTACGGACGCTACTGGGGCGCGGTCGAGCAGGTGCCGTGCCTGCATTTCGAGACGGCGTACTACCAGCTGCTCGAATTCTGCATCGAGGCCGGGCTCGACACGTTCGAGGGCGGCGCGCAAGGCGAGCACAAGCTCGCGCGCGGCTTCCTGCCGACCGTCACCCGTTCCGCGCACTGGCTCGCGCATCCGGCGTTCTCGGATGCCGTGTCGCACTTCCTCGAACGGGAAACGAATCACATCCACGCGTACGTCGACGAATTGCACGAGCACAATCCGTTCAAGAACGGCGAGCGCTAGCGCCGGCTCGCTCCGCGCGTTTTCTGCGACACTGGCGGCTTCGCATCCCGCCGCCCCTTCATGTCCTGGTATCTGTATCTGATCGAATGCGCCGACGGCAGCGTCTACACCGGCATCACAACCGACGTCGCCGCGCGTTTCGACGAGCACGCAGCCGGCAAGGGGGCGCGCTACACGCGCTCGCGCAAACCACGCGCGGTGCTCGCGTCGTTCCCGCTCGCCAACCGGTCGAGCGCGTCGAGCGCGGAATACTGGGTCAAGCGGCTGACGCCCACGCAGAAGCGCGAGCTGGCGGCCGGCGTGCGGACGCTCGAATCGGTGCTGCCCGCGATACCGGTGGTTGTCGATGCCGACGTCGATGCCGATGAGGCCGGCGATCGCGCAGACGCGGCGGCGGGCATCGTCGAACCGTCGCCTGCCGCCGAACCCGCGCGGCCCCGACGCCCCGCCCGCCGGACCGCGCGCGCATCCGGCCGCCCCGCCCCTGCGCGCATCACCGCGCGCACAAAACAAAACCGCGCGGCCTCCTGAGGAGACACGCGCGGTTTCGCATGAGGCCCGGCCGTCGCGGCCGGGGCGCTCGCGCGGCGCTTACTTCTTGAAGTTCGCGACGCCGTCGGTGATTTCCTTGTGCGCGGCATCGATGCCCGCCCAGCCTTCGACCTTCACCCACTTGCCCTTCTCGAGCGCCTTGTACTGCTCGAAGAAGTGCTTGATCTGATCCTTCAGGTACTCGGGCACGTCGTCGATCGACTTGATGTTCGCCGTCATCGGGCAGACCTTGTCATGCGGCACCGCGACCAGCTTCGCGTCGACGCCCGATTCGTCCGTCATCTGCAGCATGCCGACCGCGCGCGCGCGCACGACCGAGCCTGCCAGCAGCGGGAACGGCGTGATCACGAGCACGTCGACCGGATCGCCGTCGCCCGACAGCGTCTGCGGGATGAAGCCGTAGTTCACCGGGTAGCGCATGCCCGTGCCGACGAAGCGGTCGACGACGAGGAGGCCCAGCTCCTTGTCCGCTTCGTACTTCACCGGGTCGCTTTGCGCGGGAATCTCGATGATGACGTTGAAATCTTGCGGCAGGTCCTTGCCGGCCGGAACATTGCTGAAGCTCATGAGCGTTCTCAGTTGGTGGAGTGGAATGCGGGCCAGGGCGCGCCGCGGCCGGTACTCCGCCGCCGGTCTGCCCGGAAAGATTGCGCCATTATAGCCAATCGACCAGTGGCGCCCGAATGACGATCGGCGCGATAATCGCGCTGACCGTCCGGCCACCGAACGACACGCAGCGTTGCATGGGATGCGCGAAGCATGGAACCCGACCAAGCGCCAAAGCGCCGACTCGGCTCGACAGGAGCAGGCATGGAAGAGGCGAGGCACTACATCGCGGGCGAATGGACGTTGCCCGCGCAACCGGGCACGATCCCGGTCGTCGACCCGTCCGACGGGCAGCCGTTCGCGTCGATCGCGCGCGGCACCGCCGGCGACATCGAGCGCGCGGTCGCCGCGGCCCGCGACGCGTTCGCCGGCGCATGGGGCGCGGCGAGCGCCGCCGAGCGCGGCCGGGTACTCTACCGGCTGTCGATGCTCGTCGCCGCATGCCGCGACGAGCTGGCGAGCCTCGAGGCGCGCGACACCGGCAAGCCGCTGTCGCAGGCCCGCGCCGATGCGGCCGCGCTCGCGCGCTACTTCGAATTCTATGCGGGCGCCGCCGACAAGCTGCACGGCGAAACCCTCCCCTATCAGGCCGGCTACACGGTGTTGACGGTGCGCGAGCCGCACGGCGTCACCGCCCACATCGTGCCTTGGAACTACCCGATGCAGATCTTCGGGCGCAGCGTCGGCGCGGCGCTCGCGGCCGGCAACGCGTGCGTCGTCAAGCCCGCCGAGGACGCCTGCCTGTCGCTGCTGCGCGTCGCCGGGCTGGCCGCCGAGGCCGGGCTGCCCGCCGGCGCGCTCAACCTCGTCACCGGCTACGGCCACGAAGCGGGCGCGGCGCTCGCACGCCACCCCGGCATCGACCACATTTCGTTTACCGGCTCGCCCGCGACCGGCGCGCTGGTCGCGCGGATGGCCGCGGAAAACCACGTCCCCGTCACGCTCGAACTGGGCGGCAAGTCGCCGCAAATCGTGTTCGCCGACGCCGATCCCGACGCGGCGCTGCCGGTGCTCGTCGGCGCGATCGTGCAGAACGGCGGCCAGACCTGCTCGGCGGGCAGCCGCGTGCTGATCGAGCACGCGGCCTACGAGCCCCTCGTCGAGCGGCTCGCGGCCGCCTTCGACAGGCTGCGCGTCGGCCCGAGCTGCGCGGATCTCGATTGCGGGCCGCTGATCAACGCGAAGCAGCGGCAGCGCGTCCGGGATTTCCTGTCCGGCGCGCAGCAGGACGGCATCCCGATGGCCGGGCATGGCCAGATCGTGCCCGATGCGCCCGAAGGCGGCTTCTACCTGGCGCCCGCGTTGTTGCGCGACGTGCCGCCGGCACACCGGCTCGCGCAGGAAGAAGTGTTCGGGCCGGTGCTCGCCGCGATGCGCTTCGCCGACGAGGACGAAGCCGTCGCGCTGGCGAACGGCACACCTTACGGGCTCGTCGCGGGCATCTGGACGCGCGACGGCGCGCGCCAGTTGCGCGTCGCGCGCCGCGTGCGCGCCGGCCAGGTGTTCATCAACAACTACGGTGCGGGCGGCGGCGTCGAGCTGCCGTTCGGCGGCGTCGGCCATTCCGGCCACGGCCGCGAAAAAGGCTTCGAGGCACTCTACGGTTTCACCCTGCTGAAGACCATCGCGATCCGGCACGGCTGAAGTCGCCGCGTCGGATAGCTGGATAGCTGGATAGCTGGATAGCTGGATAGCTGGATAGCTGGATAGCTGGATAGCTGGATAGCTGGTATCGGCGGCATCGCCGGGCATTCCACTTACAACGATCAGGAGACACACCATGCGCTTGAGCGGCAAGACGGCCATCGTCACGGGCGGCGGCTCGGGATTCGGGGAAGGCATCGCGAAGACGTACGCGCGCGAAGGCGCGAACGTCGTCGTCAACGACCTGAACGGCGCGGCGGCCGAGCGTGTCGCGAGCGAAATCGCACTCGCGGGCGGCAAGGCGATCGCGGTCGCGGGCGACGTGTCGAAGCGCGACGACTGGCGCGCGCTCCTCGCGGCCGCGCTCGACGATTTCCACGCGGTGCAGATCGTCGTCAACAACGCCGGCACCACGCACCGCAACAAGCCGGTGCTCGACGTCACGGAAGACGAGTTCGACCGCGTGTACGCGGTCAACATGAAGAGCCTGTTCTGGAGCGTCGGCACGCTCGTGCCGTATTTCCGCACGCAAGGCGGCGGCGTGTTCGTCAACGTCGCGTCGACCGCCGGCGTGCGGCCGCGCCCCGGCCTCGTCTGGTACAACAGCACGAAGGGCGCGATGATCACCGCGAGCAAGTCGCTCGCGGCCGAGCTCGGCGCCGACCGCATCCGCGTGAACTGCGTCAATCCGGTGCTCGGCGAGACCGGCCTGATGACCGAGTTCATGGGCTGCGACGACACGCCCGAGAATCGCCGGCGCTTTCTCGCGACGATCCCGCTCGGCCGCTTCTCGACGCCGCAGGACGTCGCGAACGCGGCGCTCTACCTCGCGTCCGACGAAGCCGAATTCATCACGGGCGTCTGTCTCGAAGTCGACGGAGGACGCTGCATCTAGCCCGGTTTGCCAGCCATACCAATCACCGCTTCGCAGGAGACAACATGGCAATATCCGCACATTCGCTGCCGGGCGCATCCGGCGCATTCGAGGAAGCGACCTACCGCAAGGTCTCGTGGCGGCTCACGCCGCTCCTGCTGCTCTGCTACGTGGTCGCGTACCTCGATCGCGTCAACGTCGGCTTCGCCAAGCTGCAGATGGTGACCGACCTGAACCTGAGCGACACCGTCTACGGCCTCGGCGCCGGCATCTTCTTCCTCGGCTACTTCCTGTTCGAAGTGCCGAGCAACATCATCCTGCACAAGGTCGGCGCGCGCGTGTGGATCGCGCGGATCATGGTGACCTGGGGCCTCATCTCCGCGCTGATGATGTTCGTCACGACGCCGGCGATGTTCTACGTGATGCGCTTCCTGCTCGGCGTCGCCGAAGCCGGCTTCTTTCCCGGCGTGATCCTCTACCTGACCTACTGGTATCCGGCGCACCGCCGCGGACGGATGACGACGTTCTTCATGACGGCCGTCGCGCTGTCTGGCGTGATCGGCGGGCCGGTGTCCGGCTACATCCTGAAGGCGGCTGACGGCCTGAACGGCTGGCACGGCTGGCAGTGGCTGTTCCTGCTCGAAGGGATTCCGTCGGTGCTCGCCGGCGTGCTCGTGTTCTTCGCGCTCGACGACCGCATCGCACGCGCGCGCTGGCTCACCGACGACGAAAAGGCGCTGCTCGAGCGCAACATCCGCGCGGAGGAAGCGGCGAAGGAAGACCCGCCGATCGGTGCCGTGCTGTCGAGCCCGCGCGTGTGGCTGATGGCGCTCATCTACTTCTCGTTCGTGATGGGGCTGTACGGCGTCGGCTTCTGGCTGCCGACCATCATCAAGGCGACCGGCGTCACCGACGCGTTCGCGATCGGCCTGCTGTCGGCGATCCCGTACGCGGCCGCGGTCGTCGCGATGATCCTGGTCGCGCGCAGCGCGGACCAGCGGCGCGAACGGCGCTGGCACGTCGCGATCCCGGCCGCGTTCGGCGCGCTCGGGCTCGTACTGTCGGTCGTCTGGGCGCACGAGACGACGCTCGCGATGGTCGGGCTCACGCTGGCGACGATGGGCATCCTGACGACGCTGCCGCTGTTCTGGAGCCTGCCGACTGCGTTCCTCGGCGGCACCGCCGCCGCGGCCGGCATCGCGATGATCAACTCGATCGGCAACCTCGCGGGCTTCCTGAGCCCGTACCTGATGGGCTGGCTGAAGCAGGCGACGTCGCGCAACGACGCGGGCATGTACATGCTCGCCGCGTTCCTGGTGCTCGGTGGCCTGCTTGCGCTGTCGGTGCCGAAGCGGCTCGTCGACCGGTAACGTGCGTGCCGTCGCGGCGCGCATGAAAAATCTATGGTCAGGCCGATTTTTGCAAGCGAGTTGGTGTTGACGTAAAACACCCCGAAGGCCGGGCTCGCGTCCGGCGTTCGGGGTGCATTCGGCGCAACGGGCCGCGCATCCGCGGCGGCGCCCTGCCGGGCCACGTCCGGCGGCAGGATCAGACCGCGTTGATCGAGAGCGCGCTCTCGCGGTA
>NZ_JGVW01000137.1 GCF_000687455.2 Burkholderia sp. lig30
CCCGCTCCCGCTCCCGCTCCCTCCCCGGCGCGGCGATGCGCGCACATGCGTGTCGAATGACTCTGGTATACAGGTGCGTGCCGTCTCTGGCGTGATCTGTCTGGGGAGCGTAAATGAACGAGATACCGAACCCGCCGCTCGCGGGCCGAAAAGTGCTGATCCTCGGCATTGCGAACGAGCATTCGATCGCCTACGGGTGCGCGCGTGCGTTTCGCGAGATGGGCGCCGAGCTGGCGGTCACCTACGGGCACGAAAAGTCGAAACCCTACGTCGAGCCGCTAGCCCGCGAACTCGGCGCCGCGTTGCTGATGCCGCTCGACGTGTCGAAGCCGGGCGAAATGGAGGCGCTGTTCGACGCGATTCGCGACACGTGGGGCCGGCTCGACGTGGCGGTCCACTCGATCGCATTTGCGCCGAAGACGGACCTGCAGGGCGGCCTGATCAACAGTTCCGCGGAAGGGTTCGCGACGGCGATGGACGTGTCGTGCCACTCGTTCATCCGGATGGCGCGGCTGGCGGCGCCGTTGATGGACCAGGGCGGGACGCTGTTCGCGATGAGCTATCTCGGCGCGTCGAAGGTGGTACCGAATTACGACCTGATGGGGCCGGTCAAGGCCGCGCTCGAGGCGGCGTGCCGGTATCTCGCGCATGAACTCGGCCCGCGCGGCATTCGCGTTCATCCGGTGTCGCCGGGGCCGCTCAAGACGCGCGCGGCATCGGGCCTCAAGGATTTCGATCTGCTGCTCAACGAAGCGGTCGAGCGCGCGCCGCTCGGCGAGCTGGTCGACATCATGGATGTCGGGTTCGCGTGCGCGTATCTGGCGACGCCCTATGCGCGGCGCATCACCGGCAACACGCTGTTCATCGATGGAGGCGTCAGCATCATGGGCTGACCCGGCGCGCGGCAAGCGCCGGACGTCCGGACCGGGCTTCAGGCGGGGGCGGATGTCGATCGCGGGCCGGAGGCCGCGCGCATCCGGCCGGGCCGAGGCGTGGCGGCGGGACTCGCGCCGTTGACGCGCACGCCGGGGAAACCGGGGCTCCGGTGTCCGCCGGCGGCGCGTTCCCGCCGCCGCCGATGCCGTCAGCGGGACGGCTGCAGGTTCTCGAACACGGCCGCGATGCCCTGGCCGCCGCCGATGCACATCGTCACGAGCGCGTAGCGGCCGCCGATGCGCTGCAGTTCGTACAGCGCCTTCACGGTGATGGCCGCGCCGGTCGCGCCGATCGGGTGGCCGAGCGAGATGCCGGAGCCGTTCGGGTTGACCTTCGCCGGATCGAGCCCCAGCTCCTGCGACACCGCGCACGCTTGCGCGGCGAACGCCTCGTTCGCCTCGATCACGTCCAGGTCCGCGACGCTCAGGCCCGCGCGTTCGAGTGCCTTGCGCGTGGCCGGCACCGGGCCGATACCCATGTAGGCCGGATCGACGCCCGCATGCGCGTACGCGACAAGGCGCGCGAGCGGCTTCATGCCGCGTTTCTCCGCGACGCTGCGCTCCATCAGCAGCACGGCTGCAGCCGCGTCGTTGATGCCCGACGCATTGCCCGCCGTGACCGTGCCGTTCTCCTTCGCGAACACCGGGCGCAGGCTCGAGAAATCCTCGACGCTGGCGTCATGGCGCACGTGCTCGTCGGTGTCGAACACGACTTCGCGGCCCTTGACCTTGCGCGTGATCGGCAGGATCTGATCCTTGAAGCGTCCTTCGGCAATCGCCCGGGTCGCGCGGCGATGCGATTCGAGGGCCAGCGCGTCCTGCTGCTCGCGCGTGATGCCGTACTTCTGCGCGACGTTTTCCGCGGTGACGCCCATCGGGATCGTCTGGAACGGATCGTTCAGCGCGCCGAGCATCATGTCGATCAGGCGCGAGTCGCCCATGCGCGCGCCGAAGCGCGCGTCGGACGTGATGTACGGCGCGCGGCTCATGTTTTCCGCGCCGCCGCCGATCGCGATGTCGGCGTCGCCCAGCAGGATCGTTTGCGCGGCGGAGACGATCGCCTGCAGGCCGGAGCCGCACAGGCGGTTCACGTTGAACGCCGGCGTGGCTTGCCCGATGCCGCCGTTGAGCGCGGCCACGCGTGCCAGATAGAAGTCCTTCGGTTCCGTCGCGATGACGTTGCCGAACACGACATGGCCGACCTGGTCGCCCGTCACGTCGGCGCGTGCCAGCACTTCCCGAACGACGAGCGAGCCGAGCTCGGTCGGCGGCAGATCCTTCAGGCTGCCGCCGAATTTCCCGATGGCGGTGCGCACACCGCTGACGACGACGACTTCTCTCTCCATGTGACTCTCCTTGGAAAACGTGTTGTAGTTTCGATTCGGCGCTCGCGATCGACGCGCGCAGCGAGCCGGTGCGCGCCGCGATGAGCGGGACTGCGACAGGTCGCGGAATCTATCGCGCATGCTACCGGTGGCGGAGATGAGATCGGATAACGAAACATGCCCTTTCATTGACAAAACCTGCCGCTTTGAAGCGTGCGTGCGGGCGCGGGCGCGACGCCGTTTTCGCGGGCGGGAATTGGCGGGTTCCGTCAATCGAACGGCCGATCCTGTCACTGCCGGAAGGGGCGCCGCTGGTTAAACTCGGGCGCGTCGTCGCGCGCGCGAAGCAATCTGGCCTATCCTGTGCGGAACGAGGCATGCCGTGCCTCATCACCACACCGGACAGGAGCCGCGATGCCCGACAGGCAACCCGACCATGCCATTCCATCCCCGGCGCCATCCCTGGCCGCCGAGCGCGCCGCGGTGCCGCCGGGCGCGCCGTTCATCGCGCCCGAGACCGACGCGCAAGCGCCGGTGCGCGGCAACCAGTACGTGTTGAAGGCGGGCGACGCGTTCGTCGTCACCGATGCGCTCGGCGACATCGGCGGGCGCGACGACGGTTTCTTCGTCGACGACATGCGCGTGCTGTCGCACTGGCGGCTGACGTTCGGCGGCCGCGCGCCGTCGCTGCTGTCGGGCGCGACGAGCGCCGACAACGCGTCGTTCACCGCGCACCTGACCAACCGGCCGCTGCCGCCGCTCGGCGGCCACGAGACGCCCGAAGGCGTGATCCACATCGAACGGATGCGCGTGCTCGCGGGCAACGTGCTGTACGAGGCGCTGACGCTGACGAACTATGGCGCGAGCGAAGCCGAAGTGCCGCTGTCGCTGTCGTTCGCGGCCGATTTCAAGGACATGTTCGAAGTGCGCGGCACGCGCCGCGATCGTCGCGGGCACGTCGCGCCGCCGTGCATCGAAGCGGGCGCGGTGCATTTGCGCTACGACGGCCTCGACGGCGTCGAGCGTTCGGTCGCGATCCGCTTTTCTCCGGCGCCGGACGCGCTGACGGTCGATCGCGCCGACTACACGCTGACGATCGCCGCGCAGGCCTGCGTGTCGATCTACCTGAGCGCCGAAGCGCAAGTCGGCGCGACGCGCACCGGCCGCGCGCGCGCGCGCGACCACTGCGCGGACGATCCGGCCGTGGCTGGTCGCGCCGCGCTGCGGATGGCGCTCGTCGGCGCGCACCGCGCGATGCGCGAGCGGCGCGTGGCGATGGCGCGCGTGCGCACCGGCAATCCGCTGTTCGACGCGTGGCTCGACCGCTCGCTCGCCGATCTCGGCCTGCTGACGACGCAGCTCGACACCGGGCCGTATCCGTATGCGGGCATTCCGTGGTTTTCGACGCCGTTCGGCCGCGACGCGATCATCACGTCGCTGCAGATGCTGTGGCTGCAGCCGTCGCTCGCGCGCGGCGTGCTGCGCTTTCTCGCCGCGCATCAGGCGCGCGAGACCTCGGCGTTTCGCGACGCCGAGCCCGGCAAGATCATGCATGAGTACCGCAAGAGCGAAATGGCGGCCACCGGCGAGGTGCCGTTCGCGCTGTACTACGGCGGCGTGGACACGACGCCGCTCTTTATCGTGCTCGCCGGCGCGTACGTCGAGCATACCGGGGACGATGCGTTGATCGACGAGCTGTGGCCCGCGCTCGAGCGCGCGGTGCAATGGGTGATCGACAAGTGCGACCGCAATCCGAACGGACTGCTCGATTACCAGCGCACGTCGGAGCGCGGGCTCGCGAACCAGGGCTGGAAGGACAGCCAGGACTCGGTGTTCCACGCGGACGGCCGCTTTCCCGACGGGCCGATCGCGCTCGTCGAAGTGCAGGCGTATGCGTGCGCGGCGTTCGAGGCGATGGCGCTGTTCTCGACGCGGCGCGGCCATGCGGCGGACGCGACGCGCTACGCGCTGCGGGCGAAGGCGCTGCGCGAGCAGGTCGAGGCGTTGTTCTGGATGCCGGAGGCCGATTTCTACGGCATCGCGCTCGACGGCCACGGCGAGCTGTGCCGGGTGCTCGCGTCGAATGCCGGCCATCTGCTCGCGTTCGGCCTGCCGGAGCCGGCACGCGGCAAGGCGGTCGCCGGCGTGCTCGGTTCGACGTTGTTCCAGACCGGCTGGGGCGTGCGCACGCTCGCGGCCGGCCAGCCGCGCTTCAACCCGATGGCGTATCACAACGGCTCGGTATGGCCGCACGACAATGCGCTCGCCGCGCGCGGGCTGGCCCGCTATGGCGACAAGGCGGCCGCGCTGAATCTGCTGCGCGCGCTGTTCGAGGCCGCGGTGAGCTTCGAGATGCGGCTGCCGGAACTGTTCTGCGGCTTTCCGCGCCGGCGCGGCGAGCCGCCGACCGCGTATCCGGTCGCGTGCCTGCCGCAGGCGTGGGCGGCGGGCGCGCCGTTCATGATGCTGCAGGCGTGCCTCGGCGTGAGCGTCGACGCGTCGCGTCACGAGGTGCGGATCGAGCGGCCCGCGCTGCCCGAGGGCGTCGACTGGTTGCGGATCGACGGGCTGCGGGTGGGCGACGACACCGTGTCGCTGACGTTCCGCCGCGTCGACGGGCAGGTGGTGGCCGCGGCCGAGCCGGGGCGCGTGAACGTGGTGGCGGTGCTGTAATGTTGCGCGACGTCGCGCCATGAATGCGCGAGGCGGCTTAGAATCGTGCCATGACCCTTTTGAATATCTGTGGAGGCACACAATGACGACCGACAAGCAGCCCGACGATCGCGAAGAGAAGCTCGAGCATCTCGAGGCCGCAGTCAATCACGTGCATGAGTCGATCGAGTCGCGCAGCATCGCGGCCGGTGCGGCGAAAGGCATTCTGTTCAGCCTGATCGAAACGCTCGGCGCGCTGATCGGCGATCCCGATCTGCCCGAGCATGCGCGCTCCGGCTACGAGGCGCTGCGCGACAAGGCGAACGACCTGCGCAACGCGCTCGAGAAGCACTAAGCCTGCACGCGGCGGGACGCCCGTTCCGCCGCGCATGCGCATCGCTGGCTGCCTTTGCCTGCCCATTTGCGAACGCACACGACAAAGTGGCGTACGTTCAATGAGTTAGCCGTGCGATGCGCAGGATATCCACACGCTTGCCAACACAATCTGTGGAAAACACGCGCTGCCCTGGCGCAGCCTCGTTTCGCACAGCCGGATACGTGCCGATACGCGTTCCGCTGCCACACGAACGATGGCATATCGAATTTCCATTCATATCAATGCGTTACCTGCTGGATGCGCAGGTTATCCACAGGCTTGCCAACAAAATCTGTGGAAAAGGGGCGCGCTATTGCTTCGCCTCGATTGGCAATGCGTGCGTGTCGCGCAGGCCATGGCGGGGCACTGCCCGCGATGCGCATGCCGGCAGGAAATGCCGTGCGATCAATGGCTTAGGCGACGGGTGCCCAGGATATCCACATCCTTGCCAACACAATCTGTGGAAAACGCGACTGGCCGGTTGCCGTCATCCGGTGCGCTTCGGATCGTCCGGCGCGGCCGCTGCGCGCCGGAACGATCCGCGAGCTATTGAGCGAGACGGGCCGGCGTGAGCGCCCCGTAGTAGGGGCCGGCGCCGCTGCTCCCGGCGGCCTGGCATTTGTCGGGGTTGTTGACCATCTCCATCTGGATGTATTTCCCGCTGCCGCCGACCGCAAAGTCGATATGCACGCACGCGAATGCGAGGATCCGCTGATAGGAACCCGTCGTGAGATCCTGGACGACCGGCACGAGCACATATTCGCAAGCCTTGGTGCCGGCCGCGCTGCAACTGTTGACGGAGGGCTGGTTGCCGTTCGCGTAGAGCGTGTTCTTGGTGCCGGGCTGGATATAGGTGCAGGTCTGGTCCGGGGTCGAGCACACGCCGGGCGGCGATCCGACGGCGGCCGGATTGGGATTGCCATTGGTGATCAGATTGCGCACGGTCGGCACATCGTTGGCAGTGGTGTCGAAGGTCGTCCACTGGCTCGCCTCGCAAGGGCCGGCATGGTACGACGACGTCACCCAGAATACATACGGCTGGCCGACCGTCTGACTGGGCTGGCCCGGGCCGGGCGGCGTCGTGGATGTCGCGACCTTGGGTTTTCCGTTCGTCGAATCCCAATACTGGTCGTACATGCATTTCGACATCGCGACCGGGAAAAGCGTGGCGTCGCCAACACTCCCGGGATCGGAGATGACCGCCACGGCGGTGGCGCTCACCGGTACGGTACTGATGCCGAAGATCTTCGCGAGGAACACCGGCACGCCGCCGCCATTCTTCGCGCCGGACCGGGTGACGGTGACGCGCACGGCCGGCATGCCGACAGCCGGCGAAGGCGGGACCGTCGCCTGCAGGCCCGGCACGCTGCCGGTGACGTCCCAATAGCCATACGACACGTCGGTCGTATATCCGGTGAGCGTCACGTTGCTCGACTGGTTCAGCGACACGCCCTGCACGGTCTGCTGTTGAGCCGTTCCCCAGTCCGGCGCCTTGGCCGTCTGGTTGCCGCATTGCGCGCGCGGATACAGGCATGGCACGCCGGCCAGCGCGGCTGCGTCGGCCGCGTTCTGCAGCTCGTTGCGCACGATGTAGAGATAACCGAGGTCGATCGCGACGGCGGCGACGCCGAGCAGCATCGTCAGCGCGACGGCGACCGTCACCGCCACCGCGCCTTTCTGAGCCCGGAGGCGCTTCGATCCGGGGCCGGCGCATGTCGGCCGGCGACGAGCGTGCGGCGGCCACGCATGGCCGGAGTGAGCGTGTTCCACGAGCGCCTCCTTATTCGTTGTTCATGACCGTGGTGGCGGTCAGCGTCATCGGCCCGGTGATCGGATTGATCATCGCGGCCAGCGCCAGCCCCGTGTACCTGTACGAGACCGTCACCGTGAGCGGCTGGCCAAAGGTGCCGCCCTGGCCGGACGGCACGGTGACGGTGGGCGTGGCCGAAGTCCCCAGGCTGATCAGGTAGTTCTGGCAGTAATTGAGCGCGACGTTCTGAATATCCGTCACGGTCGGCTTGGGCGTTTTCAGGACCACGCCCGCTCGCGCGGCTTCGCGGCTCGCGTTCGTGATGACGGCCTTGTCGTACATGAGCAGGCCGAATTCGACGATGCCGAACAGGATCAGCAGCAGCAACGGCAGCAAGATCGCAAACTCGACGGCTGCGACGCCGCGCTGTTTTTTCCAGTGTTTCCGGTTCATGTTTCGTTTCCCCCCCAGTGAGAACGGTTGTCCGCTGCGCCAAGACCAGAGTCGTTGATTCGTTATGCAGATCATTTTGATGCCGCCGCATCCGGAGTTCGACGCGCTTCGCCGTCATCGCGTTGCGAAGCGGCGCGTGCATGGCGGCGAACCGGCGACATGCGCCATCGAGCGTGATGCTATCCCGGCCTACGCATGCGCTCGGGCCTTTTACGAGCAATACGCGTGCCATCGGTCGCGCGACATTGATAGGCAAGCCTGTTTATTTTTGTTGGCGAGAAGAAAGAATCGGGCGATGCGAAGAACGTTTCGGATCTGGAACGCGAACGGCCGATTCATTGTCGCGCATGCAATGTGATGTGATGACGGGGCAGATGGCGCGACGCTGCCCGCGTCCTGCATGCCGGCAGGAAATGCCGTGCGATCAATGGGTTAGGTGATGGGTGCCCAAGATATCCACATCCTTGCCAACAAAATCTGTGGATAAGTGGGTGGCGCGGATCGGTGCGTCCGGCGCCGAAGGCGGGCGGCGGCGCGTCGCGCCGTATGGGCGCGACGCGTGCCTAAATCGTGACCACGGAGAAAAATCCTTTCGGATCAGGCATTTGGGTGCGGTATGCGCAAGCTGTCCACATCCTTGCCAACACAATCTGTGGAAAACTCGCACGGCCATGCGCGGCCCGGCGTGCGACGCAATTCGGGCGCCGAGGTGCCGGGGCGGCGTGGCGCATGGCTGGATTGCGCGATCGGCTCAGCGGCTGTGGTCGTCGACCGCCGGCCATCGCGCGAACGCGAACACCCACAGCATGATGAAGTTCAGCACCGGAACGGCCATCGTGAGCACCCACCAGCCCGAGTGGCCGGTGCGCCGGACGATGCGGATATACGGATAGATGCAGGCGGCCAGAATGGCGAGCATGATCAGCAATCGCGCGGTGGAGTAGTGGTGTTCCATGGTCTTCCTCGGAGAAGTGAGTTGTCGTTGTGTTGCGAGGCTCGGGAACGGCCCGGCGCGAGGCGCGGCGTTCAGCATGCGCGTCGCTCGGCCGCGTGCGGGCGCAACCGTGATCTTCACTCGCCGTCGTCGGGAGCGTCAAGGCGGGGGAAGGGGCGATGCGGGCGGCGCGCGTTGCGCCAGATCGTACGCCGGACGGGCCGGCCGGCTCGCGTGGCATCGGCCGGCGCGCCGCTTGGGCGCGCGAGGCGTGCCGAAACGCTGATGCGCCGCACGAATCGTTGCGCGATCAAGGGGTTAGCATGCGCGTGCTCAGGATATCCACAAGCTTGCCAACAAAAACTGTGGGTAAGTGCCGCGGCGTGCCGCCGGCGGCCTGGCCGGCCGGCGACGCACACGCGATCGCGCGATCGCCGCGCAACCCGCCAGGACGGGGGAGGGCTCGCGCCGAACCTGCACCATCGGCGTCAATACCTTCCGGATCAAGGGCTTACGTGTGCGATACGCAGGATATCCACAAGCTTGCCAACAAAATCTGTGGACAAGCGTGCGGCCGCGCCGGTCAGGCCGGCGCGCGGAAGCGCACCGTCACGATGAGGCCGCGCCCGCCGGGATGCGTGCCGAGCGTCACCGTGGCGCGATGCTGCTCGGCGATCCGCTTGACGATCGACAGGCCGAGACCGCTGCCGGACGAGGTCGATTGCGCGTCCGCGCCGCGATAGAACCGCTCCCAGACGTCCGCGCGTTCCGCCTCCGGGATGCCGGGGCCGTTGTCCGACACCTCGAGCACCGGCGCGCCGTCTTCGACGCGCGCGATCGCGTCGATCCGTGCGCCTTCGCCCGCATAGCGGATCGCGTTGTCGACGAGGTTGTTCAGCAGCACGCGCAGCGTGTCGGCGTTGCCTGGCACGACGACCGGCGCTTCGCCGACCGCGCCGAGATCGACATGGTGCGCATCCGCGACGCGCGCGCGGTCCCCGACCACCGAGCGGCACAGCGCGGCGAGGTCGACCGGCGCGAACGCGGCCACGCGCTCGTCCGGCTCGAGCCGCGCGAGCGTCAGCAATTGCTCGGCCAGGTGCCCCAGCCGCGTCGTGCCGGTGTGGATCTGCGCGAGGATGCGATCCCGCTCGTCGGGCGTCGCGGCGCGCCGCAGCAGTTGCGACTGGATCGACAGCCCCATGATCGGCGTGCGCAGCTCGTGCGCCGCATCGGCGATGAAATGGCGCTGCAGCGTAAATGAGCGGTCGAGCCGGACGAGCAGGTCGTTGATGGCCTCGGCGAGCGGCCGCACTTCATTCGGTATCGACGCGACGTCGACCGGCTCGAGATTGTTCGCGTTGCGGCGCGTGAGGCCTTCGGCGATCCCGCGCAGCGGCCGCAGCCCGTAGCCGATGCCGAACCAGAGCCCGAGCGCGAGCACCGGCAGCATCGAGAACACCGGCCACAGCAGGTGCACCGCGATGCCCGCGATCGCTTCCCAGCGCGCACGGCGCGCCTGCGCGAGACGGATCGTGGTGCCGCCGCGCTCGGTCACGTAGGTGCGCCACGGCTGGCCGTCGACGTCGACCGTCGCGATGCCGCCGTGTGCCGGCGGTGGCAGTGGCGAATCGCTGTCGGTCGAATAGACGAGCGTGCCGTTGCGCCACACCTGCAGCAGCACCGCGTCAGGATCGTCGGCCTTGAAGCCGTGCTCGCCGCCGGCGCGGTTGCGGAACGACAGCGCGCCGTCCGGACCGACCTGGATCTGCTTCGACATGCTGCGCATCTGGTCGTCGAGCAGGTCGTCCAGCTCGCGCAGCGCGCCCCAGTAGGTGCCCGCGCTCGCGAGCAGGCTGATCACGCACGCGGCGGGCATCAGCCACAGCAGCAGGCGGCGGCGCAGCGACACGCCGCGCCAGCGCGTGACCGCGCGTTGCAGGCCGGTCATGCCGGTTCCCCGATCCGGTAGCCGACGCCGCGCACGGTGCGGATCGTGTCATGCCCGAGCTTCTTGCGCAGATTGTGGATATGGACCTGCACCGCGTTGCTTTCGACTTCCTCGCCCCAGCTGTAAAGACGCTCCTCGAACTGCTCGCGGGAAATCACCGCGCCCGGTTCGCGCATCAGTTCGTGCAGCAACACGAATTCCTTCGGCGACAGCGTTACTTCGTCGTCGTTGAGCCAGACCTGGTGCTTGACGGGATCGAGCCGCAGCGCGCCGATGAGGAGCGTGGTTTGCGCGCGGCCCGCGTGGCGGCGGTTCACTGCGCGGATGCGCGCGAGCAGTTCCTCGAGCGCGAACGGCTTCACGAGGTAGTCGTCCGCGCCGCTGTCGAGGCCGGCGATCCGGTCGGACAGGCCGTCGCGCGCGGTGATGACGATCGCCGGCAGGTTCTCGTCGCGGCGGCGCAGCGCCGCGAGCACCGACAGGCCATCGCGGTTCGGCAGGCCCAGATCGAGCAGCAGCAGCCCGTAGCCGGTCGTGCGCAGCGCGAGCGTCGCCGCGTCGCCGTCCTTGACCCAGTCGACCGCAAAGCCCTCCTGTTTCAGCCCCTGTTCGAGACCGCTGCCGATCAGCGGATCGTCCTCGACGAGCAGTACGCGCATAGTTTCGTGTTTCTCCGATAGGGCCGGGCGGCCGGTCATCATGCTGCCTATGATAAGCGCGCCAGCCTTAGGCGCGGATTAAGGGGCGGCGGCGGACTCGCGCGCCCGGCAGTCTCGCCGGCTCGCCGTGCGCCGGGCCTTCATTCGTATCGCCGGCGCGTGTCGCCGCCCGGCCGGTGTCGCGTTCGCGCCGTCTTCAGTCGCGCTTAAGCTTTCATTTAGTAAGATTCGGGTTCGCGCTCGTGGGGAGCGCGATGTCATCTCAACGAGGAACCACACCATGAAACAACTGGCCCGAATCCTGGCCATCGCGCTCGCGGCGCTGCCGGCGATGGCCGCGCACGCGCAGTACACCGGGCCGTCGACGCTGACGGCGACGACGGTGAAGCAACTGCTCGCCAACGGCAAGGACGATCAGCATGTCGTGCTGCAAGGACGCCTCGTCAAGCACGTCGGCGGCGAGGATTACGAGTTCGCCGACGCCACCGGCACGATTCGCGTCGAGATCGACGAGAAGCTCTGGGCCGGCATGCCGGCGGTCAACGACAAACACGAAGTGAAACTCACCGGCGAATTCGAGAAGAAATGGTCGGGCGCCGTCAAGGTCGACGCAGAGCGGATCGAGGTGTTGCGCTGATCGGCGCGCGGGGCCGGTGATACCATGGGCAACCGGTTCCCGCGATCACCCAGATGGCCGCCACTTTCGATGAACTCGCGTCCGAGATCCGGGCGCAATTTTCCCAACTGAGCCCGCAATTCCAGGCGGGCGCGGCATTCGTGCTCGACCATCCCGACGAAGTTGCCGTCTCGTCGATGCGCAAGGTCGCGCAGCGCGCGCAGGTGCAGCCCGCGTCGCTCGTGCGGCTCGCGCAGCAATTCGGCTTTCCCGGCTGGAACGAGTTGCGCGACCTGTGCGTCGCGCGCGTGCGCACGCGGCCGCAGCCGTTGACGCAGCGTGCGCGCTCGCTCGTCAGGCCCGGCGCGAAGGCGTCGCTCGCGCACGACCTGCTTGTCGCTCAGCAGCACAATCTCGCGGCGACCGACGCGCAGAATGCGCAAGCGCTCGCCGATGCCGCGAAGCTGATCCGCAAGGCGTCACACCTTCATGTCGCCGGGTTCCGCTCGTGCTATCCGGTCGCGTTCGGCCTGGTCTACGGCTACCGGCTGTTCCGGCCGACGGTGTCGCTGCTGACGGGCGTGGCCGGCTCGCTGGAAATGGAACTGCGCACGATCGCGAAACAGAGCGCGACCGTGATCGTCAGCTTCGCGCCATATTCGGCCGAGGCCACGCGCGTCGCGCAGGCGGCGAAAGCGCAGGGCAGCAGGATCGTCGCGATCACCGACAGCGCGGTGTCGCCGATCGCGCTGCATGCGGATGCGCAGTTGATCTTCACGCACGAAAGCCCGTCGTTCTTTCCGTCACTCATTGCGGCGCACGCATTGACCGAAGCGCTTGTCGCGCAACTGCTCGCGCTCGAAGGCGGCGACGCGATCGCCGCGCTTGAGCGCGCGGAAGCCGAGCTGCACGCGAAGGGCGCCTACGTGATCTGACGCGCGCAGGCCCCTCGCGCCGTTCGCGTGCAGCTCGGCTTC
>NZ_JGVW01000138.1 GCF_000687455.2 Burkholderia sp. lig30
GCATTTCCGGCCGGGAAATCGGCGGCCGGAAATCGGCCGGCCCGCGTGGGCGCACCGCACCCCCAGCACCCAACCCAATGCGCCGCGCCCGGCAACCCGGCAGCGGGACCGGGGCCCGCATATGGCCCTCCTGGATTCCCGCATCCATTCGCCGTTGCTCACCCGACCGGCCTCTCTTCCGATCCGCCTCCGCCTGCCTTCGTCCCGTCGCCCGCCTCTCGAGCGAGCCCCACCATCTGTGAATCGTTGGCCTGTACCGAGACGTTGCACCAAGTCGCCGTACCGGCATGGCTTCAGCGCCGTTGTGACAGGGATGCAATGACTCCCATTCCCGCCGGGACCGCCAGTGTGAAGCGGAGACGAACCGTTTCCCGAAAGCGAATCCCGTGCAAGCTTCCCAGGCCGCGTGCGCGCAGCGTCAGCCGCCCCCGCTAATCCCGACCATCAGACAAGCGCGCGACTGGCTACGGCCGCCCGCCCGCGCAGCCAGTTGATGCTGGCGAAAAGCAGCACGGCGAACACGATCAATATCGTCGCCACCGCCAGTATCGAAGGGTCGATCGAGTCGCGAATGCCACTCCACATTTGCCTCGGCACGGTCCGCTGATCGGGGCCTCCGATGAACAGGATGACGATCACTTCGTCGAACGATGTCGCGAACGCGAACACGCTGCCCGTCGCGACCGCAGGCGCGATGAGCGGCAAGGTCACGCGCCTGAACGCAATCCACGGCGATGCGCCGAGCCCCGACGCCGCACGCAAGAGGCTCTGGTCGAACGAAAGCAGCGATGCAGTCACGGTGATGACCACGAACGGCGTGCCGAGCGCCGCATGCGCGAGGACCACGCCGAGGTACGAGTTCACGAGACCGAGCGGCGCGAAAATCAGATAAAAGCCTGCGGCGACGACGACGATCGGGACGATCATCGGCGAGATGACGATCGGCATGATCAACGCGCGCAGCGGGAATTGCGCGCGGCTGAGGCCCAGCGCGGCGAGCGTGCCGAGGCACGTGGCGATCAACGTCGACGCCGCGCCGATCCCGACACTGTTCGCCAGCGATCGCTGCCAGTCCGCGCTGGTGAGCGCCTGACGATACCAGTGCATCGAAAAGCCCTGCAGCGGATACGAGAAATACGATCCCGAATTGAAGGAGAGCGGGATGATCGCGAGAATCGGCGCGATCAGAAAGAACAGCACGAGCGCGGTATGCAAGCGCACCCAGCGCGCGGCGATACGTTCCGTCAGTACCTTGTTGCGTTGGACGTGCATGTCGTTCCTTCGTTGTGGACGAGTCGCTCAGCCGAAGCGCAGGCGATCGATGCCGACGATCCGGTTGAACAGGAAATAGAAAATCGCCGTGAAGATCACGAGGTAAGCCGAGAGCGCGCCCGCAAGCCCCCAGTTGAGCTGCGTGTTCGTCTGCATCGCGATGAGCTGGCTGATCATTTCGTCGCCGGCGCCACCGAGCAGCGCCGGCGTGATGTAGTAGCCGAGCGCGAGCACGAACACGAGGAAGCAGCCCGCACCCACGCCGGGCAGCGTTTGCGGTACGTACACGCGCACGAACGCGGTGAACGGATGCGCGCCGAGCGACTGTGCCGCACGCACATACACGGGCGATACACTTTTCATCACCGAATAGATGGCGAGAATCATGTAGGGCAACAGCACGTGCGTCATGCCGATGAGCACGCCCGTCCGGTTGAAGACGAGCGGCACCGGATGCGTGGCGAGGCCGAGCCCCGTCAGCAGGCTGTTGACGATGCCGCCAGGCTGCAGCAGCACGTACCAGGCGGTCGTGCGCACGAGCAACGAGGTCCAGAACGGCACGATCACGAGGAGCATCAGCCGGTTGCTGCTCTGCGCCGGCAGGTTGGCGAGCAGCCATGCGACCGGATAGCCGAGCACGAGGCACAGCAGCGTGACCGACGCGCTGATCGCGATCGTGCGAGCGAACGCCTGCCGATAGACCGAAGCGTTATCCGGCACGAAAGCGACCGAGCCTTGCGGCGTCACCTGCGCATCGACGGCAGCGAGCAGGTAGTCCGGCGTAGGCGACGCGGCCGCACGCTTCAGCAGGCGCCAGATTTCCGGCGAGCTCCAGCGCTCGTCGAGTTCGACGAGCGTCGGCTTCCACGCAGCCGGCGCATCGGCCGGCAAGCCGCGCGCCGTGTGCATCAGCAGGCTTCGGAATTCTGGCTGGGCGAAGTTCAGTCGCCGTGCGACGGTACCGAGCTGTCCGCTCTGCTGCGCGGCCCTGAGCCCTGCAGCGAGCACGGCGAACGTGTGCTCGTCCGGTACGCCGTGACCGTCCCAGGCGTCGAGCGCACGGGTGAGTCCGGGCATGCTGTCGGGCACTTCGCGGTTCTCGACGCTGCGTCCGAGCAGCAGCGCGATCGGCGCGATGAACGTGGAAAGCAGGAACACGATCAGCGGCAGCGCGAGCAACAGCGCTTGAACCGATGCGCGGCGGCGTGCCTTTCGATACGACGCGTGGCCATCGGCTCTCGTTGGAGAGCCCGGGGCCGCGGCCTGGGCGGAAGCGGACATGTTGGTGGTCGCGGTCACGTTGGGCTCTCGTCGAAGGTGGGCGCTGTAAGACGTGCGGACAGGCGCGTTACTGCGTCAGCCACACCTGGAAGCGCTTGTTGATCTGGTCCGCGTTGTCGGCCCAGAAGTTCGCGTTGATCTGCACGGCGCGCTTGAAATTTGCGGGCGCGGTCGGCAGATCGGCAAGACGCTGCTTGTCGACGAGCGCGATCGCATCCTTGCGCGGCGGCGCATACGCGATGTACTTCGAGAGATCCGCATACGATTTCGGCTGTGACGCGGAGACGATGAATTTCGCGGCCGCGTCCGCATGCTTCGCGCCCGCCGGAATGCCCCACCAATCAAAGTCGTAGACCTGTGCGTCCCAGACCGCCTTGAAGGGCTTGTTGTCCTTCTTGGCGGCATCGTCGATGCGGCCGTTGTAGGCCTGCGTCATCACGACCGCGCCATCGGCGAGCAGCTGCGGCGCCTGCGCGCCGGATTCCCACCACACGATGTTCTTCTTGATCGTGTCGAGCTTTCTGAACGCGCGATCCACGCCGGCCGATGTGCCGAGTACCTTGTACACATCCTTCGGATCGACTCCGTCCGCGATCAGCGCCCATTCCATCGTGACTTTCGGTGATTTGCGCAGGCCGCGCTTGCCGGGGAATTTATGCAGATCGAAGAAATCGCCGACGGTCGTCGGCGCGGTCTTGAGCTTGCTCGCATCGTACGCATACACCGTGGACCAGACCATGCTCGCCACCGCGCAGTCGTTGATCGAACCGGGGATGAAGTCGCTCGTCTTGCCGAGCGTCTTCCTGTCGAATTTCTTGAGCAGGCCTTCGTCGCAGGCGGTGATCGCATCGTTGGTCTCGAGATCGATCAGATCCCACGTGGTGTTCTTCGCCTGTTCCATGGCGGAGAGCTTCGCGAGGCCGCCGTCATACGATTCGGTCGAGAAGCCGATGCCGGTGGCTTGAGTGAACGGCTCGAAATAGGCTTTTTTGGCGGCGGCCTCGTAGGCGCCGCCGAAGGTCACGACGGAGAGCGTCTCCGCTGCCTGGACGGTGACGGCAGAGAAGGCGAGCACGGCGACGGCGGTGCATTGTGCTTTGGTGAAGGTACGCATGTCAGTTGGCTCCTGCAGTGGCGGGCGTGATGATGGAAGATGACGGCGGTGGGGAGGAATGGGGCGCGGGCGTGCGTCGTTGCGCGCTCATCGCGAGAATCTTGCAGTCGTCATGACGCCAGGCGACCTCGATCGTGCTGCCGGGCGAAGGGAGTGCATGGCGTTGCGTATTCGGCACCTTCACGACGAGGCCGTCGCGCGAGCCGAACGTCAGGTGTACGCGATGGTGGTCGCCGCAATACACCAGTTCCTCGACGCGCGCGCGAACGACGTTGCTGTGCGCGTCGACGGTCGCGCCGTCCGCCGACGGGATATGCGCGCGTTCCGGGCGCAGCGCGAGCGTCGCTTCGTCGCCCGTGCGCACGCCGGGGCCGCAGCGGCCGCGAATGACGCTGCCGTCGGACAGCGCGAGCGTCGCCCAATCCTCGCCGGCATCGACGACACGTCCGGTCAACCCGTTGTTCTCGCCGACGAAGTTCGCGACGAACGCGTTCTGCGCGTTCTCATACAGTTCGCTCGGCGTGGCGGCCTGCTGAATGCGCCCGTCGGAGAATACGGCAACGCGATCCGACATCGTCAGCGCTTCCGCCTGATCGTGCGTGACGTAGACGATCGTGAGCGCGAGCTCGCGATGCAGACGCATGATTTCGTACTGCATCGTTTCGCGCAGACGCTTGTCGAGCGCACCGAGCGGTTCATCCATCAGCACGACACTCGGCTCGAACACGAGCGCGCGCGCGAGCGCCACGCGTTGCTGCTGCCCCCCCGAGAGCTGCGCGGGACGCCGGTTCGCCAAATGCGGCAGCTCGATCATGTCGAGCGCGCGCTTCACGCGCGCTTTCTGCTCGGTGCGGCTTACGTGCCGGACGGAGAGCGGAAACGCGACATTCTCCGCAATCGTCAGATGCGGGAAGAGCGCGTAGTTCTGGAACACCATGCCGATGTCACGCTGATGAGGCGGCTTGTCGTCGAGACGTTGGCCGTCGAGGCGAATCTCGCCCTGCGTCGGCGATTCGAATCCCGCGAGCATCGTGAGCGTCGTCGTCTTGCCCGAGCCCGACGGACCGAGCAGCGACAGGAACTCTCCCTTTCGCACGTCGAGGTTCAAATCGTCCACGACGTAATGCACGCCGTCATACGATTTGCTCACGCCCGAGAAGGAAATGAAGGACGGGTTCGACATCGTGATTGCGGGGTTGGCCATGAAGTCCTCCTTGGTTCTTCCCGGTGGGAGCGCGCCAACGCGAGGTCTGGCGGCGTTGCGCTCGTCATGGACCGCAATCTATCAAGTCAAATTGCCAGTAAAAATATTGTTTTCGGATACAAAGCAAAGCTTTTCCCTATGCAGCGTCCGTGCGTCGTGAGCGGCCGCCGGCACTGGCCGACGGCAGTCATGTGTCGAGATGCAGCCGCCGGATATAGGTCTCGCAGAACGACGAAAAGCGCTGCACGACTTGCCGCGGCTTCATCGCGCGCGATTGAGCGATGCCGAGTGTCGTTGCGTTGACGTGGTCCTTGAAACGCTTGATGACGAAGTCCTCGCCATCCACGGTGCGGGTCGATTTGAGCGGGAAATTGAGGATGCTGTAGCCGAGGCCGTTGGCCACCATGCCGCGCACGACCTCCGGCTGCGACGAGCGAAAGGCGGGAACTGGCCGGCTGCCCACCGCATCGAAGAGCGCCGCGAAATACTCGCGGCTGTGCGGCAGATCGAGCATCACATACGGCTCGGGCAGCAGGTCGGCGAGAGACACCTTGCGCGCACGCGCAAGACGGTGCGTCTTCGGCAGGATCACGTAGGGCGGCAGCGAAATCAGCGGCGTGAAGGCGATGTCTTCGGTCAGGTCGAGGCTGTAGGTGAGCGCGATGTCGAGCGAGCCGTCGTGAAGCCCCCGCAGGAGACCGTCCTGATGCGCCTCGACGGTGCGAAACGAAATGCCGGCGTGCTCGCCGATGAAGCGGCTGATGAGTCCCGGCATCAGCGGCGGCGCGAGCGACACGAGGCAGCCGAGCGCGATCACGCCGGTCATGCCGCCATCCATTTCCTTCGCGGCCGTCTGCAGTTCCTCGGCGATCTTGAGCAGGTTGCGCGCTTGCCCGAGCAGATCGCGGCCCGCTTGCGTGAGCGACAGACCGCTCGCGTGATGCCGGATGAAGAGTTGCACCCCGAACGACACTTCGAGATCCGCGAGCGCCGTCGAGATCGACGGCTGGGAGATGTGCAGCTGCCGCGCGGCGCCGGTGAAGGACAGCGCCTCCGCCGCGACGACGAAGTAACGCAACTGGCGCAACGAGTAGCGCAACGGGTGGCTTTCCATCGGCGACGCTCCATGATCGGCCTTCAATGGGCGGCATTGTGAGGCGCTCAAAAATGCTTGCATAGGTAAATCCGATGCGATGCATTTTTTAAATATGTTTTTCGGATTTCGCCGGCGGGCGTAGATTTCCCCCACGCCAAGCGGCCCGCGGCACGTCGCACAAGCGGGTGAATGGTCGCCGGCCCGCCTGATTGCGATGACCGCGATCGGGGCGGGGCGACAGGGCTTCGGCCCAGTCCGCGACAGCCCGCGGCGGTCGCACGCGCTCGATGGCCGCGAGGCCATGACCGATTCGAATCCATCCGCCTTTCAGAAGGAAGCAGCCATGACAGTGGAAAGAACGTCAATCGACACGCTCGTTGTCGGTGCCGGTCAGGCCGGCATCGCGATGAGCGAACACCTGAGCAAGCTCGGCGTGCCACACCTCGTTCTGGAGCGCGATCGCATCGCCGAGCGCTGGCGCACGGAACGATGGGATTCCCTGGTCGCCAATGGCCCTGCCTGGCACGATCGTTTCCCCAATCTCGAGTTCGACGATCTCGACCCGGACGCCTTCGCGTCGAAGGAGCGGATTGCGGACTATTTCGTCGCCTATGCGAAGAAGTTCGACGCGCCTGTCCGCACCGGCGTGGAAGTGATGAAGGTCGTGCGAAATGCCGGCCGCCAGGGCTTCACCATCGAAACATCCGACGGAACGATCGAGGCCAGCCGGGTGGTTGTCGCGACAGGACCTTTCCAGCGCCCGGCCATTCCGCCGATCGCGCCGAAGGATGCGAATCTCATGCAGATTCACTCCGCCGAATATCGTAATCCTGAGCAATTGCCGGAGGGTGCTGTCCTGGTGGTGGGGGCGGGGTCGTCGGGCGTGCAGATCGCGGATGAGCTGCAGCGCGCGGGCAAGCAGGTCTATCTGTCGGTCGGCGCGCACGACCGGCCCCCGCGGGCATATCGCGGCCGCGACTTCTGCTGGTGGCTGGGCGTTCTCGGCGAATGGGATGCGGAGGTCATGAGGCCGGGCAGGGAGCACGTCACCATCGCGGTGAGCGGCGCGCGGGGCGGCCATACGGTGGACTTCCGGCGTCTCGCGCATCAGGGGATCACGCTCGTCGGCCTGACGAAATCGTTCGATTTCGGCATCGTGACGTTCGAACCGGATCTCGCGGCGAACATCGTGCGCGGCGACGAGAATTATCTGTCGCTGTTGAACGCGGCCGACGCCTATGTCGCACGCAACGGTCTCGACCTTCCGGAAGAGCCGGAAGCCCGCATCATTCCTCCTGATCCGGAATGCGTGACCCATCCCGTTCTCGACCTCGATCTGGCCAGGGCCGGCGTGACCTCGATCATCTGGGCAACCGGCTATGCGGTCGATTTCAGCTGGCTGAAGGTCGACGCGTTCGACGAAAACGGCAAGCCGAAACATCAGCGAGGCGTGTCCCGAGAGCCCGGCATCTATTTCCTCGGCCTGCCGTGGCTGTCGCGTCGTGGTTCCGCTTTCATCTGGGGCGTCTGGCACGACGCGAAGCATATCGCCGACCACATCGTCACGCAGCGCAAATATCTCGCTTACCACGAGGCTTCGCGATGCCACGCGGCGCACCGCCGCGAGGAAAGCGCCGATGTCGCATGCGCCGAGTCGCGCATTCCGGACGTCAGCGAGACGGGCGTGAATTGATTTGCTTTCGTTCCCGATCAGAGATCCATTTCTTCACGGCATTAAGGTGCATCGATGAGCCTACCCACGCATACCCGCATCCGCATGTTCAACACCAAGGACACCTATCCGAACCAGTCGCTCGATAACGATCTTTGTCAGGCCGTGCGCGCCGGCAACACCGTCTACGTACGCGGCCAGGTGGGGACGGACTTCGACGGCCGCCTGATCGGGCTCGGCGATCCGCGCGCGCAGGCCGAGCAGGCGATGAAGAACGTGAAGCAACTGCTGGAAGAGGCTGGCAGCGACCTGTCCCACATCGTCAAGACCACGACGTTCCTGACCGATCCCCGCTATCGCGAGCCGGTGTACCAGGAAGTCGGCAAGTGGCTCAAGGGCGTGTTTCCCATTTCCACCGGCCTTGTCGTGAGCGCGCTGGGGCAGCCGCAGTGGTTGATGGAGATCGACGTGATCGCGGTCGTTCCGGACGGCTGGAAGCCGTCTCGGGCATAAGGAGCGGGACATGACATTCTCTATCGCAGGACGCTGCGCGGAAACCGGGCAGCTTGGGATCGCCATCAGCTCGTCCAGTATCGCAGTGGGGGCGCGATGCCCGTGGGCGCGTGCCGGCGTGGGTGTGGTGGCGACGCAGAATGTCACGCTGCCGGCGCTCGGTCCGCAGATTCTCGATCTGCTGGAAAGCATGAAACTCGCGCCTGCCGCGGCGCTTGACCGCGCGCTGGGCGCGGACGGCTGGAGTCAGTATCGGCAGGTGACGGTGCTCGATGCGCAGGGGCGTGCGGCATGCTTCAGCGGCAAGGAGGCGCTGGGCATACACCACGCCGTGGCCGGCGATCAATGCGTCGCCGCCGGCAACATGCTGGCGGGTATTGACGTGATCGAGGCGATGGTTTCGGCGTTCGAGCATGCGCGCGGCATGCTCGCCGAACGCCTGCTCGCGGCCATGCACGCGGCGATCGCGGCCGGTGGCGAAGCCGGCCCCGTGCATTCGGCGGCGCTCAGGATCGTGGGCGACCTGAGCTGGCCGATCGTCGACCTGCGGGTCGACTGGGCCGATGACGGCCCCGTCGCGCAGCTCGACAGTCTCTGGCAGGCCTATCGGCCGCAGATGCAGGACTACGTGACCCGGGCGCTGAATCCGACCGTCGCTCCCAGCTACGGGGTGCCGGGCGATGAATGAAGCGCTCAGCCGCGCACTGCTCGAACGACTGGTCGGCTTCGCGACGGTCAGCCGGGAATCGAATCTGGAAATGATCGATTTCATCCGGCATTACCTGGCGGAACACGGTGTCGACAGCGAGCTGTTCTACAACCCCGAGCGCACCAAGGCGAACCTGTTCGCCACCATCGGCCCTCGTCACCGCGGCGGCATCGTGCTGTCCGGCCATACCGACGTGGTGCCGGCCGATGGCCAGGCGTGGACGGTCGACGCATTCCGTCTCACTGAAAAGGACGGGCGGCTGTACGGCCGCGGCACGGCCGACATGAAAGGCTTCATCGCGTCGGTCCTGGCGGCGGTGCCCGTCTTTCTCGGGCGCGAGCTCGAACTGCCGGTGCATCTTGCTTTCTCCTATGACGAGGAAGTCGGGTGCGTGGGCGTGCGGCCGATGCTGGCGGAACTGGAGAAGCGCCCGCACAAGCCGGTTCTGTGCCTGATCGGCGAACCGACCGGGTTGAAGCCGGTGTTGGGGCACAAAGGCAAGCTGGCGATGCGCTGTCGGGTGAAGGGCGCCCCTTGCCATTCGGCGTATGCGCCTGACGGCGTCAACGCGATCCAGTATGCGGCGCGACTGATCGGCCGTCTGGAAGCGATCGGCGAACGACTGTCGCAGCCCGACCATCGCGATCAGCGTTTCGATCCGCCGTTCTCGACCGTGCAGACCGGCGTGATCCACGGCGGTCGCGCGCTCAACATCGTGCCCGGCGAATGCGAGTTCGATTTCGAAGTGCGCGCGCTCCCGGACTTCGATGCCGGCAAGGTGGCCGATGAATTGCAGACCTATGCCGAAGCCGAACTGCTGCCGAAGATGCGCGCGGTGCAGCCCGACACCGATATCCGCCTTCAGCCGCTGAACGCGTATCCGGGATTGGCGACCCCGCCCGACAGCGAAGCGGCGCGTCTGCTGGCGCTGCTGTGCGGTTCCGCGGAATTCGGCACGGTCGCTTTCGGCACCGAGGGCGGACTCTTCGACCGGGCGGGCATTCCCACGGTGGTCTGCGGACCAGGAAGCATGGATCAGGGCCACAAGCCGGACGAATTCGTCACCGTCGAGCAACTGCGCCGCTGCGACGCAATGCTGGCCCGGCTGGCGGACTACCTGTCGGCTCCGTCATGACAGGCACGCCGGCGTGCGGCATCGCCCGGCGAGCGGCGGAACGCGTCCGCGTACGGGGGGCGCGCCTGCCGGGGCAGGACGCCCCTAGAGCCGCGCCAGCGTGTTGTGATCGGCTTCGCCGCCGAAATATTTCTCGAGCGCTTCGACGAATACCGCGTTGTCCGGGGTCGCGTGCGCGAACAAGGTGACCGAAGATCGAAATTTCAGGTAATCCGGATAGCCGAAAATCGTCTGGATCGAGCGGCCATCGACGTGGTTGACCAGCCGCGTGCATTCGCGCAACCGTCGGCCAAGCACCGGATGCTGAAGATACGCCGCGGCTTCGGCCAGCGTCGAGATCGCATACCGTTGCGCCATCACGCTGTCGCCAAGCCCTTCGATCTGCGGGAACACGAACCACATCCAGTGGCTTCGCTTGTGTCCGTTCCTCAGCTCGTCGCATACCTGCGCATACACCGGATCCTGTGCGTCGACAAAGCGCTGAAGGTCATAGGGATCGTCCATCTCGCCCTCCGTCCGTTGCGGCGCGGCGAAGCCGCCCGAACGCTCATTGTGAGCGTCGAGCGGACGTCGCGCAAACGTGCCCCCTCGCCGCGGCCGCGCGCGGTTTTGCGCGGCGTTTCCGGGGCATGGGTGCGCTGATCCGTCGTGTCACGGCCGGGCGCCGGCGTGACCGCGCGTACGCCGCCATATGGCGGCGCGCCCGTTGCCGGCGTAGCATTGAGACTCCGGCCGGCCGCGATCCGGACGGATCGGCGGCGCGGCATGACCCGGTCGCGGCCGGCCGTGCATGACGGGCCGGCAAAGGAGTCTCGATGCGCTCGCAAACGACGTCCGTCTCGCGCCTGAGACGCTACGCGATCGCGGCTGCGGTCGTCGTCGCCAGCCTGATCGTCATCGGCCGCATCGCCAGCATCCTGGTCGACTGGCTGTGGTTCTCGTCGATCGGCTATGCGGGCGTTTTCTGGACGATCCTGTCCGCCCGGGTGGTGCTGTTTGCGATCGCGTTCGCCGCGTCGGCGGCCGCGATCGGCACGTCCGGGTTGCTCGCGCATCGTTACGCCAGACGCTTCGATGCGTGGCAAGTGGCAGCCAGCCCGTCGACGCGCGCGGAGGAGGTGATCCGGGAGCTGGCCGGGCAGGTCGCGTCGCGCGTTCCGTGGCGCACCGTCATCGCCGGCAGCGCCATCCTCTTCGGGCTTGCCATCGCCGGCAATGCGATGTCGAGTTGGGACATCGCGCTGCGCTTTCTTCATCAGGTGCCGTTCGGCGAGCGCGATCCGCTCTTCGGCAAGGACATCGGCTTCTATCTTTTCTCGCTGCCTGCCTGGATCGCACTCAAGAACGGGCTGTTGCAGCTGCTGTTCTGCTGTGCGGTCGTCGCAGGCGGGATCTACTGGCTGCATGGCGACATCATGCTCCGGCCGCCGAAGGGGCTCTCGACTGCCGCCGCCGCTCACGGATCGGCGCTGCTGGCAGTGTTCTTTCTGCTGAAAGCGTGGTCCTGGTGGCTCGACCGCTTTCTGCTGCTCTACGACAACAACGGCGTCGTGGTCGGCGCCGGCTACACCGATGTCCACGTCGTGCTGCCGGTGCTGTGGGGGCTCGTCGGCCTTGCCGCTGCGTCGGCCGTCGCGTTGTCGGTCAACATGCGCCGACCCGGCTATCGGCTGCCGGCCGCGTCGATGCTGCTGGTGTTCGGCTGCGCGTTCGTGCTTCGCCTCGTCTATCCCGGTCTGTTTCAGCGCTTCTACGTCAAGCCGAGCGAGCTGCAGCTGGAGACGCCGTATATCGAACGCAACATCGCGCTGACACGGCAGGCCTACGGTCTCGCGCAGATCGCGGTGAAGCCGTTCGCGGCCGAGCAGGGCCTGAATCTCGCGTCGCTGCAGGCCAATCGCGCGACCATCGACAACATCCGCCTGTGGGATGTGCGGCCGCTGCTGGATACCTACGCACAGTTGCAGGAGATCAGGACTTACTACAAGTTCTTCTCCGTCGATATCGACCGCTACCGGCTCGATTCGGGTTACCGGCAGGTCATGCTGTCCGCGCGCGAGCTGGAGCCGGCGCTGCTTCCGGAGAGCGCCCGGACCTGGGTGAACCTGCATCTGCTGTTCACGCATGGCAACGGCGTCGTGATGTCGCCGGTCACCGAGAAATCCGCGGAAGGCATGCCTTCGTTGTATCTGCGGGATATTCCGCCCGTCGACAATGGCGGGCCGGCGATCCGCGAGCCGCGCCTCTACTTCGGAGAGGGCGAGCCGGGCTATGTGATCGTGAAGGGCAGCGTGCCCGAATTCGACTATCCGCAAGGCGACAGCAATGCCTACACTGCTTACAGCGGGCGCGACGGTGTCGCGATCGGCAGCCTCGCGCGACGCAGCCTGTTCGCGTGGCGGTTCGACGATCCCAACATCCTGCTGACCCACTACGTCACGGGCGAGAGCCGGATCCTGCTTCACCGCAACATCCGGGACCGGATACGCACGATCGCGCCGTTCCTCACCCTCGACCATGACCCGTATGTCGTCGCAAGCGACGGGCGCCTCTTCTGGATGCAGGACGCCTACACCACCAGTCGCTGGTTTCCGTATGCTCCGCCGGGTCTCGGCGACGGCGCCAATTACATCCGCAACGCGGTCAAGGTGGTGGTCGATGCATACAACGGCACGGTCGACTTCTATGTCAGCGATCCCGCCGATCCGCTGGTGCGGAGCTACCGGCGGATCTTCCCGGGCATGTTCAAGCCGCTCGATGCGATGCCGCGGAATCTTCAGCAGCACATTCGCTACCCGGAAGATCTGTTTCTGATCCAGGCGAACCTCTACCGTGCCTACCATATGGATGCGCCGGAAGTGTTCTACAACCGCGAGGATCTCTGGCAGTTTCCTCGCGCGCTGGGCGATATCGACGGCGGAGATGCGGCCAGCGCGCAGATGGCGCCGTACTACATGATCATGCGATTGCCCGGGGATACGCGCGCCGGGTTCGTTCTCATGCTGCCGATGGTGCCGAGCCAGCGCGAGAACATGATCGCCTGGCTGGCCGCGCGGTGCGATCCGCCCGGGTACGGCAAGCTGATCGTCTACACGTTTCCCAAGGACAAGCTGGTCTACGGGCCGTTCCAGATCGAGGCGCGCATCCAGCAGAACACCGAGATCTCGCAGCAGATCTCCCTGTGGAACCAGATGGGCTCACGCGTCATCCGCGGCCATCTCGTGGTCGTGCCGATCGAGAACTCGATCCTCTACGTTTCCCCGCTGTATCTGCGCGCGGCGTCAGGTCAGTTGCCGGAGTTGAAGCGGGTGATCGCCGCCTATGGTGATCGTGTCGTGATGGAGGCAACCCTCGGCGAGGCGCTCGCGGCGCTCTTCAAGGAGGCGGCGCCGATGGCGGCGCCCGCCCGGGGCGCGGCGGATGCGCGTGCCCGCGAGGCCCTTGCCCATTATGACCATGCGATCGAGCGGCTGAAGGCGGGGGACTGGGCCGGCTTCGGCGCGGAACTCGATGCCCTCCGGCCGCTGCTCGAGGCGCTCGGTGGCGTCAGGGCCGAGAACCGGAAGTGATGAGCGGAGCGTCGTCGGGCGCGAGCCGGTCGCGTGGTTGCCTCGATGCTGCCGTGCCGGCTGCGATGCCCGGCAGGCCCGCCCGCGGAATACGGTTACTCCGCCTGCCGTATCGGCTGAGGTTTCATCGTGGCGTTGTCCACCCCCGATGCCGCCTCGCTTTCCCAACCGCCGCCCAGCGACAGGAACAGCCGCACCTGATCGACCGCAACCTGCCCTTCGGCGGCCGCCACCTGGGCGCGAACGCCCGTCAGCGTGCGTGTTGCATCGAGATCCGAGATGAACGACTCGCGGCCGGCGGCGTACAGGCGGTGGGTTTCGTCCGCCGACGAGCGCGCGGATTCGTACGCGGTTCGCAACGCGTCCGCGCGCTGCGTGTCGGCGGCGTACGTCGCGAGACTGGTCTGCGTCTCGCGCAGTGCGTTCAGCACGACGCCGTCGAAGTGCGCGAGCGCGCCGCCCGTGGCCGCTTCCACCTCGCGCACGCGAGCGCGCTGGCCGTTGACGGGGAAGGTCCAGCTGATCAGCGGGCCGAACGACCAGCGGTTGGTCTCGGGCGAAAAGAGATCGCCGAGTATCCCGGTCGTTCCGGTCGATGCGCCGATGCTGACCGACGGATACATCGCGCCGATCGCGACGCCGATTCGTGCGGTGGCCGCGGCGAGTTGCCGCTCGGCCGCGCGCACGTCGGGGCGGCGACGCAACAGCGCGGCGCCGTCGCCGACCGGGATCGGCTGGCGCAACGCGGGCAGTCGCTCGCATTCGGGCACGCCGGGCGGCAGACTCGACGGCGAGCGTGCCAGGAGCGCCGCGAGCTGGTATTGCGAGACCTTGCGGCGCGCCTCGAAACGCGGGATGTCCGCGGCGATCGTCCGCACCTGGGTAATGCCGCGCGTGACGTCGGTCTGGTTGCCGCGCCCGGCATCGCGCAGCCGGCGCGACACCGCGACGCGCTGCTTCTGCAGGTCGAGCGAACGCCTGGCGACCGCGAGCTCGTCGCCGGCCGAGCACGACTCGACATAGGCGCGCACGACATCCGCGACCACCGCGATGCGCGCGAGGTCGCCGGCTGCCTTGACGGCTTCGCTGTCGGCCTGCGCCGCTTCCACGCCGCGCCGCAGCTTGCCGAACAGGTCGATTTCATACGACACGCTCAGGCCGAGCGCACCTTCGTTCACGACGGGCAGCTTGCTCGTCAGCAGATACTGCTCGGCGGATTCCTGGGCACGCTGCACGGCCGCTTCCGCGCCGCCGGAGAATCCTCCCTGCGCATCGGCGACGGCGATCGCCGCGCGCGAGCGGGCGAGGTTCGCCGCCGCGACGCGCAAGTCGGTGTTCGATTGCAGTGCATCCTGGACGAGCTGGTCCAGCACCGGGTCGTCGTAGAGCTTCCACCATTCGCCCGGCACCGTGTCGTGCGAGATCAGCGTGCCGCTCGCGCCGTCGAGCGGCGCGCTCGCGAGCGGTGCGTTGATGAGCGCGTGCGGCGGCAGCCGGTAGTCGGGGCCGACGGACTTGCATGCGCCGAGTGCGAACACCAGCGACGCGAGCGTTGCGGCGAGCCGGACGGCGTGACGTGTCATTGCGAGGCTCCCGCGGCGCGGGGTGCGCCGGAAGCGGTCCGCGCCGGCGCGGCTGCACGCGTATTCGCCGGCGTTGCCGCGTCGTCACGGCGTGCATCGGCGGCGCGCATCGAGACGGTGGCCGTGCGGCCGGCGATCATCCTGAAGTCGTCCGGCACCTCGTCGAGCGCAACGCGCACCGGAATCCGCTGCGCGAGCCGCACCCAGCTGAATGCGGGATTCACATTCGGCAGCAGGTTGGCGCTTTGCGAGCGATCTCGGTCCTCGATCGCGGCGACGATGCTCTGCACATGGCCGCGCAACGGCTTCGGCTCGCCCATGACGGTGATGTCGACCGGCTGGCCGATATGGATGCCGCGCAGCTTGGTTTCCTCGAAGTAGCCGTCGACGCGGAACGAATGCTGGTCGACGACCGACAGCACCGCGCGGCCGGCCGGCACGTATTCGCCGACGCGCGGCGCACGGTCGTTCAGGTAGCCGTCGACGGGGCTGACGATGGTGGTGCGCTGCAGGTTCAGCCGCGCGGTATCGAGCGATACTTGCGCGTCCTCGACGGCTGCCTCGCCCTGTTCGACGCGCGTGCGGCTTTCCTCGACCTGCTCGCTCGCGACGAGGTTGCCGAGCGTCCGGTTCCGCGCGTATTCGCGTTTCGCCTGCGCGAGCGTCGCGCGGCGCTGGTCGAGCGTCGCTTCGGCGAGACGCGCCGCGAGCGTGTAGCGGGCCTGGTCGATCACGAACAGCACCTGGCCCTTCCTGACCGGCTGGTCGTCGACCACCCGCACCGACGTGATGAGACCGGACACGTCGGGCGCGATCTGGATCACGTCGGCGCGCACGTGCCCGTCGCGCGTCCACGGCGAGAACATGTAGTAGTTGATGATCCGCCACAGCACGAGGGCGGCGGCAACGACGACGATCAGCGTCAGCAGGACCTGCCCTGCGGAGAACCAGTTTTTTTTCACGGTCAAGGGGACACAGCCATGAAGTGGTAGGACACGATCATGACGACGGCGAGCACGAACACGTAGATGCCGAGATCGAAGATCGAACGGTGCCAGACGAAACGATAGAGGCCGACGCGCGTGAAGACGACGCCGATCACGGTGTTGATCAGGTAGGCGATCAGCATCAGGACGAGCGGGGCCGGCACGAAGACGCCGAAGATGTCGATTTCACCGATCATGGTCGAGGAGGAATGTCCATGGTTGGGAAGCGGGTCATCCGCGGGCGACGCCGGGCGCGTGCGGCGCCTGGGCTGCCGACGCGGGGTACAGCGACAGCCGCATGCCGACGAGCGCATGCAGCACGTCGTGCAACCGGCGGCGCGTGGCCGGCGCCAGCGGCGGGACGGCGAGGGCGCCCGCTTCGTCCGGCGACTGGCGATCCGCGACGCGCCGGAACGCGCCGTCGATCGTCGCCAGCAGCGCGGCCGGGGCGGGCTGGCGCTCGCTCGTCTCGGCGCAATGCGCGTAATGCGCATTGACGCCCGAAAGCACGGGATCGAGCGCGTCCCGGATGTCGGCGTCGAGCTTGCGGCGCAAGCGGCGCAGGTCGAGTGCGTTCAGCGCGACACGCAGGTCGCGGAAGCTGTCGATCGACGGATGCCGATGATCGTCGGACGCGCCGAGCCGCGGCAGCAACTGCGTCACGCGGTCGAGCATCCGTGACGCATGATTGCGCTGGTCGCCGGGCGACTGGGGCGACGCGGAAAGCGCGACGTCCTCCCAGCCGGCGCGCAGCAGGCGGCGCGCCGCGAGTTCCGCGCCGAACGGCCGGGTCGCGCGGGTCCACACGAACGCGAACAGCAGGCCGGCGACACCGGCGAGGTTGCTGTTCAGGAACACGAGGAAGTCCGCCTCGTACGCATCCTGGATGCTGATGAAGGTTGCCGTGTTGACTGCGACGAGCATCGCCACCATGTTGAACTGCGGCCGCGGCAGCAGCGTGCCGACGAGGATGAACGGGCCCGCGAATATCAGCACGAGCATCGGGAAGTCGTGCACGTGCGGCAGCACGACGAACAGGTACAGTCCGGCGAACACGACGCTCGCGGCGGTGGCGAGGAAGAACCGGAACACCATCGGCGCCGGCTCGTCCAGCGCCGCGAAAAAGCAGCATGCGACGGCCGCGAGCGTGACCGCGCCCGCGCCGTCGTGCCAGCCGGAACTGACCCATAGCCAGCATGCGAGCACGATCGCGCCGACTGCGGTGAGCGTGGAGAACAGCATCATCCCGCGGTCGAAGGAGCGCTCGGTGCCGCCGAGCCGCCAGTGCCGGTAGCGTGGCTCCCAGTTGCCGGACTCGTTCGCGATCAGCGCCCGCAGCGAACGGCAGTCCTGCCAGACGTCGATTACCTGGCGCAGCCGCCACAGTGCATTCGACAGCAGCGCGCCGTCCCAGTTGGCGAGCGCGCTGTCCGCCGGTTGCAGCGCGGCGATGCGCTCGCGCAGCCGGTCCGCGGCCGGATCGGCCAGGTCGGTTTCGCGGCCGGCCGCCGAGCCGGGCAGCGGCGCGTCGAACCAGCGGGCGGTGTCGGCGAGGAGGTCGTCGAGGCCGGCCGGGCGGATTTTCAGGTCGCGCATCAGCGCGAGCAGCGGGTCGGCGAGCGCCGATATCATCGGCAGGAACAACTGCATCCGGCCACGCAGCGCCTCCGCGCGCGCGAGGATTCGCGGATGCGCATGGTCGTAGCTGAGCTGGCTCAACAGGAATTCGAGGTTCGTGATGGTCAACGCGAGGCGCTGGCGGCACGCGGACAGCGCCTTGCCCGCGATGTGCCCGGACAGCGTCTCGTGCCCATAGAACGCCGCGTCGCGAAACCACGCGTCCGTGCGCTCGATCAGCATGGGCGCGAGGCGGCTGGGCAGGATCGTGCTGCCGACGACGCTGGCGCAGACGATGCCGAGCACGATTTCCTCGGTGCGCGACACTGCGACATCGAATACCGTGGTCGGATCGGTCACGGTCGGCAGCGCGATCATCGGCATCGTGTAGCCGGCGAGCATGAAGACGTAGCTGCGCGCAGTGCGATCGGAAATGGCGAGGTAGAGCAGCGTGCCTGTCCACGCGGCGACGATCAGGGTAAAGATGAGCGGCGTTTCGACGAACGGCGGCACGAGCAGGATCGCGGCGGAGGCGCCGAGGGCGGTGCCGAGTGCGCGGTAGAGGGCCTTCGAACGGGTCGCGCCGACGAACGGGTTCGACACGATGTAGACGGTCGCCATCGCCCAGTACGGGCGGGGCAGCTGGAACAGCAGCGCGAGGTACAGCGCGAGCATCGACGCGCAGAAGGTCTTGACCGAGAACAGCCAGTCGCGGGCGTTGGGGAGGGTCATGACGCGGGGCGCTCGTCGGAGGCATGATGCGGGGCGGCCTCGCCCGCGTCGTGGACGTTGAATGCGTTCAGCACGCGCAACGTCGTCTCGAGTTCGGCGCGGGTGACGCCTTTCAGGACGCGCGTGCGCAAGACCCGCAGGTCTTCTTCCATCATGGCGGTGACCGCCCGCCCGGCTTCCGTCAGCACGATCGTCTTCGCGCGACGGTCGCTCGGGTCTTCGTCGCGGCGCACGAGGCCTGCCGTGCACAACTGGTCGAGCAGCCGCACGAGCGACGGCCCTTCGATGCCGACATGCTCCGCGAGCGTGACTTGCCGCACCGCTTCGCCGAGCCTGCCCGCGATGAGCAAGGGCGCCGCACAGGCTTCGGACACGTTGTACGCGCTCAGGACGCCGTCGCTCTTGCGGCGCCACTTGCGGGCGGCCACCACGAGCATGCTGCTGACGGAGAGGCGAAGATCGTGCAGATTGGGCATGGGCGCGATGATAGTCGAAATATATTCGATAGCAAACTATCGTTTTACCTCATCCTCATCTCCATATTGGCGGGGAGGAAAGCTATGCGCCCGCCCGCCAGCCGCCGGCTCTGCGCGCGCATTCCGGTGAAGATCGCTTCCGCGACATCCGTCGGAAAACCGACGCAATCCCGGCCGATCGACGCGAGCAACTCGAACGGATCCGTCGAGCGGAGCCGGTATCGTCTCGCGATGCGCCGCCGGATTGTCGGGCTGTCGGGCAACAGGTTGTCGAAATAGTCTGTGACGACCGCGCCCTGATGCGGTTGATTGCCGGGAGTGAAAGGCAGCGATAGCGACAGCGGACGTCCTTGCTCGTCGTCTACCCATTCCGGCAGATAGACGAGGTGCCCGACTCCACGTCGGACTTCCCAGTAGCCGACCCGTATGCCGTTCATCCACAGGTCGAGTCGATCCTTCCGGGGGCGTGGCGCCATCGTTACCAGTCCTCGCGCTTCGTGATGCGAACGCGCGGCTGCGTTGGCGTTCCGCGCTGCGTGCTCGCATTTTAGGCTGGATTCGCCTCGGTGGCCGGTTGGGCCGCCTTGGAGGCGGCGGCGCCCACCCGTGCACGAGGTTGCTTGGGAACGGCGGAGTCGGTGCGTGGTGGGGTGCCTCTGCGGCGAGCGCCTGCCGAACGAGGGTAGTACGCGTTAGCGTGCCGACTCGGGATGCGCGCCGAGGCTGGCGAAGCTCACGATCCTGGCGCCGCACGCTCGCGCAAGCGCCGCATCGTAACTGGAGAAAAATACCGTGCAGCGATCCGACAGCGACTTGAACTGATCCGCGAGCACCGCGCGCGACGAAGCATCGAGGCCGGTGTCGGGTTCGTCCGCGATGACGACGGATGGCGCACCCAGCGCGATCGCCGACAGAAAGACTTTCTTGCGCGTGCCGAGCGACATCTGTTCGAAACGTTTGTCGAGATGCGGCTCGAGACCGTAGCGGTGTGCCAGATCGAGTGTGCGGGCGTCCACGGTCGTTTTCCGGGCAGACGCGACTTGCTCGAGAAAGGTGCGGCCGGTGACGAGCGGATGGGTCATGCAGTCGTCGGGCACGTAGGCGAGCGCGGCTTTCGCGCCGGCCGGTGAGGTGCTCAGCGAATGGCCGCCGATCCACACCTCGCCCTGGTCGGCGTCGATGGTGCCGGCAAGGATGCCGAGCAGTGTCGATTTGCCGGTGCCGCCTTCATCGTTCAACATCACGCAGCCGGCATCCGAGGCGTGATGCAGCCCCTGGAAAACGACATGCGTGCCGAAGCGTTTACAGAGATTCTCGAAGCGAAGCATAGACGGGAAGTGGGTCACGTGAAGATATACGATGCCGACGCGATCCTGATCGCGGTGAGTAGCGTACCAGACGCCGCAGTCTGCCGCGCATGGCGGTGCGGCCGGTTCGGCAGGCGTCTGGTCACGATCGCGTCGCGTCAGGGGCGTAGCAGGTCGAAGCCGCCGAACGCGACCATGCCGCTCAGCGCGATCATGGCTACCGAATGCTGGCCGAAGTAAAGAATCGCCGCGGCGAGCCAGCTCGCGACGCAAAAGGCTCCAATGCGGGCCATCGTGTGTTCCTTGAATCCTGGGTGAAAGTCCTGGATTTTGCCAGTCCGGCGTATTGCAGGGATCCGTGGACGAAACTTCGCGTTCCGGATCGGTCTGGCCGGGCAGGCCGTCGAACGCGTCGACGAATGCCGCGGCGACGCGAAGCGGTTCAAGCCTTCGAGGCGTGCAGCCTGGCGGCGCGCTTCAATACGTCGCACGTTTCCGTCGCGGCTTGATAACGCGCAGCTGCCAGATGGTCCGGCCATCCCGGCCATCCTGATCGCAATGGCAGCAGGCTGATATCCGTTCGAATTCCGGGCGCCGGGCGTGGTTCGTCGGTCGCGATGAACCGTAAAAGACGGACGATTGCATTTAAAACCTTCAGCTATCGGAAACACAGGCTTGTCACGGAAATGATGTTTCTCCCAACGTAGCATCGACGTTCGCAGGGATGTGCGCTGGCGGGCGGCGGGGCATGCAATAGCTTTCCGAAATTTGCTAATCTACGCGCGACGTTGAATTTGCCGGGGAGGCTGCACAACCTGCCGGCGCGGGGGCTGACGAAGGCACGGGGGGGAGGCCGCTTTCCAGCTTGGGTACGTCGACAACCATCGAGAATGAAAAGGATAATCAGTGAAGAAGCTTGTGCCGCTGTTGCTCGTGGCGAGTCTGGCCGCCTGCTCGCAAAAGCAAGAAATTGCCTGTAATGGAGATGACGCGAAGTCGGTCGTGACGTCGATGCTTAAAGATGGGCTGGTTAAGCAGATTACGTCGGACTTCGCAAACGCAAATGCAAACGTCAATACGAATATTGACGGCGCACTCATCCGGGCCACGGTCGAGAAGATTGCGATCAGCCTTGGCGACGTGCTCACGACAAAGAGCGATCCGAATAGTACGAAGAAATTCTGCCAATCGACGCTGAAATTGGCCGTTCCGGCAGATATCGTATCGAATGCCGACGCAACGAGAAGCTTGCTGTCGTTGAACGGCTCGCATCAGGCGGCATTGCAAGCCGGCGTTGAATTCGATGCTAACGCGATCAAGTCGTCGCTGGACTACAGCGTGCAGCCGACTGACGATGGCAAGAAGATTTATGCCAGCACCGAGGGCAACAATGCCGCGGTGACATTCGCCGCGACGCTTGTCGAGCAGTCCTTGTTGAAGAGTGCGCTCGAAAAACAGAAGGCCGACCAGGCGCTTCAACAACAGCAGCAGGCTATTCAGGCTCAACAGCAGCAGGCGGAAATTGCACAGGCTCAAGCAGCGGAAGCGCAGGCTGAGCTGCAGAAGGCGCAGGCCGACATCAAGACTGCGAATGACGCGATTAATGTCGTCTGGAATGCGGGCGGCAAGGAGTGGCGTCAGAGCCTGCTGCCGGAACAGCGCCTTTGGCTTGCAAAGCGTGAGAACGACTGCAAGATCAGGGCACTCGACAGTGGCGCGCCGGACACCGTTGCATTCCAGGCAAACAAGCTGAATTGCATGGTGCAAATGACCAATGACCGCACGCAGACCCTGAGGGCTTCGCTGCAGCAAAACCTGGGGCAGTAATCTTGCCGATAACGTTTCGAGTTCACTGGACTAGCCGCAGCGCCTGGATTTCGCGTAAATCGGGGGCTCGGCACTCGAACGTGGCGCGCGGCATCGGTGTTGGGCGCGAGGCGAGGTCGGAGACGGTGCGTCAGTCCGCCTACATACATATATAAAGACCGTCGCCAGCCCCGCCAGTTGCCTCCGGCGTGATTCCGGTTCATTCGCTAAAAGCCCGTGCGCCGCGGGATGCGCACCGCGTTGAAATTTTTTTCACAAACCTCTTGCGCGCCGCGGGGCGGATGTCTAGAATCACGCCTCTTTCG
>NZ_JGVW01000139.1 GCF_000687455.2 Burkholderia sp. lig30
CGCCCGGCGAACCCTCCGCCGTGACGCCGGCCTGCGCCGGCACGCCGGAGGCGGCGCTCGCCGTGCCCGGCGTCCCGGGAGCGGCTGCGGCCACGTGCGCAAGCGCGGACTCGGTCGTCTCGCCGCGCCCCGGGATCACGATCATCCCGTCGTCCGCGGCCTGCGCCGTCGCGGCGCTTACCCACAGCGCGGCGGCGAGCGCGAGCGCAAGCCGCCTGCGCGGTTGGCGCCCGGTGTCGCTGCGGTGTGCGGTGCGCGTCATCGCCCGTGTCCTCGATCCGTTGATACGAGTTGCATTCTAGGGAGCCAGCCCGGCGCGCAAACGATGAATAGAGGGGGGCTTTTCCGCTTATTCGGCCGATTGCCGGTTGCGGGCGCCCCCTACCATGCGTGACATGGAAAAAAGCCTCTTTGGCCGCCGGGCGGCGAAAGAGCGGTGCAGCGCTTCAATCGGAGAGACGCACAGATGCTGGACAGACTCGATGCCGAATTCGCGTTCGGCCGCCAGGCGCTCGACGTGCGCGCCTATCGGCAGGAACTGCTGTCGTCGAACATCGCGAACGCGGACACGCCGGGCTATCAGGCCCGCGACGTCGATTTCTCGTCGACGCTCGCCCGTTCGCTGAAGGCGGAGAGGAGCCCCGGCGGGCTCGCGCCGAGCAATGCCGCGCCGCTCGCGATGGCGCAGCCGGCCGGCGTGACGAGCGGCATGTCGATGGTGTCGACGGCCGCCGGCCACATGACCGGCACCGCGAAGCTGATCCCGACGGGCGGCCCGGTGGACAACTTCGGCCGCGCCGCGTACCGGCAGCCGCTGCAGCCGGCGCTCGACGGCAACACGGTCGACCTCGACGTCGAGCGCGTGCAGTTCGCGGACAACACGCTGCACTTCCAGTCCGGCATGACCGTGATGACGCAACAGATCAAGACGATGATCGCCGCGATCACGTCCAATTCGTGACGGCGCGCGAGCCCGTGCCCCGCATCGAGCATAAGGAGTCTCCATGCCCTCGTTGATGAATATCTTCGGCGTCGCCGGCTCGGCGCTGTCGGCAGAATCGCAGCGCCTGAACGTGACCGCGTCGAACCTGGCCAACGCCGACAGCGCGACCGGCCCCGACGGCAAGCCGTACAAGGCCAAGCAGGTCGTGTTCGCGACCGCGCCGCTGAACGGCGCGCGCACCGCGTCGGGCCAGGGCGTCGGCGGCGTGCGCGTGTCGAAGGTGATCGACGACCCGTCGCCGATGAAAAACACCTACGACCCGTCGAACCCGGCCGCGGACGCGAACGGCTACGTGCAGATGCCGAACGTCGATCCGGTGCAGGAAATGGTCAACATGATCTCGGCGTCGCGCTCGTACCAGGCCAACGTCGAAACGCTCAACACCGCGAAGCAGCTGATGCTCAAGACGCTGACGATCGGCACCTGAGACCCCTCTCTTATCTGACTGAAGGCAGAACCCGGATGACTTCCTCTTCCTCCACGATCGGCAGCAACGGGACGACGGTGTCGACCCTGTCGAACGACACGATGAGCTCGAACGGCACGTCGACGACCGGCACGTCGGCGAGCGACCTGCAGGCGACGTTCCTGAAGCTGCTCGTCACGCAGCTGCAGAACCAGGATCCGACGAGTCCCGTCGACAGCTCGCAGATGACGACGCAGCTCGCGCAGATCAACACGGTGAGCGGCATTGCCCAGCTCAACACGTCGCTCACGTCGCTGTCGACGCAGCTCGCGGCGGGCCAGCAGACGCAGGCGGCCCTGCTGATCGGCTCGAACGTGCTCGCGCCGGGCAACAGCGTCACGGTGAAGAGCGGCGCGGCGACGCCGTTCGGCGTGCAGCTGGCAAGCAACGTGTCGAACCTGACGATCACGGTGAAGAACGCAGCCGGCACCGTCGTGAACACGATCAACGCGGGCAGCCAGTCGGCGGGCACCGTGCCGTTCAACTGGACGCCGACCGATGCGTCGGGCAACACGCTGTCGGACGGCAAGTACACGATCAGCGCAACCTACACGGACACCAGCGGCACGCCGCAGAAGGCGACGGTGCTGGCGGCCGCGCAGGTGCAGAGCGTGGTCAAGCAGGCGGACGGCACGGCGGGCCTCATGCTGTCGAACGGCAGCACCGTGGGGCTCACGCAGGTCGCGGCGATCTACCCGAGCGGGTCGTCGTCCTCGAGCACCACCACCACCAACTGATTCAGCTTCCCCGGAAAGGAGACCGAGATGGGTTATCAACAGGGTCTGAGCGGCCTCGCGGGTGCGTCGAGCGATCTCGACGTGATCGGCAACAACATCGCCAACGCGAACACGGTGGGCTTCAAGTCGAGCACCGCCCAGTTCGCGGACATGTACGCGAGCTCCGTCGCGACTGCCGTCAACAACCAGATCGGCATCGGCACGATGGTGAATTCGGTGCAGCAGCAGTTCAGCCAGGGCACGATCAGCACGACCAGTTCAGCGCTCGACGTCGCGATCAACGGCAACGGCTTTTTCCAGATGTCGAACAACGGCGTGCTCACGTATTCGCGTGACGGCACGTTCCAGCGCGACAAGAACGGCTACATCATCAACTCGCAGGGCCTGAACCTGATGGGCTACGCCGCGAACCCGAACGGCGTGATCAACACGGCGACGACCGTGCCGCTGCAGGCGCCGACGGCCAACATCGCGCCGACCGCGACGACCAAGATCACCGCCCAGTTCAACCTGAACTCGCAGGACACGGTGCCGGTCACGGCGCCGTTCAACTACACCGACTCGACGTCGTACAACTTCTCGACGTCGGTCCAGACCTACGACACGCTCGGCGGCTCGCAGCAGGTCAACATGTACTTCGTGAAGACCGCGGCGAACACCTGGGAAGCCTACGCGGGCGTGCCGACCGCTGCGCCGACCGATCTCGGCGCGGTGACGTTCAACACCAGCGGCGCGATCACCGGCACGGCGCCGGTGGCGCCCGTCACCAGCGCGTCGACCGGCCAGTTCCAGTTCACGATCCCGACCACCGACGGCTCGGCGACCCCGCAGCCGCTGACGCTCGACCTGAACGGGACGACCCAGTACGGCGGCAAGGACGGCGTGAACAACCTGGCGCAGGACGGCTTCGCGAGCGGCACGCTGACCACCTTCTCGATCGGCACCGACGGCAAGGTCACGGGCAACTACTCGAACGGCCAGACGGCGACGCTCGGTCAGATCGTGCTCGCGAACTTCAACAACCCGAACGGCCTCGTCAACCTCGGCGGCAACCAGTACCAGGAAACCTCGGCGTCGGGCGTGCCGCAGATCTCGGTGCCGGGCAGCACGAACCACGGCACGCTGCAGGGCAGCGCGGTCGAAAACTCGAACGTCGACCTGACGAGCCAGCTCGTGAACCTGATCACCGCGCAACGCAACTACCAGGCGAACGCGCAGACGATCAAGACGCAGCAGACCGTCGACCAGACGCTCATCAACCTCTGACGCGCACGCATAACGGGCAGCCATGGACCGACTGATCTATACGGCGATGACGGGCGCGACGCAGTCGCTCGAGCAGCAGGCGATCGTCGCGAACAATCTGGCGAACACGTCGACGACGGGGTTTCGCGCGCAGCTCGCGACCTTTCGCGCGGTGCCGATGAATTTCGGCGACGGCAGCACCATCGATCCGACGACCACGCGCACCTACGTGCTGTCGTCGACGCCCGGCGCGGACTTCGCGCCGGGGCCGCTGTCGCGCACCGGCAACCCGCTCGACGTCGCCGTCCAGGGGCAGGGCTGGCTGACCGTCCAGCTGCCCGACGGCAGCGAGGCGTACACGCGCGCGGGCAACCTGCACCTCGACGAGAACGGCCAGCTCGTCACCGCGAACAACCTGCCGGTGGTCGGCAACGGCGGCCCGATCTCGGTGCCGCCGAACGCCGAGGTCACGTTCGGCAAGGACGGCACGGTGTCCGCGCTGATGCCGGGCGATCCGCCGACCGCGGTCGCGATGATCGACCAGCTCAAGCTCGTCAATCCCGATCCGGCGACGATGACGCGCGGCAACGACGGCCTGTTCCGCACCACGGACGGCAATCCCGCCGATGCCGATCCGGCCGTCGTGATCGCGCCGAATTCGGTCGAAGGCAGCAACGTCAATCCGGTCTCGGCGATGGTGGCGATGATCGACAACGCGCGTGCATTCCAGCTTCAGACGAAGATGATCCAGACCGCCGACCAGAACGAGCAGTCGGCGAATCAGTTGCTGAATTTCGGCTGATCCGCCGTCATCGCCTAACGAAGGAGTAGATTCAAAGTGAACCGTTCGCTTTACATCGCCGCTACCGGCATGAACGCGCAGCAAGCGCAGATGGACGTGATCTCGAACAACCTCGCGAACGTCAGCACCAACGGCTTCAAGGGCTCGCGCGCGGTGTTCGAGGACCTGCTGTACCAGACGATCCGCCAGCCCGGCGCGAACTCGACGCAGCAGACCGAACTGCCGTCGGGCCTGCAGCTCGGCACCGGCGTGCAGCAGGTTGCCACCGAGCGTCTGTACACGCAGGGCAGCCTGCAGCAGACCGGCAACTCGAAGGACGTCGCGATCAACGGCGGCGGCTTCTTCCAGGTGCTGATGCCGGACGGCACGAACGCCTACACGCGCGACGGCTCGTTCCAGACCAACGCGCAGGGCCAGCTCGTCACGGCGAGCGGCTACCAGGTGATTCCGGCGATCACGATCCCGCAGAACGCGACGTCGCTCACGATCGGCAAGGACGGCTCGGTGTCGATCACGCAGGCCGGCTCGACCAACTCGGTGCAGATCGGCTCGCTGCAGCTCACGACTTTCATCAACCCGACCGGCCTCGAGGCGAAGGGCGAGAACCTGTTCGCCGAAACCGCGTCGTCCGGCGCGCCGAACGTGTCGCAGCCGGGCCTGAACGGCGCGGGCGTGCTCAACCAGGGCTTCGTCGAAACGTCGAACGTGAACGTCGTCCAGGAGCTCGTCAACATGATCCAGACGCAACGCGCGTACGAGATCAACAGCAAGGCCGTGACGACGTCCGACCAGATGCTGCAGACCGTCACGCAGATGAAGAGCTAACCGGACAGCACGCCGTCATGAAGCAGGATCGTTTCACCCCGTCCCGTCACTGCGCGCGCGCGGCGCTTGCCGCGCTCGTCGCGGCGGCGTTCGCCGGCTGCGCGCAGATCAAGCACGACCCGATCATCCAGCAGCCGATGACGGCGGCGCCGCCGCCGCCGCCGGCGATGCAGTCGCCGGGCTCGATCTTCAACCCGGGCTATGCCGGCCGGCCGCTGTTCGAAGATCAGCGGCCGCGCAACGTCGGCGACATCCTGACGATCATGATCGCGGAAAACATCAATGCGACCAAATCGTCCGGGGCGAACACCGACCGCTCGGACACCACGAACTTCGACGTGCCGACGGCGGCCTTCTTCGGCGGGCTGTTCAACAAGATGAACCTGTCCGCGAACGGCGGGAACACGTTCAAGGCGACGGGCGGCGCGAGCGCCGCGAACACGTTCACGGGCACGATCACCGTCACCGTGACCGGCGTGCTGCCGAACGGCAACCTGGTCGTGAGCGGCGAGAAGCAGATGATGATCAACCAGGGCAATGAATTCGTGCGCTTCTCCGGCGTCGTCAACCCCAACACGATCTCCGGCGCAAACTCGGTCTACTCGACCCAGGTCGCCGACGCGAGGATCGAGTATTCGGCGAAGGGCTACATCAACGAGGCCGAGACGATGAGCTGGCTGCAGCGCTTTTTCCTGAACCTCGCGCCGTGGTAATGACGATGCTGCTTCGACGTTTCCCATCCCGCCTGCGCGCCGCGGCCTGGGCATTCCTGGCCGCGTTGGCCTGCGTCGCCGGCTCCGGTGCCGCGCACGCCGAGCGCCTGAAGGATCTCGCGCAGATCCAGGGCGTGCGCGACAACCCGCTGATCGGCTACGGCCTCGTCGTCGGCCTCGACGGCACCGGCGACCAGACGATGCAGACGCCGTTTACGACGCAGACGCTCGCGAACATGCTCGCGAACCTCGGCATCTCGATCAACAACGGCTCGTCGACCGGCGGCACGTCGTCGCTGACGAACATGCAGCTCAAGAACGTCGCGGCCGTGATGGTCACCGCGACGCTGCCGCCGTTCGCGCGGCCGGGCGAAGCGGTCGACGTCACCGTGTCGTCGCTCGGCAACGCGAAGAGCCTGCGCGGCGGCACGCTGCTGCTCACGCCGCTGAAGGGCGCGGACGGGCAGGTCTACGCGCTCGCGCAGGGCAACATGGCGGTCGGCGGCGCCGGCGCAAGCGCGAACGGCAGCCGCGTGCAGGTCAACCAGCTCGCGTCAGGGCGCATCGCCGCCGGCGCGATCGTCGAGCGCGCGGTGCCGAATGCGCTCGCGCAGATGGGCGGGATGCTGCAGCTGCAGCTCAACGACATGGATTACGGCACCGCCGAGCGGATCGTCTCGGCGGTCAATTCGGATTTCGGCCCCGGCACCGCGACGGCGCTCGACGGCCGCACGATCCAGCTCCGGGCGCCGGCCGATTCCGCACAGCAGGTCGCGTTCATGGCGCGCCTGCAGAATCTCGACGTGCGGCCCGACAAGGCCGCCGCGAAGGTCATCCTCAACGCGCGCACCGGCTCGATCGTGATGAACCAGATGGTCACGCTGCAAAGCTGCGCGGTCGCGCACGGCAACCTGTCGGTGGTCGTCAACACGCAGCCGGTCGTGTCGCAGCCGGGGCCGTTCTCGAACGGGCAGACCGTCGCCGCGCAGCAGTCGCAGATCCAGCTCAAGCAGGACAACGGCTCGCTGAAGATGGTGACGGCGGGGGCGAGCCTCGCCGAGGTCGTCAAGGCGCTCAACACGCTCGGCGCGACGCCGGCGGACCTGATGTCGATCCTGCAGGCGATGAAGGCAGCGGGCTCGCTGCGCGCGGATCTGGAGATCATCTAAGTGGCGAATCCAACCAAAGCCAACGACCTGTCGCAGCGCTTCGCGCTCGACGTGCAGGGGTTCGACGCGCTGCGCGCGCAGGCCAAGCAGTCGCCGCAGGCCAGCGCGAAGCTCGTCGCGGGCCAGTTCGACGCGATGTTCACGCAGATGATGCTCAAGAGCATGCGCGACGCGACGCCCGACGGCGGCCTGTTCGATTCCCACACGTCGAAGATGTACACGTCGATGCTCGACCAGCAGCTCGCGCAGCAGATGTCGCAGCGCGGGATCGGCGTCGCCGACATGCTGATGAAGCAGCTGACGCGCAACGCGAGCCTCGGCGCAGGCGCGGGCGCGGATGCCGCGTCGGCGGGCCTCGACACGGCCGGCAACGAAGGCGGGCTCGCGGCGATGAATGCGATGGCGAAGGCGTACGCGAACGCCGCCACGAACAATGGCAACCTCGCCGGCTCGCGCGGCTACTCGGCGGACAGCGCGCTGACGCCGTCCGGAAAGGGCGCGGGCACGTCGGAGCAGGCCGATGCGTTCGTCGGGCGGCTCGCCGCGCCGGCCCAGGCGGCGAGCGACGCGACCGGCATCCCGGCGCGCTTCATCGTCGGCCAGGCCGCGCTCGAATCGGGCTGGGGCAAGCGCGAGATTCGCGGCTCCGACGGCACATCGAGCTACAACGTGTTCGGCATCAAGGCGACCAAGGGCTGGAAGGGCCGCACGGTGACGGCGCTGACGACCGAATACGTGAACGGCGAGGCGCACCACGTGACTGCGAAGTTCCGCGCGTACGACTCGTACGAGCACGCGATGACCGATTACGCGAGCCTGCTGAAGAACAATCCGCGCTACGCGGGCGTGCTGAGCGCGAGCCGCAGCGCCGAGGGCTTCGCGCACGGCATGCAGAAGGCCGGCTACGCGACCGACCCCAATTACGCGAAAAAGCTCATCTCGATCATGCAGCAGATCGGCTGATCGCCCGGTCCGCTCCGCTGTCTCGCCGCGCCCGGCCTCGCCGCGCGCGGTTTTTAACGTTTGCCTGAAAAAATATCGTTAAATCGATCTAAACTTTCGGTCGCCACTGCCGCTAAGTGTGAGAGACCTGAGACCGGGCAACTTCTGGCCCGGGTGATACCGCGTGCCGGCCCTGTCGTGCGCGCATGAAAAGACATACCGGCTAGCCATGAATACCGAACAGTCGACTGATCCGAGCCACGAAGGGGAACTCCCCGGGCTGGAATTCGGCCGCCGCAATCCGCTGGAAATCGGCGTGCAGCTCCGCAATCTCGTGAATCGCGGTGATTTCCTGACCGTGCAGTATCAGGGCGGCCAGTTCGTGACCCGCCTGCTCGACGTCGACGTGCGCGCGCGCACCTTCAGTTTCGACTGGGGCGGCGTCGCGGAGCAGAACAAGAGCATTCTCGCGGCGCCGCGCTGCGTGTTCTCGGCGACGCCCGAAGGCGTGCGCGTCGAGTTCGCGACCGGCGCGCCGCGCGAGACCCGCTTCGAAGGGCGCCCCGCGTTCGAAGTGGCGTTCCCCGAGGTGCTTTACTTCTTCCAGCGGCGCGAGTATTTCCGCGTCGACACGCCGATCATCGAGCCGTACCTGTGCCGCGGCAAGCTGCCCGACGGCTCGGGCATCCTGTTCGAGGTGCACAACCTGTCGCTCGGCGGGGTTGGGCTGCGCACGGCGGACGAGCGCGTCGAGGCGCTCGAGATGGGCACGTTGTTTCCCGACATGGAGTTCGAACTGAACGGCTACGGCAAGCTGTCGCTCGACCTGCAGCTCGTCGCGCACCGGTCGGCGCAGGTGCCGAACGGCACGCGCCGCTATCAGCTCGGTTTCCGTTTCATGTCGCTGCCGGGCAGCGCGGAGAACACGCTGCAGCGGGTCATCACGCAGCTCGAAATGAAGCGCCGCCAGCTCGCCCGCACGTAAGCGGCGCAAGCCGCCCCGGCGTCGCGTGCGCGACGTCGGCGGCGCACATTTTTTCCTCAATTTTTTCGATCCGCGGCCGTTATACCGGGAGTTACGCAACCCGGCGGCCGCAGCGCGGCCAGCCCTTCAGGATCGCGCATGTCCAACACCCTCATGAACCTCGGCCTCAGCGGCTTGAATGCCGCGCAATGGGGCCTCACGACGACCGGCCAGAACATCAGCAATGCTGCGACGCCGGGCTATTCTGTCGAGCGGCCCATCTACGCCGAGGCGAGCGGTCAGTACACGAGCAGCGGCTACCTGCCGCAGGGCGTGAGCACCACCACCGTCCAGCGCCAATACAGCCAGTATCTGAACGACCAGCTGAACAGCGCGCAGACCCAGAGCGGCGCGCTGTCGACCTACTACTCGCTCGTGTCGCAGCTGAACAACTTCGTCGGCAGCCCGACGACGGGCATCTCGACCGCGATCACGAACTACTTCACCGGGTTGCAGAACGTCGCGAACAACGCGTCCGATCCGTCCGCGCGCCAGACTGCGATCAGCAATGCGCAGGTGCTCGCCGACCAGCTCAACGCGGCCGGCCAGCAATACGACCAGCTGCGCACGAACGTGAACTCGCAGCTGACCAGCACGGTCTCGCAGATCAACGGCTACACCGCGCAGATCGCGCAGCTCAACCAGCAGATCAAGGCCGGCAGCAGCGAGGGCCAGCCGCCCAACCAGCTGATGGACCAGCGCGACCTGGCGGTGTCGAACCTGTCGCAGCTCGCCGGCGTGCAGGTCGTGCAGAACAGCGACGGCTACAGCGTGTTCCTCGCGGGCGGCCAGCCGCTCGTCGTCGCGGACAAGAGCTACCAGCTCGCGACGGTCGTGTCGAAGTCCGATCCGAGCGAGCTGACCGTCGTGTCGCAAGGGATCGCCGGCGCGACGCCGGCCACCCCGAACCAGTATTTGCCCGACTCGTCGCTGTCGGGCGGCACGCTCGGCGGCCTGCTCGCCTTCCGCAGCCAGACGCTCGACCCGGCGCAGGCGCAGCTCGGCGCGGTCGCGACGAGCTTCGCGGCGCAGGTCAACGGGCAGAACGCGCTCGGCATCGACCTGTCCGGCAACGTCGGCAGCAACCTGTTCTCGACCGGCAGCCCGACCGTCTACGCGAACCAGTCGAACACCGGCGGCTCGACGCTCAACGTGTCGTTCACGAACGCGTCGCAGCCGACGACGGGCGATTACACGCTGTCGTTCGACGGCGCGAACTACACGCTGAGCGACCGCGCGAGCGGCGCGGTCGTCGGCACGTCGGCGGCGATGCCGGGCGCGATCGGCGGGCTGAACTTCTCGCTCACCGGCGCGATGGCGGCCGGCGATTCGTTCACGGTGCAGCCGACGCGCGGCGCGCTCGACAACTTCGCGCTCGCGACGTCCAACGGCTCGGCGATCGCGGCGGCGTCGCCGGTCGTGTCGTCCGCGGCGACCTCCAACGCCGGCACCGCCACGATCACCCAGGGCACGGTGAGCGCGGGCTACCAGTTGCCGGCCGGCTCGACGACGCTGACCTACAGCGCGGCGACCGGCACGCTGTCCGGCTTCCAGGCCGGCACGACGGTGACGATCGCGGGCACCCCGCCGACCTCGATCGCGATCGCGAGCGCGGCGACGACCGTGCCGTACAGCGCGGCGACGGGCGCGACCCTCACGATCAACAGCACCGTCCAGCCGGCGCCGGCAGGCGTGATGAACGGCGTGTCCGTGTCGCTGTCGGGCGCACCGTCGAACGGCGACCAGTTCACCATCGGCGCATATGCCGGCGGCACCAAGGACGGCAGCAACGCACTGCTGCTGTCGCAGCTCGTCAGCGCGAAGACGCTGTCCGGCGGCACGTCGACGCTGACGGGCGCGTATGCGAGCTACGTGAACACGATCGGCAACACGGCGAGCCAGCTGAAGTCGTCGAGCGCCGCGCAGACCGCGCTCGTCGGCCAGATCACGACGGCGCAGCAGTCGGTGTCGGGCGTCAACCAGAACGAGGAAGCGGCGAACCTGATGCAGTACCAGCAGTTCTACCAGGCGAACGCGAAAGTGATCCAGACCGCGTCGACGCTGTTCCAGACCGTGCTCGGCCTGTTCAACTGATTTCGAGGATTCGGGCGATGCGTATTTCCACCTCCCAGATTTACCAGCAGAACGTCAGCCAGATGGACAATCAGCAGGCGCAGCTCTCGCAGTTGTACCAGCAGATCTCGAGCGGCGTGAGCCTGTCGACGCCGGCGGACAATCCGCTCGGCGCGGCGCAGGCGGTGCAGCTGTCGATGACGTCGGCGACGTATACGCAGTATTCGTCGAACCAGGACCTGGCGCTGTCGTCGCTGCAGGCCGAGGACCAGACGCTCACCAGCGTCAACGGCCTGCTGACCACCATCCACACGAACATCATCCAGGCCGGCGATGGCTCGCTGACCGACAGCGACCGCTCGGCGCTCGCGACGCAGCTGCAGGGCTATCGCGACCAGCTGGTGACGCTCGCGAACTCGACCGACGGCGCGGGCAACTACATCTTCTCGGGCTTCCAGTCGACGACTCCGCCGTTCGCGAACAAGCTGGGCGGCGGCGTCGCCTACAGCGGCGACAGCGGCTCGCGCCAGGTGCAGATCATGCCGAACCGCACCGTGTCGCAGGGCGACAACGGCGCGTCCGTGTTCATGTCGGTGCCGATGCTCGGCAGCCAGCCGGTGCCGGGGGCGGGCGCGGCCAACACCGGGACGGGCACGATCGGCGCGGTCAGCATCACCAACCCGGCCGATCCGACCAACGCGCATGCGTTCACGATCACGATGGGCGGCACGGCCGCCGCGCCGACCTATACGGTGACGGACAACACGGTGGTGCCGCCGACGACGACCGCCGCGCAGCCGTTCTCGACGGGCGTCGCGATCAACCTGGGCGGCCAGACGGTGGCGGTTTCCGGCACGCCGGCGGCGGGCGACACGTTCACGGTGACGCCTGCGACGCAGGCCCAGACCGACGTCTTCGCGACGCTCGACACCATGATCGCCGCGCTGAAGAACCCGGTCGGCAGCAGCACGACCGCCGCCGCCGCGCTCTCGAACGCGATGGCGACCGGCTCGACCCAGCTCGACAATACGATGACGAACATCCTCACCGTGCAGGCGTCCGTCGGCGGCCGGGAGCAGGAGATCAAGGCGATGCAGACGGTCATGTCGACCAATTCGCTGCAGGTGTCCAGCAATCTCTCCGACCTGACCAGCACCAACATGGTCTCGACGATCAGCCAGTACCTGCAGACGCAGAATGCGCTGACCGGCGCGCAGAAGGCGTTCGTGCAGATGCAGAACCTGTCGCTGTTCCAGTACATCAATCCGTGATGTGCCGGCCGCCGCGCATGGCGTGACCGCACGCCGGCGCGGCGCAGCCGGGCCGCCGCCGTGCCGCGGCGGACTTTTTTGGGGGGAGTCGAGAATTTTCTCGGAAGCGCCCCCTCCAGCCCATGCTCTGGATTCAGGAGCAGCCGTCCTCTCTGGAACGGCAGGAAGACAGCCCGCAATCGCGGGCCCGTCTGAATGCGCCGTGTTACGTCACTGCGCCTTGGGTAACGGGTTTAGGTTCGGGCAACAGTGGTTGGGGCACCCCGGGACGAATGTGATTTCGACGCGCCGCCCATTATCGTCAAACTCGCTCGCGGGAAACGGCAATTTGTAGATTCGCGCGATCATCGAATTTCGCTCGCCTCGAATCAAAAACTGATCTAACGCGCCCTTAACATTCGCTGCACGTCGGTGTGCCAGCTCTTGCGCGTATCGCTCCGTCGGTTCCGCTAGTCCGACAACCGACACCACATCGACGATGGGAAAGCGGTTGCGCATGTCGTTCGACCACACTGATAGCTTCGCCAGTTCGGCCGTAGATATGTCACTCGAATCCTTGTCGAATCGAACATCGAAATCCCAACCGGGCATGTTCGACGGACCGTCGCACGCGAACGCCGTATGTGCGCAGCTCAACGTGAGTGCGATGGCAGTTAGGAACTTAGTCAATGTCAACGACGTACCCCGCGATGCTGTCGGCGTTGTTGATTGCCAAGTCGGGGTTTGATCGTCCCCAACCGGGAAGCAAGGGAGTAATCGTGTATTGGTCATCGGTTGACGACATGGTGTCGTGGAAATGCGAGGCTTCGTGAATGATGGTCGACACGTGCGAATCAGCATGCGCGGTCCATGGGCGCATCGTACAGAATCGCGCGCTGATGGCGATCGTATGTGTTGCCGTGTCCGGCGCGCATACGTGAGCGGCTTCATTGATCGTGCCGCGCGGATGAGGCGTGCAACCCGTTGCCAGATCGCCATCGCTGCCGCTACGGACGACGTTGTTTTCGTTGAACGCTCGAACGACGCCAAGCACTTTCGTTAAGCCAGTGAGCAGGTGCATACGCGTCCGCTCGTCGTTGCGACCGAACCACTTGAATACCCGATCCTTGTCGATCCCCGACCACCTTTGCAAATCAGCGATGCGAATCGTCAAGCGATCAACCGCTCGCCCTTGCGCGACAGCGAAAATCTTGCGGAATTCCGAGTTGGTCATGTTTTCGCAGATCGGCCGCAAGTCCACGTCCGCGAAACGCTGCGATCCCTCGATAGTGTTTGTCGTCGTTTCAGCGACGGTAGTTTGGTTCCCCATCTTCTCAATCCTCGATTGCAAGCTTCAATGTCTGCGCGCCTTCGGTCCGCACGCGCACGGTACAGCCGCGCCGATCACTCACGCCGGATGCAAGCACGTTCCCGGATCGATCCTTGATCCAATAGCGCACGTTGCTTAACGGTTGCTTCGTCCGCACGTCGCGGATCACAAACTGATCGTCACGAGTGCCCGATGCGGGCGCGTGTCGCGCGGACGTGAATACAGAACGACCAATGAACGGGTTCGCCGCGCTATGGCCGCCGTCGCCCCCAATGAAAAACGTGCAGTCGCTGCCTGCGACCAGTCGGTTTTGTCCGCACGGGCAAAGTGCCGCGTCGCCTTCGACCGCAAGGGCTCGCCCGGTGCCGATAACGCTCACGGCACTTCCGGCGATCGGAAACAATCCTTCGCAATTTCCGCACGTCGCCTTGTCACCGTCTAAAGCAACCTGCCTGTTGTTCGCGAAGATGGTTGACGCGCCCGCGATGACGATGCCGCCTGTCGTCGTCGCGTCGCCGTCTCTGATTGCTCGTCGGGTCATGGCCATGTCCTCAATCGAAGTTGGTAAACACCCATTCGCCCGACTCGGGGTCATAGATCGCATATTGGTCGACCGCCGCACCTGCGACGGCGATTGTCGGCGGCATGCATGCCAGTGCGTCAGCCTCTGCGTCGGCTATCTGCTCGGCGGTCCATGCGCCCATCATGGCAAGTGTGTCGCCGACCCCGGAAAGCCCTGCGCGCTGGTGGGCGGTTTCGATTCGTTCGGTCACGTGATCCGAGAAATGGATCGTGAAATGATCGCGTTGATCGATAGGCACATCGAACGACGAACGAAAGTAGAGCATCAACGGATGCGCCACATTCGATGGGTAAATAAAGTAAGGGCAATCGGCATGTTTTTTTCCGTCATAGGCTCGGATGCCTTATGCATGGACGAGCCAGAGACGGTCGCCGGTAAGAATTGGTTTGTCTATAGGATGAGTCTGACTATTCGGTTAGCTAAATTTGAGATGGCGTGCAGTCGGGGCGATCAGCAAAGCTGCGGAGGGAAGGACGAACGATCAAAAGTAGGTACTTGCGCGGCTTCCGGCGAAAAAAAGCCGTTCGCGCGCAATGCACGAACGGCAAGAGGAGAGTTGCAACACGCTGCCGAGTCTTGGTTCAAGGCAGCGCAGCCAGTCTAGGCCGCCGAGGGCTCGACGGGAATCGGACAATTCCGAACTTTCCGCAACGTCCGCTTCCCCGGCCTGCCGCCGCGCCGCTTGTCAGCGCGAATGCCGCTCCGTACACTCGCGCCTGATCCGATTTCAAGACCGCGAGCGGCGCGCGAGCGCCCGACAGGAGAGTTTCCCGATGTCCGATTCCTATTTCCCGCGCTGGCGGGTGCAACCGCCTGGCGCGGCGAGCCGCGTCGTCGGCCCGGACGAGCGCCTGCCGTGGCCGCAGATGATCGCGATGGGCGTGCAGCACGTCGTCGCGATGTTCGGCTCGACCGTGCTCGCGCCGCTGCTGATGGGCTTCGATCCGAACCTGTGCATCTTCATGTCCGGAATCGGCACGCTGCTGTTCTTCGCGCTGGTCGGCGGCCGGGTGCCGAGCTATCTCGGCTCGAGCTTCGCGTTCATCGGCCTCGTCGTCGCGGTGACGGGCTACGGCGGCAGCGGCCCGAACCCGAACATCCCGGTCGCGCTCGGCGGCATCATCGCGTGCGGGGTCGTCTACGTGGCGCTCGGCGCGATCGTGTCGGCGGTCGGCACCCGCTGGATCGAGTCGCTGATGCCGCCCGTCGTCACCGGCGCAGTCGTCGCGGTGATCGGCCTCAATCTCGCGCCGATCGCCGTCAAGGGCGTGTCCGCGTCGACCTTCGACTCGGCGATGGCGCTCGTCACCGTGCTGTGCGTCGGCGGCATCGCGGTGTTCGCGCGCGGCATGCTGCAGCGTCTGCTGATCCTCGTCGGGCTCGTGATCGCCTATGCACTCTACGCGGTCGCGACCAACGGCATGGGCCTCGGCCAGCCGATCGACTTCTCGATCGTCGCGCGCGCCGCGTGGTTCGGGGTCCCGAGGTTCAGTGCGCCCGTGTTCGATCCGCACGCGATGCTGATGCTCGCGCCGATCGCGGTGATCCTGGTCGCCGAGAATCTCGGTCACATCAAGGCCGTCAGCGCGATGACCGGCCAGAACCTCGACCGCTACGTCGGCCGCGCGTTCATCGGCGACGGGCTGGCGACGATCGTGTCGGGCAGCGTCGGCGGCACGGGCGTCACGACCTACGCGGAGAACATCGGCGTGATGGCCGTCACGCGCATCTATTCGACGCTCGTGTTCGTCGTCGCCGCGCTGATCGCGATCGGGCTCGGCTTCTCGCCGAAGTTCGGCGCGGTGATCCGGACGATTCCCGGGCCGGTGCTCGGCGGCGTGTCGATCGTCGTGTTCGGCCTGATCGCCGTGACCGGCGCGCGGATCTGGGTCGTCAACAAGGTCGATTTCTCCGACAACCGCAACCTGATCGTCGCCGCCGTGACGCTCGTGCTCGGCGCGGGCGACTTCTCGCTGAAATTCGGCGGCTTCGCGCTCGGCGGCATCGGCACCGCGACGTTCGGCGCGATCCTCCTCTATGCGTTCCTGCGCAAGGAGAAAGAGCCGGGGCCGGTGCTGTAGGCTCCGCGGTGGCGGTGGCGGTGGCGCGCGTGCATGAGCCGCGCGGGAAATCGCAGCCGGCGTCCGCGGTTCCGGGCCCAGCACCCGTCGACAAAATCGTTTTGCGCGGTGGACGAACGGCGGTAATCTCGACCTCGACCGTTCGACAAGGATGTCCATGCCACCGCTTCCAGGGCCGCCCGCCGGCCCGCCTCGCCGCGTCGGCCTCGCCGAGCTGTTCACCGGTTTCCTGGGCCTCGGCCTCATGTCGTTCGGCGGTGCGCTGCCGTTCGCGCGGCGCGCGCTCGTCGAAGAGCGCCGCTGGCTGTCCGGCGACGAGTTCACCGATCTGCTCGGCCTCTGCCAGTTCCTTCCCGGCGGCAACGTGATCAACCTGTCGGTGGCGGTCGGCATGCGCTTTCGCGGCGTGCCGGGCGCGCTCGCCGGGCTGCTCGGGCTGATCGCCGGGCCGACGCTCGTGGTCGTCGCGCTCGGCGTGCTGTACGCGAAGACCCAGCACGATCCGCGCATCCAGCATCTGTTCGGCGGGCTGTCGGCCGCGGCGGCGGGGCTGCTCGCCGCGATGGCCGTCAAGGTTGCGAAGCCGCTGCGGCATGCGCGCGCGGCGGCCGGCATCGCGGCGGCCGCGTTCGTCGCGATCGCGCTGCTGCGCGTGCCGCTGCTGCCGACGATGCTCGTGCTGACGCCGCTCGGCATCTGGCTCGCGGCACGCCGCCGCGCCGCGCCGGCTGCCGGCCACGCACCCGCGGCGCGCGATGCCGACCGCCCGGACCCGCGATGAACGACACGCTGGTCGCGCTCGCGACGATCTTCAGTCAACTGTCGCTGCTCGCGTTCGGCGGCGGCAACACGATCCTGCCCGAGATGCAGCGTCAGGTCGTCGACGTACACCACTGGATGAGCGCGCCGGCGTTCTCCGCGCTGTTCGCGCTCGCGCAGGCGGCACCGGGGCCGAACATGATGATCGTGTCGCTGGTCGGCTGGCACGTCGCCGGCTGGCCGGGGCTGTTGGTCGCGTCGGTCGCGAAGTTCGGCCCGTCGTCGTGCGTGACGATGCTGGCGTTGCATGCGTGGGAGCGCTTCAGGCACCGCCCGTGGCGGCGCTACGTGCAGCAGGGGATGATGCCGGTGACGGCCGGTCTCGTCATCGCGAGTGCGGTGCTGATCGCGCAGGCGTCGAACCGCAGCGCGGTGCAGTGGGGCATCACCGCCGCATGCGCGGTGCTCGCGTACCGCACGCGCATCCACCCGCTGTGGCTGCTCGCAGCGGGCGCGATGATCGGCGTGACGGGCTTCGGCCAGTAGCGGGGCGGATGGGGCGGACGCCCGCCGTGCGTCGCCGGTGGGCGATTGCTGCTGCCGCGCGCGCTGCTTGCCGCCGCCGGTGGGCGATTGCTGCTGCTGCGCGTGCCGCTTGCTGCCGCCGGTGGGCGATTGCTGCTGCCGCGCATGCCGCTTGCCGCCGCTGGTGGCCGATTATTGCTGCGGCGCGTGCGTGTCGCTGTTGACGAGGCCGAGCAGCCTGCCGCGTTCGCCGCCGACGTCGCCGCTGTTCGCCGGCCAGTCCATCAGGTAGCCCTGGTTGAGCGCGTCGCGCATGATCGTCGCGTAGTCCGACTTGCTGAGCTTGCCGCCGTGCAGCGCGGCGCCGACCTCCTGCTTGAGGTTCGGCGTGAACTGGGGATAGGCTGCGGTGAGGGCTGCATACTGGCGCGCGTCGATTTCGCCGGATTCGCGGTTGAGCGCCCAGACGACCACCAGCACGATCGCGACGAACGGTATGGCGGTGTAGCGCAGAAAAAACTTTGCGGGTGTCATTCGAAAGCTCTGAGAGGATGCGGCGGGGCGGCATCGCGCGACCGGGCCGGCGTGCTGCCCGGCCTTCGCGCGGCACGGCGCGGGCGTTGTACCGGCGATGCTCGCCCGTTGGCGATGTACGACGGAAGATCTCCGCCCCGACGGCAAGCATTATAGGGGCGGCGGCCGCGAGCCCGCTTTGCCGGGCACGGGCGGCTGCGCGGCCGTTGCCGCGGCGCGCATCATATGCCGGTCGCGCTATGCAGCGACCGCAACATAGCGCGGCGCTGATGTCGTAAGCCATCCGTCGGCATTCCAGAACACATTTTTACAGTGGCCGCGCATGCTTTCCGCTAATCTGCGTGCATCGCCCGGCGCGTGCCGATGCATGCGCGTTCGTCGCGTTCGCCGTCACCGGCGCGCCGGGCCCGGGCGGCGCAAGCCGCAATTCGTGTATCCGGCGACGGCCCGTGCGGTCGGCCGGATCTGTTCGTGGGGCGATGCGGCTCACGATTCACTTGAAAGGGGATGACGATGGGTATCCTGAATACCGTTGGTGAAATCGCCGGTGCCGTGGCGGCAGTCGAGGCTGCCGAGAAGGTCGATCCGGATGCGGGCCTGCTGACCAAGGCGGCAGCGGCCGTCGCGGGCTTCAAGGGCGCCGAGGCGCTCGAAGGCCTGCTCGAAAAGAAGGAAGAGAAGCCGGAAGAGGCTGCGGACGACACGACGGCGTCCGACGGCGACACGTCGCAGGCTTGAGCATGGTGGCCGGCCGGGCGTGGCCGCGCGCATGCGCGCGGCCACGCGGGCCGGCGCCGCGCAGCCGGCGTGCCGGGCATGCGGTCGATCGGTGACGCGTGGCAACCCCGGCGGGCTGGTTTGACGGGCGAGAGGGCATCACCTCTCGCCATTTTTTTGCGTGCCGCCGCCACGCGCCGCAGGGAAACCGGAATCTTGCTATCGTGCCGTCATCAGAACCGCGATGAGGGAATGCGATGGAATTCGATTACGACCTGTTCGTCATCGGCGCCGGCTCGGGCGGCGTCAGGCTGGCACGGATGTCGGCATCGTACGGTGCGCGCGTCGGCATCGCGGAAGAGGAGCAGATCGGCGGCACCTGCGTGCTGCGCGGCTGCATCCCGAAGAAGCTGCTCGTCTATGCGTCGCATTACCCGCACGAAATCGAGGACGCGAAGGGCTTCGGCTGGACCTTCGGCGACGGCGCGCTCGACTGGCCCGCGCTGATCGCCGCGAAGGATCGCGAGATCGAGCGGCTGAGCGGCATCTACGTGAATCTGCTCGCGCAGTCCGGCGTCGGGATGCATGCCGGGCGCGCGACGCTCGTCGACGCGCACACGGTCGCCGTCGGGGAGCGGCGCATCACCGCGCGCCACATCGCGATCGCGACCGGCTCGCGGCCGTCGCTGCCGCCGCTGCCCGGCATCGAGCATGCGATCACGTCGCGCGAGGCGCTGTCGCTCGCCGCGCGCCCGGCGCGCATCGCGGTGGTCGGCGGCGGCTACATCGCGGTCGAGTTCGCGGGCATCTTCAACGGGCTCGGCAGCCGCGTCGAGCAGTTCTATCGCGGCGCGCAGATCCTGCGCGGCTTCGACGACGACGTGCGGCAGTTCCTCGCCGCCGAGATGACGAAGCAGGGCGTGACGATCCGCACCGGCGCGTCGGTCGATGCGATCGAGCGCGCGAGCGACGGCACGCTCGGGCTGCGCGTCGGCGGCGCGCTGGCCGGGCCGTACGACGCGGTGCTGTATGCGACCGGCCGCGTGCCGAACGTCGAAGGGCTCGGGCTCGAAGCGGCGGGCGTCGCGCTCGACGCGCGCGGCGCGATCGCGGTCGATCCGTATTCGGCCACGTCGGTCGGCTCGATCCATGCGATCGGCGACGTGACGTCGCGGCCGCAGCTCACGCCGGTCGCGACCCGTGACGGCGGCTTGCTCGCCGCGACGCTGTTCGGCGGGCGGCGCATCGCGGCCGATCACGAGTGGGTGCCGTCCGCCGTGTTCAGCCAGCCGGAAGTCGCGACCGTCGGGCTTACCGAGGCGCGTGCGCGCGACGTGCATCGCGAGGTGGACATCTACCGCACGTCGTTCAAGGCGCTGCGCCATACGCTGTCGGGGCGCGACGAGCGCACGCTGATGAAGCTCGTCGTCGCGCGCGACAGCCAGCGCGTGGTCGGCGCGCACATGGTCGGCCGCGACGCGGGAGAGATCATCCAGGGCATCGCGATCGCGATTCGCGCGGGCGCGACCAAGGCGCAGTTCGACGACACGATCGGCATTCATCCGACCGCAGCGGAGGAATTCGTCACGATGCGGCAGACGGTGGCGGATCCGGCGGGTTGAGCGCGAAAGCGCGCTGGTCTGAATCTTTTCTGTGCCATTCGGGCGGATGGGCCATTGGCAGGCGTGTGACCCATCCGCCTTTCCCGGTGTTTACGAAGCGTGGCGTAACGAAAATCACGGAGCGTGATTTTCGGGAAAGCGCATGCGCCGCAAAACCGCGCTCCGAAAATGCGAAATCGAGCTTCCGGGTTTATCTCTTATCGTGTGTCGCGTTGCAGCGCAACGCTTCAACGTCGAAACAATTTGCACTGCCGTTGAGTCGCGTGTATTTGGATTTTTCGATTTGGGGGGCGGTGGCTGCCACGAGACCTTCGCGAAGGCGCATACCCCAGCAAGCTCGTCCGCCATGCTGTTCCAGCGCAACGCGGCAACTCAAATATTGCCAATGACGCAAAAGATAATCCGGTCCGGATAAGGACTTTGGTATTATTACGAAAAATTATATTCACGGGGCCAGCAATGCGCGATCGACGGTGCAGCAAACAGAATAATCGAGTGACTGCCGGGCGCGTAAATCGCGGCCAATCGGCCACATATCCGTCATTCGCGGCGACGCTTCCGTCGCGCGCGCTTCCGCTCCCGATTTCAATTCAATTCCCCCTATAGCCGTTCGGCGAACCAGGCCCGTCCCGCGTGCGCGTTGAGTCAACGCTGCCGCAACGGCTTCGCGCCGATTCCTGTTTCGACGCCCGGCCCGTCCGGGCGCCGGCATGCCCTCACGGGCAACCTTTCCTTGCAAGGAGACCAGCAGTGAACATCCAGAAACGACGCGGCTTTATTGTCGCCGCGGCCGTCGCCGTGGCGCTGTCGGGCTGCGCGACAGAGTCGTCGCGAACGTTGGCGGTGTCCGCGGTCAGCAGCGCGCAGAAGCCATACGCAGGCAAGCCGGTCGCGATCGCGGTCGGCAAGTTCGACAACCGTTCGAGCTATATGCGCGGCATCTTCTCCGATGGCATCGACCGTCTCGGCGGCCAGGCGAAGACGATCCTCGTCACGCGCCTGCAGCGGAGCCGCCGCTTCAACGTGCTTGATCGCGAGAATCTCGACGAGATCAGGCAGGAAGCCGGTTTCCTGAAGAAGGCGCAGGCCGTGAAGGGCGCGAACTACGTGGTGACGGGCGACGTGACCGAGTTCGGTCGCAAGGACAGCGGCGATCACCAGCTGTTCGGCATCCTCGGCCGCGGCAAGACGCAGGTCGCGTACGCGAAGGTCAACCTGAACATCGTCGACACGACGACGTCGGAAGTGGTCGCATCGAGCCAGGGCGCGGGCGAATTCAGCCTGTCGAACCGCGAGGTGATCGGCTTCGGCGGCACGGCCGGCTACGACTCGACGCTCAACGGCAAGGTGCTCGACCTCGCGATCCAGGAGGCCGTCAACCATCTCGTCGACCAGGTCGACGCAGGCGTGCTGAAGCCCGCGAAATAAGCGCGCGCTTCATCGTTCACATTCGACAACACGAAAAGAGACCAGACCATGAAACGGGGTATCTGGCTGCCGGCAACGGCGGCCGCATTGCTGCTCGCGGGGTGCGCCGCGTCCACGCCACCGCTCTACCAGTGGAGCGGCTACCAGCCGCAGGTGTACGAATACTTCAAGGGGCAGTCGCCGCCGCAGGCGCAGATCGACGCGCTCGAGAAAGCGCTGCAGGAAATTCGCGCGAAGGGCGACACGCCGCCGCCGGGCTTCCATGCGCATCTCGGGATGCTGTACGCGAGCGTCGGCAAGGAGCAGCAGGCCGAACAGGAACTGCAGGCCGAGAAGCAGCTTTTTCCGGAATCCACCGTCTATATGGATTTCCTGATGAAGAAGAAGCCCGCCCAACAGAAAACCGCCCAACAGTGACGCGCGCACCATGTTCAAGTTCCTTTCCTTCAAGCTGCTGCCCTTGCTGTCGATCGTCACGCTGTTGAGCGCGTGCGCGCAGCCGGTGAAACGCCCGGACTACACGGCGTTCAAGAAGAGCCAGCCGCGCTCGATCCTCGTGCTGCCGCCGGTCAACGAAACCTCCGACGTCGCCGCGACCTACGGAATGCTGTCGCAAATGACGGCGCCGCTCGCCGAGTCCGGCTATTACGTCGTGCCGGTCGCGGTGATGGACGAAACCTTCAAGCAGAACGGCCTGGCCAACGCGGCCGAGATCCAGGGCACGCCGCCCGCGAAGCTGCGCGAGATCTTCGGCGCGGATGCCGCGCTGTACTCGAAGGTCACGCAGTACGGCACCGTGTACCGGATTCTCTCGAGCGCCACCGTCGTGTCGGCATCGGCCAAGCTCGTCGATCTGCGCACCGGCGACGTGCTGTGGCAGGGCCGCGCCAGCGCGAGCAATGACGAAGGCGGCAACAACGGCGGTGGCGGGCTGATCGGCATGCTCGTGACGGCCGCGGTCAAGCAGATCGCGAATACGCTGATGGACCAGAGTCACGACATCGCCGCGTCTACGAGCAGCCGGCTGTTGTCGGCGGGGCCGCCGACCGGGCTGTTGTACGGCCCGCGTTCGCCGAAGTACGGCACCGACTGACGAACGATCGCGTGCGCCGCGCGGCGCATGCATCCCGTGACCGGTGCGTCGCATGACGCCTCGGTCACGTCGGCACGACCGGCCGGCGCGTGTTGCGCCGCCGGCCGTGCCGCGTCAGGCATGGCGCGCGTCGCGCGCGATGTCGTCGCGTCGGCGGCGCCGGCTCATCGCCAGCCGACCGCATCCAGCATCCGGTACCAGCTCATCGCGAGCACGAGCGCCGGCGTGCGCAGCGATGCGCCGCCCGGAAAATCGCGATGGCGGATCTTCTCGAACAGGTCGAAGCGGCTCGCCTGCCCGTTGATCGCTTCCGCGATCAGCTTGCCGGCCAGCGCGGTCGTGTTGACCCCGTGCCCCGAGAACCCCTGCGCGAAATACACGGTCGGCGCGATGCGCCCGAAATGCGGCGCGCGGCTCATCGTGATGTCGACGAAGCCGCCCCACGCGTACTCCACCTTCACGTCCGCGAGCTGCGGAAACGTCTTCAGCATGTCGCGCCGCATCGCGCCGCCGAGATCGCGTGGCGGCCGCGTCGAATAGCTGACCTTGCCGCCCCACACGAGCCGCGTATCCGGCGCCGGGCGGAAATAGTCGAGCACGAAGCGGCTGTCGCAGACCGCCGCGCGCGCCGGCATCAGCTCGGCCGCGCGCGTCTCGCCGAGCGGCTCGGTGGCGATCACGTACGTGCCGACCGGCATGATCTTCCTCGACAGCGCGGGCGCGAGTGCGCCGAGATACGTATTGCACGCGAGCACGACGAAACGCGCGCGCACGTTGCCGTTGTCCGTTTCGACGAGGTGGCCGTCGGGGATCGTGCGCACGCGTGTCACCGCGCTGTTCTCGTGAATCCGCACGCCGGCTTCGGCGGCCGCACGCGCGAGCCCGAGCGTGTAGTTGAGCGGATGCAGATGGCCGCTGTCGGGATCGTACAGGCCGCCCTGATAGCGCGACGACTGCACGAAGTCGCCGATCTCGTCCGCCTCGACGAAGTGAAAGCGCGCATGGCCGAAGCGTTTCGCGGCGGTGTCGCGCCAGCGCTGCAGCCCGTCGGCGTCGCGTGCGGTGTTCGCGGCGGTCAGGTAGCCCGGCACATACGCGCAGTCGATCCGGTGCCGCTCGATGCGCGACTTGACGAGTGCGAGCGATTCCTGGCCCATGTCCCAGACGCGTGCGACGTCCGCTTCGGGCATGTGGCGCGCGAACGTGTCGATGTCGCACGCGTAGCCGCCGATCAACTGGCCGCCGTTGCGGCCGCTCGCCGCCCATCCGACCCGCGACGCCTCGAGCACGGCGACCGAATAGCCGTGCTCGGCGAGGTTCAGCGCGGTCGATATGCCGGTCAGGCCTGCGCCGATCACGCACACGTCGGCGTCGACGGTGCCGGCAAGCGGCGGGTGGCAGGTGTCGTCGTTGGTGGTGGCCGAGTAGTACGACGCGGCGTGCGGTTGGTTCGCGAATGTCAGCATAGTAGGGATGACTGAGTGAATGGCTCAGAACAGGTCGAGCATCCGGTGATACAGCATGCCGAGTTCGAGCGCGGGCGCGCGCCATGCGGCGCTTCCCGGGAAGCGCCGGTGCCGCACGCGCGAGAACAGGTCGAATGCGCGCGCGTCGCCTGCGATCGCGTCGGCGATCACGCGTCCTGCGATGCCGGTGAGCGCGACGCCGTGCCCGCTGAAGCCCTGCACGTAGAAGAAGGTCGGATCGATCGCGCCGAAATCCGGCGCGCGGTTGCGCGTCACGTCGACGAAGCCGCCCCACGCGTAATCGACGCGCACGTCGGCGAGCTGCGGAAACACGCCGACCATGCGCTGCCGGATCGCGCCGGCCAGCGCGGGGGGCGACGCGCCCGCGGAATCGGCGCGGCCGCCGAACAGCAGCCGGTGATCGGCGGACAGCCGGAAGTAGTCGAGCAGGAAATTGTTGTCGCACACCGCCTCGCGCTGCGCGATCAGCGCATCGGCGCGTGCGCGGCCGAGCGGTTCGGTCGCGATGATGTACGACGCGACCGGTGCGATGCGCGCCGCGACGGGCGCGGGCAGCACACCGCCCGGGCCCGCGTTGCAGCAGGCGACGACGAACCGGCAGCGCACCTCGCCCGACGGCGTGCGCACGACCGGCCGCGCATCGCGCGCGACGTCGAGCGCCGGCGAATGCGCGAACAGCGCCGCGCCTTCGCGCCGGGCGGCGTCGGCGAGCCCGAGGCAATACCTGAGCGGGTGGAGATGACCGGAGAGCGGATCGTAGACCCCGGCGAGATAGCGCTGCGACGCGACACGCGCGCGGATCGCGTCGGTATCGAGCCACGTCAGCGACGGATGTCCCCAGCGCGACGTCGCCGCGTCCATCCATGCGCGCAAGTCGCCGACGCGGCGCGCTTTCGTCGCGACGGTCAGGTAGCCGCGCGTGAAGTCGCAGTCGATCCCGTAGCGCGCGATCCGCTCGGCGATCAGCGCGACGCCGTCGAGCGACAGCGCCCATGCGGCGCGCGCGCCTTGCGCGCCGAGCCGGCGCTCGATCTCGCCGTCCTTCGCGAAGCCCGCGATCGCCTGGCCGCCGTTGCGTCCCGATGCACCCCAGCCGGGCCGGTACGCATCGAGCACGGCGACGGACAGCCCGCGCGCACGGCATTCGAGTGCGACCGACAGTCCCGCGAAGCCGGCGCCGATCACGCACACGTCGACGTCGAGCGTGCCGTCGAGCACCGGGTCGTCGTCGGCGGGCCGCGTGGCGGTCGCCTCGTAGTATGAATCGCGCGCGAGGGCCTCGGCGCGGCGGGCAAATGTGTCGGTCATGAACCTGGAATCCTTCTGGGGCTTGTTCCCGCTAATAACCGGCTTGCGCTGGCCGCCGCGGCCCGGCGAGACGCGATGCACCGCGCGCGGGGCGCGGCGCATCGCGCAGCCTGCGTCAGAACGAATAGATGAACTGCGTCGCGAGCAGGTCGTTGGACTTGCCGTACGACCCGTCGTTGCGCAGGAACACCCTGTTGTTCGCCCAGTCGTGGCGGTATTCGACCTTCACGGTGATCTGCTGGGTCGGATAGAACAGCAGGTCGAGCGAGACGTCCTGGCGGTTCGTGCCCTTGCATTCGAAGCCGAGCCCGCCGTTCGCCTGCGAATTGGCGAGACAGTCGGCGCCGATGCCGAAGCCGTTGTACGGATCGCGGCCCTGGCCGTTCAGCGCGATGGCGCCGCCGCCGCCGCCGTTCTTGCTGTTGACGAGCAGGTCGTAGCGCAGCGTCGCGCCCATCCGGCCGACCACCGGCAGCGTGAACTTGCGGTGCGCGAGCAGCGACAGGCCGTACCACTGCGAGTCGCCGCCGTTGAACGCCGCATGCTGCTGCTGGCCGAAGTCGACTTCCGCGTTGTACTGGATGTCCGCGAGCGTGTAGGTCGCATCGAGCTCGCCGAAGAAGAACGAGCCCGCCGAGCTGGGCGACTGGCCGCCCGGACCGTAGACGAAGGTGCCGGGAATCGGGTTGCCGTTCGCGTCGGTTGCCTGCGCGGAAGACAGCGTCTGGCGGCCGATGTTGAACGACCCGCCGATGTCGAGCGCACTCGACCACGTGTAGTCCGCGCGCGCGGTGAAGCTCGGGACCTTGTTGCTGGTCGTGATCGGATCGCCGAGCGCATTGGTGCCGGTCTGCGTGACCGAGCCGGACGTGCGGTACTGCTCGTTGCCGAGGAAGAACTTCCACGCCCAGCTGCCCGACGTGTAGTTCGCGCCGATGCCGATGTAGCTGCCCGGGTCGGAGAAGTCGTACAGCAGGTTGTGCGTGAGCGTGAGCATCTGGTTCGACTGCTGCACCTCGTAGCCGCCGAAGCTCGGGATCAGGCCGGCGACGAGCGTGGTCGACGCCGTGAGCGGCACGTTGACGACCGCCGTGTTCAGGATGTTGTTGCCGATGGTGCCGCGCGAGTTCTGCAGCAGCGTGATGCCGTTGCCGCGGTTCGGCATCAGCGTGATCTCGGCGGACGGCGCCATCGGGCCGACGCCGAAGGTCTTCTTGATGTCGAGGTACAGGTCGCCGAACGTGCTGTTGAAGTAGTTGTACGCGCTCTCGTGGTTCGCGAACAGGAACGACGACGAGCTCGCCGCGCGGTTGTACACGTAGGTCGGATCGATGTAGCCGGTGACCGACAGCCCGGCGATCGGGCCGGTGTTCGCGGCATCCGACAGCGAGTCGACCTTCAGCTGCTGGTTGGCGATCTGCTGCTTCATCTCCGTCACGTCGTCGTTGGTCAGCGCGGCCGGCGCCCGGCCGTAGTCCGGCGACGACACGTCGACAGGCGCGGCGGCCGGCGCCGCGGCGAGCGCGGCCGTGCCGGCGCCGCCCGGCTTTACGGCGAGCAGCGACTGCATTGCCTTCATCTGCTTTTGCAGCGCGTTCACCTGCGCCTGCAGCGCCTTGATCTGCTCGGATGTCGAGTCGGCCAGCGCGATGCCCGGCAGTGCGCCGGCCACCAGCAGGCAGATCAGTTTCTTCTTCATGCGGATTCTCCTAGCGGGTCGTGTTGTCCTGAAAGGCCGTCGGCCTCGCGCGCCGCACGAGGCGGCGCATGTCTGTTTGTGGTTGTGTCGGGTGGTCCTGAATCGAAGCGGAGGGCGCTCAGGAGAACGCGACGCGCATGTCGTTGAGCCGGCGCCGGTCGCGCATGATCATCATCTGGTTGACGCCGATCACGCCGATCGTCACCGCGGTGATGAACAGCGTCGCGAGCGCGTTCATTTCCGGGTTCAGGCCGAGCCGCACGCGCGAGAACACGACGAGCGGCAGCGTGGTCGAGCCGGGGCCGGACAGGAACGCCGACAGCACGAGGTCGTCGATCGACAGCGTGAACGACAGCAGCCAGCCCGACAGCAACGCCTGCGAGATCAGCGGCAGCGTCACGACGAAGAACACCTTGAGCGGCGTCGCGCCGAGATCGAGCGCGGCTTCCTCGAGCGACTTGTTCATCTCCTTCACGCGCGACTGCACGATGATCGCGACGTACGACACGCAGAGCATCACGTGGCCGATCCACATCGTCACCACGCCGCGTCCCTTCGGCCAGCCGAACATCTGCTCGAGCGCGACGAACAGCAGCAGCAGCGAGATTCCCTGGATCACCTCGGGAATCACGAGCGGCGCGTTGATCATCCCGGCGTACAGCGTGAAGCCCTTGAAGCGCCCGAAGCGTGCGAGCACGAAGCCCGCCCAGGTGCCGATCACGACCGACGCGCAGGCGGTCAGCAGGCCGATCTTCAGCGACAGCCATGCCGCGGTCATCAGCTCGTCGTCCTGCCACAGCGCGGCGTACCACTTCAGCGAGAAGCCCGACCACACGGTGACGAGCTTCGACTCGTTGAACGAATAGATGACGAGGCTGATGATCGGGATGTAGAGGAACAGGAATCCCAGCGTCAGCACGCCGACCGACAGAGGCTTGTTCGGCTTGGTCATTTCGCGTCTCCCAATTCCTTGACCTGGTAGTACTGGAACAGCGCCATCGGCACGAGCAGCAGCAGCACCATCGCCACCGTCACCGCCGACGCCATCGGCCAGTCCATGTTGTTGAAGAACTCGTCCCACATCACGCGGCCGAGCATCAGCGTGTCCGCGCCCCCGAGCAGCTCCGGAATCACGTACTCGCCGACGGCCGGGATGAACACCAGCAGGCTGCCGGCGATGATCCCGTTCTTCGACAGCGGCAGCGTGATCCGCGTGAACGCGACCCACGGCTTCGCGCCGAGGTCGTACGCGGCCTCGAGCAGCGTGAGGTCCATCTTGCAGAGGTGCGCGTAGAGCGGCATCACCATGAACGGCAGGTACGAATAGACCATCCCGATGTAGACGCCGATGTCGCTGTGGTAGAGCCGCAGCGGCGAATGGATCACGCCGATCGCCATCAGCGCATGATTGAGCAGGCCGTCGTCCTTCAGGATGCCGATCCATGCGTAGACGCGGATCAGGAACGACGTCCAGAACGGCAGCATCACGGCCATCATCAGGATGTTGCGCGTGCGCGGCTCCGAGCGCGCGATGTAGTACGCCATCGGATAGCCGATCAGCAGGCAGCACACCGTCGACACCGCGGCCATCTTCAGCGAGCTGAGATAGGTCGCGACGTACAGGTCGTCCTGCAGCAGGAACGCGTAGTGCGACAGCTGCAGCGCGAACTGCACGGCGCCATCCTTGACGGTCATCAGCGCGGTGTACGGCGGGATGCCCATCATCTGGTCGGCGAAGCTGATCTTCAGCACGAGCACGAACGGCAGCGCGAAGAACACCGCGAGCCAGAGGAACGGCACGCCGATCACGACACTGCGGCCGGACGGCAGGAATCGCGCGAGGGCGCCGGAGCGGTGCGCGCGCGGGCGGGCCGGCGAGGCGGCCGGTGCGCCGGTCGACACCGGCGCGGACGAAGTGGAGGCGGGAGTTCTCATTGCGTCAGCACCACGCCGCTAGCGGGCGACCAGGAGACGAACACGTCGTCGTTGTAGGAAGGCGCGCCGTCGTGCAGCAGGTGCGAGCTGGAGAGATTCGACATCACCGTCTTGCCGCTCGGCAGGCGCACGTGATAGAGCGAGTAGCTGCCCATGTACGCGATGTCGGTCACGACGCCGCGCGCCCAGTTGTGCGGCGTGGCCGGCTTATCGCGCGACACGTGCACGCGCTCCGGGCGCACCGAGATGCCGACCGGCATGCCGAGCGGCCCGGTCACGCCGTGGCTCACGTACATGCGCGTTTCGAGGTCGTCGCTCTCGACGAAGATGTGGTCCGGCTCGTCCTCGACGACGCGCCCCTCGAACAGGTTGGTCGAGCCGATGAATTCGGCCGAGAAGCGGCTGTTCGGGTATTCGTACACGTCGCTCGGCGAGCCGATCTGCACGATGCGGCCTTCGCTCATCACCGCGAGGCGGCTCGCCATCGTCATCGCTTCTTCCTGGTCGTGCGTGACCATCACGCAGGTCACGTCGACCTTCTCGATGATGTTGACGAGCTCGAGCTGGGTCTTCTGGCGGATCTTCTTGTCGAGCGCGGACATCGGCTCGTCGAGCAGCAGGAGCTTCGGGCGCTTGACCAGCGAGCGCGCGAGCGCGACGCGCTGCTGCTGGCCGCCCGACAGCTGGTGCGGCTTGCGCTTCGCGTACTTGCTCATCTGCACGAGCGCGAGCGCGTCGGCGACGCGTTCCGCGATCTCGTTCTTCGGCGTGCCTTCCTGCTTCAGCCCGAACGCGACGTTCGACTCCACCGTCATGTGCGGAAACAGTGCGTAAGACTGGAACATCATGTTCACCGGGCGGCGGTACGGCGGCAGCGTCGCGAGATCCTCGCCGTCGACGAAGATCTTGCCGGAGGTCGCGGTCTCGAGGCCCGCGAGCATGCGCAGCAGCGTGGACTTGCCGCAACCGGAACTGCCGAGCAATGCGAACAGTTCGTTCTTCGCGATCGTCAGGTTCACGTTGTCGACGGCGGTGCTGTCGCCGAATTTCTTCACGACGTTTTCGATGCGCACGAACGCGTCGTTCTTCACACGGGCCGTGGCGGCCGGTTGCGCGTGTCGCGCTGCGTCGGGACTGGGAATCGATTGCATGAGTTTCACCATTCGTTCATCACGGATTGCAGGCGTGAGCGTCCCCGCGCGAGGCGC
>NZ_JGVW01000140.1 GCF_000687455.2 Burkholderia sp. lig30
AGGGCGCTGTTCACGCTAATAACGGGCTTGCGCTGGCCGCCAGAAGGGCCGAGCGCGAGGAATGCGACGAAGCGAATACTCGACGTATTCGCGAGGAGCATGACGCGGCGATCGGCCCTTCTGGCGGCCAGCCCCACGAAGGAATTTTTCAAAGACAGGGGAACGAGCCTTGCCGGCCGCATTGCGGCGTCGGTCGTCGCTTGTTTGGCTCGGCCAAACGGCGCTCCTCCCTCCTTGCACGCGCCCGCAGGAAGTCCCCTTGGGGGACAGCCGGCAAGGCTCGTTCGCAAGCCCGTTATTAGCGTGAACAGGCCCTAGCCAACGTCACCAGAAACCGCGAATGCCCGCGATGCCGTGCGCGCCGTGGCGGCGCGCGTCGGCCAGATGCGCGCGGGTCATGCCGCCGAGCGCGTAGACCGGCAGCGCGACCTGCGCGGCCCATTCGGCGAAGCGCGCCCAGCCGAGCGTCGGCGCGCCGGGATGGCTCAGCGTCGGCAGCACCGGTGACAGCGTGACGAAATCCACGCCGATGCGCTCCGCGTGCTGCAGTTCGGCGAGCGTATGGCAGGCGGCGCTGACGAGCCGTCCGGCCGGAAGCGGCCGCTGCGCGGCGGCGCGCAGCAACGTGCCGTCGAGGTGCCAGCCCGCATTGCCCAGCCGCACGACCGATTCCGCATCGATCCTGCCGTTGAGCATCAGGCGCGCGCCTGCCGCGTCGCAGTGGGCGAGCGCGGCGGCGGCGAGCCGCCGGTACGCATCCGGATCGAACGATTTGACGCGCAACTGCACGAGCGTCTCGCCGCGCGCCAGCACGGCCGACAGGCGCTCGAGGAACGCCGCGCAGTCCGCCTCCGACGCGGACGCCGGTTCCGGCGTGACGACGTAGCAGGGCGGCAGCGGACGCGAACCGGTCATGCCGGGATCCGGCCCGCCGGGGACGGGCGGCGGGCAGGGGCGCGACGGGCCGCCGTCATTCGTCGGCTTCCTTCGCGATCTTCGGATAGACGCGCACCAGCACGATGCGCGGCCCGTTCATTTTCTTCACGACGACGTCGAAGCGCTCGAACGACACGCGCTGGCCTTCGGCCGGCAGGTCGCCGAGCGCCTGGATCACGAGGCCGCCGACGGATTCCGCGCGCCCTTCGTCGATGTCGATGCCGAGCGCCTGCTCGAGCGACACCACCGGCAGGCTGCCCTTGCCCATCAGCGTGCCGTCGTCGAGGCGGCTCCAGTCGGCGGCGCCCTGGCGGAACTCGTCGTGGATCTGGCCGACCAGCGCGCCGAGCAGGTTGTCGAGCGTCAGGAAGCCGATCGGCTTTTCGTTCTTGTTGCCGACCAGCGCGAAATGCGGCGCGCCCTTGCGGAAACGCCGGAACAGGTCCAGCGCCGGGGTGTCGGGCTTCACGTACTGCACCGGGCGCACGTAGTCCGACAGATCGTCGAGCGCCGCGCCGGCATGCCGCGCGAGCAGCAGGTCCTTTAGGTGGATGAGGCCGCTCACCGCCTCGCACGACGCGTCCTCGAACAGCGGATAGCGGCTGAAACGGTGCCGCGCGACCACCTGCATGTTGTCCTGCAGCGGGATGTCGCGGCGCAGCCCGATCATCTCGTTGGCGGGCCGCATCAGGTCCGAGACGGTCATCGACGAGAAGTCGAGCGAATGCGCGAGCGTGTTCCACTCGTCGTTGCTGTAGGTCGCGCGGGCGGATTGCGATGCGCCGCCGGCATTGCGGCGGCTGCGCAGGATGAGTTTCAGCTCGTCGGTCGAGTAATGGGCGTCGCCGCCGTGGTCGGCGGAAAGCCCGGCGAGCCTCAGCACCGCGTTGGCGCTCGTGTTCAGCACCCAGATTGCCGGATACATGGCCCAGTAGAACCCGTAGAGCGGCAGGGCGACCCACAGGCCGACCTTCTCCGCCTCGCGGATCGCCATCGATTTCGGCGCCAGCTCGCCGACGACGATGTGCAGGAACGAGATCAGCGAGAACGCGAACACCAGCGACACGAGATGCACGAGCGGCGCGGACGTGACGCCGAGCAGCGCGAGCAGCGGGCCGATCAGTTGCGCGAACGCGGGCTCGCCGATCCAGCCGAGGCCGAGCGACGCGAGCGTGATGCCGAGCTGGCACGCGGACAGGTACGCATCAAGGCGGCCGTGGACGATGCCGAGGATGCGGCCGCGCAGCCCGTGCTTGCGGGCCAGGGTCTTGACGCGCGTGGCGCGCAGCTTGACGAGGCCGAACTCGGCCGCGACGAAGAAACCGTTGAGGGCCACCAGGAACAACGCGCCGATGAGCGCGAAGAGCTGAATCAAGGAATCACTCCGGAAATGACCGGCCCGTCAGTATGGGGCCGGAAGGAAAGCGTCATTATTGCAGGGAGCGCGGGTCGGCCGCGCGCCGGTCACGCCGGCAGCGCGTCCTCGTCCTTCCGGTCGGCGCCGCGCGGCAACAGCTGGCACGCGAGCAGGCCGGCGAGCATCAGCGCGCAGCCGAGGAGCCCGCGCAGCGTCAGCGTTTCACCGAGCGCGGCCCAGCCGGCGATCGCGGCGAACACGCCTTCCATGCTGAAGATCACCGCCGCGTGTGCGGGCGCGGCGTCGCGCTGCGCGACCACTTGCAGCGTATAGCCGACGCCGACCGACAGCAGCCCGCCGTAGAGGAGCGTCGGCAGCGCGCCGCGCAGCATCGGCACGCTGATCGGCTCGACGACGAGGCCGGCCGCCAGGCAGAGCGCGCCGCATACGACGAATTGCATGAACGCCAGCACGAGCGGGTCGTGCCGCCGGGCGAGGTGGCCGACCGCCAGCACGTGCGCCGCGATCACGACCGCGCCGGCCAGCTGGAACCAGTCTCCGTAGAGCATCGAGAAATGCTCGTCGACGCTCAGGAAATACAGCCCGATCGCGGCGAGCAGCGCGCCGAACCAGGTGCCGGCGCCGATCCGGTGGCGCGCGAAGATGCCCATCAGCGGCACGAGGACCACATACAGCGAGCTGATGAAGCCCGCGTTGGCGATACGCGTGTACTGCAGGCCGATCTGCTGCAGCGAGATCGAGACCGCGAGCAGGCAGCCGAGCGCCACGCCGGGCAGCAGCAGCGCGGGCGCGCGGCGGATCGCCGCGCAGTGCGCGCGCGACGCGGCGTTGAGCGCGAGCAGCGGCACGAGCACCGCCGCGCCGAGCAGGAAGCGCAGGCCGGTGAACAGGAACGGGCCGATCACGTCGAGGCTGAGCCGCTGCGCGACGAAAGCCGACCCCCAGATCGCGGCGGCGGCAAGCATCAGCAGGTTGGCGCGGAGGTGTCTGCGGGCGTCGTGGTTCATGAAGGCTTGTAAGGCGGCTGTCTGACGAAACCCTACAGTCTACGCCGACATCGGGCGGCTGTCGGCAAACCGTCACAATGCGGCGGCGCGCGCATTGCACGGCGCATGCCTTGACCCATCCGGCACAGAGCCGCCGGTCGGGCGCCCAGGATGGTTTGGCCCCGTGTACTATGGAAGATGGATCGAGGAACCACGCCGGCGGCAAAGGGGCCGCCGGCGGATCCTCCCGAGCAGGAGCTTCCATGTCGCGCGTGCTGGAAATCGTGCTGTGTCTGTCGCTGGAGGGCTGGCAGCCGGCCGGCGCGAGCCGCGCGCGGAGCGCGCAGCGGGATTTCGGCACCGAACTCGGGCGCGCATGGCGGATCTGCCCGCAGGTCAGGATGCGCCGCGGCTGCGAACGCCTGACGATCGAGCCGTGCCGGCTCGTCGAGGCCGAGCCGAGCCCTGGCGCCCCATGGCGGACGTGGGTGGAAACGTCCGCGCAGGGCCGCCGCGTCGTCGCGTCGCGCGCGCAGGCGTTCGCGCCTGGCGTGACGCTACGCGAGTTGTTCGACGCGGAGCATGCGGGCATCGTCGTCGCGGAGCCGGGGGCGGAGCTGGCCGACCCGTCCGGGCAATCCGGGAAAACGAAGCAAACGGAAGCACTCGAACAGCCGGAAGCATCCGGGCAGCCGGCGCCATCCACGATGGCGCGCATCCAACTCGTCAGCGACCGGCGGCGCGGCCACTGGGCTGACGACAGTGGTGTGACGGTCGAGATGACGCTCGATGACGTCACGATCCACGACGGCGCCGCGCCGCGGCGTCATTGCGAGCTGCGTCTCGCCGCCCCGGACGATGCGACACCGGGCGCACGCGCCGCCGCGCTGCGCGCGCTGTTCGCCGCCGCACGCGAGTTGAGCGGCGCGTGGCCCGCGCTCGCGCAGCTGGCGAGCCTGATCGACCGCGCGTGCGACGGCACGCTGGCGGCGAGCGCGCCGGTGAAGGCGCGGCTCGTCGACCTGACCGGCATCCGCACGCAGCGCGCGGCGCTGTTCGCGCTTGCGGGCAACGTCGCCGAGCAATGGCTCGGCAATGAAGCCGGCGTGCTCGCCGCCGACGATCCCGAATTCGTGCACCAGATGCGCGTCGCGCTGCGCCGCCTGCGTACCCTGATGCGGCTGTTTCCCCGCTATGCGGATGGCGGCTGGCAGCAGGCGTTCGCGGACGATCTGCGCTGGCTCGCCGGGCTGCTCGGCGCGGTGCGCGACTGGGACGTGTTTTCGACACAGTTGCTGCCCGCGCTGATGGCCGCCGACGGCAACGGCACGGAGGGCTGGGCCGGCACGTGCGACGCGGCGCGTGCGCAGTGCGCGGCGGCACGCGTCGAGTTGCGGCACGCGCTGAATTCGGCGCGTTACGCCCGTTTGACGATCGGCTGGCTCGAGAGGCTGAGCGGGTTCGCGCTGCCGCCCATCGTCGCCGACGACGCGCCGTCGCTCAAGCGGCACGCCGCGACGCGCGTGCAGCGCCTGTTCGGCCGTCTGTACGGCGTACCGGCGCTCGCGACGCTCGATGCGGCCGCGCGGCACCGCGTGCGCATCGACGCGAAGCGCCTGCGCTATGCGCTGGAGTTCTTCGCGTCGCTGGCGTCGCGCCGCACGCGCAGCGAAACGGTCAAGACGCTCGCGCGCGTGCAGACCGTGCTCGGCGACGCGAACGACACGGTCATCGCGCTGCACCGCCTCGAGCAACTGGGTGCGTTGCCGTATCAGCTCGGCTTCGTGCGCGGCTACGGGGCGGCGCTCGAACAGCACGCGGTGCGCGACGCCGAGGCGCTGCTGGGCGCGCTGCGGCCGCCGAAAATCGCGGGCAAGCGGAACTGAGCGGCGGCACTGGCCACTGACCCTATAATGCCCTTCCGACTTTTTTCGAACGACCGATGAATCCCGATCCGCACCTGCCGCCTGCCGCCGAGCCGCTCGAACTGGGCGGCGAGCTATGGCTGCGCGCCGGCGCGCAGACACTGGGCGGTGCGACGCGCATCGCGCTGCTGTCGGCGATCGGCGAGACCGGCTCGATCACGCGCGCCGCGAAGGCGGTCGGCATCAGCTACAAGGCCGCCTGGGAGGCGGTCGACACGATGAACAACCTGGCCGGCGAGCCGCTCGTGTTGCGCTCGACGGGCGGCAGGGGCGGCGGCGGCACGGTGCTGACGCCGCGCGCGTCGGCGCTGATCGCCGCGTTCCGCGCGATCGAGCGCGAGCATCGCCGCTTCATCGACGCGGCGAGTGCGGCGGTGGCCGGCTTCGAAGTCGATTGGGCGCTGATCGGGAGAATCGGAATGAAGACGAGTGCGCGGAATCAGCTGTTCGGCAAGGTCGCGTCGATCGCGCGCGGTGCCGTCAACGACGAGGTCTCGCTGACGCTGCCCGGCGGGCAGACGATCGTCGCCGTGCTGACGCACGAAAGCACCGAGACGCTGGGCCTGCAGGTCGGCGCGCCCGCCTGCGCGCTCGTCAAGGCGTCGTGGATCCTGCTTGCGGTCGACGAGGGCGGCGCGCCGGCGCTCAGGCTGTCGGCGCGCAATCAGCTGCGCGGCGTCGTGGAAGCAGTCAAGGGCGGCGCGGTGAACAGCGAGGTGACGCTGTCGCTGGACGGCGGCGGGACGCTGGCCGCGATCGTCACGAACGAAAGCGTCGACGCGCTGCAGCTCGCCGCCGGCCAGCCGGCGATCGCGCTGTTCAAGGCGTCGAGCGTGATTCTCGCCGTCACGGGCTAGCGACAGGCCCACCGGGCGGTCACATGCGGCGTGCGTGCGTTGCCGCCGGGACTGCCGTTCGCGACGCGTGTGCCGCCGCGGATGCCTGGCGTATTCGCGACGAGGGCCGAGTCTCGCGTCAGGCCGTGCCGTCGCGGCGTCACGCCACGCGGCTCGTCCATGCGGTGTGCGGCGTGCCGCCCCGCACGCGGCCTTCGTGCAGTTGCACGACCTGATCGCCGAACGCGGCGACGTCGTCCGGGTCGTGCGTGATCAGCACCATCGGAATGTCGAGCCGCGCCTGCAATTCCGCCAGTTCGTCACGCATGCGCGCGCGCATCGCGCCGTCGAGCGCCGAGAACGGCTCGTCGAGCAGCAGGATGCGCGGTTGCGCGACGAGCGCGCGCGCAAGCGCGACGCGCTGCTTCTGCCCGCCGGAAAGCTGCCCCGGATAATGGCCGGCGAGCCCTTCCAGATCGAATGCGCGCAGCCAGTACGCGACTTCCGGCGGCAGCGATTTCGCGCGCGGGTTGCGCCAGCCGGGCATCAGACCGAACGCGATGTTCTGGCGGACGTTCAGATGCGGAAACAGCGCGTAATCCTGGAACAGATACGCGATGCGGCGTGCGCGGGTCGGGATGTCGATGCCGCGCGCCGAGTCGAACAGCGGCTCCCCGTTCAGTTCGATCGCGCCGGCGTCCGGCGTCAGCAGCCCCGCGATCGCCTGCAGCGTCAGGCTCTTGCCCGCGCCCGACGGCCCGAACAGCACGACGCGCTGCGCCGCCGCCGCAAACGACACGTCGAGTTCGAAGCGGCGCTCGGCGGTCGCATAGGTCTTGCGGATGTCGACGGCGAGGCTCATCTCAGCGTACCCCCGTCAACGCGCGCGGCGGCACGAGGCGGCCGGCCGCGAGCAGGACCACGACGCACGTGATCGACGTGACCAGCACGAGAACATTCGCGGTGCTGTCGTCACCGGCCTGTACGGCCGCGTAGACGGCGACCGACAGCGTCTGCGTGCGGCCGGGCAGGTTGCCCGCGATCATCAGCGTCGCGCCGAATTCGCCGAGCGCGCGCGCGAACGCGAGCAGCGCGCCCGCGAGGATGCCGCGCGCGGCGAGCGGCAGCGTCACCCGAAAGAACACGGCGGTCTCGCTCAGGCCGAGCGTGCGCGCCGCGCGTTCGAGCTGCGGGTCGACGCCCTCGAACGCGGCGCGCGCCGATTTCAGGATCAGCGGAAACGCGACGACCATCGACGCGATCACCGCGCCTTGCCACGTGAACACCAGCTGGATGCCGAGCCCGTCGAGCCACGCGCCGAGCACGCCGCGCCGCCCGAGCAGCACCAGCAGGTAGTAGCCGAGCACGGTCGGCGGCAGCACGAGCGGCAGTGTCAGCAGCGAGTCGACCACGTCGCGCGCACCCGAGCGCCAGCGCGCGAGCGCGTAGCCGGCCGCCACGCCGAGCACGACGTCGAGCGCGGTCGCCCAGCCGGCAACCTTCAGCGACAGCAGCAACGGGACCCAGGCATCGTGCATCGTGACGGACTCAGTGGGCGGTGGCGGGCTTGAAGCCGAATTTCGCGAGTACGGCCTGACCCTGCGGCGACAGGACGAAATCGACGAACGACTGCGCCTGGCCCACATGGCGGCTGTCCTTGACCACCGCGATCGGGTAGGTGATCGGCGTCTGCGTCGGCACCGTCAGCGCGACCTTGACGCGCCCCGGCATGATGGCCGCGTCGGTGCCGAACACGAAGCCGGCGTCGACTTCGCCGCGCGCGACGTAGTCGAGGCTCTGGCGGACGTTGGCTGCCAGCACGCCCTTCGCGCTGACGGCGTCCCAGACGCCCGCCGCCTTCAGCGCGCCCTCGGTGTAGCGGCCGACCGGCACCGAGGCCGGGTCGCCGTACGCGACGCGCCTGATGCCCGGCGCGGCCAGCTCGCGCAGCGACGCCGGCACGCCGGGGCGATCCGCCGGCACGATCAGCACGAGCGAGTTTGCGGCGAAGTCGCGGCGCGTGGCGGGCGCGATTACCTGTTCGGCGGCGGCGCGGTCCATCGCTTTCTGATCGGCGGAGGCGAACACGTCGGCGGGCGCGCCTTTGGCGATCTGCTGCATCAGTACGTCCGACGCGCCGAAGTTGAACAGGATCTTTTCGCCGGGGTGCTGCTTCTCATACGCGTCGCCGACGGCCTTGAACGCATTCGTGAGGCTGGCGGCCGCCGACACGACGAGGTCGTCGGCGGCCTGCGCGGGCGCATGCAGCGCGATCCCGAAGGCAAGCGCGGCGAGCGGCAGCAGGCGGCGCAGGGCGTGGCGAAGCGGGCGGACGGATGAGCGCATGGCGGAATCGGTCGAGTGAGCTGAACCGTAATCGTAATATAGACGGGGTGATAACGCTCGGCATACGTGTCATGCGGCTGGGCGCGCGCACCGGGCCTTGCTCGTGCGTGAACGCGGGTTGCCCGTGTCGGTGAGGGCGGGAGTGGGCGGCGACGGCCCGCCGCCGCTTACGCGCGCAGCGCGCGGTCGTGTGCGCCGGTGCGCTGCAGCGTCGCAGGGTGCGACGCCGGGCGGTAGTTCGGATTCGCCTTCCAGCGCGCACGCACGAACGGGCGCTCATGGCCGGACAGTTGCAGCGCGACCTGCGTGACCCAGCGGTGCGACGGCACGGTGATGCCGTGCAGCGCGACGGTGACCAGTGCGAGGCTTGCGACGACCGCCGCCACCGACCAGCGGTGCGGCTCGGCATGCCACGATCCGTAGATGAACACGAGTGCGGCGAGCGCCCCGACGATGCAGCCGGTGATCGACTCGGACGGCGAATGCGCGTCGAGCGCGACGCGCGACACGCCGACCGCGACGCCCGCGGCGAGGCCGAGCGCGATGCCGGCCAGCCGGATCGGCGTGCGCGCGCGGATCAGCATCAGGAACATCGCGACCGGATAGACCGACGTCGAGAGCATCGCGTGACCGCTGAACCCGGTGAAATTCCACGCGCGAATGCCGATGCCCCAGCCGAGGAATGCGATCTTCGTGAGCGCGACGACGCCGATCGCGGCGCCCAGTACGGCAAGCCATGCTGCGGCGCGGCGCCACGAATAGCCGAGCACGAGCCAGATCGCGATGGTGACGGCGAGCGGCAGCGTCAGGCCGGCACCGCCGAGCGCGGTGATCGAAATCCACAGGTGAGACGGCAGGTCGAACATCGGGGGCGGAAGACAGGCTGAGGCGAGATGAATGCTTATTTAACGCGCGAGCCGGGCAGAGCGACTACAACGAATACAAGCGACGAGCCATCAGTATAGCGGCGCCCGCCCGATCGTCCGATTTTTTGCGTCGCGGGAACGCATCGCGCGCAGGATAAATCCCGCAAACAGTGATATTGTGCATTGCACAAAGTCAATGCACCGCGCCATTCGTGGTGTCCCCACTTTCTGACTGCGAGCCCGATTGATGACGAAAAGTCTGACAAAAATGTGGCTGAGCGGCGTGAGGCGCATGCTGAACCCGCAGGCGAAGCGCGCGGCGCACGAAGCGCAACGCGCGGCACTCGACGTCATCGACGTCATCGAGGCCGCCGCATCGCATGCCGAGCCCGACCTGCCCGCATCGCCCGCCGTCCGCGAGTCGCGGGTGCGGCCGCGCGCGGCCGCGTGGGCGGCCGGCGAATGGACACGCGGCGAGTATCCGATGACGCCGGCCGTCGGGCGGCTCGTCCAGCATCTCGGGTACGGCTTGTACGTGCCGTCTGGCGGCCGGCGCGGCGCGATGCCGCTTGTCGTGATGCTGCATGGCTGCCAGCAGAACGCCGACGAATTCGCGCAAGGCACCCGGATGAACCTGCTGGCCGATCAGCACGGCTTCGCGGTGCTGTATCCGGAGCAGTCGCTGCGCGCGCACGCGCACGGCTGCTGGCACTGGTACGAGGATACCGAGCGCGCCGGCCGCGGCGAGGCGCACACGGTCGCGGCGCTCGTCGGCGCGCTCGTCGACCAGCATGGCTTCGATGCGTCGCGCGTCTATGTCGCGGGGCTGTCGGCCGGTGCCGGCCTGGCGTCGCTGCTCGCGCTGCATGCGCCGGCGCGCTTCGCGGCGGTCGCGCTGCATTCAGGCCCCGCATTCGGCGAGGCGCATTCGGGCATCACGGCAATGGACGTGATGCGACGCGGCCTGCGGCACCACCCCGCCGCGCTGGTGGACGCGCTGGTGGCGCCGGGCACATACCCCGGCATGCCCGCACTGATCGTGCATGGCGACGGCGACCGCGTTGTCGCGCCGAAGAATGCGGATCATCTGGCGGTCGAGTTCCTGCGCCTGAACGGGCTGGCCGACAATCACGGCATGCTGTCGGGCGCCGAGCAGATCGAGACGCATGAGCATGGCGCGGCGACGACCGATTACCGGCGTGAAGGCAAATCGGTCGTGCGCCTGTGCCACGTGAAGGGGCTCGATCACGCCTGGTCGGGCGGCGACGAGGCGGTGCCGTTCCATGCCGCGGTCGGTCCCGATGCGAGCGCGCTGATATGGTCTTTCTTCGAGCCGCATCGCCGCGTCGTGGCGAGGGCGCGACACACGGCCTGATCGTCGCTGGCAGGGGGTAGGGGTTTTCCCTATAATGCGGGTAAACACCTAAGTAAAAACCCTTGGATTTGCGAGATCGATCATGTACCTGCTGAGCCATCTGTTCCTGATGTTGACGAAGTCTTCCGAGCAGGCCGCGAAAGAGCGCGCCAATGCTTACCTGGCAGGTGCGAGCGATCTGAATGACCTCGAATTCCGCATGCGCAAGCTCGATCGCGATTCGTCCTCGAGCCGCGCATCCTGGATGAGCGCGCGCTGATCGCGCGCCGGCCACCCATCCGGCCACCCGGCAATCCGCGCAAAAAGGGCGCGTGCGGCGAACAGCCGCACGCGCCCTTTTTTTTTGCGGGACGCGCGTCGCGTCAGGCGAGCACGAGCCGCACCGGCACGTTGTTGCGCGTCGCGTTCGAGTACGGGCACACCTGGTGCGCCTTGTCGACGAGCGCCTGGGCTGACGACTGCTCCAGGCCGGGCAGCGACACGCGAAGCTCGATGTCGAGCGCGAATCCGCCCGCGTCGTTCGGCCCGATGCCCACTTCCGCGGTGACCGTCGTGTCGGCGGGGAGCGCTTGCTTGCTCTGGCCCGCGACGAACTTCATCGCGCTCAGGAAGCACGCCGAATAACCGGCGGCGAACAACTGCTCGGGGTTCGTGCCTTCCGCGCCGGTGCCGCCCAGTTCGCGCGGGGCGGCGAGCTTCACGTCCAGCTTGTTGTCGGCCGAAATCGCGCGGCCGTCCCGGCCGCCCGTGCTCGTTGCGCTCGTCTTGTACAGAATGTTCATCGTGCTGCTCCCGTCGGGATTGAGGAAAGCGGCCCGGCTAAGCGAATTGCCGCCGGCCACGGAAGAAATATAGAACACTAAACATTAGTGCGCAAATTAAATTTGCAAAAAATTGCCCGGCCAGGCCGGGCGGGCGTCTCGGGGGCAGCGGCTGGGGTCGGCCACCGGGGGGGCAGTCGCCGCCGTCAGCAGTCGGTGTCGGCGGACAGCGCGTCGTGCAACTGCTTGAGATCGGCGCGCAAGCGGACGAGGAACTCGGGCGTCTGCCGCATCGCGCAGAACAGGTCGGCCGGCACCGAACGCGCCTTTGCCTTCAGCGCGGCGCCGTCGGGCGTGAGGCGCACGTTCACGACGCGCTCGTCGTCGGCGCTGCGCGCGCGTTCGACGTAGCCGAGCGCCTCGAGGCGCTTGAGCAGCGGCGTGACGGTCGCGGGGTCGAGTGCCAGGCGGGCGGCGATGTCCTTGACCGCCACATCGTCGCGCTCCCAGAGCACGAGCATGGCCAGATATTGGGGATAGGTCAGCGACAGCTTGTCGAGCAGCGGCTTGTACGCTTTCGTCATCGCATGCGAAGTCGAATAGAGCGCGAAGCACAATTGCTCGTCGAGCGTCTGCGGGGGCGGGGGCGGGCGATTCATGATCCGGTCGTGCCGGGCAGCGGCACAAACTATTCGTGTACGAACGATTGTGCGCGCAAAGGGCGCGCTTGAACAGGGGCGGCCGGCCGCGCGCGTGCGCGGGCCGGCATGGCGGCTCAGCTGGCCGCGGGCGGTTGTTGCACCGCGCTCGGCTCCTGCACGCCGAAGCAGCCGCGATAGGTCGCGTAGAACGAGCAGTAGAGCATCGTCACGATGATGATCGTCACCGGCATCATGATCGTCAGCGCATAGGCGCCGGCGCCGAGTGCCTGCAGCAGCAGCGACAGCGCGACCGACGTGCCCATCGCGATGCCGAACCACAGCATCCCGTAGACCAGGAACGCGCCGCGGTTGCGCCAGCAGCTGACGATGCTGAAGAACAGTGCCTTCGCCGGGGGGATGTCGTGCCACGCGGTGAGCACCGGCGCGAACCAGAACATCATCGCGACCGGCACGTACAGCAGCGTGGCAACGAACAGCGAGCCGAGCATGCCCTGCGACGCGAGCGTTTCCGGACTCGCGTTTTCCGTGCCCGCGCCCATCATGATATGGAACAGCGCACCGCCGTCCATCACCGCCGACGCGGCGAACACCAGCACGATCGACGTGACGTACACCACGCCGAGCACGAGCAGCCGTTGCGTGGCGACGTGGCCGTAGGAGCGGAACCCGTCGACGAGGATCGTCGGCATCACCACCTTGCCGGCGATGGTGTCGCGGCAGGCAGCCATGAAGCCGACGGCGATGCCGGGGATGAACAGCAGCGGCAGTGCCGCGCCGATCACCGGCACCATCGACACCAGCGTGATCGCCAGCAGATAGGTGAAGAACAGCGTGATGAACGCGAGCGGATTCCGGCGGAACAGCCAGATGCCCTGACGGAACCAGACATAGCCCGTCTTGGCGGGCACTTCGATCAGTTGCATGCGGTATGGCTCTCGGGAAGCGCGGGCGTATGGGCGAGACGCTCACGCAGGATGCGTTCGAAATGGCCGGGATCGTGCGGCTTGAGCATCTCGGCCGCACGGGGCAGGTAAAAGTCGTACAGGCGCGATACCCAGAAGCGGTACGCGCCCGCGCGCAGCATGTCGCTCCAGTGACGCCGCTCCTCGGGCGTGAACGGCCGCACCGTCTGATACGCGCGCAGCAGCGCATCCGCGCGCGCGGCGTCGAGTGCGCCGGTCGCCAGATCGACGCACCAGTCGTTGACGGTCACCGCGACATCGAACAGCCATTTGTCGCAGCCGGCGAAGTAGAAGTCGAAGAAGCCGCCGAGCCGCACCGCGTGGCCGGTGCCGGGCGCCGCATGGGCGAACAGCGCGTTGTCGCGGAACAGGTCGCAGTGGCACGGGCCGCCGGGCAGCGCCGCGTAGTCGGCCGACGCGAAGAACTGCGCCTGATGCGCGAGTTCGCCTTCCAGCAGCGCGCGCTGCGCGTCGGACACGAACGGCACGATCGCCGGCACGTTGTCCTGCCACCACGGCAGGCTGCGCAGGTTCGGCTGATTGCGCGGATAGTCGCGGCCGGCGAGGTGCATGCGCGCGAGCATCTGGCCGACTTCGATGCAGTGATCGACGCGGGGCGCCAGTTCGGTCGCGCCATCGAGCTTCGTGACGATCGCCGCGGGCTTGCCGTGCAGTTCGCCGAACAGCGCGCCGTCGTCGCGCGGGATCGGGTCGGGCACCGGCACGCCGTGCGCGGCGAGGTGGCGCATCAGGTCGAGGTAGAACGGCAACTGCCCGGCTGTCAGCTTTTCGAAGATCGTGAGGACGTATTCGCCGCGCGTCGTCGTCAGGAAGAAATTGCTGTTCTCGATGCCGGACGGAATGCCGCGAAACGCGACGACGTCGCCCAGATCGTAGTGGCGCATCCAGTGCGCGAGATCGGAATCGGAAACAGCAGTGAAAACGGCCATGCGAGAAACGTCGAGTCAGGTTGGCGGCACGCAGGCGCGTGCGTCGCAAAAAGGGCGGGCGGGGAGAGCCGGCGCGCCGCGTTCGTCGTCGAGCGCGGCGCGTGGCGAACCGTCAGTAATGCAGGTTGACCGACGGCAGGCGCGTGATCGGCACGCCTGCGTCGTGCGGCTTGGGCGACGTGTCCGGCGACGCGCTCATCTGGTAGCGGGTGCCGAAGTTCGACTTCACGTCGATTTCGACCGGCTTGCCGCGATCGCGGTATTCGGTGACCTCGGTGCCGTTCTTGCTTTTCTCGTGGAAGCTCGGCGTGCGACGGATTTCGCTGAAATCGACCTTCGACGTGACTTCCGCGCCCGGCCGGTTGATTTTCCTGAGATCCGGCAGGCCGGCGGCTTCGTTGGCGTCGGCCTGGGCCTGCGCGTCCGCGCTCGGCGTGCCGCCAGCGGCGTGAGCGGCGCCGGCGACCGCGAACGCGGCGGCAGCGGCGACGAGAATGAGCGGCTTCATTGTGATTCTCCCAATTAACGGTTCGATTTTAGCAAATACTGGGCGTCGGCCGGCCGCTGTCTCGCGCGCCACGCCCGGCAGGCCGGCGGAGTTCCGTGGTAATGTCGGTTCATCAGACGAGGTGATGAAAATGAAGAACGATCTGAACCGCAGACACCGGGTACAGACCCCGGGAAGCCCGCCGGTCGAAGGATTCGACGACCCGATTGCCGCCGTCGCGCGGCTGTCCGCGATCTATGACGCGAATACCGGTTTCCTGCGCGATGCATTCGCGCGCTATCGCCGTCATGAGCCGATCACCGAGCACGTTCGCGCGTGCTACCCGTTCGTGCGGATTCGCACCGACGTCAACACGCATGTCGATTCGCGCCGCTCGTACGGCTTCGTCGCCGGTCCGGGCGTGTTCGAAACGACCGTGACGCGCCCCGATCTCTTCGCGAACTATTACCGCGAGCAGTTGCGGCTGCTCACGAAGAACCACCAGGTCCAGATCGAGGTCGGCGTGTCGTCGCAGCCGATCCCGATTCACTTCGCATTTCCCGAAGGCATCCACCTGGAAGGCGAACTCGACCGCGACCGCCTGATGGCGATGCGCGACGTGTTCGATACGCCCGACCTCACCAATCTCGACGACCGGATCGTCAACGGCACCTACGAGCCGGCGCCGGGCGAGCCGCATCCGCTCGCGCTGTTTACGGGCGCGCGGGTCGATTTCTCGCTGCACCGGCTGCGCCACTACACGGCGACGTCGCCGACGCATTTCCAGAATTACGTGCTCTACACGAACTACCAGTTCTACATCGACGAGTTCGTGAAGCTCGGCCGCACGATGATGACGGAGAGCGACGATCCGGCGGTGCGCGCGTATCGCAGCGAGTATTGCGCGTTCGTCGAGCCGGGCGACGTCGTCACCTACAACGAGAATCTCGGCGGCGAGCCATCGGAAGGCGTCGCGCCGCCGCGCCTGCCGCAGATGCCCGCGTACCACCTGAAGCGCGCGGACGGCAGCGGCATCACGATGGTCAACATCGGCGTCGGCCCGTCGAACGCGAAGACGATCACCGATCACATCGCGGTGCTGCGTCCGCACGCATGGGTGATGCTGGGTCACTGCGCGGGGCTGCGCAACACGCAGCGCCTCGGCGACTACGTGCTCGCGCACGGCTATGTGCGCGAGGATCACGTACTGGATGCGGACCTGCCGCTGTGGGTGCCGATTCCGGCGCTGGCGGAAGTGCAGGTCGCGCTCGAGCGGGCGGTCGCGCAGGTCACGCAGCTCGACGGCGCGGAACTGAAGCGCGTGATGCGCACGGGCACGGTCGCGAGCGTCGACAACCGCAACTGGGAGCTGCGCGACCACCGCGAGCCGGTGCTGCGGCTGTCGCAAAGCCGCGCGATCGCGCTCGACATGGAAAGCGCGACGATCGCCGCGAACGGCTTCCGCTTCCGCGTGCCGTACGGCACGCTGCTGTGCGTGTCGGACAAGCCGCTGCACGGCGAGTTGAAGCTGCCCGGCATGGCGGATCAGTTCTATCGCGCGCAGGTCGACCAGCACCTGCAGATCGGCGTGAAGGCGATGGAGATCCTGCGCACCAACGGGCTGGACCGGTTGCATAGCCGGAAGCTGAGGAGCTTTGCGGAGGTGGCGTTTCAGTAGCGAAGCCGATGCTACCGGCCACTATCGATTTCTTCCCACTGCGCAAGAAGCTCGGCCGGAATCGCCTTGACAACGTCGGCATAGCGCTTGCCGACGAACTGCTCCGCGCGCTTGAGCAACACCGGAATCGGGCTGCTCGGTTCGTGGGTTTCGAACCATGTTCGGGCCGTTCGGATCAACGCAAGCGCCGCCTGACGGTCAACCGGCGCGAATCCCGGTTGCACCGTCGTGCGTTCGGCGGCGCGGACCGGTCCGGCATTCACCGGTTCGAGCAGCGCTGACGCATCGCTCCCTGATGATTCGTCGGCGGCCGGAGCAGGTTCCTGGGATGCTTCTTTCCGTTCGACCGTATGCACCGATGCGGCCGCCGTCAACTTGCCGAGCAGCCGCGTCAGCGGCGACAGGTCAGGCTGGTACGCGTCGAGATGACTGGCGCACCACGCATCGATCGCCGCAAGATGGGCGATCGCATCGTCGAACCCGGTCATCATCGCCGGCTGCTGGACGCGCAGGTCCCGCAACTGTTGCGCAACCGACTCCGGCGCGAGTGCGTCGGCCGGCCGGGGACGCGCGAACGCACGCTCGATGTCGCGCACCTGCAGCCGCGTCAGCGTCGACTTCGCGAGCACGATTTCCCGAATGTCGGCCAGCAGCCCATCGGGGTCGACAAGCGCTTGTAGTGCATTCATTCGCATGTCGCGTGCCGTGTCGTGCTCGCCATCGGTGTCGGGCTGTGGATGAACGTGGCCGGCAAACGTTTCCAGCCAGGTGGCAAGCAGGCCGGTGCCTTCCGCGAGGCCGGCAGCACCGCCAAGCCGCGTACGACATCGCGCATAAAGCACGGCGACACGTATGTCCTTCGTGCGCCGCATGAGTCGTCGGCAGTCGCGCTCGAGCTCGCTCCAGCTGACGGGATCGGGCGAGCCGACGAACGCGCCATATTGCACGTCCTGCTTCGGTGTCGCGCTCGCGAACAGCACGACGAAATCATGGTCGTATTCGAGGTCGGGGCCGCAGGGTGCAGTATCGCTCACGGGCGCGAGCCAGTCGTGATGCCGCGCGTCCTTCACGGAGCCCTTGCCGGATTCGGACTGTCGGGCTGACTGTTTTTTGCTCATCGTCGATTTTCGGGTTCAGTCGTGCGATGCGTGAAATGCCGCACATAACGTTCGGGTTCGAACTGCATGCCGGTAATCGGGCGATCGGCATTCGGGCGGCCCAGCCACCCGGACCATCCGATGCGCTGCCGGCCGCCCATGACTGCCGGCGGTGCACTTTCGGGTTTGATGCGCAGTTCGAGCTCCCATTCCAGTTCGTAGCCGACGAATGCCCGTACCCATTCGACGAGACTTGGCAGATCCTCGCCCTGCGGCGTGAAGCGCAGATACGCGTCGAGATCGATGGGGCCGATCACGATGCGGAATCGGTGTTGGCGGTCCGGCGCCACGCGGCCGAGCATCGCGGCCCGTCCCATCGTTGCGGCGGGACCCGGGCGGCCCATGCGGCCCTGATCGGCGGGATCGATTTCGATCCAGTGAAACACGTTCTCCTCGATCGCTACCGGCACGCCAAAGTAGTGTTCGAGCGTGGCGCGAAGTCCATCCGGGTTGCGCGACTCGCGTACGAGATGCGCGGACGCCGCAAGTCGCGCGTGCGAGGGCAGGGGGCGCCGTCCGATTTCCGCGGTGTCTTGACCCGTGAGGCTCGCGACGTAAAACGAAAACGCCTCGTCGTCTTGCCGGTCGAGCCCCGCCGTCGCCTGCGCCGATGCCCACGCGCGATAGAACAGCGTGAGGAACCGGTGATGAAAAATGTCGAAGAAGTCGACCGTCGTCGTATCGCGGCGGCTGTCCTCGCGATCCTTCGCCATCTCGGTGACGTGGATCGGCAGCGGGCCGTTGGGTCCGAGCATGCCGAGACCGAAAAGCCGCACCTTGAGCCGCCCCGCGGCTTCCTGCACGCTTGCGACTTCGCGCGGCGCAAAGGCGAGACTTGGCTGCTGCCCGAGACGAAACGGCTCAGCTTGCGGCCGGCGTGCGGTGCCCACCGGGTCGATCGCCGCGTTCGCGCCGATACGCCGCAGCAACGACAGGAACCCGAAGCGCCACGGCTCGGCCTGCAGGCGTTCGAGCAGTTCGGGTGAGAGCGTGCTGTCGCGCACCAGCGCCGGCAGGGTGGCACGCTTCATCACAGGACCCCGCGCGCGCCGACACGCACCGGCCAGCGTGCGATGCGGCCGCGCTGCATCGAGTGCAGCTCGGTTTGCGTGAAGCTGTTGATCGACACGTGCCGCGCCAGCCAGTGCTCGAGGATCACGCCGAATAAACAGGGACTTACACCGGAGAAACCGGTTTCGTCGACGGTCAGCGCGCACTCGATGCCGCGCCCGAATGTCATCGGGCCGGTACCCGGCAGCTTGCGTGTCACCGGGCGCGTCTTCACACCGACGAGGCTTTCGACTTGCCGCAGGTCTTCGGTGTTGTCGTCCGACAGGTACAGGCGCAGCAGGTCGCGCAGTCCCTGTCCGCCTTCGCGGTGATCCAGATCCTCGAATGGCAGGTAGTTGAAGTTGAGCTGGCGGATCAGCCGCCATGCCATCTCGCGTTCGGCATAGGGCGCCTTCGGTGAACTCGGGGCGCGGATGAGACCGATGCTCTCGACCGGCGCGGATTCCTCCGTCGTCAGGTCTCGCACCCCATCGCGCGGCACGAGCGTGGCGAGATCCCGGTTCGTCAGCAGCGCATCGACCGACAGGAAGCGGATGCTCTCGTCATAGGGGGCCTCGTTCTGGTCGACAAGCGACAGAAACACTTCGGTGCCGACGTAGGGCGTGCGTGTGCCATAACGGCGCGCCGAATCGGACACGAGCCGTCGTTCGCGCCGCGTCGAGAAGTACCGTCTGTGATTGCCTTCATCGTTGTTCAGCGTCTGATAAAGCGGACGGAATTCCAGCTCGTCCGACGTCGCCGCGACCTGTCCATACACGGTCTCCACCGAGAACACTTCGTAGTCGAGCGGCGCGAGGCGAGCGGGTACCAGATGAAACTCGGTCTCGCGCGGGGAAATCTCGATGCGGTCGGTATGCCGTTTGAATAGGTTGATGACGGGCGTGCAGAAGAGCGCAAAGCGCGACGCGTCGACGAGGTTCGCGAACTGGCCCGGCGCGCGGTCGAGCAGCACGACGATTTCGATTTCGCGGCCGTTCACGCGGGACAGGCCTTCCGACAGGCCATTGAGCGCAAAGAACCAGAACCGCGCCGGACAGGCGAAGTATTCATGCAGCAGGTTGTGCCCGTGGAATTTCGTCCAGGTGAGCGGCAGCAGATTCTGATCGGGACGCAAGCCTTCGTGTTCGACCGCATTGTGCGTGACGACCGCGGGCGGCCGGCCCGACGCGCCGAATTCGCCTGGCGCGGCAATGACGGACGCGACACTCGCGACGTGCAGCAACTCGAACAGGTGTGATGCGACCTGCTCGTCGCCGGCGAGATAGACGGGCAGCCGGTCGAGTCCCTTCAGGTCGTCGATGCGCACGTCGTCCGTCGTCGCGAGTCGCAGCCGTAGCGCGCCGCGTACCTGCCTGTCGGGTGGAGCGTAGCGATCGAGCGCGGGAATGTCGGGCGGAACGCCGGTCAGGCGCGCATCGGTGATCGCGAGCGGCCAGAGTGTCACGTCCTGCCCGCTCGTAAACTGGCACGCAGTCTTTTCTCCATCGGGAATACGTGCCTCGAACGACGTGCCGCGTGCGATGCGATACCCGTTGGCCAGATTGCCTTCGGTCTGGCCAAGAAACAGACGCGCGACCCCGATCGATGGCGTGGGTGCGACGTAGTTCGGGTAGATCACATCGAGCAGCCGTTCCGTGAAGCGCGGGAATTCAGCATCGAGCTTGAGCTGCATGCGCGCAGCCATGAAGCAGAACGACTCGATCAGGCGCTCGACATAGGGGTCGGCCACTTCGCCGGCCTGCATGCCGAGCCGGCGCGCGATTTTCGGGTGCGCGTGCGCGAACTCGGTGGCGAGCTCGCGCATGTAGATGAGTTCCTGGTTGTAGTAATCGAGCAGTCGCGGGTCCATCGGATTGGCCTCGTTGTCGTTGTGCCGCGCCGTGCTCAGCCGGAGCGCGTGCCGGTGATCCGGATCTCGCTCGTTTCGAGATCGAGCGAACTCTGCACCATGAATTCGAGCGGATACGGGTCCATGCGAATCAGGCCGCGCACTTCGAACGCGAGCACGTTGCGATGGTCGCCGGCGTCGGCCGCCTGACGGGGGGCGACCACCAGGAAATCGGGAATCAGCCTCGGCTCGAAATCGGTAATGGCCTGGCGGATCATCCGCTCGATGTCATTCCACTGACGCGACGCGAGAAAGGTTCCAGCCAGCGGCGGCACGCCGAAATTGACGGTCGACGCGGCCGCCTGCGGGTGGCGCTCGCGGTCGAGCTGGTCTTCGATGCTCGTCGTGTTGAGCAGATACGCGAGATCGCGCTGTACGATGTCGCGCATCTGCTTGCGCGTGACCGCATATTCTTCGGGGGTTTCGGCCAGACGCTGCGGCGCGTCGTCGCGCAGCCGGTCGAGCAGGGTCGGCATCAGGTGCGTATTCGCTCGCCGCGGGGGGCGTGCGTTGAGCGCGTCGATGGCGGCGGAAGACTTCCTGCGTTCAGTCACCGGTTTGTCCCCCGGCGGTGGCGCCGTTCAGGGCATGCACACCGAATTCGGTGTCGGCCAACTCGAACAGGCTGAAATCGCCATGCTCCGTCGCCCAGGTTTTCTGGCCGAGCGCGATGACGGCGGTACGTTCCGATTCATGCCAGACCGTCTCGTGGCCGAGACGCAGCGCATCGGCCGCAGCCTCCGAGCCGGGGTAGCGCGCAGGCATGAAGCCGCGCAAGACGCTGCCGTCGGTCAGCGTCAGCACACACGGCGCCCAGACGAGATCGATGAGGTTCACGGGGGGCGACATGCGCCACCCGGCGAGATCGGCGAACGGCAACCAGCGGTAATGTCCGGCCGTGATGACTTCGCAGATCGGGCCGAAACGCGAATCGCTGTCGCCAATCCAGCCAGCGACGCCGCGTGGCGTGCGTGCGGCGATGAGCGGCGCTGCGTCGAGCGCCTTTTCGCGCGCTTCGTCGGCGTGTTCGCATTGGCCGTCGGCAGCCAGCCGCAGTGCGAGCGACAGTTCCGTTACCCACGGAGCCGGCTCGAGGACGAAACCCGGGCGTTCACGTCCCGTAACGACCTTTTGCCGCCAGCGCTCGGCCCGGATCAGGTCGCGAAAGAGCTGCGCTGTCTGCACCTGTTGCGGTTCGAGCTTCGCCCACGTCTGAAGCTGAATCATGGCACGTGCCCAGTCGCCCGTTACGCACAGCAACTGGAACAGTGCCCAACGATGGGCGGCGGTGGTCGGTTGCGCGCGAATGTGTGATTCGATCCGCGCGATCCGGGCTGCGATCGGCAGGTCGTTCCGATCGTGGCGATGCGGTGCTCCCGCAACAGGCGGCGTGTTCATGCGTCATTCTTCATGGCGGCTGGCGCAGCGAGCGGGCTGTCGACCGACAGCGCGTGATGCTCGCGACGAGTGAGCGGAGGCGGCAGGGCCGACGTGCGGCCGGCCTCGGCCGCGTGAAATTCGGGGGGCGCAAAGAGGCGCAACACCTCCGGCACGGATTCGATCTCCGGATCCGGTACTGGATGCCGTTCCAGGCGCCCGAAGGCATCTTCAAGGCAGCGTTCGCCCGACAGCAGCACTTCGATGGAACCCGCTCCGGCCGCGTTTTCCGGTGTCGGCAGGACGTCGTGCGAATCGTGCGTGACAGGGGCGGCAGGTGTCGCGGGCGCGTCCTGCTGTTCCTCCCACGAGCCGGAAAGGGCGGTGTGCGGGTCCGTCAGCGCACGCCAGTATTGCGCGTGAAGTGTCTCGAAGAGGTCGCCGTCGGGGTCCGGCCTGTTCGCCGTGGAAGCCGCCATCGCCTGTGAACGAATGTTTTGCTTCCATCGGGAGTGGCCGCCAATCAAGTCAACGATCGTTTCGCCGTGGCCTGCCGCTTCGACCTGCAAACAATCTGCTTCATCCTCCTTTCTCGCAGGACGACATGGCTCGTTATGCCGCGCGGGCTCAGTAGGTGAGGTGCCCGCCTGAGGGAGGCAGGGCAAGCAGGATGAGCGCATGGATGGGTTTGTTTTGACGGAATTCGCATTCTAACCATGGTGGGCTATGGTTCGTCCATTCAAAAAGTTTCTATCTTAATTTATAAAAATTATTGAGATGCTATCTCGAAATATTTTTACAAGTTAATAAAATAAAGAAACAAAACGAATGGGCGAATCGAATATCGAGATAGCTTGTGAGGTAAGTGTGTCTGTTGACGAATGTTCACATTTTTTGGCAAATTTCTCAATTTCAACAAAGGCTTGATGATTGTGGTGTCGATGTGTGATTGCCTGTCGGCAAGCCGGATGATGATGGTTTTCTGTCTCGAAAGGCAAGGGGCCGTGAGATGAGATTCGGCTCGGGATTGAACGGACGCACGAGTTGACGGTAATGCGAAACCGTGATGATAATTCGCGGCCTGAGAGGTATCGATTTCATTTGTTTTATGGAATTGCATCGGACCAATGCCGTCGCCATCTTGCCGGTGGCTGAAAATATTCCGCATGAATAGGAATCCTGATCGATATGTGGGCGGTCGGGTGCACGCTGAATGAAAAACAAGAAGGTACGCATGACGATTTCGCGCCAGGCGCTGTTCGGGAAGCTCGGGGTTCTGCTCTACCGCAGCATCGAATCGGCGACACAGTTCTGCAAGCTGCGCGGCAATCCATACGTGGAGCTCGTCCACTGGTTGCATCAGCTATTGCAGTTGCCCGACAGTGATCTGCATCGCATCGTGCGGCATGCGGGTATCGATCGCGACGTGCTCGATCGCGACTGCGTGCGGGCGCTGGCGGCGCTGCCGGCCGGTGCCAGTTCGATCAGCGATTTCTCCTGGCATGTCGAGTCGGCGATCGAGCGTGCGTGGGTGCTCGCCACACTCAGTCACGGAGATCGTCGTGTGCGCAGCGCGTGGCTCGTTGCGGCGCTTGTCAAGACCCCTGAGCTGCGGCGTGTCCTGCTATCGACTTCCCCCGAGTTCGGCAAGGTCCCGGTCGAGGGGCTGGACGACGTGCTGCCCGCGTGGATCGATGGCTCGCCCGAAGCCACCGATGCGCCCTACGACCACAGCGATTTCTCGGTGGCGACGCCAGGTGAGGCGACCGGCGCAATCCCGTCTGCATCGAAGGGCGGCTCGCTCGAACAGTACTGCACGGATCTGACGGCTCGCGCTCGCGCGGGCGAGATCGATCCGGTCATTGGCCGCGAACTCGAGATCCGCACGATGATCGACGTGCTGCTGCGCCGTCGGCAGAACAACCCGCTGGTGACGGGAGAGGCCGGTGTCGGCAAGACCGCCGTCGTGGAAGGGCTGGCACGCGCGATCGCATCGGGCAGCGTGCCACCGAAGCTTGCCGATGTGCGGCTGCTATCGCTCGATGTTGGCGCATTGCTCGCCGGAGCGGGCATGAAAGGAGAGTTCGAGGCGCGTCTGAAAGGGCTGCTCGAAGCCGCCGCAAAATCGCCGGTGCCAGTGATCCTCTTTATCGACGAGATTCACACGCTGATCGGCGCCGGCGGCCAGGCGGGGACGGGCGATGCCGCCAACCTGCTCAAGCCGGCCCTTGCGCGCGGCACGATCCGCACGATCGGCGCGACGACCTGGGCAGAGTACAAGCGCCACATCGAGAAAGATCCGGCACTGACCCGGCGCTTCCAGATCCTGCAGATCGCGGAGCCGACCGAGGCCGCGGCCATCGACATGGTGCGCGGGCTCGTACAGACGTTTTCCCGACATCACGGCGTTGTGGTGCGTGACGAAGCGATCCGTGCCGCAGTGACGCTCTCGCACCGCTACATTCCATCGCGCCAGTTGCCGGACAAGGCCATCAGCCTGCTGGACACTGCCTGCGCGCGCGTGGCGCTGTCGCAGCATGCCGCGCCGCGCGAGCTGGACGACGCGCGCCAGCGTCTCGCGGCCGCGCGTGCCGAGGAAGCGTTGCTCGTGCAGGAGGCGCGTATCGGTCTGGACGTCGACGGGGCGTTGGCGGGCGTGCGCGCACGCATCGACGCACTGTCGACGGAAGAGGTTGCGGTCGAGAACCGTTGGCGGGAACAGGTGGCTGCCGCGCAAGTGTTGCTCGCTGCACGCGAGGCCGTTGGGCCTGACGACGGCGAAGCCTCGCGGGACGAGGCGGCGTTGCTTCCGAAGCTGCGCGATCTCGAGCGCAGGCTCGCTGACCTGCAAGGCGACGCGCCCCTCGTTTTTCCCGAGGTCGACGCGTCGATTGTCGCGGAGATCGTCTCCGACTGGACCGGCATTCCGGTTGGCCGCATGGTGACCGATGAGGTCGGGGCCGTGCGCACGCTCCCCGTGACGCTCGAGGCGCGCGTCATCGGCCAGACCGACGCGCTGCGTCAGATCGGCGAACGCGTGCGGACAGCGCGCGCGGGTCTCGCCGATCCGAAGAAGCCGCTCGGCGTGTTCCTGCTCGCGGGGCCTTCCGGCGTCGGCAAGACCGAGACGGCGCTGGCGTTGGCCGAAGCGCTGTACGGCGGCGAACAGAACCTGATCACGATCAACATGAACGAGTATCAGGAGGCCCACACCGTCTCGGGCCTGAAGGGCGCGCCCCCGGGTTACGTCGGCTACGGCGAGGGCGGGGTGCTGACCGAAGCGGTGCGCCGCCGCCCGTATTCGGTCGTGCTGCTCGACGAGATCGAGAAGGCCCACCGCGACGTGCACGAGATGTTCTTCCAGGTATTCGACAAGGGCTACATGGACGACGGTGACGGTCGTTACATCGATTTCCGCAACACGACGATTCTGCTCACGAGCAACGTCGGCTCCGAACTGAGCGCGAGTCTTTGCGCCGATCCGACGCTCGCGCCGGATATCGACGGGCTGCGGGAGGCGCTGACGCCCGAACTGCTCAACGCCTTTCCGGCGGCGTTCCTCGGGCGCGTGACCGTCGTGCCGTACCGGCCGCTCGCCGACAGCGCGCTTACCAGCATCGTCCGCCTGCATCTGGGCCGCGTCGTGAAGCGCATGGCCGACGGCCACGACATCGCGCTGACGTACCACGACACGGTCGTCGATTACATCGTCGGCCGCTGTCTCGTGCAGGAGACCGGCGCACGCGTGTTGATCGGATTCATCGAGCAGCACGTGCTGCCCCGACTGTCCGCGCTGTGGCTCGATGCGTTCGTTTCGAAACAGGTGCTGTCGCACATCGCGATCGGCGTAGCAGACCCGTCTTGCGCACCGGCACAGGCCCTCACGTTCGAGGCAGTCGCCGTCCATCCGGACGCGCCGGTTCGCTGAGCCCCCAGTTCACCCACCCTCATTCAGGAGCCGCATCCATGTCCGCTTCCAGCAGTTCGCAGAAATTCATTGCGCGCAACCGTGCGCCGCGCGTGCAGATCGAGTACGACGTCGAGGTCTACGGCTCGGAAAAGAAGGTCGAGCTGCCCTTCGTGATGGGTGTGCTCGCCGACCTGTCGGGAAAGCATCCGGTCGACCCGCTGCCGGCCGTGTCGGATCGCCGTTTCCTCGAAATCGACATCGACAACTTCGACGAGCGCATGAAGGCGATCCGGCCGCGCGTCGCGTTCGCGGTGCCCAATACGCTGACAGGCGAGGGCCAGATGATGGTCGACATGACTTTTGAAAGCATGGAGGACTTCTCGCCCGCCGCGATCGCGCGCAAGGTCGAGCCGCTGCGCCGACTGCTGGACGCGCGCAGCCAGCTCGCCAATCTGCAGACCTACATGGACGGCAAGTCGGGTGCCGAGGCGCTCGTCACGCAGTTGCTGCAGGACCCGGCGCTGCTCAAGTCGCTGGCCGCCGCACCGAAGCCGAAACATCAGGAACGCGGCGCCGAAGACCAGGATGGCGTGAACTGACCGACGAACCGATAGAGGATGACCACCATGGCAAAACAGGAAGCACAGGCCGTCGTTGCGCAGGCAACCACGCAGTCCGATTTCACCCAATTGCTCGATCGCGAGTTCCGTCCCAAGACCGATGCGGCGCGTGAAGCAGTCGAGCATGCCGTCCAGACGCTCGCCGAGCAAGCGCTGGCTCAGACGGCGACGATCAGCGACGACGCCTACAAGAGCATTGCGGCGATCATCGCGCAGATCGACCACAAGCTGTCGGAGCAAATCAACCTGATTCTGCATCACGACGATTACCAGGCGCTCGAATCGGCCTGGCGCGGCCTGCATCACCTCGTGTCGAACACCGAAACCGACGAACACCTGAAGATCCGTTTCATGGACGTCTCGAAGGTCGATCTGCATCGCACGATGCGCCGCTACAAGGGTCTCGCGTGGGATCAGAGCCCGCTCTTCAAGCAGATCTACGAAGAGGAATACGGCCAGCTCGGCGGCGAACCGTACGGGTGCCTCGTCGCCGACTACTACTTCGACCATACGCCGCCGGACGTCGATCTGCTCGGCTCGATCGCGAAGGTATCGGCGGCCTCGCACACGCCGTTCATCGCCGGCGCCGCGCCGTCGGTGCTGCAGATGGAATCGTGGCAGGAGCTGGCGAACCCGCGCGACCTGACGAAGATCTTCATGCAGAACCTCGAATACACCGCGTGGAATTCGATGCGGAACACCGATGACGCACGCTATGTGGGACTCGCCATGCCGCGTTTCCTCGCGCGTTTGCCGTATGGCGCGAAGACCAACCCGGTCGACGAATTCGATTTCGAGGAAGACACCAATGGTTCGAACCACAGCCGCTACGGCTGGTCGAACGCAGCCTACGCGATGGGCGTCAACATCAACCGCTCGTTCAAGCTGTACGGCTGGTGCTCGCTGATTCGCGGCGTCGAGTCGGGCGGCACGGTCGAGAACCTGCCGTGCCACACGTTCCCGACCGACGATGGCGGCATCGACATGAAGTGTCCGACCGAAATCGCGATTTCCGACCGGCGCGAGGCCGAGTTGTCGAAGAACGGTTTCATTCCGCTCGTGCACCGCAAGAACACCGATCACGCGACCTTCATCGGTGCGCAGTCGCTGCAGAAGCCCGCCGAGTATCACGATGCGGACGCGACCGCCAACGCGAACCTGTCCGCGCGCCTGCCGTACCTGTTCGCCTGCTCGCGCTTCGCGCACTACCTGAAGTGCATCGTGCGCGACAAGATCGGCGCGTTCAAGGAGCGCGAGGACATGCAGCGGTGGCTGAACGAATGGATCATGCATTACGTCGACGCCGATCCGGTCAACTCGTCGCAGGACACGAAGGCCCGCCGGCCGCTCGCGGCCGCCGAAGTGGTCGTCGAGGAGGTCGAGGGCAACCCCGGCTACTACAACTCGAAATTCTTCCTGCGCCCGCATTTCCAGCTCGAAGGGCTCACCGTGTCGCTGCGGCTCGTCACGAAACTGCCGTCGATCAAGGAAGCGGCCTGACGGCGCGATTCGTTCGCGGTTCGGCCGGAGTCTGTCCGGATTGGAAACGGCATCCCGATTCCGGCCGCCTTTTATCAACCTGAAGGAGTACTGAAATGGCACAGGATATTTTCCTGAAAATCGACGGCATCAACGGCGAGTCGCTCGACGACAAGCACAAGGACGAAATCGAGATCCTGAGCTGGGACTGGGAAATCCAGCAGGAATCGACGATGCACGCCGGTAGCGGCGGCGGCGCCGGCAAGGCGACCGTCAAGGATCTGACGTTCGAGCACAACATCGACCGCGCCAGTCCGAACCTGATGAAGTACGCGCTGACGGGCAAGCACATCGACCAGGCCGTGCTCGTGATGCGCAAGGCCGGCGGCAACCCGCTGGAATACCTGAAGCTCACGATGAGCGACGTGATCGTCACGCGCGTGAAGCCGTCGGGCAGCAGGAGCGATGCGGAAAAGAGCCGCGAATCGGTATCGCTGTCGTTCGCGAAGGTGAAGCAGGAATACGTCGTGCAGAACGCACAGGGCGGCAGCGGCGGCGCCGTGACCGCCAGCTTCGACATCAAGGGTAACAAGGAAGCGTAAGCACCGTTGCCTCGTCGCCTGGCGAAGACACGGTTCTTTGCCGGGCTTTCCTCTTCATCCGGATGTTTCCGCAATGCGTTCGATCCTGATTGTCGCCACGCTGGCCGGTGCAACGCTGCTTTCCGCGTGCGCGAGCCGTGGCGATCCAAAGCCGAAAGAGTCGATCCGGCTCGACATGAGCATCAATGCGCTGCCTGGCGTCAATCCGGACGACCGGGGAAGGGCCGCGCCGATCGTCGTGCGCATTTACGAGCTGAAGAACGACGGCGCCTTCAACACGGCCGACTTCTTCACGCTGCAGACCCGGGACAAGACGGTGCTGGCCGAAGACATCGTGAAGCGCGACGAGCTGCAGTTGCGCCCCGGCGCGCACCAGAAGGTCGTCCGCCGGCCCGATCCGGCGACGACGGCAATTGGCGTGATCGCGGCCTATCGCGACCTGCCGAACGCGGTGTGGCGCGAGGTCTACACGATGCCTGCGGCGCCGGACAAGGCGTGGTACCGATTCTTCACGCCGAAGTTGAAACTGACCATCGATCTCGAGGCCAAGGCCGTCAGGATCACGGAAGCCACCAAATGACATACGTCGCACAACGACACGGACGGCACGCATGAGCTGGTACGCCAAAGTCGCCTGGCAGGAAGGTCTGTTCTTCCGCCCGCAGCTGTTCCAGCAGCAGGACCGCTATCTCGAGAAGTACGCGCATATGCGTGCGGCGCCGCTGTCGCCGTTTTTCTTCGGATTTTCGCACTTCGCGCTCGATCTGGAGGCGCTTGCGCTCGGCAAGGTCGTCGTCAAGTCGGCCGCCGGCGTGCTGGCAGACGGCACGCCGTTCGATGCGCCGGGCAATACGCCGTTGCCGCCGCCGCTGACGATCCGTCCCGAACATCTGGATCAGGTCATCTATCTGGCGTTGCCGGTGCGGTTGCCGAACTGCGAAGAAACGACTTTCGAGAATGCGGCGGATTCGCCCGCGCGCTATCTGGTGTTCGACACCGAGTTGCGCGACACCAATTCGAACGGGCTCGCACCGGAGTCGGTGCAATTGTCGAACCTGCGCGTGCGCCTGCTGCCGGAGAAGGAACTGGGCGATGCCTGGATTGGTCTTGCGCTCACGCGCGTGAAGACGATCCGCGCGGACGGCAGCATCGAGCTCGACGATACGCTGGTGCCGCCCGTATCCGGTTATGGCGCGAGCGACCTGCTCATGAGCTGGGTCACGAAGATTCACGACCTCACGCGCTTGCGCGCGAATGCGCTTGCGCAGCGGCTCGCCGGCACCGCCGACACGACCGCGAGCGCCGCGACGGTCACCGATTACCTGCTGCTGCAGATCCTCAACCGCTACGAGCCGCTGCTGCAGCACCTGCTGCGGGTGCCGGCGACGTCGCCGGC